>JBOHLS010000103.1:0-1015 GCA_050729835.1 Allostellaceae bacterium | reverse complement strand
GGCAGCCCGGCCAAGTCGTCCTCGTCGTCCTCGTCGTCCTCGTCGTCCTCGTCGTCCTCGGGCGAGAAGGTCGCCTGACCGGTCATGGCGGACCTGGCCAAGCCCTCGCGGGGGAGTCTGCCAGGGGGGTCCGGGGGGATGGAGCCCCCCCGGGCGGGGTCAGCAGTGCCGTCCCCCCTGGCCAGCATGGCCGTCGTGGGCGGTTCGGGCTTTTACGAGTTCCTCGAAGACGCCGAAGAGGTCAAGATCGAGACCCCGTTCGGGGCGCCGAGCGACCCGGTCACGGTGGGCGAGGTGGCCGGCCGCCGGGTCGCGTTCCTGCCCAGGCACGGCCGCGACCACCGGTTCCCGCCGCACAAGATCCCGTACCGCGCGAACATGTGGGCGCTGCGCTCGCTCGGCGTGCGGCGGGTGCTCGCTCCGACCGCGGTCGGCTCGCTCACTCCTGCCTACGGCCCGGGCACGCTGGTCGTCCCCGACCAGCTCGTGGACCGCACCAGGACGCGCGAGGCGACCTACTTCGACGAGGGCGCCTGCCACGTGCCGTTCGCCGACCCGTACTGCCCGTCGGTCCGCCCGGTCGCCATCGCGACGGCCCGGGAGCAGGGCTGGGCGCCCGCGAGCTCGGGAACGCTGGTCGTCATCGAAGGGCCGAGGTTCTCCAGCCGCGCCGAATCGCGGTGGTTCGCCGCCCAGGGCTGGACGCTGGTCGGGATGACCGGCCACCCCGAGGCGGTCCTGGCCCGTGAGCTGGCCCTCTGCTACACCCCGCTGGCCCTGGTCACCGACCTCGACGCCGGCGTCGAGGAAGGCGAGGGCGTGACCCAGGCCGAGGTCTTCGAGGTCTTCGCGGCCAACATCAAGCGCCTGCGCGACCTGGTGGCCAGGATCATCGCCGCGCTCCCCGCGGACCGCGAAGACGACCTGTGCGCCCACGCCCTGGACGGCATCACCCTCCCCTTCGACCTCCCCTTCGACCTCCCCTCCACCCTCCCCTCCACCCTCCCCTCCACCC
>JBOHLS010000102.1:0-1020 GCA_050729835.1 Allostellaceae bacterium | reverse complement strand
GCGCCGGGTGGCGTGTGGTCCTGCTGGGTCAGGTCCGGCCGTGGGGCGGTTCCGGCTGGGCGTAGGCCGCGGTGAAGCCCTGGCGCCAGCTTGGGTAGCGGAGCGTCCAGCCGAGTTCCCGTTTGGCCTTCGCGTTCGAGGCGCCGCGGGACCCGACGGCCATCATCACCATGCCTTTGCCCGCGACGAGCCCGGCGAGCCACAGGGGGACGTGGCGGGGCGGCTTGGCGCCGAGTGCGCTCGCGAGCGCGGGGAGCCACTCGCGCATCGGGGCGGGCTCGTCGTCGACGATGTTGTAGATGCCGGCCAGGTCGTGTTCGAGCGCGAGCACGGTCGCGGCGGCGGCGTCGTCGAGGTGGATGAAGGAGGAGACGCCGTCGCCATCGCCGATGACCGGGAATTGCCGCTTGCGGACGGGCTTGACCAGCCCGTCGTTGGAGGCGCCGTAGAAGCCGCCGTAGCGAAGCGCGATCCCGCCGGCGTCCGTGACGGCCTGGTCAAGGTAACGCATCGCGGCGTTGGTCTGGCGCGCCATCTCCGGCGGACTGGGGTCGAGCGGAGCATCTTCGGCCTTGACCGGCCCCCCTTCGCGCGCGTAACGATAGCTGGCGAAGCTCTGGGCGACGAACCGGCGCACGCCTGCCTCGCGCGCGGCGGCCAGCAGCGCGTCGGTGCCCTCGGTCCGCAGCCGGTTGGTCGGCGCGAAGCTGCGGTCCAGGCTCCGGCCGAAGCGCACATCCGCCAGCGCCGTCGCCTGGTGGATGATCGCCTCGGGCCCGGTGTCGAGCACGGCCTGGCGCACGGCGCGCGCGTCGAGCAGGTCGAGGGCGACTGGCTCCGCCCCGAGCGCCCGGACCCGCTCAGCGTTTCCAGCCGACCTGAAGGTGCCGATCACCTCGTGACCTCGATCGATGAGCTGAGGAACGAGCCAGGCGCCGATCGCACCGCTCGCTCCAGCGACGAAGACTCGCATCGTGTTCTCCTGTTCGGCATCGGCGTTAACGTTGTCACATCCGTCGG
>JBOHLS010000101.1:0-1032 GCA_050729835.1 Allostellaceae bacterium | reverse complement strand
ATCGCGACGAGGGAGCCGAAAGTGCACAGCGCGCTCAGGATCGCGAACGCGATCGCATAACTGCGCCGCGAAAGCCGCCAGTCCAGCAGCGGCGATAGCGGAATGCTGATGAAAGCGGACGCAATGTTAGGGACGTGACCGTGGTGATCCGGGCTTCGGGCACATGGGCCGAGGCGAGCAGATCGGGCACTGCAATGATGCCCACCGAGTTATTGACCGCAAACGGAAAGTATCCCCAACCCAGCAACCAGGCGGGTGGTATCTTGCGCGATCGAGGCATTCGGTCACTCCGCACATGAGCAGAGGTAGTATGCATGGCAGGGCGCCCGCGCAATCCCGCCCGGTTCCGATGCCTTGAGCGGCGAGCTCCGGCGCGTGTTCGAGATGGATCTGGCAAGGATAGCGTTGGAGGGCGGCAGAATTCAGTGCTCTACAGGCGCAAGGTCATGAGCACGCCCATCGCACTCGAGCGCGATACCGACCGACCGGCGGA
The DNA here is from genome assembly GCA_050729835.1 of Allostellaceae bacterium. Taxonomy (GTDB): domain Bacteria; phylum Pseudomonadota; class Alphaproteobacteria; order ATCC43930; family CGMCC-115725; genus REEB95. Next base: position 539 of record JBOHLS010000101.1, on the reverse strand, counting down.
CCGGTGGGGCCATCCGCGTCAGCTGTGGATGCTGCTGGCGGTCACGGTCGGGCTCAATTTCGCGTTTTACGGCTTTCGCGCCTTCCTCGCCCCCTACATCGCCCAGAGCTTCTACGCCGGCCTCGGCGAGGCGGCGGCGCAGAGGCATTCGGATCTGCTGACGAGCGGCTTTCTCGCCCTGATATATGCCACACCCATCATCGGCGGATATCTTGCCGACAAGGTTCTCGGGGAGGCGCTGTCGCTGCTCATTGCGCTGTGGCTCGGAGCCGTGTCCCTGGTCTTGATGGCGCTGCCGACGCTCGCCGGCTTCGAGATCGGCATGGCCGCGTTCGCGCTCGCCGCCGGGCTCGGCATTCCGCTTACCGTTCTCATCGGACGCAACTACGCCGCCAACGACCCGCGCCGCGAAGGCGGCTACACGCTCTTCTACCTCGCCACCAACCTCGGCAGCTTCGTCGCGCCGTTTCTCTGCGCCGATTTCGTCGGTCGGCGCTACGGCTATCGCTTCGGCTTCCTCGCCGCCGCAGCGGGGATGG
>JBOHLS010000100.1:0-1054 GCA_050729835.1 Allostellaceae bacterium | reverse complement strand
TTTTGCTGGCTTATCGCGTTGAACCCTCGGCGTACTCGGTCGGCCGTGCGATCGGCGTGACGCATCAGACCGTGCTGCGGTGCTTGGCGCGGGCGATCCGGTTTGGCGCGCTGGCGGCGCTGGATGACAGCCCGCGTCCTGGTAAAGCGCCGGAAATCACCGACGACGCCCGCGCATGGCTGGTGGCGCTGGCCTGCCGCAAGGCGAAGGAGCTGGGTTATCCGCACGAACTTTGGACCACGCGGCTGCTGGCACGGCACGTCCGCGAGCATGCGGCGGCGGCGGGGCACCCTTGTCTGCGCGGCGTCGTGCAAGGCACGGTCTGCAAGATACTGGCCCGGCACGAGATCAGGCCGCACAAGGTGCGCTACTATCTGGATCGGCGTGATCCGGCGTTCGAGGCCAAGATGGCCGATGTGCTCTGCGTTTATCGGGAGGTCGCGGTGTTGCGGGAGAGCGATCCCGCCAACGGCAACGTCGCCGTCATCTCCTACGACGAGAAGCCGGGGATCCAGGCGATCGAAAACACGGCACCCGATCTGCCGCCGGTGCCGGGTTCGCATCCCACCTTCGCCCGCGAGCACGAGTACAGGCGCCACGGGACACTCAGCCTGCTCGCCGGAATCGATCTGCTGACCGGCCGGGTCCACGCCTCGGTCGAAGATCGCCATCGCTCGCGCGAGTTCGTTGGCTTCCTCGAGCAGCTCGATCAAGCCTACCCAACAGAAACCGCCATCAAGCTGATCCTCGACAACCACTCCGCCCACACTTCCCGGGAGACCAACGCCTGGCTGGCAAAGCGGCCCGCGGGTCGCTTCTCGTTCGTGTTCACGCCGACCCACGGCTCCTGGCTCAACCTGGTTGAGGGCTTCTTCTCCAAAATGGCACGCTCCATGCTCCGCCAAATCCGCGTCGCATCGAAGGCCGAACTGAAAACCAGAATCCTCGCCTACATCAGAGATCTCAACCGCGAACCGGTGACTCATACGTGGACCTACAAAATCCAAGAGGCCGTGGGATAGGAGTCGTTCCATCGAAACGCTGTACTAGACTG
>JBOHLS010000099.1:0-1071 GCA_050729835.1 Allostellaceae bacterium | reverse complement strand
GTCTTTCTCTTCGTCTTTGTGGCGTCGGGCCTGTGCTTCTGGGCGTCGGGAGCTGTGGCACTGCGCTACGCGAGACGCCGAAGCCCCTGGCACTCGCTCGCCTTCCCGCAAGGCGCAGGCAGCGGCCAGGCGCTCGCCGAGCTGGTCGCGGGCCTGGCGTCCCGCTCTGTGTGGTCCTATCTCATAGTCGCCGCGTCGCTCGTCCTCGCGTTCCTGACCGCCGTCGGCGAATTCGGCGATTGGAGCTTGGTGCTCCGTTTCATCGACCGGGTGCCATACGGTGCAACCGATCCGGTCTTCGGCCGTGACATCGGATTCTATCTCTTCGCGCTGCCGGCCTATGTAGCGCTCACGCAGTGGCTTTACGCGACGCTGTTCTTGAGCGCGCTCGTGGCTGGCGCGGTTTATGGGCTCCACGGCGACTTCTCCTTCGACGGCCGGCCCCGGCAGCTCTCTCCCGCCGTCCTCGTCCACGGCTCGGTGCTTCTCGGCCTGTTCTTCGCGCTGAAGGCGTGGTCCTACGATCTCGACCGCTATCGGCTGCTTTACAGCAATAACGGCGTGGTCGTCGGCGCAGCCTATGCCGACATCCATGTCAATCTTCCGATCCTCTGGCTCTTGATCGGGCTGACCTTGAGCGCCGCGCTGGCCTCGTGGCTCAACATCCGCTGGCAGACATACTGGATCCCCGGCACGGCGATCGCGGCTTTTCTCGGCGTCCTAGCGCTTTCGGTGGTGGCCCCGCCGCTCTTCGAACGCTTTTACGTGAAGCCGAGCGAGCTCGCGCTCGAGACGCCTTACCTTCGGCACAACATCGCTCTGACGCAGGAGGCCTACAATCTTCGCCACGTGATCGTGCGGCCGTTCCCAGTCGAGCAGAATCTCACGCTCCGCTCGCTCGACGCGGACCGTGGCACCATCGACAACGTCAGGCTGTGGGATGCGCAGCCACTCACCGACACCTACGCGCAGCTCCAGGAGATCCGCACCTATTACAAATTCTACCACGTCGACGTCGACCGCTACGAACTCGGCAATTCCTATCAGCAGGTGATGCTGTCGGCGCGCGAG
>JBOHLS010000098.1:0-1091 GCA_050729835.1 Allostellaceae bacterium | reverse complement strand
TGCACGCCGACGAGCAACACGGCATCCCCCTACACGATCACGGTCACGGCGACGGACGCGAACGGCCAGGTGAAGACGAGCAGCGCTCTGACGCTGACGGTGTTGTCGGCGATTCCGGCGGCGCCGACGAGCCTCGTGGCGACGACGACGGGGACGACGACGGTCGAGCTGACGTGGGCGAACCCAGTAGGGACATTGGTCAACGACACGATCTACTACTACGCGGGAGCGACCTGCACGGGAACGGTTCACTCGATCTCAGCGGGGGTGACGACGAGCTATTCGGTGTCGGGTCTCAGCGCGAGCACGGAGTACTGCTTCAGGGTCTCGGCGTGGACGAACGGTGGGCAGTCGAGTCCGAGTGCGTCCATGACCGCAACCACATACAACGCACCACCGAGCGCCCCGACGAGTCTGGCGGCGCCGAGCGTGACGTACAACTTAGTGAGCCTGACGTGGACGAACCCGGCAGGGACGCTGGTCAACGACACGATCTACTACTACACGGGAGCGACGTGCACGGGGACAGTTCACTCGGTCAACGTGGGCGTGGCGACGAGCCACACGGTGACGGGACTGAGTGCGAACACGGAGTATTGCTTCGTGGTCTCGGCATGGACGAACGGTGGACAGTCGAGCCCGAGTGCGTCCACGACCGCAACCACATACAACGCACCACCGAGCGCCCCGACGAGTCTGGCGGCGCCGAGCGTGACGTACAACTCAGTGAGCCTGACGTGGACGAACCCGGCAGGGACGCTGGTCAACGACACGATCTACTACTACACGGGAGCGACGTGCACGGGGACAGTTCACTCGGTCAACGTGGGCGTGGCGACGAGCCACACGGTGACGGGACTGAGTGCGAACACGGAGTATTGCTTCGTGGTCTCGGCATGGACGAACGGTGGGCAGTCGAGTCCGAGCGCGTCCACGACCGCAACCACATACAACGCACCACCGAGCGCCCCGACGAGTCTGACGGCGCCGAGTGTGACGTACAACTCAGTGAGCCTGACGTGGACGAACCCGGCGGGGACGTTGGTCAACGACACAGTGTATGTGTATGAGTCGGACTGCACGACGCTGGT
>JBOHLS010000097.1:0-1158 GCA_050729835.1 Allostellaceae bacterium | reverse complement strand
CGCAGGTCATGGACTTCCTGCCGTGGAAGAGCTTCCATCGCATCGTCAATCGGTACGGCGGCGATCATCGGACGCGCAGCCTCAGTTGCGCCGAGCAGTTTCGCGTCATGGCCTTCGCGCAGCTGACCTACCGCGAGAGCTTGCGCGATATCGAAGTGTGTTTGGCGGCTCAAGCCGGCAAGCTTTACCACGTGGGCATCGGCGCGGCGGTCGCTCGCTCGACGCTGGCCGATGCTAATGAGTCGCGCGACTGGCGCATTTACTTCGAGTTGGCTCAACGGCTGATCACCCAGGCTCGCACGCTCTACGTCGACGAGGACTTCGGCGTCGAGCTGGCCAATACCGTATATGCCCTCGATGCGACGACCATCGATCTGTGCCTGTCGATGTTCCCGTGGGCGCCGTTTCGCTCCACCAAAGCGGCCGTGAAGTTGCACACGCTGCTCGATCTGCGGGGGGCGATCCCCACCTTCATCCACATCTCCGACGGCAAGATGCACGACATCAACGTGCTGGACCTACTGCTTATCGAGGCCGGCGCCTTCTACATCATGGATCGGGGCTACCTGGACTATGAGCGGCTCTACGCGCTCGATCAGGCGGGCGGGTTCTTCATCACGCGCGCCAAGCGAAACCTCGATGCACGGCGCGTGTACTCGGCGCCGGTGGATCGCGACGCGGGACTCATCTGCGATCAGACCATTGCTCTCAATGGCTTCTATGCTGCCAAGCACTATCCCGCTCACCTGCGTCGCATCCGCTATCGCGATCCCGAGACCGGCAAGAACCTGGTATTCCTGACCAACCAGTTTGCCTTGCCGGCGCTGACCATTTGCGCCCTGTACCGGTGCCGATGGCAGGTGGAACTGTTCTTCAAGTGGATCAAGCAGCACCTGCGCATCAAACGCTTCTATGGCACTTCCGAGAACGCTGTGCGGACGCAAATCTGGATCGCCATCAGCGTCTACGTGCTGGTGGCGATCATCAAGAAAGAACTTCGTCTGAACGTGTCGCTGCATACGTTGCTACAGATCTTGTCGCTGACGCTCTTCGAGAAACTGCCGCTAAAACAAGCTATTGCGGGCGTCGAGCCCATCCCGAACAACCTCACGTTTGATAGGCAACTGAATCTATTCGAGTTTTAACCGGACACTACTG
>JBOHLS010000096.1:0-1174 GCA_050729835.1 Allostellaceae bacterium | reverse complement strand
CCGTGTGGCGTTCGGCTTGCGCCAGCAGCTCAGCCGCGTGGCCTTCGGCTTGCGCCCGCAGCAGCGCACTGGTGTCGTCTTTCGAGAGCAGGTCGAGGGCGGTGCGATCCACCGACTCCTTGGAATCGACGTCGCCGCGCCGTGTCAAGCACCATCGGCGCCGCAGCCCCTACCAAGACCACGAAATCTGCCGCCCTCGGCCCCGCAGCCCATCGCTTCGCGGAAGGGGGCAAGACCCCCCTACCTGGGCTGTTACCAAGAAACAACCGCGCGCCGGCGCTATCGCCTTGCCGGCGCGGCAATCCCTTGCCTACAGTCGACCGCCCAATGGTGGGCGAGACTGAACGACGCCTCATACACAGAAATTCGGACAGTCCCCGCCGATCTCAGCGACTACTTCTCGTCGATCCCACATGGGCCGCTGATGCGCTGCGTGAGCCGCCGCGTCGCGGACGGGACGCTCCTGTCCGTGATCAAGAGATGGCTCACGGCACCGGTTGTCGAGCGTGACCAGCGTGCGACCCGATGCACGACGGAGGCGAAGGATCGACATCGGGGGACGCCGCAGGGCTCTCCGATCTCGCCCTTGCTGGCGAACCTCTACTTCCGCCGCTTCCTGCTGGCCTGGGAACGGTTCGGACACCGCAGACGGCTCGATGCTCACGTCGTCAATTATGCCGATGACCTCGTCATCTGCTGCCGCCCCGGCAACGGATCGGCCGCACTGACGACGATGCGACAGCTGATGACCCGGCTCTGGCTGACGGTGAACGAAGCCAAGACCGGACTGGTGCGCCTACCCGAGGAAAGCTTCGACTTCCTAGGCTTTAGTGTGCTGCAGAGACAGCGGAAAGGAGTTCACCATGAACTGACAACGTTGTCGTAAAGCTGCGTGAAAGATGAGGGTGGGCCCCTCGGGATCGGCTTTCAGGAGCAGGTTCCAAACCACTCCAAGCTGCTGCGGTAAAAAGCCGTGGTGTAAGCGTCGCGCGGCCAGCACACTGCTGGTGAATATGAAAAAGCGGTAAGGTATCGCCAGCCTACCTACCACGACTGCCATTGAGGCGCTTAATGCGATGCTTTTGATAGGCGACGATTTCGCGGGCGAGCGGCGAGCGTGGATCGAAGCGCAAGTGGGTGATTGACGTGAAGGTTGCGTTCTTGCTTTCGCCGC
>JBOHLS010000095.1:0-1176 GCA_050729835.1 Allostellaceae bacterium | reverse complement strand
TGTTTGTGCAGGAAATCGCGACGCCGATTGGCTGTCGTGCGCTGGATCACCGAGACGATCCGTTTCGCCTTGGTGCGGTTCTTTGATCCGCGTTTCTTGCGTGTGAGATTCTGCTGCGCGGCTTCGAGCTTCGCTTTGGCGGTGCGAACGAATCGCGGATTCGCGATCGCATCGTATGAGCCGTCTTCGTACGCGAGCGTCGCGAACGTCTCCACTCCCCAATCGAGGCCGACGGCCGCGCTGCCGCCAATCCGCGCTGGCGCGCAGCGGAATGTGAGCGACGCGTACCAGCGCCCGGCCTTATGTTGAATCTCGCACGTCACGACCTCGCCCATCGTGCGCGCACGCCCACGCGCCGAGATAGTCCCGATGCCCGAGAGGCGCAGCGCGCCGTGCCGATTCCCGTCGCCCGGTGTGAAACGGAACCCATCCCCGTGCGTCTTGTATCCCCACCCGGAAAAACGTTCGAACGACCGAAAGCGCGGAAAGCCCGGCGTTTGCCCCGCCTTCACACGCCGGAAGAAGGCGCGCAAGGCCAAGTCGAGTCGCCGCAGCGTCACCTGCGCCGACTGCGCATTGAGACGTGCGTACCGTTCGTCCTCGCCGCGCAGGTCGGTGAGATCGCGGCATTGATCGACGTATGAGACGCGATGACGCCCGAGGCGCCACGCGGCAATGCGCTGCTCCAAGGCGGCGTTATAGAGCCGCTGGTGCGAAGCGAGCATATCCAGCAACGCCGCTTCCTGCCGGCGCGACGGATACAGGCGATACGTGACCTTGCGCGAGATGGGTTCCATCGGGTACATTGTATCTTGGTTATGGCTGCCAAGCAAGAGATGAAGGCCATCTATCATTGCGTTTTCAGCCTGCATCTGCATTTAGTTCTCGTTACGAAGTATCGCCGCCGCTGCATCGACGCCCCTATCCTCGCTCGCCTCAAAGCGATCTTCGAGAACCTCGCTGCGCGCTGGGAGTGCGAGCTTTTGGAGTTCAACGGCGAGCCCGACCACGTTCACCTGCTGCTGTCGGTCAATCCGAACGTCGCACCGTCGGTGTTGGTGAACAACTTCAAGACGGTTTCCTCTCGCCTCGTTCGCAAAGAGTTCGCAGCGCGCATCGGGCGCATCTATCGTAAGCCGGTCTTTTGGAGCCGGTCGTACTGCGTCGTAAGCTGCG
>JBOHLS010000094.1:0-1177 GCA_050729835.1 Allostellaceae bacterium | reverse complement strand
TTATAGGGAAAGTCCTGACCTGCCATGCCTCGGATGAGACCGATTGGGAAACGACCGACAGACGCGGACAGGCGGCGCCAAACGGCTGACGATCTTCACCGCGGCCGAGCGGCTGGCTCTCTACAGCGTCCCCGACTTCGACGACTTCCAACGCGCTGAGTTCCTCGCCTTTATCGATGCAGAACTCGCCCTGGCAGAGCGACGGCGGGGATCGGGCGAGCGCCTGCATTGCTTGCTGCAACTTGGATACTTCAAGGCCAAACACGCCTTCTTCGATCTGACCACGGATACGGTTCCGGCCGAAGACATTGCCTTTCTGGCCGAGCGCTACTTTTCGGATCTTCCAGCGGGCATGCTTGCCCTCCGGGTCCTGCGACGCCGCGAGCGCGACGCACAACGCGCCGAGATCGCCCGGCTCTTTGGTTTCCGGCTCTGGTCGCAGGCGGATCGCCCAGCCCTCGTCGCGGCCGCCACAGAGCTGGCCAGGCGCGACATGACGCCAAGCTTTATCGGGCTCGAGCTGCTGGCGGTGCTGAGGGGCCGCAAGATCGTGCGCCCCGGCTACACGACGCTGCAGTCCGTGATCAGCGCCGCCTTGACGGTCGAGCGCAAACGCCTGAACCACCTGGTCGAGACGGCGCTCGACGCGCAAACAGTCAAGGCGCTGCGGGACCTGCTGGCACGAACAGAGACGTTGCCGGAGTTGGCCGCGCTGGCCGAACTCAAGAAGGACGCCCGCAACTTCCATTACAAGATGATGACGGCCGAGCGGCAGAAGCGCGCCACGCTGGCGCCGCTCTACCAGGCCGCCAAGGCACTGCTGCCGACGTTCGGCATCTCGCAGCAGAACATCTCGCGCTACGCTGACCTCGCCCTGTCCTACACGATCTACGACCTGCGGCGGATGCAGCCGGCACAGGCGCACCTTTATCTGCTGTGCTACGCGGGGCAGCGCTTCCGGCAGCTCAGCGACAATCTCGTCGACGCCTTCGACCGCCACCTCTCGAAGATCGAGGACGAGACCAAGACCAACTCGATGGATGCCTTCCTTCAAGCTCAGGCCAAACGCCAGCAGGAAGCGCCGCGCGTGGGCCGCGTGCTGCTGCTCTATGTCGATGAGGCTGTCGACGACGCCACGCCATTCGGCGCGGTCCGGAAGCGGGCCTTCGCCATCCTG
>JBOHLS010000093.1:0-1183 GCA_050729835.1 Allostellaceae bacterium | reverse complement strand
CCGGTGGTGCCGGTGCCGGTGGTGCCGGTGCCGGTGGTGACGGTGACCAGCGACCCGTTCAGCGGGGTGCCGCCGGTGTTAACGGTGAGCAGCGACCCGTTCCCGCCAGATCCGCTGTTGCTGCCGGTCCCGCTGTTGCTGCCGGACCCGCCAGTCCCGCCGGTGCCGGTGCCGGTCCCGCTGCCGCCGGACCCAGTCCCGCTGCCGCCAGACCCGCCAGACCCGGAGCCGCCGGACCCGGAACCGCTGCCGCCGGTGCCGGTGCCACTGCCACCGGTCCCCCCAGACCCGGAGCCGGTCCCGCTGCCGCCGGACCCCCCAGACCCGGAGCCGGTCCCGCTGCCAGTGCCAGACCCGCCAGAGCCGGAGCCGGACCCGCTGCCAGTGCCGGTCCCGCCGTTGGTCCCGTTCCCGCCGGTGCCGCCGGTGCCGTGGTTACGGCCGTGCCCGGAACCGCTGGAACCGTGGTTCGTCCCGTGCCCGGTCCCGTGCTCGGTGCCGTGCCCGGTCCCGTGGTTAGTGCCGTGGCCGGTGCCGTGCTCGGTGCCGTGCCCGGTCCCGTGGTTGGTGCCGTGGCCCGTGCCGTGCTCGGTGCCGTGGCCGGACCCGAAGGTGCCGTGGCCGAAGGTGCCGTGGCCGAAGGGGCCGCCGGTGGTGTAGGTGAACGGGCTGTGCAGCCCGGGGTGCCAGTCGGACACGGCCGGGCCGAAGTCCGGGCCGTGGCCTTGCGGCGGGCAGGTGCCCGCCAGCGCCGCGGTGGCCAGCACCGCGGGGGCGATCAGCCCGGCGGCAACCGCCGCAAGGCGCGCGAAGAACTTACTCATGGCTGATGCACTCTCCTGAACGATGAACTGAGGCGAAGAATCCGGTTGGGGACTTGCGCCGCCCGGACCGGGGACGGGCCCGCCGGGCGGGTCACGCAGCTGAGGGACGACGCCCTGCTGCTAGCCCGGCACCTCAATCACCGCGAGCACGGCGGCCGTGAACGGGACGGCCGCCCGGGAATGCCTGCGCGTGCTGCCTGGCACCGCCAGGCACGCCACGATCAGCACGGCCAGCCCGGCCGCGCCCGCACCGCCCGGCCCCATCTGGGACCCCGGCGCGAAACTGTCACCCGACCCGCCACCACCAGGCCCGGCCGGAGCCGGGACAGCCGGGGCGGCCGGCAGGGGCAGGGCGGGAG
>JBOHLS010000092.1:0-1216 GCA_050729835.1 Allostellaceae bacterium | reverse complement strand
CGCGACGCTGTGGGGCGGCCGCATCCGGATGACCTCAGCGATGTACTTCGCGATCGGGTTCTTGCTGATGTTCCTCGTCGGAGGCGTCGATGGCGTGTTCCTCGGCTCGCCGCCGGTGGACTTCCAGCTGCACGCCACCTACTGGGTCGTCTCGCACATCCACTACGTGCTCTTCGGCGGCGCGGCCATGGGCATCTTGTGCGGGTTCTACTTCTGGTGGCCGAAGTGGTCCGGCCGCTTCCTCGACGAGCGGCTCGGGAAGATCCACTTCTGGTTGTGGTTCATCGGCGGGAACCTGGCCTTCATGCCGATGCACATCGACGGGCTGGAGGGGATGCGCCGGCGGATCGCCAGTTACCTGCCGCAGTTCCAGACGCTCAACGACATCTCGACGGTCGGGGCGTACCTGCTCGGCATCGGCGCGATCGTCTTCGTCGTCAACGTGTTCATCACCGCGCGCAAACCGCGGACCGCGCCCAACGACCCGTGGGAGGCGAACTCGCTGGAGTGGGCGACGACCTCACCGCCGCCGCCGTGGAATTTCGACTCCGTGCCGCGCATCCGCTCCGAGCGCCCGGTCTACGACATGCGGCTGGCCGCCGCTGCCGTGCCGGCTCATGCCGCGAGCGCCTTGTTTGACGATCCGCCGGACGATCCACCGTTCGGCAGCGGCCCGTCGGCGGGAAGTGAGGCATGATGGCCACCGGGACCGAAACCCCGCGCGCGCCCACCAGCGGCGCCGACAAGGTGCCGTCGGTCGTGCTCGGCGTGGTGTTCTTCGTCTGCTCCGAGGCGATCTTCTTCTCGGCCCTGTACACCGCCTGGTACACCGCCAGCGGGCGGTCCACGCACTGGCCGCCCATCGGAATCGACATCCACCCTACGCTCGGCGCGTTCGCCACCGGCCTGCTCATCCTGTCCAGCGTGCAGATGTACCAGGCCCGCAGGGTGATCCGCGACGGCGACGCGCGCGGCATGGCCCGCCTGCTATGGGGCGGGATCGTCCTGGGCTTGTGCGCGCTCGGCGTGCAGCTCATAGACCTGTCGCAGCTGAACTTCACCGTCAGCAGCAACGGGTTCGGCACCATCTACTGGACTATCAGCGTCCTTGACAGCGCACACGTCGCCGGCGCCATCATCTTCGCGTTCCTCGTCCTGGACCGGAAGTGGCTGGGCGCCATCGGGCGCAACAACCACGACCTGATGACCGCCGCCG
>JBOHLS010000091.1:0-1266 GCA_050729835.1 Allostellaceae bacterium | reverse complement strand
TGAACCTGCCCCCTGAGATCGGACGCCATAAAGCGGCGGGTCAAGCAGCGTGTTTCAGTTTGGCTGCATAGTCGTTGGGTGACAAGTAGCCGAGAGCGGAATGCAATCGGGCTGGGTTGTAGAAGCCGTGGATGTAGCTGGCGATGGCGGCGAGGGCTTGGGCCTTGGTTTCGTACACACCCGTGACTTCTTCGTTCTTGAGCGTGGCGAAGAAGCTTTCCGCCACGGCGTTGTCCCAACAATTGCCTTTGCGGCTCATGCTCGGGATGAAGCCCAGCGTCGTGATTGTTCCGGTGAAGTCACGGCTCGCGTATTGGCTGCCGCGATCGGAATGGAACAGCACGCCTTGGCTGACAGGCGCCGCCGACCACGCATTCAGAAAAGCTTGCTGCACCAGGTCATCCGGCATGCGGTCGGCCAGGCTGTAGCCGAGCACCTGTCGGGTTTGCAGACTGATGACGGTCGCCAGGTACAGCCAGCCTTCCTTCGTTGGGATGTACGTGATGTCGCCGACCCACGCGGGGACGCCGATGTCGACGGCGAAGCGCCGATTGAGCACGTTCTCGGCGACGGGCCGGGTATGACGGCTGTCGGTGGTCGAAGGCTTGAAACGACATCCCTTGGCCTTGCCGCGCAAGCCTTCTTCGCGCATCAGGCGGGCGACGCGCTTGGGGCCAACGGGATGCGCACAGACGCGCAATGCCTGCATCAAACGCGGCCGGCCGTAGGTATGCCGACTCGCTGCGTGGATCGCGCGCACATCCGCACGCAGCTCAGCATCCGCATCAGGCCGTGGAACAGCCTGCCGACGACGCCAGGCGTGGAACCCAGACACCGACACCTGCAACACCCGGCACAACAACCGGACGGGATAGTGAGTCCGCTCACGGGTGACGAAGGCGTATCTCACCGGGACTCTCTGGCAAAGAACGCCGTCGCTTTTTTTAAGATTTCGCGCTCCATCCTGAGCGTGGCGTTCTCGGCCTTGAGCTGCGCCACCTGGCTTTCCAGATCACTGACCGGCTGGCGCGCCGCAGAGCGCAGTGCACGCCCGTTACGCGAAGCATCCCGCCAGTTGGCAAGCGTCTTGACCGACATGCCAAGCTGGCGCGCAGCCTGGGCGCGGCCGACTGACTCCGCTAGGCTGACGGCCTGAGCTTTGAAATCATCCGTGTATTGACGACGGGGAATGCGTTGTTGCATGGGAACCTCCAAGAAATAACAGAAGTGTCGCTTCTTGGCGTCCATTTTTGCGGGACAGGTTCA
>JBOHLS010000090.1:0-1283 GCA_050729835.1 Allostellaceae bacterium | reverse complement strand
GACCGTAGGCGCGCCGCTGGAAGACACGGATCTTGTTGTTGAGACCCTCGACGAAGCCGAGCGAGACTTTGTTCTCGGGTTTGCAGTAGGCGGCGATGCCGTCCCAGTGGCGATCGATCATGTCGGCGAAGCGTTCGTAGGGTTTGAGCCGCTGCCATTTGAGGCTGGCGCGCCAGTTGTCGAAGAAGCGGCGCGCCCAGCCTTCGCGATCGTAATCCCAGAGCTGGCCGAAGGACTCCTTCAGGAGATAGGCGGTGTTCAGCCGTTTGTTGGCGGCGAGCAGCAGCTTGAGCGAACGCTTGCCCTCTAGGGTGAGATTCTCGCGGCGCGAAAGCAGCGTGTACTTCTGGCCCTTGATGAAGCGGCGGTCCTTGCCGCTGAGGCGGGCATACTCTGCCTTGCGCACATGATCGAGCGCTTCGCCCAGATGGCGCATGATGTGGAATTTGTCGAACAGGATCGCGGCTTGCGGCGCTTTGTCTTTGGTGACGTTGCGGAACGGCTTCCACATGTCCATTACGGCAAGCTTGATCTGGCGGCTCTTTTTGAGCCCCAGCCAGGCATAGAACTGCGCCATGCTGGCCTCCGAACGGTCTTCGCCGCCGAACCATATCGGCCGCCTGCGATGAAGGTCGCTGACCACGATGCGGTAGTTGTGAGCTTTGCGGACCGCGATTTCATCGATGCCGATCGCCCTGGGGCCGGGCGTACCGGCGCGCGCGATCTGCGCGCGCATGTACTGCATCTCCAGCGTCTTGACCGTGTCCCAGTCGAGCTTCAGTTCCCGGGCGACATCGCGGATCGAAGCCTGCGCGCAGCGGTGCCCGACATAATATGCAAAGCGTTTGGTGAAGCGCGGATTGTCCGCCAGAAAATCCAGCCGCTCGCGTTTCACGCCGCCGCAACGCGTGCAGGCAAGGCGCCGCACTTCCAGTTCCAGGACGATCCTGTAGCCGGCGCACGGCAGATCCCGGACCTGCCGCACGCGGCGGTCATACCAGCCCGAGTGAACCTTCCCGCAGCAGCCGCAGACCGTTTTTTTGAGCGTCGTTCGAGACTGACAATCCGCACGTCCGGCTGCCCGAAAACCCCGCGTACCGTCTCCTTCGCACGAAAATCCGCAAACAAATATCCATCCGACAGACGCCGTCGGCGCTTCGCTGATCCACCCATCCCTTATCTTGCCGGATTTGCGAACCCATCAAACCGGGCAAACCCCAATATCCACAGGCAATTTCCCGCTATGAACGTCCAAAATCGCCCACTCGATTCCCTGAAGACCC
>JBOHLS010000089.1:0-1284 GCA_050729835.1 Allostellaceae bacterium | reverse complement strand
CGCCATCCTGGCCGCCGGCGCCCTGCTGATCATCACCCCCGAATACAACTTCAGCATCCCCGGCGGCCTGAAGAACGCGCTGGACTGGCTGTCCCGCGACCCGCGGGAACCGCTGCGCGGCTGCCCGGCCGCGGTCGCCGGCGCCACCGCCGGCACCGGCGGGACCCGGCAGGCCCAGGCCGCCGTCCGCCACGTCCTGCACGGCCTGGGCGCGCACTGCCTCCCGCTGCCGCCGCTGGAGATCAGCCGGGCCAGCCAGCAGTTCGGCGCCGCCGGCCAGCTCACCGACCCCGCCACCCGCGCCCAGCTGGATGACTACCTCACCCAGCTCGGCAAATGGCTCGCCAGCACCGCCCGCCGGACAGGACACCCGGGCCCGGCAGGACCCGGGCTGTGACCGACCCCACATCCCCAGGCCGTGTCCTGGCTGAACCGTCGCGCCGTCGCAGGCCGTATCACATGTGTACGCATGATGACCGCCTGTGCGCATGGCGGACGTCGTTCCCCTGAATCGCACAACCGAAATGGGTACCCCGTGTCTTTCTCCCTTGCACGATCGGCGGCCGGGCTCGTACTGCTCGCGGCCGTGACCGCGGGCTGCAGTACTGCTGTGACGGCGCACTCCGCCGCGCCCCGGCCAGCGGCAGCGACGCACTCCGCAAAGCCCGCGCCGGCCGCGGCGCACTCCGCAAAGCCCAAGCCGGCGCATCAGCATCGCCAGTCCCGGCCGATGCACGCCGCGGCCACCACGCCGTCCGCGGCGCCGGCCACCACGCCGCCTGCGCCGCCGGTCACAGCGCCCGCGCAGACCGCCAATCCCATCCAGCAGGGCAACGGCGGCGACCAGGACGGCGATAACAACGGCGGCCCCAGCGACGGCGACGGCAACATCTAGCCGCCCCGCACGCCCAGCCCGCCTGACCCGGCCCGCGGCCGGTGAGGAGAACCGCATGACCATCTTGACCCGGCGCCGCCGCGCTGGCCGCCGCCGGGCTCCTGGCGTTCGCGCTGGCCGCGCTGGCGCGGCCCGGCCGCTCCGGTGACGCGTCGCCGGCCTCGGCGTTCCCCCGCCTGGCCGCGGCCGCGGCCCCGGCCGGATGGCCCAGCCTGGCCCTGCCGGGCGGCGCCGCGGTGCTGTCCTACCCGCCGGCGCTGCGCCGGGTCACCGGCGACGCCGGCGCCGTCTCGGTGGCCCTGCGCGGCCCGGGCGGTTCCTGGCTGGAGTACCTGAACGCCACCCCCCGCCAAGGCGCCGAGACCCTCCGGAACTGGGTCGCCTTCCGG
>JBOHLS010000088.1:0-1332 GCA_050729835.1 Allostellaceae bacterium | reverse complement strand
TGGCGGGGTCCTGGCCGATGAAGGTGTCGCGGGGGGCGCATTTCCAGGCGCTGGCGGCGAAGGCGAGGGCGGCGATCTGCCCGGCGGCGGGGGTGGCGGCGAGGTAGCGGATCTGGGCGCCGGCCAGGGGGGTGTAGCCGAGGTAGTGGTGGTCGCGGATGAGCTGGTTCCACTGCCGGGAGGCGGCGCGGCCGTCGACGACTCTGATGGTGACCGGGCCCAGATCGGCCAGGGTGGCGGCGGCGTGCGCCGGCAGCGGCAGGGCGAGCTGGCCGGGGTGCCCGTGCCGGGGGTGGCGGCCGTTGCCGTTGCCGTTACGGGGCGGCGGCAGGGTGATCAGCTGGCCGGCGGCCATCCGGTTCAGGGCGACGCGGGCGGTCATGTCCTTGCGCCGCCCGTCCGGGGTGTGCCAGCCGAGGGCGTCGCAGACGGTGCGGGAGATCGCGGCGCGGGTGGGCAGCGCCGCCGCCAGGCAGCGGATCTCCTCCAGCTCGGCGGGGGTGAAGTCCCGGCCGCAGTAGCGGGCCGGGGCGTGGCGGGACGGCGCGGCGGGCTCGGTCACGGCGGCCTGCCTTTTGCGTCCGGGTTCCGGGCGGGCCCGCCTGGCAGGGTGATGGTCCAGGGCAGCAGGGCCTCCAGGGCCTGCCCGGCGGGGGGCTTGCCGCCGTTGGCGGCGCAGGCGTCCAGGTAGGCCTGAAGGCAGGCGCGGGGGTTGTGCCCGGCCATCTTGGCGGTGCCCAGGATGGTCCAGGCGTGCCCACGTCCTTTTCCGCCAGCGGCGCCCGCCGCAGCCGGCGGGCTGCCCGAACACCCGCCAGGACGTCTCATCAGCGTGGGCGTGCCCGGCGGCCGCGTTCCGCGCCGCGATCGCCGCCGCCAGCGGCGCCAGCAGCCCGTCCAGCCGCCGGGCCACCCCGGCCAGCGTGCCCGGCGCCACCTCCAGGCCCTGCATCGCCAGCATCGCGATCACCCGGTTGGCGACCCCGGCTGGTACTTGGCGATCAGCAGGTTCACGCAGAACTCCGTGGTGAACAGCCCCCTGCCGATCAGCTTGGCCGGGCCCGGCGCGGTCACCACCGCCGGCACCGGGCACCGGCAGCCCCGGGCGTACTTGCGCCGCCGGTGCACAATACGCCAGACCCGGATCCGCCAGGACACCTGCTCGACGGCATCCTCCCCCAGCGGCTCATAGGCCCGGCCGCACCGCGGGCAGCGCCGCTGGTCTTCCGGCAGGTCATGGACCTGCTCCTCGGCCTCCAGGTGCTCATGCCGGCGCCGGCCATGCCCCGCCGACCCCGGCCGCTGACCCCGGCGCCGCCCGCCCGCCGGGCC
>JBOHLS010000087.1:0-1349 GCA_050729835.1 Allostellaceae bacterium | reverse complement strand
AACTTCGATCTTGCGGCCGAGAACGCCGTTCTCAAAGAAGCCAAAGCGCGGCTTGAGTACCTGGTGCACGAACTGCGCCGGGCAAGGTTTGGGCCGCGATCGGAGAAGCTCGATCCGGATCAACAGCAGCTGGCCTTCGAGGACATCGAGATCGCGATCGCAGAAGTCCAGGAATCCGTCGGAAGTCGCGCCGGGACACCTGACGAGACCGCCGATCAGACCAATGTCCAACATCCGCAACGCCGTTCCCGCGCCCTGCCCAAAGAGCTGCCGCGCGTCGAGCGGGTGATCGAACCGGCGAGCATCGTTTGCCCTTGTGGCTGCGGGAGCATGGTCAAGATCGGCGAAGATCGCAGCGAACGGCTCGACATCACGCCGGCCCAGTTTCGGGTGATCGTCACCGTCCGGCCGCGTTATGCCTGCCCGAAGGGACGCGCCGGCGTAACCCAGGCCCCGGCGCCGGCACACCTGATCGAGGCCGGGCTGCCGACCGAGGCGCTGATCGCCCAGGTGATCGTGTCCAAGTATTCCGAGCATTTGCCGCTCTACCGCCAAGCTCAGGTTTTCGCCCGCAACGGCGTTATGATCGAACGCTCGACCTTGGCCGATTGGGTCGGGCGCGCCGCTTTTCATCTGGCGCCCATCGTCGAGCGGATGGCCGAGTTGCTCAAACGCTCCGGTAAGCTGTTCATGGACGAGACCACTGCTCCGGTCCTCGATCCAGGACGAGGCAAAACCAAAACCGGCTACCTGTGGGCATTGGCACGCGACGATCGTCCTTTCGGCGGTCCCGAACCGCCGGGTGTGGTGTTTCGCTACGCGCCCGGACGCGCCGGCATGCATGCGCAAGAGATGCTCGCCGGTTTTGACGGCGTGCTGCAGGTCGACGGTTTTGCCGGCTACAATCGGCTGCAAAAGGCCGACCGCCAGGGCGGCTCTCCATTGCGCCTTGCCTATTGTTGGAGCCACGGCCGGCGCGAAGTGATCAAGGCGATCCCGGAAGCCGGCTCGCCTATCGGCGACGAGATCCTGCAGCGCATTGCCGGTCTCTACGCCATCGAGAAGCAAATCCGTGGCACGTTCCCCGACCAGCGCCGCATCGTCCGCCAGCAACGCGCCAAACCGCTACTGGCCGATCTCGAAGCCTTTGTTCGCCTCCAGCGCGAGCGGCTGTCGCCCAAGTCCAATATGGGCCGGGCACTCGCCTACCTGGCCAACCATTGGCAAGGGCTCTGCGTCTATCTCGATGACGGCCGAGTCGAAATGGACTCCAACCCAGTCGAAAATCTGATCCGTCCCCTGGTTTTGAATCGCAAGAACTCACTGTTCGCCGGCCACGACGAAGGAGC
>JBOHLS010000086.1:0-1400 GCA_050729835.1 Allostellaceae bacterium | reverse complement strand
GATCGTGTCCCATGGCGTGGTGTAAGAGCGGCATGGCATCGCGCTCGCCGGCGGGGTTGGCCGGCAGTGTCAGGCGGTCGCGGCGGGCAGCTTGACGATGGGATCGTCGCTCAACGGGCCGATGGTTTCCAGGGTCATGTAGCGGGCCCGCTGCACCGCCCATTCGTCGTTCTGTTCCAAGAGAATGGCGCCGACCAGGCGGGTGATGGCGGCCTCGTTGGGGAAGATGCCGACGACCTCGGTACGGCGCTTGATCTCGCCGTTCAGCCGTTCGAGCGGGTTGGTCGAATGGAGCTTTGGCCGGTGGTCCTTGGGGAAGCTCATATAGGTCAGCACATCGGCTTCGGCCTCGTCCATCAGTGCGGCGAGCTTGGGCAGTTTGGGCCGCAATTGGTCGGCGACCTGGCGCCACTGAACGCGCGCGGTCTCGGCGTCCTCCTGGGCGAAAGCGGTGCCGATGAACGCAGCGACCACCCGCCGCCCGCTCTTGCCGGCATGCGCCAGCACGTTGCGCATGAAGTGCACGCGGCAGCGTTGCCAGGAGGCGTGCAATACCTTGGCGACGGCCGCCTTCAGCCCTTCATGCGCGTCCGAAACGACGAGCCTGACGCCGCGCAGGCCGCGGCGGCCCAGCTTGCGCAGGAACTCGGTCCAGAACGTCTCGGCCTCCGAGGGACCGATATCCATGCCCAACACCTCGCGCCGGCCGTCGCTATTGACGGCGACCGCGACGATCACTGCGGTCGAGACGATGCGCCCGCCGGTGCGGCAGCGCAGGTAGGTCGCGTCGAGCCACAGGTAGGGCCAGTCGCCTTCCAGCGGCCGGTCGAGAAAGGCGGCGATTTTGCCGTCGATCTCCTCGCACAGCCGCGACACCTGGCTCTTCGAGATGCCGCTCATGCCCATCGCCTGCACCAGCGCGTCGACCGAGCGGGTCGAGACGCCCTGGATGTAGGCTTCCTGAATCACTGCCGTCAGCGCCTTCTCGGCCATCCGGCGGGGCTCGAGAAAGACCGGGAAGTAGCTGCCCTTGCGCAGCTTGGGGATGCGCAGCTCGACCGTGCCGGCGCGGGTTTCCCAGTCGCGCTCGCGGTAGCCGTTGCGCCAGTTGATGCGATCGGTGCTGCGCTCGCCGTGCCCGGCGCCGGTCAGGCCGGCGACCTCAAGCTCCATCAGGCGGTGCGCGGTAAAACCGATCATCTCGCGCAGCAGATCGGCGTCGGAACTCTTCTCCAGCAGGGCGCAGAGGGCCATCATCTCGTCGGTCATCGTTGGATCCTCGGTTCGGTTGAACGGTTCCAACCAAACCCTACCGGCGATTCACGATGACCACCGCTGTGGATAAGTAGCCCGGCGCCGCCTGACTCGTGGCGGTCCACGGCACCGGGCTACTTACCCAC
>JBOHLS010000085.1:0-1405 GCA_050729835.1 Allostellaceae bacterium | reverse complement strand
AGGACGAGGAGATCGACCTTGACCAGCATGCGGAACAGTCGGGTGAAGCGACCGTCACCGTGGGCGAGGTCGAGATCGGCGAACAGGCGCGGCACGCGCGCGTAATGGACAGTGTAGCCGTCGCGGCAAGCCTTCTGGGCCAGCGCACAGGACAACCACGATTTGCCGACGCCGCAGGGACCGGTGACCAGCAACCCGCGGTGCTCGGCGACCCAGCGAGAGGTGGCCAACTGCTGGAACAGCGCTTTGTCGAGCCGACGCGGCGTGCGGTAGTCGACATCCTCGATCGCGGCTTGGCTGTGACGCAGCCGGGCGGACCGCAGTCGGGTCTGGAAGCGCCTGGTGTTGCGGTCGGCTGCCTCGCGGTCGAGCAACAGCGCCAGCCATTCGGCGTGCGCGAGAGTGCGGACATCCTCCTGCGCTTCGAGCTCGACGAAGGCCTGCGCCATGCCGTCGAGCTTGAGCGCCCGCAGCTGGTCGAGGGTGGGATGGATGAGCATGGTTTGTCATCTCCTCAATGGAAGTAGGTGGGGCCGCGGATGTTGTCGTGCGTTATCGCCGGCCCGTCCGCGGGCATGGCAGGCCTTCGGCGATCGAGGTTGTTTTTGAGGATCGAATTGACCGAACTGTAGGAGCGCGCCCCGATATTGAGCGCGCGGTCGCACGCAGCTTCGAGCCGTTCACGGCCATAGGTCTTGGCGAGCCGCAGGATTCCGACGCAGGCGCGGAAGCCTTGCTCGGGGTGCGCGCGCTCTCGCAGGATGATCTCGACCAGTGCTGAGGTATTGCGTCCAATCTCACCGGCCTGCCGGCGCAGACGCTCCGGTGTCCAGTCGGCATAGCGCCGGTGGCTCGACGGCATGTGGTCGCGCACCGTCGTGTGCTTGCGGTTCGACGATGAGCGCACATGCGCGGCAACCCGGTTGCCGTGGTGGAAGACCTCGATCGTGCGCGCGGTGATGCGCGCCCACACCTTCTCGCGCAGCAGCTGGTGCGGCACCGAGTAATAGTGCTTGTCAATCTCGACGTGATAATCGAGCCCGACCCTGCATTCCTTCCACTCGGCAAAGACGTAGGGCTCGGCCGGCAGCGGCTTGAGGGCCGAACGCTCCAGTTCCTCGAACAATGCGCGGCGGCTGGCGCCGAGATGCCGCGACACGCGATTGTTGATCTGCGCCGTCAGCTCGGCGATGGCCGCGTTCACGGCAGAGAGCGAGAAGAACTGTCGATTGCGCAGCTTGGCGATGATGAAGCGGGTCGCAATTTGAACCGCCACCTCGACCTTGGCCTTGTCACGCGGCCGATAAGGCCGCGCCGGGACGATGGCGGTGCCGTAATGCGCCGCCATTTCCGCGTAGGTTCGATTGACCTGCGGCTCGTAGAAGCAGGCCTTGGTAATGCCCGA
>JBOHLS010000084.1:0-1479 GCA_050729835.1 Allostellaceae bacterium | reverse complement strand
TCGTCGCCACGAGGTTCGGCACCTTCGGCGGGAGTCGGAAGACCACGATCACCACGGACATTGTTGAGGCGCCTCAGACGATTGCGTTCACTATTGAACGCACCCTTATCTACTTCCTGAACAGCCCCCCGTTTGAGTGGCAGGTACTCCTTTTCACCATTTCTCCGACGGCGGGCGTTCTGCCCTACCGCAACTGGCTTATACCGACATGCCACTTATGTCAGTGGCATGTCTTACACCAACAAGGTCCATGTGGGGGACCGGTACTACCTCTACGAGAAGGAATCCTTCTGGGACTCGAAGCAGAAGAGGACCCGACAGCGGACCCTGCGCTACCTCGGTCTCTGCGACAAGAACAAGAACCTCCTCGAGCCGGTTCACCCCCGCGTCGAGAGCGTTCACTCCGCCTTCCCGGTCGGGCCCCTCTCGTCCTTCTACGCCGGGGCGAGGGAACTCTCGGTCGTAGAGCGCACCCGATCCCAACTCGAGGTACCGCTCCCCCTGGCCCAGGCCTTCCTGGGCCTGGGACTCAACCAGGTCGTCCACCGTCTCGCCCTCCGGCACGTCCCCGAGTGGATCCAGGAGAGCCCGATCCCTCGGTGGGAGAAGTGGGACACGAAGGGGCTGCGCAAGGGGACGTTCGAGGATGTCCTCGACGCCCTCTGCCATCGGAGCAAGACCGGGACGAAGGTGGAGAGGGGCATGGCCCTCCAGGACGAACTCACCCGGGCCTGGCGGGCCGAGACCCGGGAACCCGCGGGCTACTACTACGACTTCGACATCACCAAGGTCCGCTACTACGGGAACACCCAGCCGTACGCCGAGATGGGCCACGCATCGGACCGGTCGCTCCGACGGGTGGTGGGGTTCGGCCTTGTCTCCTCCCGGGTCCACCACCATCCGGTGCAGCTCCATCCCATCGTGGGGTCCCGCAGCGACATGCTCAGTCCCGAGGAGACGGTAGGGCGGTTGGAAGGCGCGGAGGTGAAGGGGGTGACGCTGGTCATGGACCGGGGGATGGTCTCGGCCGACAACATCGCCCGGGTCCGGAAGGCGAGGTACCATCAGCTCGGGATGGTGCGGGACGGGGGGCCCGACTGGTGGGAGGCCCTGGGGAAGTGGGACGAGAAGGAGCTGGAGCAGCCCGAGAACCTCGTGGTGCGCCCGTCGGGAGAGAGGCTGTATGCCCGGGCTTGGACCGGATCGATGTTGGAGCAGAAGCAACTCCGTCTCGCCTTGGTCGTGGATCCCGAGGAGAAGGAGCTGGATCGGCTGGGGCGGAACGAGCGGCTTCAGGAACTGCGGGGGAACCCGGGCAAGGACCGGCTGAGGGAACTGAAGGTGGAGTTGGGCCTACAGGACCCGAGGAGGCGGAAGAAGGAGGGGTACGTCCCCGGGCTTCTGGAGAGATGCCGGGGGCGACGGGGGTTTCGGGAGGTCCCCGGGAAGCGGGAAGAAGAGGAGGTGAGGGACGGGCGG
>JBOHLS010000083.1:0-1528 GCA_050729835.1 Allostellaceae bacterium | reverse complement strand
GCCGGGATGGACACCCTCCTCGGCAGGCGCGAGGCGGCGAAGTACGACGCGAGCCCGAGCAGGATGCCGAACGGCAACGAGGCGTTGCCTGTCGCCATGACCAGTGCATTAGTGGCGGTCGCGGCCGCCAGCACCGGCAACGGCCAGCGTCGCAAACCCGCGATCGGGCCGCACACCACGAACGCGAGGAGGAGCCGCGGCCCCGGCTCATGCGGGTACGGCCCGGCCGCCAGGGCCAGCGCGGCCAGGGCGGCGCACGCGGCGAGCACGACCATGGACAGCCGCTGACGCTGGCTGAGCGCGGCGGGAAGGGGTCCCGGCGACGGACCCCCCGCCAGATAATCCCTAGCCACAGCACTGACCGTAATCAGCGCACCCGATTAGCGCATCAGTCTCGAGGATGACGATCGGGCGGCTCCCCGGGGAAGCCGCCGGGTCCGGTGATCATTTGCCCGCGGTCACGGCCTTGAGCTCGTCGAGCGACTCCCGGATGAGTCGCGGCAAGTCGCGCTGGCCGGTGTCGCTGATCCAGCGTCCGAACGCGACCTTGAAGACAGCGATCCCGGCCTCGGCGGTCAGGCTCGCGGCTGGGTCGCTGACGCGGCGCCGGCGCAGTGCGCCGGCCATCGCCGAGGCGAGCGAGGCGAGCTTGATCAGCTCGCGTTCTTGGAGTTCCGGGTTCGCGGCGATGACGACCTGGCGCCGCCGGGCCCTTTCGCCGCCCTCCTGCAGGGCGGCGCCTGCGACCTCCAGGGCCGCGGCGACCGCGGCGATCGGCGGCGCGGAATCAGGCGCGCTGGCGACGGTGCTCACCAGCAGCTCCTGCAGTGCGCCCGCGCCCCAGAACAGCACCTCGCGCTTGTCGGCGAAGTGCCGGAAGAACGTCCGCTCCGTGAGCCCCGCCCGGTTGGCGATCGCCGCCACCGTGGTCTGCTCGAACCCGCGCTCGACGTAGAGCTCCAGTGCCGCCTGCTCGAGCCGGCCGCGCGCGTTCGGCTCCCATCGACCCATGCTCCGATCATAGGTGATGACAGTGGCTGACATCCTTGCTATGCTGACATCCTTGCTATGCTGACGACAGTGACTGACATCGATCGGGTCCCCGCGCACGTTCTGCGCCGAGGACGGCCGACTTACCTGGAGGTTTTCTCATGCATGTATTCGTCACCGGCGCGTCCGGCTGGATCGGCTCCGCCGTCGTTCCCGAGCTCATCGGCGCGGGCCATCGGGTCACCGGGCTCGCCCGCTCGGAGGCCTCGGCCGCGGCCCTCGCCGCCGCCGGGGCGCAGGCGCATCGCGGCACCCTTGATGACCTCGACGGCCTGCGCCGCGCAGCGGCCGCGTCGGACGGCGTGATCCACCTCGCGTTCAAGCACGACATCGCCTTCTCTGGGGGCTTCCAGGGCGCGGCCGACGCGGATCGCCGCGCCGTCGAGACCTTCGGCGAGACGCTGGCGGGTTCTGGCCGGCCGTTCGTCATCGCCTCAGGGACGCTCGGGCTCGCACCGGGGCGGGTGGCGACCGAACG
>JBOHLS010000082.1:0-1552 GCA_050729835.1 Allostellaceae bacterium | reverse complement strand
GAATGCCTTGGCGCGCCGATGCAAATTGTTGATTATCCGCGTGCGGTAGCGTGTCTCGTAGAACGATGCGCCGGGGTCGACGTACTCCATCCCGTGACGCACGGCGTTGTAGAAAAGGACTGCGATCTTGCGCGCAGTGGCGGTCACCGCCTTTGCCTTGCCGATACGTGCCGAGAGCCGCCTGTAGAAGGCGCCGAGCGCGGTGTCGGTCCGTCCGACAGTAACGGCAGCAAGCCGCAGAAGCGCCGAGGCCCGGCTCCCACAGCGGCGTGTTCGTGACGAGAGCACCTTGCCGCCGGAGATCTTGTTGCTCGGCGCCAGGCATAGCCAGGAGGTAAAGTGCTTTGCGCTCGGCCAGGCGGAGAGGTCGTCGCCACACTCAGCGATCAGCTTGAGCGAGAGGTAAGAGCCGAGGCCATCGATTTGGGTAAGATCCTTGCCAAGCAGTTTAAAAAGCGCCGCGCGGACATCGAAGTCCGGCCCGTTCGCTTTCCCGTGTAGGCGTCGACGTGGCGACGGCAACGGACCTGCGATGAGACCACGACTGATGCTCAGTTCCTTCAACACAGCTTCGATCCTGGCGTCGCAGGCAGACGCCTTTTCTTTGTAAGCGTTGTACAGTGAGAGTGCCTGCTCCAACGCGAACAGGTGTTCGGCGCGGTAGTTACCGGTGAGCGCCTTCTCGATCGTCTCAGCACCAGCGTGGCACCGATAATCGCGCAAGTGCGCCAGCCCCTTGGGGTCACGTTCGCCGGCGAGTATTGCGCGGATGATCCGCAGACCAGTCGAGCCGGTGACGTCGGCGACGACGTGGTGGAGCTGAAGGTTCATCTCTGTCAGCGCCTTCTGCATGTGCTGGATGTGGGAGGCCGCATAATCGAGCAGACGCTCGCGCTGACGCACGTATGCACGCAGCTCGGCGATCTGGCCTTTGGGCCGAAAGCTGGCACGCAACAGACCGTAAGAATGAAGCCGCTGCAGCCACTGCGCATCGCCGACATCGGTCTTGCGTCCGGGCACGTGCTTGGCATCGCGCGCATTGACGACGAACACAGCAAAACCACGGGCGTCGAGGAGTTCGAAAATCGGAATCCAGTAGACGCTGGTCGACTCCATAACGACTGTCTCGACGCCACATTCTGTAAACCAATCCACCAGCCGATGCAGATCGGTTGTGAAGGTCCCGAAGCTGCGCACTGGCTCAGGCGAGCGATCTGCTCTTACTGCAGCCATGTGCATCGTCGCCCCGATATCGATGGCGGCCGCGTTCGGGTGGACCATCGGCATCGTGTGGTCGCTCTTTGGTTTTGACCTCTTCCGGTTCATATCCAATCCTCCTGTCGACGACAGCGGAAGGGCTGGGCTGCGCTATTGATCAGATTCCTAAACGGGATCGCCGGATGGCGTCGCCACTCTCAAGCGCGCAACAGCCCATGGACCAGGTTTTTTGACGGGGTTACATGCCACCAAAATCGTAACGGCCGCTCCCTTCCGGGCGCAGACTACCCCGTTTCTATCCCCACAGGGGGCGCGCAGCGCCAAGATAGTTTTT
>JBOHLS010000081.1:0-1559 GCA_050729835.1 Allostellaceae bacterium | reverse complement strand
GAGTGTCCTGCTGCTTACGTTTGTTGCCCATGGCAACCAACGTAAGGGGATCAGCAGGCCACTGAAAATAAAGGCCGGTGTGCAAATAAAGGCCGGTGTGCCGACCATGGATGCCTCTCGATGAGCACCAAGTGTCAGCATCGGCACACTAGTACACCCCGCCGGAACTGGCGACTCCCAATGGGGCCTGGGTGAGTCTGAACGGCAACAGTCGCGGATCAATCGTGGCGCAGCGGAGATTAACGCGAGTCGGCCCTCGATTCGCTTTGGCACAAGCGTCGCGGTTACAATGGAGGGAACCGTGCCGGCACCCAAGGCGCCGCCGATCGAACTGTCGCCGGAGCAGGAACGCGACCTGAAGCGTCTGGTCGCGGCGCATTCCACCCCGCAGAAGCTGGCCGAGCGGGCTCGCATCATCCTGCTTTCCGCCGCCGGCCAAGGGATGGGCGAAAGCGCCGCAGCGCTGGGCGTGTGGCGCAAGACGGTGCGCCATTGGCGGCGCCGCTGGGAAGCGGCGGCCGCCACGGCGGATGTCGCCGCGCGATTGAGCGACGCCGCCCGCTGCGGCGCGCCGGCGACCTTCACGCCGGAGCAAATCTGCCAGATCATGGCGCTGGCCTGCGAGGCCCCCGAGCGGCTGGACGTGCCGATCAGCCACTGGTCGCAGAGCGAACTGGCCCGGCAGGCGGTGAAGCGAGGCATCGTGGAGAGTATCTCGCACGGCTCGATCGGGCGCTTTTTTAAAAGGTGCCGACCTCAAGCCGCATCGCAGCCGCTACTGGCTGACGCCGAAGCCTGATCCCGATTTCGAGGACAAGTGCGCCGGGATCTGCGCGGTCTATCAGGCGGCGCCGGAAGCCGCCGAACAAGGCGTGCAGACCGTGTCGATCGACGAAATGACAGGCATTCAGGCGCTGCAACGCGCCGCGCCAACCCTTGCGATGAAGTCCGGCCACGTCGAGCGGCGCGAGTTCGAGTATGTCCGGCATGGCACACAGGCGCTGATCGCGGCGTTCGATGTCGCCACCGGCACGGTGCGCGGGGTGGTCGGCGACAGCCGCACCGAAGCAGACTTCGTGTCGTTCCTGGGAACCCTGTTCGCCAGTGCCGCCCCAAGCACGACCTGGCACATGGTCTGCGACAACCTCAACACGCACCTCTCGGAGGGCGTGGTCCGGCTGGTGGCGCGGCTGAGCGGCATCACCGACGATCTGGGCGAGAAGAGCAAATCCGGCGTGTTGGCCTCGATGGCGACCCGCGAAGCGTTCCTGCGCGATGCCAGCCACCGTATCGTGTTCCACTTCACGCCGAAGCATGCATCGTGGATCAATCAGATCGAGATCTGGTTCTCGATCCTGGTGCGCAAGCTGCTGCGCCGTGGCAGCTTCACCTCCAAGGCGCACCTCAAGCAGAGGATCGAGGCGTTCATCGCCTACTTCAACCAGACCATGGCCAAACCCTTCCGCTGGACCATGAACGGCAGGCCGCTCGTCACCTGACGGGACCGAACGGGTTGGGACTTCCGGCGGGATGTACTAGGTGGAGCGGGTGAGGGGAAT
>JBOHLS010000080.1:0-1576 GCA_050729835.1 Allostellaceae bacterium | reverse complement strand
CCGCCGTCGTGGCCGGCGCCGGGGCCGAGGTCGATGATCCAGTCGGCGTGCGCCATGACCGCCTGGTGGTGCTCGATGACGATGACCGACTTGCCGGAGTCGACGAGCCGGTCGAGCAGGCCGAGCAACTGCTCGACGTCGGCGAGGTGGAGGCCGGTGGTCGGCTCGTCCAGGACGTAGACGCCGCCCTTCTCGGCCATGTGGGTGGCCAGCTTGAGCCGCTGCCGCTCGCCGCCGGACAGCGTCGTGAGCGGCTGGCCGAGGCTGAGGTAGCCGAGCCCGACGTCGGCGAGCCGGCCGAGGATGGCGTGCGCGGCCGGCGTGCGCGCCTCGCCGGCGCCGAAGAACTCTCCGGCCTCGGTCACCGACATCGCGAGCACCTCGCTGATGTCGCGGCCGCCGAGGTGGTGGTCAAGCACCGATGCCTCGAACCGCTTCCCCTCGCACTCCTCGCAGGTGGTGGCGACGCCGGCCATCATCGCCAGGTCGGTGTAGATGACGCCGGCGCCGTTGCAGTTGGGGCAGGCGCCCTCGGAGTTGGCGCTGAACAGCGCCGGCTTCACGCCGTTGGCCTTCGCGAACGCCTTGCGGATCGGGTCGAGCAGTCCGGTGTACGTCGCCGGGTTGCTCCGTCGCGAGCCGCGGATCGCGCCCTGGTCCATCGACACCACACCCGCGCCGGCGGGGATCGACCCGTGCACGAGCGAGCTCTTGCCGGAGCCGGCGACGCCGGTGACGACGACCAGCACCCCGAGCGGGATGTCGACGTCGACGTCGCGCAGGTTGTGCGCCATCGCGCCGCGGATCTCCAGCGTGCCGGCGGGCGTCCGCAACCTCTCCTTGAGGGCGGCCCGGTCGCCGAGATGGCGGCCGGTGAGGGTGCCGCTGGCCCTCAGCCCCTCGACGGTGCCCTCGAAGCAGACGGCGCCGCCCGCAGTGCCGGCGCCGGGGCCGAGGTCGACGACGTGGTCGGCGATCGCGATCGTCTCCGGCTCGTGCTCCACGACGAGCACCGTGTTGCCCTTGTCCCGCAGCCGCAGCAGCAGCTCGTTCATCCGCTGGATGTCATGGGGGTGCAGGCCCGTGGTGGGCTCGTCGAAGACGTAGGTGACGTCGGTGAGCGAGGAGCCGAGGTGGCGGATCATCTTGACGCGCTGCGCCTCGCCGCCCGACAGCGTGCCCGACGGCCGGTCGAGCGAGAGGTAGCCCAGCCCGATCTCCGCGAACGAGTCGAGAATCTGCTGCAGCGCCGCGAGCAGCGGCGCCACCGAGGGCTCGCCGCCGCCGCGGACCCATTCGGCCAGGTCGCTGATCTGCATCGCGCACGCATCGGCGATGTTGATCCCGCCGATCCGCGACGACCGGGCCGCCTCGCTGAGCCGGGCGCCGCCGCACTCGGGACAGGTCGTGAAGGTGACCGCCCGGTCCACGAACGCCCGGACGTGCGGCTGCAGCGACTCTCGTTCGACCGTGATCGCACCGCTCGCCTGGACCGAGGCGACGTTGAAGGAGAACGCGTTGGGCGAGCCGATGTGCGGTTGCCCCAGCCGGCTGAAGAGGATGCGCAGCATCGCGT
>JBOHLS010000079.1:0-1578 GCA_050729835.1 Allostellaceae bacterium | reverse complement strand
AGCGGTGGCCCGGGTCGTTCGGACAGATTTTCCGAGCCGATAAGTGGAAGGATCTGCAGCGTTGATTAAACACGTTGACGATCTTCTCTTCAACTCATGAATGCGATCTCTATCGCTTCTTCTCCTGTCAGCGCCGAAGGCGTCGCGCAGTCTGACGCCGAAGGCGGCAGAAGTCCTCGCTCGATCTGGACGCAAGCGTTTCAGCGCACGAGGCGCTTTTGGAGCGGAAGTTCCACTTTTTTGGCTCGCGCCCGAGAACGCGACCGCATACGAAGCCCTACAGGCGGAGATCTCGGGGGTACCCGCTACCATGGTATCCCCCCGAATTCGATCTCTGCGGCTTCGAGCGCGCATCGCGATTCCTCAGGCCGCAACCGCCAGCGACTCGCCGCGGCCGGCGAAGTACACCTCATCGGGCGTGCGATAGTCGTGGGATTGATGCCCGCGCCTGCGGTTGTAGAAATCGAAGTACTCGGTCAGCCGTTGCCGCGCCTCGCGTCCGTCCCGGTAGCCGTACAGATAGACCTCTTCGTATTTCACCGAGCGCCACAGCCTCTCAACGAACACATTGTCGACCCAGCGGCCCTTGCCATCCATGCTGATGCGGCAACCGGTGGCTTTGAGCCGCTCGAGCCAATCCTCGGAAGTGAACTGCGAGCCCTGATCGCTGTTGAAAATCTCAGGCACGCCGTAACGCGCGAGCGCCTCCTCGAGCGCCGCGAGGCAGAAGTCGGTGGTGAGCGTGTTCGAGAGCCGCCAGGCGAGCACCTTGCGGCTGGCAATGTCCAGGATCGCCATCAGGTACAGAAATCCGTGTGCCATCGGGATGTACGTAATGTCGGTGCTCCAGGCTTGGTTCGGCCGCTCGATCGAGAGCCCGCCGAGCAGGTACGGATAGATCGAGCCCTCGCGCGAGGGGATGCTCGTGCGCGGCTTGCGGTAGCGCGCCTCGATGCCCATGCGTCGCATGAGCGTCGCGACGTGCAGCCGCCCGACATCGAAGCCTTCCTTGGCAAGTTCGCGGGCGAGGCGCCGCGCACCGTAGAACGGCCAGCGCAGATGCAGCTCGTCGATCCGACGCATCAACTGCAGATCTGCCTCCGGTACCGGACGCGGCGTGTAGTACACGCCGGTCCGGTTCAGACCCAGAAGCTCGCATTGCCGCTTCACGGACAGCTTCCCGCCCCCGTCGATCATTTCCGTCCGCTCGGTCCGGGGAAGCGACCGAGCGCCTGCGCTAAAAAATCGCGTTCCACCGCGAGCTCGCCGATCTTGGCGTGCAGCTCGTGCACCTTCTCGGCATCGAGGGCTCCCTCGGCAGCGCTTGCGCCGAAGACCTCTCCGGCTCGCTGCAGAAGCTCGTTCTTCCAAGCGGTCACCTGGTTCGGGTGCAGCTCATACTGCTTGGCTAGCTCGGCCACGGTCTTCTCACCCCGCAAACAATCCAGCGCTACGCGCGCCTTGTACGTCGGGGAATGGTTTCGTCTCGGTCTTCGCATCGGATCTGCTCCTTCCACAGGGGGAATGTACAGCAGTCCGTCCACTTATCGTCGTGTCCGAAAAAACCGAGCCACCTCT
>JBOHLS010000078.1:0-1595 GCA_050729835.1 Allostellaceae bacterium | reverse complement strand
GCCAGCCCGGTGAGTTCACGCTGTAGTCGTAGGTCCCGTTCGCCTGACCTGGGAACGTGATCGTGCTCGTGGCCGAGCTGTGCGTCACTCCGTTCAACGTGACGTTCCACTCTACCCCTCCGCCCAGCGTGATCCCGGTCTCCGTGAACGTCACGGAGAACGTCGCGCTTGGGGTGGTCGCGGTGGCCGCTGAGCTGGGAATCGATTGGCCCCCGTTCGTCCACGCGGTGACCGTGAAGCAGTACTCTGCTCCGCCGACGAGCCCGCCGACCAAGTGACTCGTAACCACTCCGACGGAATAGGTAGCAATGGGCGACCCCGTGCAAGCTGACCCAAGATAGACGTAGATGGTATTGTTGACTAGACTCGCACCGCCTGGCAAGTCGGCTCCCCCAAACGCGAGGTATCCAGTTGGGTTCGTCCAGGTCAGTGAAACCTGGCTCACGGACACTGGTGTCGCGGTTAGGTCACCAGGGGCTAGCGGAGGCGGGTTGAAGGTAGTCGCCGACTCAGGTGCGCTCGGGCTCGACTCCCCGCCGTTCGTCCATGCGCTCACCGTGAAGCAGTACCCCGTCCCCGCCGCCAGTCCCGTCACCGAGTAGCTCGTGCTCACTCCGACCGAGTACGACCCGATCAGCGTCGAGCAGTCCGACGCATACACATACACCGTGTCGTTCACCAACGTTCCCGCTGGGTTCGTCCACGTCAGGTTGACCTGGCTGTCTGTGTACGTTGCCGCGGATAGGGAGGTCGGTGCCGAGGGCGGCGCGTTGTACGTCGTCGCGCTCGAACTCGCGCTCGGACTCGACTCCCCGCCGTTCGTCCATGCGCTCACCGTGAAGCAGTACCCCGTCCCCGCCGCCAGTCCCGTCACCGAGTAGCTCGTGCTCACTCCGACCGAGTAGCTCGTGATCAGCGTCGAGCAGTCCGACGCATACACATACACCGTGTCGTTCACCAACGTTCCCGCTGGGTTCGTCCACGTCAGATTGATCTGGCTGTCCGTGTACGTCGTCGCCACCAGGCTCGTCGGTGCGCTCGGCGGACTGTTGTAGGTGGTTGCACTGGCGGACGCGCTCGGACTCGACTCCCCGCCGTTCGTCCATGCGCTCACCGTGAAGCAGTACCCCGTCCCCGCCGCCAGCCCCGTCACTGAGTAGCTCGTGCTCACTCCGACCGAGTAGCTTGTGATCAGTGTCGAGCAGTCCGACGCATACACATACACCGTGTCGTTCACCAACGTTCCCGCTGGGTTCGTCCACGTCAGGTTGACCTGGCTGTCTGTGTACGTTGCCGCGGATAGGGAGGTCGGTGCCGAGGGCGGCGCGTTGTACGTCGTCGCGCTCGAACTCGCGCTCGGACTCGACTCCCCGCCGTTCGTCCATGCGCTCACCGTGAAGCAGTACCCCGTCCCCGCCGCCAGTCCCGTCACCGAGTAGCTCGTGCTCACTCCGACCGAGTAGCTCGTGATCAGCGTCGAGCAGTCCGACGCATACACATACACCGTGTCGTTCACCAACGTTCCCGCTGGGTTCGTCCACGTCAGGTTGACCTGGCTGTCTGTGTACGTTGCCGCGGATAGGGAGGTCGGTGCC
>JBOHLS010000077.1:0-1635 GCA_050729835.1 Allostellaceae bacterium | reverse complement strand
CTCAAACTCAACAGCGTCGACACGATCTACACGGTCGCCGGCATTCCGATCACCGACCTGTTGCGCCTGGCGCACACCGATGGCATGCGGGTCTACGGTTTCCGGCACGAGCAGAGCGCCGGCAACGCCGCCGCGATCGCCGGCTTCCTCACCCAGAAGCCGGGCATCTGCATGACGGTTTCCGCGCCGGGCTTCCTCAACGGCCTCGTTGCCCTCGCCAACGCCACCACCAACTGCTTCCCGATGGTGCTGATCAGCGGCTCGAGCGAGCGCCACATCGTCGATCTCGAGCAGGGCGACTACGAGGAAATGGACCAGATGGCGGCGGCCAAGCCGTTCGCCAAAGCGTCCTATCGCGTCAACCGGATCGAAGACATCGGCGTCGGCATTGCGCGCGCGATCCACGCCGCGTCGTCGGGCCGGCCGGGCGGCGTCTATCTCGACCTGCCCTCGGCGGTGCTGGGCTCGACGCTCGAGCTGTCGGCCGCGAAGAAGTCGCTGTTCAAGGTGGTCGACCCCTCGCCCGCTTCGATTCCGTCGCCGGAATCGATCACCCGCGCGCTTAACCTGCTGAGCAAGGCCGAAAAGCCGCTCATCCTGCTCGGCAAAGGCGCGGCTTACGCGCAGGCGGACAAGGACATCCGCGCGTTCATCGAAAAGACCGGTATCCCGTATCTGCCGATGTCGATGGCCAAGGGCCTGCTGCCCGACGACCATGCGCAATCAGCCGCCGCGGCACGCTCCTTCGCGCTCAAGAACGCCGACGTCGTCATGCTGGTCGGCGCCCGCCTCAATTGGCTCCTGTCGCACGGCAAGCCGCCCACCTGGAATCCGAACACGCGCTTCATCCAGGTCGACATCGCGGCCAACGAGATCGACAGCAACCGGCCGATCGAGGCGCCGGTCGTCGCCGACATCAAGTCGGCCATGGCGGCGTTCCTCGCCGCGCTGAAGCCCGGCCAGATCAAGCCGTCGGCGGCGTGGCTGAGCGGCGTCACCGAGCAGAAGCAGAAGAACGTCGAGAAGATGGCGGCGCGTCTCAACGCCGACCCGACGCCGATGAACTTCTCGAGCGCGTTGCGCGCGGTGCGCAGCGCCCTCAGCAGCCGGCCCGACGTCTACGTCGTCAATGATGGCGCCAATACGCTCGACTTCGGCCGCAACATCCTCGACATGAAGGAGCCGCGCCATCGCCTGGACAGCGGCACCTGGGGCGTCATGGGCATCGGCATGGGCTATGCCGTCGGCGCCGCGACGGTCAGCGGCAAGCCGGTCGTCGCCATCGAAGGCGACAGCGCCTTCGGCTTCTGCGGCATGGAGATCGAGACCATCTGCCGCTACAAGCTGCCGGTGACCACCGTGGTCTTCAACAACAACGGCATCTATCGCGGCGACGCGCCGGGCATCGCACCGACGCCGACCGGCCTTTTCAACAATGCGCGCTACGACAAGATGATCGAGGCCTTCGGCGGCGTCGGCCGTCACGTCGA
The DNA here is from genome assembly GCA_050729835.1 of Allostellaceae bacterium. Lineage (GTDB taxonomy): Bacteria > Pseudomonadota > Alphaproteobacteria > ATCC43930 > CGMCC-115725 > REEB95. The sequence goes on along the minus strand of JBOHLS010000077.1, from coordinate 145 downwards.
GAAGACGGCCGACTTGCAGCAGGCGGTGAGCGAAGGCATTGCCTCCGGCAAGCCCACTCTCATCAACGCCGTGATCGACCCGCAAGCCGGCACCGAAAGCGGCCACATCACGAACCTCAACCCGAAGAGCGCGCTGGCCAGATGA
>JBOHLS010000076.1:0-1744 GCA_050729835.1 Allostellaceae bacterium | reverse complement strand
GGTCAGGTTCGCGGTAGGCGGCGATCATGTGCTGGTAGATGCCCCAGGCCGCTTCGACCTCGACATGCTTGTCGTCGGCGAACAGCGCGGTCAGCCGTTCGCGTTGCTTGTCAGTGAGCAGATCTGATCCGGTATGCAGGGTGCGCCGCGCGGCATAGAGCGGGTCGCCCTTGCGGCCGCGGTGCCCACAGGTGGCCTGCCGGACGCGGCGGCGGCACTGGTCCAGAGCATCGCCGGCCAGGCGCACGACGTGGAACGGGTCCATCACCGCGACCGCGCCGGGCAGTTCCTCGCTGGTGGCGGTCTTGAAACCGGTGAACCCGTCCATCGCAACCACCTCGATGCCGTCGCGCCAGGACGTGTCCCGCTCGCCGAGCCAGGTCTTGAACACCTGCTTTGATCGGCCCTCGACCATATCCAGCAGCCGCGCCGGACCGGTGCCGTCCCGGATCGGCGTCAGGTCGATGATCACGGTGACGTACTTATCGCCGCGGCGGGTGTGGCGCCAGCAGTGCTCGTCGACGCCGGTCACGCGCACGCCGTCGAACCGGTGCGGGTCCTTGATCAGCACGCCTGCCCTCGGCCAGCACCGCGTCGTTCGCGGTGTTCCACGACACGCCGAGGCCCTCGGCGACCCGGGCGACGGTCAAGTGCTGACACACGATGCCTTCTAGTGCCCATCGCAGCGCGCGACGCGACAGCTTCGCGCGCGGCCCGGCGGCCCGGCTGGTGTCCTGGCGCCACAAATGCCCACAGCCGGTGCAGCGATAGCGGCGAATCGTGATCAGCAACGTCGTCGGGCGCCACCCCAGCGGCTCGTGCGCCAGCCGCCGGGTCACGCTGTCGCGCAGCGCAGCCTCGCATCCGCAGCGGCGACACCACCGGGCGAACTCGCCGGTCTCGACGATCCGGCAGGCCAGCACCGCACGACCGGGCTCGATCCGCTGACCCACGACCTGCAGGCCGAGTTCGTCAAGACGGCAGAACGAGCCCAGGTCAGGGCGCACGAAGGTAGCGTGAGGCGCGTGGCGCCCATCGGCCATCCGAGCATGAGCAGGCGTCGGCATGCCTACCGAGTCGACTGGTTTCGCAGGCGTCAGCGCCAGAATTCGGTGAGCTGCCCGGCAAGGGCCCTGCCTTGGTCGTAACCAGCTCGAGCGGCGGGCGGACGCGCCGACAGATCCATCATGTTGACACCGAACGCGTTGAGTGAATTGCCATCCGGGAAGATCGTCTCGACGTTGCTGCCGCGGGCGCGCAGTTCGTCGACCTGCGCTGCAAGATGCATGCCCCACTCCAGCGGATGCCGTGATCTGCCGCCGAAAGGTGACAGCACCAGCACCCGTGCGTATCCGGCTGCCAGATCGGCATTCTCGTTGCGTCGGTAGCCGCCGTCGATGTATCGGTTGTCGCCGATGCTGTAGGGAGGGACACCGAAGCCGTTGGAAGTGCTGGCGGCGACGGCGTCCACCAGGTCGACTCCGCTGTGGCGGTCGAACACGACCGGTTCACCGGTAAGGGCATCGACCGCCGTGATGAGCATCGTTCGTTCCGGCCAGCGCTGACTGGGCAGCCGGGCGGCGACGGTAGCGCGCCACCGCGTTTGCCCGGAGCCGTCCGACGCCGCATCCATTTCGAGCGCCGCCGCACCCATTCTGCGGCGCATGTCGGCCGCATCCTCAGCGGCGGCAATGATTCGGCTCGTTCTCTCCATGTGGTCGGCCACCGGCCCAATGGGAACGCG
>JBOHLS010000075.1:0-1804 GCA_050729835.1 Allostellaceae bacterium | reverse complement strand
CTTCACCCGGTTCCACCGGCGCGGCCTGCAAAAAGTCGCCGCCGAATGGCGGCTCGTCGCCCTCGCCTACAATTGCCGCCGGCTGCACCGCCTGCGGATCGCCTGAGCCAACCGAAACCGCTCAATCGACCAACACCAATACGAATCCGATGGGCTGCTAGAGATATCTTAGCCGCACGGAGCAGGTATGGTTGTTGCCAAATCTGACAACCGCCGCCCCTGTCCCTATACCCCTCCTTCGTGGGGAGGGGGGTACTGCTTATCCGAATGCAGTTCCGCTTATTGACCACAAAGCTGGGGGCGGTCGGGCTGGTGCTGGCCGAATTAGGCCACTCATTCCTCTTGGTTCGGCCCCCACCAGGTGACAGACTGCCAATCAAGCATAAAATCGACGGGAGGGATCCATGCGGGATGTTCGTATGATTGCGGCTGCCGCGTTGGCAGTGGGCATTGGCTATAGCGGCCTCGCCGCCGCGGCGCAGGCGCAATATCTGATCGTCGGCAACGACGAGAAGTTGGTGTTCGACAACGGGAAGCCGGTCTTGAGCCTGCCAGGCAAGGACACGCTGTCGATTATCGACATTCGCGACCGCGCCCATCCGCGCATCGTCGCCAACTTGCCGCTTGAGAACAGCGTCATCGGCCCGCCGACCAATCTCGCCATCACCCCGGACGGGAAGCTGGCGCTGGTCGCCAATTCGATCGACGTGGTCAAGGAAGGCGAGGCCTTGAAAAACGTGCCGGACAACAAGCTCTTCGTCATCGACCTGACGGCGAAGCCGCCGGCGGTGATCACCACGCTCCAACTCGGCAAGCAGCCCTCGGGCCTGGCTATCAATCGCGCGGGCACACTAGCGCTGGTCGCCAACCGCGCTGACAACACGGTTAGCGTCCTGACCATCGCCGGCAAGACCGTCACGCTTGTCGGAAGCGTGGCGCTCGCGCCTGCGAATACGCCTAACCAGCAATTGTCCGCGGTCGCCATTACGCCCGACGGCAAGCATGCACTGGTGGCCAAGACCGGCATCAACAAGGTCGCGTTGCTCGACATCGACGGCGCCAAGGTGACCTACGCGGGCTACGACATGATCACCGGTGTCTTTCCCTACAACGTCCAGATCACAACGGACGGAAAACTCGGTCTGGTCAACAACAACGGCAATGGCGGCGTCGGCGACGGCCAAGCGGACACCGTTTCAGTCATCGACATGACGCTTGATCCGCCGCGCGTGATCGATCAGATCATGGTCGGCGATGCGCCCGAGGGATTGGCGGTAAGCCCGAAGGGCGGCTATGCCGTGTCGCTCATGACCAACGGCTCCGGCGGCTCCGCTCCGAACAATGCCTTCTTTCGCCACGATCACGCGGTCGCCGTGTTACTCAAGATCGAGGGCAAGAAGGTGCGCAAGATGAGCGAAACCGAGGTCGGCGCATTGGCCGAAGGCATTGCCTTCAGCCCCGACGGCAAGTATGTCTATGCCGCCAATAACGCCGACCAGGACATGACCGTGCTGCGGCTCAAGGGCAACAAACTCGTGCCGGTCGGCTCGCTCAAACTTCCTGGCCATCCCGCCTCGATGCGTGGCAGCACGCCCTGATACGGGCTGCGGCCGGTCTCAAGTAGGACATCACCGAAAGCCCGCTGGGTGGACGAATGACCGCTTCTGACCAATACTGTTGACGTTGCCCCCGACTTTTATCCAGTGACGACCGGAGCCTGGCGGTTTTCAACCTGCACAATTGGAGCAACGGGCCAAGGCGCGGAGCCATTGAGCAGCGCAGCGCCTTGGCCCTGTTGCGGTGA
>JBOHLS010000074.1:0-1887 GCA_050729835.1 Allostellaceae bacterium | reverse complement strand
TAATGTAGGCATGTAAACGCTAGATTGTGCTTGCATCGGCGCGACTCGGCGTGCTCCGATTCGCGCATGTATGTCACCCGCGTGCCGAACCGATCCTCGCCACCCGCCGTGCTGCTGCGCGAGAGCTTCCGTGACGGCGACAAGGTCAAATCTCGCACGCTGGCCAACCTGACCGATTGGCCCGACGCCAAGGTTGAGGCGCTGCGCCGGGTGCTGAAAGGCGAAACCAGCTTCGCCACTCCCGCCGACCAGATGCGCATCGAGCGCTCCCTGCCGCATGGCCATGTCGCCGCCGTGCTCGGCATGGCGCGCAAGCTTGGCCTCGACCGGCTACTGCCCCGCAAGCCGGTGCGGCTGGCCAAACTGGCACTCGCCATGATCGTCGCGCGCGTGATCGAACCCGCCGCCAAGCTCGCCACCGCCCGCCAGCTCAGCGAAGCCACCGCCGCCCACTCGCTCGGCGCCGTGCTCGGCCTCGGGGACGTCGACGAGGACGAGCTCTACGCCGCCCTCGACCTGCTCGGGCAGGCACAGCCGAAGATCGAGGCAGCATTAGCCAAGCGACACTTACAGAACGGCTGCCTGGTGCTCTACGACCTCACCTCGTCGTACCTGGAAGGGCGATGCTGCGAGCTGGCCCACCACGGCTACAGCCGCGACGGCCAGCCCGGCAAGCCGCAGATTGTTTTCGGCCTGCTCTGCGCCGCCGATGGCTGCCCAATCGCTGTGGAGGTGTTCGAGGGCAATACCGCCGACCCGGCGACGCTGACACCGCAGGTCGCCAAGCTGCGCGAGCGCTTCGGGCTCGATCGCGTCGTCCTCGTCGGCGATCGCGGCATGATCACCGCCGCCCGCATCGAGGCCGACCTCAAACCTGCTGGCCTCGATTGGATCACCGCGCTGCGCGCCCCGGCGATCCAGGCGCTCGCCGAGGACGGCGGCCCGCTGCAGCTCACGTTGTTCGACACCCGCGACATGGCCGAGATCACGTCGCCCGACTATCCCGGCGAGCGCCTCGTGGTCTGCCGCAACCCCGCACTGGCCGCCGAGCGCGCCCGCAAGCGCGGCGAATTGCTCGCCGCCACCGAGGCCGATCTCGCCCGCATCCAGGCCGCCGTCACGCGCACGCGCAACCCGCTGCACGGGCAGGACAAGATCGGCCTTCGGGTCGGCGCCGTGCTCGGCCGCCGCAAGATGGCCAAGCATTTCCAGATCACCATCGCCGATGCGGCCTTCTCCTTCCAGCGAGATGAAGCAGCCATCGCCCGTGAGGCCGCGCTGGACGGCTTCTACGTGCTGCGCACCAACGTGCCCAAAGCCGACCTCGACAGCACCGCCACCGTGTTGGCATACAAAAGTCTTGCCCAGGTCGAGCGCGCCTTCCGCTCGATCAAGACGGTCGATCTCGATGTGCGCCCGATCCATCACCGCCTGGCCGGCCGAGTCCGCGCTCATGTGTTTCTCTGCATGCTCGCCTACTACGTGATCTGGCACATGCGCCAGGCACTGGCGCCGCTGCTGTTCGACGACCATGATCGCGCCGCCGCCAGGGCCGCACGGACCTCGCCGGTGGCGCCCGCCCAGGTGTCAGTCGCCGCGAAGGCCAAAGCCGCGTCGCGCCACACCGCCGACAGCCGCCCCGTGCATAGCTTCCGCACGTTGCTGCAGGACCTCGCGACACTGGCCCGCAACAGCGTGCGTCTCGGCGACGCACCCCTTATCGCCATGATCACCAGCCCCACAGCAATTCAGCAGACCGTCTTTGACATCCTCGCGATAAACCTCGTCGTGTAGGCAGCAGCAATATACCTCAAAACCATCTCCCCGCGATGGATCAGTGACTTGCGCCCCATGACGGTCGGAAGTTCGGTCTAATCGATCTGAGTG
>JBOHLS010000073.1:0-1947 GCA_050729835.1 Allostellaceae bacterium | reverse complement strand
AGGGACGACTCAAAAACAACTTCACAGTTTCCGTAGCTGTTTTTGGTCGTAGGGATTGATGGTGTAGTTCCACTCGGGCAGGGTCCTGTGCGCGCGGATGTTCAGCAAGTCCATTTCCTTCTCGGCCACTGCCTGGCCCTTCTCGTAGATTCGGGAGTTGAGCTTGGCGGACACGGTCAGTCCTGTCTTGGTCTTGGTTGTCGAGATGTAATTGAGAGCCACCTCGTAGGTCTCGAGGGGCACACCTTGCCAATTCTTGCTGAGCGCGCTGAAGAGGCGATGCTCTATGGGGTTCCACTTCGAGGCTCCCGGGGGATAGTGACACACGGTGACGCGCAATCTGTGCTCATTGCAGAGCTTCTGCTGCAAGTCGCATTTGAAGACCTTGCAGCGGTAACTGTTGGCGCCGCCGGAGTCGGCGAGGATGAGCAGTTCTTTCGCGCCCGGATAGTGCTTCCTGCCCTCACTGCGCCACCAGTGCTCGATGGCATCGACCGCGAACTCGGGAGTCTCGCGCGAAGTGCCCACCACGATCGTGCCGGCGTTGCGGCGGACATCGTAGATGCCGTAGGGAAGCGCCACGCCCTGAGCGTCGGAGGGGAAATCGTGGTCTTTGACCTCGCGGGCTTTGCGCCGCCAAGTCCGGCCGCCATTTTTGAAGTTGCCGATGAGCTCGCGCTTCTTGCCGTCCACGCTGATGATGGGCAGGTCCGCGGTCTCGAACCTGCGGCATTTGGCGGCGATGAGCATGAACTGTCGATTGCGCCTGGCGCGATCGCCGCGTTTGCGCTTGAAGCCCGATTCGATGTTCTTCCGATTCGTCTTGAGCGAGAAGTCCATCGCATGCAGCAACCGCCCGACGGTGTTCGCGCTGACTTCAATGCCGCGCCGGCACAGCTCCTCGGAGATCGACTCGGTTGTCTTTCTCGTCCAGCGCGTACCGTCAATCGGGTCTCCCGCGACCTCATCTCGGAGGATCTCCTCGATCGTTGCCCTGATCGTGGAGTTTTTTTTCCGCCGCTTTGCGGCCACCGCCCGGCTTGCGCACGCGGGTCGGATCGATATCCTCGCCCAAAAGCTCGATCCTGCCTTTGGCCACGGTATGCGGGTCCACCCCAAGGAATGCCGCCACTCGCGCATCACCCCCTCGGCCGACCTTCAGCGCCTCGAGGCCCGCAAAGAGCCGCCGCTGGCGTTCATCGAGTAGCCCGAAGAAAAGGACAATCGCCGCCTTCACCTCGTGCGCCAGCACTTCCTCAGAGACACCCCCAACCGGAATCTGAGCGATCTTGCCTCGAGCGCGCACTTGCCGCTGGCGCTGCCCCTCATCCAAGGCGAAGTGGATATACGCCCCGCCGATCCTTTGGCGCTCGATCAGGCGCCTATGGACCAGGTGCAGCAGGCTCTGTCGCGTCTCGACATGCAGAGCGTTGTCGAGCTCGCCGGCCGAATATCCCGCCAGCGCCTCCTCGACAAAGCGTTGGCTGGTATCCACCAGCGTTCCGTCAGCGGAGAACCAGGCGCCGCGATGAGACCACAGACCGCTCTCATCAAACCGGCAGGAAGACCTCAAGGCATAATACTTGCCTCGATGAGAGTAGCTCGTCAGGTAGGGCAGCCCGCTTAATTTCCGGAACACCGTCATTCTGGATCGGCTTCCAAGAGCATTGGCCAACTGATCGAAGGTGCAAACCGTCCGCTGCTCAAGCACACGCAGCAGATCTGCGGCATCGAACTCGGCGGTTCTCATAATGGTATACATCACCATTGCTGCAACTATGGTGAATAGTACCATTACATCAGAGCCATGGTCAACCTCGGACTGGCAAGCCGCTGCGGTAGAAAATCCCGCCAAAGCCGCCAGACCATCATCCGCCGAGTGCCTCATCGCGCGGACGAATTTGATACGGTTCAACGAACATGAGATGTTATTTTTGCGTGGTCCCT
>JBOHLS010000072.1:0-2003 GCA_050729835.1 Allostellaceae bacterium | reverse complement strand
CTGGACAGGTCGCTAAGAGAGAGTTCCGCCCCTAGACCGAGCTTCCTTCTTCCCGCTACTACCAAGCCGTTGAAAGGGCGCGGAATGTGAGGAGGGATCGGTCTCAAATGTAGCCATGTAATCCAAGATTTGATGCTTGTACGTTGTCGGCGGATATGCCCATACTCCGCCATGTATATCGAATCCGTCCCGAACCGGACCTCACCACCCGCCATCCTCCTGCGCGAGAGCTACCGTCAGGACGGAAAGGTGCGCAAACGCACCCTCTGCAATCTCTCCGACTGGCCCGCCGCCCACATCGAAGGTCTGCGCGGCGTGCTCAAAGGCGGTACCGTCATCGCCGCCGAGCGCGACGCCTTCACTGTCATCCGTAGCCTCCCGCACGGGCACGCCGCCGTCGCTCTCGGCACCGCCCGCAGGATCGGCCTCGACCGTATTCTCGGCCCCGGGGGCCATCGCTGCCGTGACCTCGTCCTCGCCCTTCTCGTCGGCCGCATCCTCGAACCCGCCTCCAAGCTCGCCGCCGCCCGTGCGCTCTCGCCCGCCACCGCCGCCTCCAGCCTCGGCGAAATGCTCGGCCTCGGCGAGGTCGATGAGGACGAACTCTACTCCGCACTGGACTGGTTGTTGGAGCGTCAGCCCGCGATCGAGACCGCGCTCGCCAACCGCCATCTCACAAACGGCACGCTGGTGCTCTACGACGTCTCGTCAAGCTACATGGAAGGGCGCTGCTGCCCGCTCGCCAAGCGGGGCTATAGCCGCGACGGCAGGAAAGGCACGCTGCAGATCACCTACGGCCTGCTCTGCGCCCCCGACGGCTGCCCGGTCGCGATCGAAGTGTTTGACGGCAACACCGTCGATCCGATGACCCTGGCGACCCAGATCGAGAAGCTCAAGCAGCGCTTCCACCTCGACCACGTGGTCCTGGTCGGCGACCGCGGCATGATCACCCAGGCGCGCATCACCGAGGACGTCCGCGCCGCGGGTCTCGACTGGATCACCGCACTGCGCGCGCCGGCGATCAAGGCGCTGCTGGAGAGCGGCGCCGTGCAGCTCTCGCTGTTCGACCAGCGCGACATGGCCAGCATCACGACCCCCGAGTTCCCCGGCGAGCGTCTGGTGGTCTGCCGCAATCCCGATCTCGCCGCCGAGCGCGCCCGCAAGCGCGAAGACCTGCTGGCCGCCACCGAGCGCGACCTCGCTCGCATCCAGGCGGCCGTCGCCCGCAAGCGCGATCCGCTGCGCGGCACCGCCGAGATCGCGCTTGCGGTCGGCGCGGTGATCAACAAGCACAAGATGGCCAAGCATTTCGAGCTCGACATCACCGAAGCCACCTTCAACCTCGCCCGCAAGACCGCCGCGATCGCCGCCGAGGGCGCGACCGATGGCGTCTATGTCGTGCGCACCAGCCTGCCCACCGAGGCACTCGACGACGCGGCGACGGTGCGAAGCTACAAATCCCTCGCCCTGGTCGAGCGCGCCTTCCGCTGCATCAAGACCGTCGATCTACAGGTCCGGCCCGTGTACCACTGGCTGGCAGACCGGGTGCGCGCCCATGTCTTCCTCTGCATGCTGGCCTATTACCTGGAATGGCACATGCGTCAGCGCCTCGCGCCAATGCTGTTCGACGACACTGACAAGGAAGCCGCCGAAGCCCTGCGCGAGAGCGTGGTCGCGCCGGCGCAGCGCTCACCCGCCGCGCTCAACAAGCAGACCACGGGCCTGACCGAGGACGGGCTGCCGGTGCATAGCTTCCGCTCGCTCCTCGCCGACCTGGCGACCTTGGCGCGCAACACCATCACCACCGCGATTACGCCGGACTATCCACTCACCGTGGTAACCAGGCCGACGCCCATTCAGCAAAAGGCGTTTGATCTCCTCGGCCTCGGGCGTACCCAGTAGCGCAGCGCGCTGGCGGCGGATTGCCTCGGCAATTCAGCGGTTTGCGCGTTTTCAAGGAAGGAAGCTCGGTCTAGTCGGCCGCGCCATTCAATGCCCATAGA
>JBOHLS010000071.1:0-2033 GCA_050729835.1 Allostellaceae bacterium | reverse complement strand
CGTTATTGTCGATTGCGACGTCGAGGTGGAACGGCTGCTGCGGATTATCCGGGGGCTTGAGAAACTGCCATGATCCCGCTTGCGAGCGGCGCGCGGGTGTGGCTGGCCACTGGTCACACGGATATGAGAAAGGGCTTTGCGACGCTGTCGCTGCTGGTGCAGGAAGTGCTGCGGCGCGATCCGTTGAGCGGACATCTTTTTTGCTTTCGTGGACGACGAGGCGATCTGTTGAAGGTAATCTGGCATGACGGTCAGGGTGCCTGCCTCTTCACGAAGCGCTTGGAGCGCGGCCGTTTTATCTGGCCATCAGCGGCGGATGGAGCCGTAACGATCTCATCGGCGCAGCTTAGTTATTTGCTTTCCGGAATTGATTGGAGAAATCCGCAAGAAACATGGCGCCCGACGTCGGTGGGATGATGATTTTGCTTTGCAGTTGCTGACGAATATGATTCTGTCGTCGCGTGACATCGCAATTCGAACCGCTGCCATCCGATCTTGCCGCTGCGCATGCGATGATCCTTGCCGAGCGGTCTGCGCGCTTGCAAGCCGAAGCGCTTGTTGCGCGCGCCCAGGCAGTAAACGCCGGAACGGAAGCGCTGATCGCCCATCTCAAGCTCGAGATTGAGAAGCTTCGCCGGCAACTTTACGGCAGCGGTTCGGAGCGCAAAGCGCGGCTGCTGGAGCAGATGGAACTTGAGCTGGAAGACTTGGAAGCGGCAGCGACCGAGGACGAATTGGCGGCCGAGAGAGCGGCAGCCCGAACGCAGACGGTCCAGTCGTTCCAGCGCAAACGACCTTCGCGCAAGCCGTTCCCCGATCATCTGCCACGCGAGCGCATCATCATCGCCGCGCCAGAAAGCTGTCCCTGCTGCGGGTCGACGAAGCTGTCGAAACTGGGCGAGGACATCACCGAGACGCTGGAGGTAATCCCGCGGCAGTGGAAGGTGATCCAGACAGTACGCGAGAGATTCTCGTGCCGGGAATGCGAGACGATCACCCAGCCGCCGGCGCCGTTCCATGTCACACCGCGGGGCTTTGCCGGACCGAACCTGCTGGCCATGATCTTGTTCGAGAAGTTCGGCCAACATCAGCCGCTCAACCGCCAGAGCGAACGATACAGGCGCGAGGGCATCGATCTGAGCGTGTCGACGTTGGCCGACCAGGTCGGCGCCTGCACGAACGTCTTGCAGCCGCTGCATGCGCTGATCGAGCGCCACGTCCTGGCTGCCGAGCGGTTGCATGGCGACGACACGACCGTGCCGATCCTGGCCAAGGGCAAGACCATCAAGGGGCATATCTGGACCTATGTCCGTGACGACCGGCCGTTTGGCGGTCGCGCGCCGCCGGCGGCGCTGTATTACGCCTCCCGCGATCGCAGGCATGAGCATCCCGCGCGGCATCTTCACGGCTTCGCCGGCATCCTGCAGGCCGACGCCTATAGCGGATACAACGAGCTCTACGATCCATCGCGCGCGCAGGGGGGCATCACGTCGGCCCTGTGCTGGGCACACGCAAGGCGACAGTTCTTCGAACTGGCCGACATCGCGGCCAACGCGCGGCGCGGAAAGAACGCGGCAGCAATCTCGCCGGTTGCCCTGGAAGCGGTCAAGCGCATTGACGTGCTGTTCGATATTGAGCGCGACATCAACGGCCTGAGCGCCGAAGGACGTCTGCGCGTGCGGCAGGAGCAAAGCGCTCCCCTTCTGGCCGCTCTGCAAGCGTGGCTGCGTGACGAGAGATCCCGCATGTCGCGCTCGGCCTCGGTCGCCACGCCGATCGATTATGTGCTCACGCGCTGGGACCGGTTCGCCCGCTTCATCGACGACGGCAGGGTCTGCCTGACGAACAACGCGGCCGAGCGCGCTCTTCGCGGATTTGCATTGGGAAGAAAATCGTGGCTCTTCGCAGGCTCCGAACGCGGTGCCGATCGGGCAGCGGCCATGACGACGTTGATCACGACCGCCAAACTCAATGAAGTCGATCCGCTCGCCTGGCTGGCTGACGTTCTCGCGCGTATCGCCGACATTCCGCAG
>JBOHLS010000070.1:0-2205 GCA_050729835.1 Allostellaceae bacterium | reverse complement strand
GAACACCAACTCCTGGGTCTCGCGGAAGTAGACGCGCACGAACGGCATGCGGCTGTGCGACAGCTTCATGTGCGCCGCCTTGACCGTCAGCGGCAGACCCGCAAGCGTGATCGTCTCGTGGCTCCAGATCCTATGGGCTAGTGGATAGCGACCGGCGCTCTGGCAGAGTGAGGTTGCAAACCGCCCACTCTGGAGACGACCATGCCAACCGTAGTTGACCGAAACGAGCCGACCGCGATCCAAAGCAATCTGGCCGCAATTTTCGCGTCATTGGAACTCAGCCGCTCTATCTGGCTGATCACATCACTATCGCCTGGCAGCGGTGAGAAGATGTCGAAGCATTCTGTGCCTGCCGGGGATATTGCGTCGCTGCTGGCGCGGTTTTCGGAGCTGAAACGGAAAGCGTTGGCGCGGACGGGGACATCCTTTCCGATCGTCGTCATTCAGGAAGCGGGTCTCGACGGCTTCTGGGTGCATCGCGTACTGCAAAGCGAAGGAGTCGAAAGCCACGTCGTCGATCCCGCCTCGATTGCGACGTCACGCCGGCGGCGGCGCGCCAAGACCGACAGGATCGACGGCGAGGCGCTCCTTCGGGCGCTATTGGCGTTCAAGCGTGGCGAACCTCGCGTGTGCGCGATGGTCAAGGCACCGACTCCCGAGGAAGAGGATCGACGCCGTCTCTGCCGAGAGCGCAAAGTGCTGATCGCCGAACGGGTCAAGCATGTCAATCGCATCAAGGGGCTATTGTATTCCCAAGGCGTCTCCGGTTACGAGCCGCTGCGACGCAATCGACGCCAAAGGCTAGACGAGCTGACGACGGGCGACGGCTGCACCTTGCCCATCCATCTCAAGACTCAGATCAGCCGCGAACTCGATCGGGTCGAACTGCTGCTTGATCAAATTAAGCAGGTGGAGGCCGAACGGGACGCGCTACTCACCACGCAACAGGCCTCAATGCCAGGGCCGGCGGCGATGTTGCTCGACCTCAATGGCGTCGGGCCGGAGTTTGCCGCCGTTCTGTGGTCGGAAGGCCTGTTCCGACATTTTGACAATCGCCGCCAAGTCGCCGCTTACGCGGGGCTGGCGCCGACGCCGTGGCAGAGCGGATCAATCGATCGCGAACAGGGCGTGTCCAAATCTGGAAACCCGCGGCTGCGAACTACCCTCATCCAGCTTGCCTGGCTATGGCTGCGGCATCAGCCGCAATCGGCGCTTACCCTATGGTTCAAAGAACGGGTCAACCGTAATGGCGGCCGAATGAAGAAGACAACCATCGTGGCGTTGGCGCGCAAGCTGCTGGTGGCGCTGTGGAAGTATGTCACCGCTGGAGTCGTGATCGAGGGAGCAGTAATGAAAGCGGGCTAACAGAAGGAATTCAACAGACTATCAAATCTCCCGGGCCTGATCAGCCCTGGCGGATCCAGGTGGACGAACCGAAGTTCGATTTGGCCTAAAACGCCGAGCTCCAGAATGGTCTCGTTCTCCTGAGCCATTACCGCAACGCAAGCGGGATCGTGGTGCAGCCGTTTCGCGCGGCGACCGTATGTGAGTTTGAACCGGTTCTGGAAACGGGCCGTGTCATGCAAGTTGGCTCAGACCATGGATATCGAAACAAATGACAGGAGGATTCTTACCAGATCACAGCAAAAGCTCTTGACATCAAGAAGCCCATGTGAGTCGAACTGGTAGGCTTCCCCTGGCGCGAAGCTCATCGGCACGTAGGCATGGACCGGAACCCGGGCGCGTTCGTCGCGCCACGCCTTGACGAAGCGATGCACACTATCGTGGGCGCCGTCGTAGCCGCGTCCGCGCAATTCCTCAAACAGGCGTTGGGTCGAGCGGCGTTCCCGCTTCGGCAGCTTGGCTTCCTGCTCAAGGATCTCCGTCAGGACCTCGAGCCAGACGCCAAGCTTTGGTGTGGGTTGGACCGCGCGCTCATACTTGAACTCCGTCCGGTGGCTGCGGATGATTTTGCGCACCGTCGCGCGCGACACCGACAACGTCCGTACGATCTCCTTGATCGGTCGACGCTGCTCAAAATAGGCGCGGCGTATCTCGCCGATCTTGTCCACACCAATCATCCCCCCCAGCCCTTCCTGGCCGCCAAGGCCAAAAGGAAGGACGCTGACACATCACGCCAGAGGGGGGTCGGAATTGAACGCGAAAATCGCCCCTCAGGGGGTCAATATTGCAAGCGATTTTGCA
>JBOHLS010000069.1:0-2241 GCA_050729835.1 Allostellaceae bacterium | reverse complement strand
TCACTCCCCTTACGCAAAAGCGAACTTCCAGTTTGAGCGCATCGTGACGGGCTGGCGCGATAGGCCGATACTTGATCTGCGTCTCAAGAAGTAATATGTTTACGTCCCATGAGACGGTCCACGAAGGCGGACAAGGCGCGATTGCTGAACGCCGCGCATCGTTTGCTCGAGCAAAATACGGAGCTCTCCGAAGCCGCACAGACGCTGTCACGCGAGTTCGATTTATCACTGCGGCAGGCCTATCGATATCTCGAGCAAGCCGCCGAGCTCGGCCATCCGGTGCCGGTCGAGGAAGCCGCGATCCCGATCACCCTGAAGCTTCCACCGAGCACCGTGCGCCTGTTGCGCTCGTACGCCGCCAGCAGCGGGTTGACGATCGGAGAAATCGTCACGCGTGCCCTGGGAGCGTTTCTGAGCGCCCTACGCGGGCATGGCTGAAAGACGTCCAAGACGTCTGGCCTACCAAGTCCATCTCGACTATACGTTTGATCGATTGCGCGCACAGAAGCTCGCGCAGGTCTACGAGCTTTTGGTACCGGCACAGCAACGCCCTGTCGGCGCACGTGTAAGGGAGAGCGATTATGAGATTGGCGGCGATCTACGCTCGAGTGTCCTCGGATCAACAGCGCGAGGAACACACGATTGCGAGCCAGACAGCAGCGCTGATCGAGTTCGCGAAGAAACACGACCTGGAGGTCCCGAAGGAGTGGGTATTCGAAGACGAAGGCTATAGCGGGGCGACGCTGGAACGGCCGGGCCTCGAACGCGTACGAGACCTCGCCGCCGAAGGACAGATCCAGGCCGTACTCGTCTACGCGCCTGATCGACTGAGTCGCAAATACGCCTACCAAATCTTGCTGATCGAGGAGTTGGCTCGACAGGGAGTCGAGACCCGCTTCGTGAATGCGCCCCAGGGCACCACTGCGGAAGATCAGCTGCTGGTACAGTTCCAGGGCATGATCGCCGAGTACGAACGAGCACAGATCCTGGAGCGCTCTCGGCGTGGCAAACGGCATCGGGCTCGAACCGGCGAAGTCAGCGTGCTGAGCGGGGCGCCGTACGGGTACCTGTATATCCGTAAGACCGACGAGGCGCTCGCCTCGTATCGAGTGATCGACGTGGAAGCCCAAGTCGTTCAGCGTGTTTACGAGATGTACACGGTCGACGGACTCAGTATCGGGGAGATCACGCGCCGGTTGAATGCCGAGGGTATCCCCACCCGCAAGCAAAGCTCGCGATGGGAGCGCTCGGTGGTGTGGGCCATGCTCCGTAATCCCGCGTATCGCGGCGCTGCCTCCTTCGGCAAGACCCGCGTTGCCGGTCGCGAGCGTGTCACGCGAGCGCTGCGTCGGCGCCGAGGAATGGTGTCCAGCGACACTGTCGGTCACCAACGTCCGCGCGAAGAGTGGATCGAGATCCCGGTGCCCCCGCTGGTGAGCGAGGAGAGCTTCGCTCGAGCCCAGGAGCTGCTTCACGAGAACCAAATCCGCTCGCGGCGCCGAACGATTACGCCGAGCATCGTGCAGGGCTTGGTCAGCTGCCAGAAGTGTGGTTACGCCTTCTCGCGGACCTCCACGCAGACGAGCGCACGGAAAATCCATTACTACAAATGCATTGGCTCCGACAGCTGGCGAAAGCTCGGCGGTCCGGTGTGCGACAATGGACGCTTCGTCCGCCAGGATCTCCTCGATCAGGTCGTCTGGGCGGAAGTGATCCGATTGCTTGAGGACCCGACGTTGATCCAACAGGAGCTCGACCGGCGTCTCGCTGCGGCTCGCGCATCCGATCCCACTAAGAAGCGCGAGCAGAGTCTGCAACGAGAACTGACTCGAGTTGGAAATAGCATAGAGCGGATCCTCAACGCCTACCAGGAGCAGCTGTTGTCTCTTGAGCAGTTGCGCGAGCGCATGCCCCCGCTGCGCCAAAGGGAGCAAGCCGCACGCGCCGAGCTGCAAGCCATCGCCGATCAAGCCGGCGACCGCGCCATGTTCTTGCGCTTGGCTGAGACGCTCACTGCCTTCCTCGCACGATTGCGCGACGCGGCCAACACGCTCGACGTCATGGAACGGCAGCGAATCGCCCGGCTCGTCGTCAAGGAGGTTCTCGTCGGCGAGGATACAATCGTCATTCGGCACTGCATCCCGATTACTGCGGCACCTCCGGCCGATGACGTGCCCCCGGCCCCGCGGCGCCCCGGGGGCGTTCCCGTCGCGGGAGATTACCTTTTGCGTAAGGGGAGTG
>JBOHLS010000068.1:0-2365 GCA_050729835.1 Allostellaceae bacterium | reverse complement strand
GTCGCACGGTGTGGGTCGCGTCGATGACCGGCGGGTGATCTCGGGGATTATCTTCGTCATCCGCAATGGGCTGCGCTGGCGCGACGCGCCGAAGGATTACGGCCCACACAAGACGATCTACAACCGCAACCCTGTAGCTCGTTGATCGTTGATCGTGAGGATCTGTTTCCACACAAGCTGGCCTTGGCTGTCACCTTGGGCGACCATTTCGTCCGCCCGTTGAGCGGCCACCAGCGCCGCCTCGGCGCCGTGCTGCTCGGTCATCGGGTTGGCGGCGCCAAACGTCGAGGTCGGGGATCATCGGCACCCAACAATGGGCCTCTCATAGACCGCGACCCGGTCTCTGGCATCACCCTCGGTGCTGGCTGATCGGGATGGAACACCCGCAGAAAGGGCCGCTTACGCGCCAAAATTGCCGACGGGGTTCTCCGGCAGCCGTAGCCACGTCTGAAGGTCAAGCTTCAGGGCGTTGACCGCCTCGGCCGCCAGCGGAACCAGGACTTCCTCGCCTTGTTCGGTTTCAAAGCGAAGCACGGGCCACTCCCATGGCCCGCTTCCGAACGATAGAACCCCCGTCATGCGCGGAAGCTGAAAGGGTCCTTTGCCTCGGAGATCGACCGGGCGTGCGAGGGGAACCGGTGTAAGTGGCATGACACTCACTCCCATGTCCGTAGACCACTGTTGGCAACGGGGACAGTGGTGCTGGAGAGCGAAGCGGCCGAGGCGAGCAATGCCCTTGGCCGTCGCTCGATTGTTTAGACCTACTCCGTGTCGGAAACCTTATTCGCCATCGCTCGAAGATTCCGATTCATTTTGGTCCGGTATCAGCGTCGGAATCCGCTGCTCCGCCGGCACGGTAAGCTGCTCCACCGCCGGCGAGGCATTCTGATCCGTCGCCGCGCGGCTACCTAATCGCCGGGTACGTTATTGTATTGATTGTAGCCGTAGGGCGACGTGTTGAACCGCGAAGCCTGCGCCATCTGCTTGGTCGCCCGCAAGGCCGCCTGTTGAACGGTTTTGTGCTGCGGCGTTGCTGACGACATAACACTGCTCGACGGCGACGGTTGCCAGGCATTGTCGTTCGGGGATGGCGACGCCATCGCTACTGATGACAGGGCGGCAACAAGGGCGGCGGCGGTGAACAATCCTAGTGTTTTCGACATCGCGAACTCCTGTGTTGTTTTCTGTGGAGACCAGCCATCAGCACGACCGCATTCTCCTCCCGATGACGTGTGGATTGCGCGGCTGCCTTACAACCGGGCGCGACAAAAAGCGCCGCTTTGTCTTGCACAGATTTTAGTTGCGACCGCGCGCCGCTGCGGTTGGCCGAGTGCCAACAAGCCAATGCGATGGCAGACAAGGCGCGAGACCACAGACATTCGGGAGAGCGATCTCCCGAACGCAACATTGAACGCGATTGGCTCGGTTACGACGGAATCTTCGCCTACAAGGCGTTCCTTCGCTTCTTCAATGCACAGGGGCGCACAGGGTCCGGGTGAGACCCAAACCTTCCAAACGCGATTTTCAAGTGATGGCTGATGCTCGCCGCTTCGGGCCGGCATGCCGAAGCGATCCTGCGCGGCCCGATTCAATCGCGGCGAAAACATGACCGCATTAAATTGCTTTTCACGTTGCCGCCACCTTCACGTCATTCGCGATGTGCGCTTGTATTAGCGTCGCGCTCCAAGCCGTGCAGTCTTCGTCGCACACGCACACCAATCGGCAAGCCGACGGAAGGAACCCAACCAACAAAGCGTGAGGAGGAAGCCATACGCAAGTTCACGACGCTGATGGCGTGCACGGCCCTAAAGAGCGGCCTACTAATGGGTACAGCGTTCGTCCGGGCAACACCGTTGTTCTTCACGTCATTCCAGACCAAATCGTAGCTGCCACTTGGTCGCAAGGCGCGGTAATACAAGAGGCGGCACCGTGATCTTCACACAATGCGGCACGAGCTTGCGAATTAAGGGCCCGATGCATCGAGTGACGGCCGCGTTGTGGAATTTATCCAGCAGGTGACGAGACAAGGCGATGCCCCCACAGGAGACTATTCACGCCATCCAGCCGGGTTCCGGCCGGCGTCGCGGCCGCGATCTGCCGAAGGGCCGGCAGGTCGATCCGGTCGCGCTTGAAGAAGTCGTCAAGCTTCTCGGCGAGCGGCCGCGTCGCCGCGATCTGCTGATCGAGCATCTTCACCTCCTGCAGGATCATTACGGCTGCCTGCATGCGCGGCATCTCGCGGCGCTCGCCGACGAGATGAAGCTCGCTCTGGTCGAGGTCTACGAAGTCGCGAGCTTCTACGCCCATTTCGACATCGTGCTCGACGGCGAAAGCCCGCCGCCGGCCTTGACCGTGCGGGTTTGCG
>JBOHLS010000067.1:0-2404 GCA_050729835.1 Allostellaceae bacterium | reverse complement strand
GGTCTGGGATGATCGCGCTGCTGCACCGTCTGGGCATGGAGCACCGCAAGCCGAAAGCGGTGTCGCGCAAGATTGATCCTGAGAAGCAGGCAGCGTTCATCAAGGCGTATGAAGAGCTGCTGAACCACCTGGCCGATGATGAAGCGGTACTGTTCGCCGATGCGGTGCATCCAACGCATGCGGTGCGGCCGGTAGGCTGCTGGGCGCCGAAAGACACCAAAATCGCCGTGACGCAGACCAGCGGGCGGCAACGCCTGAACATTCACGGTGCGATTGACCTTGAGAGCGGCAAGGCCCGCATGCTGGACGTGGCGACGGTGGATGCCGCCAGCACGATCATGCTGTTGATGGCGATCGAGGCGATGTATCCGGGCAAACGGATGATCCATCTGTTTCTGGACAATGCCCGATACCATCACGCGAGGCTGGTGCAAGCCTGGCTGGCGCGGCCGGGCTGCCGGATCAAACTTCGGTTCATCCCAGCCTACTGCCCGCATCTCGACCCGATCGAACGACTGTGGGACCTGATGCACAAGCACATCACCCACAACCGATGTTACGGGACATTCGTCGATTTCCGTGATGCGCTCCTGACATTCCTGCGCGAAGAGGTGCCCGGAAGCTGCCACGTCTATTGTGATGCCGTATCAGACAACTTCCGCGTCATCTCACCCAAGGATTTTCGGATCCTGACGTGAGCGGGGTATACTTATCAAAACCGATGCCGTCAGATCTGCCTCTTCAGAAGGGCGAATCCGCGAAGTCGGGCTAAGGGCCGTCAGGCGCGGAGAACGGTCCGGCCGGCATAGCGGGCGGCCGGGCCGAGTTCCTGCTCGATCCGAAGCAGTTGGTTGTACTTGGCGATGCGCTCGCTGCGGGCGAGGCTGCCGGTCTTGATCAGCCCGCAATTGGTGGCGACGGCGAGATCGGCAATCGTGGTGTCTTCGGTCTCGCCGGAGCGGTGGCTGACCACCGCGCGGAAGCCGGCGCGGGAGGCCATTTCGATTGTCTCCAGGGTCTCGCTCAGCGTGCCGATCTGGTTCAGCTTGACGAGGATCGCGTTGGCGGCCTGCTCGGAGATGCCGCGGCGCAGGCGGTCGGGATTGGTCACGAAGAGATCATCGCCGACGATCAGCAGCTTCCCGCCGAGAGTTGCGGTGAGCAGCTTCCAGCCATCCCAGTCGTCTTCCGCGCAGCCATCCTCGATCGAGACGATCGGATAGCGCCCGGCGAGGTCTTCGAGCAGCCGGACCATCCCTTCGGCATCGAGGTCCTTGCCCTCGCCCGCGAGTACATACCGACCGCCGCGATAGAATTCGCTCGCGGCGGCGTCGAGAGCAAAACCAACGTCGAGGCCCGGGCTGTAGCCGGCCGATTCGCATGCGCGGGCGACGAAGGCGAGGGCGGCATCCGCGGAGGCGAGGTTGGGGGCGAAGCCGCCCTCATCACCTACATTGGTGTTATGTCCCGCCGCAGCAAGCGCCTTTTTCAAGGTGGCGAAAATTTCGGCGCCCATCCTGAGCGCCTCGGCGAACGTGCCGGCACCGAGCGGCATGATCATGAATTCCTGGAAGTCGATCGGGTTGTCGGCGTGCCGGCCGCCGTTCAGGATGTTCATCATCGGCACCGGGAGCGTGCGGGCGAAGCTGCCGCCGATGGAGCGGTAGAGGGCAAGGCCATGTTCGGCGGCCGCCGCCTTGGCGATGGCGAGCGAGACGCCGAGCAAGGCATTTGCGCCCAGGCGTGACTTGTCCGGCGTGCCGTCGAGATCGATCAGGATCTCGTCGAGCTTCACCTGCTCGATCGGATCCATGCCGGAGAGGGCGTCGAAGATCTCGCCCTCGACACTGGCGAGGGCTTGGCGCACGCCCTTCCCGCCGAAGCGCGCCGGGTCGCCGTCACGCAGCTCGATCGCCTCGTGGCTGCCGGTCGAGGCGCCCGATGGGACGGCGGCGCGGCCGACCGCTCCGGAATCGAGCGTCACCTCGACCTCGACCGTCGGATTGCCGCGCGAATCGAGGATCTCGCGGGCGGAAATGTCGGCAATGGCGGCCATGATGTTGCTCCGGCTGGAGCGCGACGACCGAAGGCGGAATCGCCGGAGGTCCTTCGCGCGCGATCAGACAAGGACACGGGAGCTGGGAAGCGGAAGCGCCCCCGTCCTGCTCCAGGTCAGGCCGATAAAGCGCAGCTCCAGATTCTCTCGCAAGGCCGGGCGGGACGAAGGTCGCAGCTTGGCAAAGCATCACGCGGCGGGCGGCGCTCCGCGCGGGATAGCGGCGGTCTCCGGACGGAGCGGGGCCGGCGGGGTGGCGACAAAGGTGCCCTGCCCGGGGCGGGCTTCGATCAGGCCTTCCTCGGAAAGCCTTTTGAGGGCAGCGGCGATGGTGACCGGGCCGGCGCC
>JBOHLS010000066.1:0-2879 GCA_050729835.1 Allostellaceae bacterium | reverse complement strand
TGATTGACGCTCCGCGTCATTCAAAGCGCTTGCCAAGACGGCCGCCAGCGTCAATTATCTCTCCGCACGGCTGCCGCGTCTCATCCAGATTGTCGCGCCGTTCTCATCCAGATTGTCGCGCTATACAGCGGTAAACAACGCCGTCCTGCCTCTCGACTGCTTCATGAATGCCGATCCGAAGACCGGACCACGGATGCCAGCGGTACAGCAGTTCCCGAAACTCGGTACCGTGGGTGTTCTCAAGCCTTGTTGTACAATGCGCGTCGACCGCACTCGAGCCTTGACCGGCAGACGCCGGATCGGGCGTACTTCAACCGGCTGTCGCATCGCGCGGCAGCCTAAACCAGGCAGAGGCTCCACTTATAAAACCCGGAAAACTGTTCAAACAAACCGAGCCAGATCTCTACCCCGGACCCAGGGAATTTACTTCATCGCCGACTTGCTCTTTGCCGGCTTGTACACGAACAACTTCGCTCCGAATCCGCCATAGGCGTAAACCTCGTCGTTGGCGGCATCGACCGACCCGGCGTGGGTTTGGAAGACATTGGTCCAGACGAAAGTGATCGGCTTCATGGTTTTGGCATCGAAGGCGTCGAAGCCCTTGCGGCCGTTACCGCCGAAGGCATAGACGATATCGAGCTTCGGATCGAAAGCCACGTCGTCGATGCCGCCGTAGTCGGGCACCTTCGCGATGATCTTGAGATTGCTGGGGTCGATGACAAGGACCTCATCGTCGGTTGTGCCCATCCAAAGACGGCCGTGCTTCGCGTCATAGATTCTGGCCTTCGTGCCGCCGTACTTTGTCAGCTTGAGATACTCGTCGACATGGTCCACGACGTTGCCGGTGTTGGTGTCGACTCGCTCGCAGTAGGTGTCATCCGGCTGGAAGATTGCGTGGAGCGATGGAACGAGTGTTCCAACATCCGGCCCGGACGTGAGCTTCGAGGGATAGAGCGACTATTTGGCCTCGAAGGTCGGGTGCGCGCCGCCTTTATATTTTTCAATCCAGTTGTTGTCGTCGCTCGTCACGTAGACTGTGTCGGTGGCACGACCCACTTGGACGCCGTCCGGCGAGGTTCCCTTGGTCTTGCCCGATCGACGACCTTCCAGGTCTTCTTGTCCACGACGGCCAACTCGTTCGCCTTACCAGGCACGGCCCAGTAGACATAGTTGGCGTCATAGTCCTCGCCGTTGGGCGTGGGCAGATTGCCGTGGATATTAGGTCACGACCTTGTTGGTCTTGGTATCTACGATATCGAAGCCGTCCTTGGCCATCGAGACGTAGATCATCCCATTGGTGGGATCAAACTCGGTGATATCGCCGTGTCCCTTGGGCCCTTATTAAGGGGATGGTAGTGACAAGTTTGAACGTGTAAGGGGCGGTCGCAAAACTTGTTCCGATTCCGAGACCGCTCACCAAGGTGGCGCTGACAAGCACTTTCGACAGACTTGGCATGATTGCCTCCCATTCTTGGTTCGTTGGCGCGCTTCGCCGTCTTCAAAGACCGGCTACGCTATATGGTGGTATGCCAAGGATCGGCGATGGCATGAAATGCGGTTTAGGTGCATGACCGTCGCAACCGCCCAAGGTGCCGGCTAAAATTTCCGTTAGGCTGCCGAAGTCAAAGCAGCGGTCAGGCGGCGGCGCCCGAACGCGCCGGCCAGACGACCCGGCCGGCCGGCAGATGAACCGCAACCGTGGTACCGACGCCCTTGATGCTGATGATTTCGAAGCGGCCGCCGTGCAGTGCCACGAGGCTCTTGGCCAGCGGCAAGCCAAGGCCGGTGCCGGCGTATTTCTTGCTAATCGCATTGTCAACCTGGCCGAACGGCTCCAGCGCCTTCGCGATCTCGTCCGGCGTCATGCCGATGCCGGTATCGGCGACCGTGAAGCTCAATCCCGTCGCCGCGTCATAGGCCACCGACACCCGGACCTGGCCGGTTTCGGTGAATTTGACGGCGTTCGATACCAGATTGATCAGCACCTGACGCAGCCGCACCGTGTCGCCGCGGATGAAGGGTGTTCCCGGCGGAACGTCGGCGGCGAGCCCGATGTGCTTGGTTGCGGCCTGGACGCGCACGGCCGCCATGCTGTCGCCAACGATTTTCGCCGGATCGACCAGCTCGTCGCGCAACTCGGTCTTGCCGGCTTCGATCTTTGAGATGTCGAGGATGTTGTTGATGATCTCGAGCAAATGCTCGCCGGCGTGAAAGATGTCGCGCGCATAATTGGCATAGATCGGCTTGCCCGGGCCCATGAGGTTGTCCTTAATGATCTGGGAAAAGCCGATGATGGCGTTGAGCGGCGTCCTGAGCTCGTGGCTCATATTGGCCAGAAAACGCGATTTCACCTGATTGGCGCGCTCGGCTTCGTCCTTGGTCTCTTGCAACGCGATGCGTTGCGCCAAGAGCTCCTCGTTGACCTTCGACAGCGCGTACCAGGCGACGCCTAAGGCGAGGACGACGTCGTTCACGATCGGCAACAACAGGAAGACCGCCGCTTGCGGCGGCGTCATGTGCATCAGGTCGGGCGGGCTGGTCCGGGTCAGGATCAGCGCAATGCGCAGGCCGAAAAGCGCCGTTCCGAAGATGCAAACGCCGACCAGGAGGCGCTCCGCGCCCCAGCCCGCCCTGGCCTTCGCCCAGAGCTCGGCGCCGCCAAGCCACATCGCCAGCAAGATGAAGGCGGTGATGGCGACGAAGCGCAGTTTGGTGCCCGGCTGCACATAGGTGAGGTAAAGAAAGACCAGCACTAGAGCGGCGGACGTTCACGTGAGTCCGTATCCAGCGGCGGTGAAGTAATTTGTGCACTCAAGAGGCGTGAACAGGTCGCAGATATCGCCGATGGCTTGCCAGAGGTCGTCGATGGTCCGAACCGC
>JBOHLS010000065.1:0-2944 GCA_050729835.1 Allostellaceae bacterium | reverse complement strand
GAGTCGGACGCTGAGTCTGCGCAGCATAACCGATGCCGAGACTCCCGGAATCTGATCGCGTTAAATGAGGTTTGAGGGGGACGGCCCCTCGGATAAGTTGACGGATCTGGTGGAACGGGATCGGAGTCAGTCCGTCGGAGCGCGGTCGAGTTTTTGGATCAGTCGGTGGAAGGTGTCCTCGAAGCCCGGCTCGTATTGATCGGGCCGCGCACGGACGAAGTCGATGACCTGTCTGTAACACTGCGCGGCTTGCTTATTGTCGCCGCGCGCCTCGTAGACCATACCCAACCGATCGTAGCCGTCGTGGACTTCGGGGAAGCGCACGAGAAGGTCACGTGCGGCGTGCTCGGCCTCATCGAGTTGGCCCGCACGAACCATCGAGATGACGGCGTTAGAGGCCGCGGTGAGTTGCTCGAGGTCGTCATCGGAATTGTCCATGCGCAGATCGGCAAGCGAGGGGCGTGGTGGCGCCTTCGGCTTTGCGGTTTCGGCCGCGGCCCGAGCGGTACGCTCGGCGGTCTCGTCCTTTTCCTGGCAGCAGCGCTTGTATTTTTGCCCGCTGCCGCAGTGGCACGGATCGTTGCGTCCGATCTTGATCTTGGTCATCGTAGTTCGGGATTTTACCAAGAGGCAGATAAGGGCGTGGAGCAAACGATAGAAGACATCCTCAGGGATACGCGGTTTTACGAGTTGCTGCTGGGATTTGACCGGGAAATTGCCGATGCGGCCCACGCGGTTCCGTGTCGAGAGTGCGGGGCGAAGCTGCACTGGGGATGCTTCGGTCGCAAGCCGCGCGGTGTGCCGGCCGGCTTGGGTCCAGAGCATCTGCGCCGCTTTAGTCTGTGTTGTGCGGCGGATGGCTGCCGCACTCGCGAGACGCCCTCCTCGGTACGCTTTCTCAGTCGCAAGGTGTTCTTGGGCGCCATGGTGGTGCTGATCTCAGCGATGCAGAGCGGGCTCAACCCCGCCCGGATGAAGCGCCTGCAGGAGCTGGTCGGCGTGAGTCGGCGGACGGTGGTGCGTTGGCGCGACTGGTGGCACAGCGTCTTCACGGCGAGTCCGTTCTGGCGCGTGCACGGGGCGCTCGCGCCGTCGGCGAGGACTGCGGATCTGCCGGCCTCGCTGTTGCAGTCCTTTGACGGCGCGGGGGAGCGACAGCTGATTTTGCTTCTGCGCTTCCTCGCCCCGATCACGACGGGGCGCGGGATCTTGCAGGCAATCTGACGGGGGTAGCGGGTCCGCAAAAGAAGCAGATCGCCAGACGGCGACTCGTGTTTTACGGTGCGCACTCACTGAATGGAAGGGAGTGCGCGAGGTGAAGAAGGCCGATCATCGATCCCACCACGAGCGTTGGGCCTTACTGCGTTTCGCCGTGGTCGGGCAGCTATTGGCCGCGCCGCCGCCGAAGGGCGAACTGCGCGGTGAGCTCGAAGCACTCGCGGCGCGGGACTGGCCGCACCCGATCACGGGGCAGTCGGTGCGCTTCGGGGTATCGACGTTAGAACGCTGGCTACACAAAGCGCGCAAGGAGAATCGCGATCCGGTGCGCGTGCTGAGGCGCAAAGTGCGCACCGATGTCGGCGCCCAAGAATCGATGACTCTCGCGATCCGCGAGGCGCTGCGCGCCCAATATGCCGGCCACATGAGCTGGAGCGTCGCCCTTCACCATGTGAATTTGCGCGCACTCGCCGAGCAGCGGCCCGAGCTCGCTCCGGTGCCTTCCTACTCGACGATCCGCAGGTTCCTGAAGGCGCAGGGGCTCTACAAGCGCCGACGGTTGAGTGCACGGCGCACCGCGGGCGTCGAGCGCGCGGAGGCGCGTCTGATGCAGCGTGAGGTGCGCAGTTACGAGGCCGAACACGTGGGATCGCTCTGGCACTGGGATGCACATCACGGCTCGCTCAAAGTAGTCACGCCGCGGGGTGAATGGTACCAACCCGTGCTCTTCGGTGTCATCGATGATCGATCGCGGCTGCTGTGTCATCTGCAGTGGTCTCGAACAGAAAGTGCTGAGAATGTGGCCCATGGCCTGCTGCAGGCGCTGCTGCGCCGGGGGCTGCCGCGCGCGGGGCTCTCCGATAACGGCACGGCGATGTGCGCCGAGGAAATCACCGAAGGACTCGCCCGTCTGAGCATCTTGCACGAGACGACTTTGGCGTTTTCTCCGTATCAGAATGCAAAAATCGAGACGCTGTGGAGCACCGTCGAGGGGCAACTGATGGCCATGCTCGAGAGCGTGAAGGACCTCACGCTCGAGTTCTTGAACGAAGCCACCCAAGCCTGGGCCGAGTTCGGCTATAACCGTGCGGTCCACAGTGAAACCGGCGAGAAACCGCTCGCCCGATGGGCGGCGGGCCCGGATGTACTGCGGCCGAGTCCGGACAGCGCGGCGCTACGGCTTACCTTCACCCGCACCGAGCGGCGCACCCAGCGGCGCAGCGACGGCACCGTTGTCATCGATGCGCGCCGGTTCGAAGTGCCGAACGCCTTCCGCCACCTCGACCGTGTGTTGGTGCGTTACGCGCGCTGGGATCTGAGCCAGGTACATTTGGTCGATGAGCACACGGGGCTGCCCTGTGCGCGCCTGTATCCGCTCGATAAAAGCGCAAACGCCAACGGCATCCGCCGCCCGCTCGAGCCGGTGGCGACGCGCGGCGCGCAGCGCTCTTCGGCTGCGGTCACGCCCGCGACCGGCATCGCACCGCTGCTCGAGAACCTGATGGGGCAACAGCGGGCCACCGGCCTGCCGCCACCGTATCTGCCCAAAGATGAACTATCCGATGAGGAAGGAGAAACCCCTTGAACAAGAAGCTGCTTGCTCTGTACGGCCTGAAGTGGAATCCGTTCGCACCCGATGTTCCCGTGGAGGCTCTGCAGATGACCCCGCGGATCGAGTCGTTCTGCTGGCGCGTTGAGCAACTCGCCGGCGAGGGCGGTTTTGCGG
>JBOHLS010000064.1:0-3131 GCA_050729835.1 Allostellaceae bacterium | reverse complement strand
GTGTGGGCCGTCCTTCGCTCGGGCTACGCCCTCGCTCCGTCCGCCCAACCCCGGCGCAGTCTCATCCTGATTGACGCTGCAGTCTCACCTTGATTGTCGCGCGGCAATGTTGGCTGTCCTGCGAAATCTCATCGTCATTTGAAATCGCATCGGGCAGAGGATACCCAGGGAACATACGTGCGGGCAATTTAAGTAACGTTGTATCCGCGCGGCGCCAATTGACGAGGAGCTGATCGGGCGCGGCGTTGGTGTCAGCCGGTTGCGCGCGGCTTCAGCTTGCTAAAGGCTCGACGCGTGCTGCGCAATACTTGAATTCGGGAATCTTGCCGTATGGATCGAGCTGCGGGATGGTCAAGAGGTTCGCGGCCGCTTCGGTATAGCAGAAGGGTATCGACACCATTCCAGGCGGCACATCACTGTCGGCGCGTGCTTTCAGCTCGATTGCACCACGGCGGGTGGTTACCCGGATCATTGCGCCGGGTGCCAGGCCCATGCGCTCGAGATCGCTCGGTGAGAGGTTCGCCACGGCCTCCGGCTCGATCGCATCGAGCACGCTGGCGCGGCGCGTCATTGCGCCCGTATGCCAGTGCTCGAGCTGCCGGCCGGTCATCAGCACCATCGGATATTGCGCATCGGGCTCTTCCGCGGGCGGGCGTATCTCGACCGGGACCAGCCGGCCGCGACCGCTGTTGGTCGGGAAGCCTTCGCCAAAGACGATGTCCTCGCCGGGCTGATCCGGAGCGGAGCAGGGATACATCACCGAGCTCTCGCGCTCGAGCCGTTCCCAGGTGATGTTGTCGAGCGACGGCATGCCGAGCTTCATCTCGGCGAAGACGTCGGCCGGTCCCTTGTAGTTCCAGTCGAGTCCCAGCCGCCGCGCGATCTCCTGGATGATCCAGAGGTCCTGGCGCGTCTCGCCCGGCAGCGGCAGCGCCTGCCGACCCATCTGCACCTGGCGGTTCGTGTTGGTGACCGTGCCGGTTTTCTCCGGCCAGGCCGAGGCCGGCAGGAACACATCCGCGTAATAGGCCGTCTCGGTCAGGAACAGGTCCTGCACCACGAGATGATCGAGCTTGGCGAGCGCCTCGCGCGCGTGCTGCACGTCGGGATCCGACATCGCCGGATTCTCGCCCATGACGTACATGCCATGCACGATACCATCATGAGCCGCGTTCATAATCTCGACCGCCGTCAGGCCGTTCTTCGGATCGAGCTTGGTGCCCCACAGCTTCTCGTAGAACGCGCGCTGTTTCGGATCCTCGACCGAGATGTAGTCGGGGAAGAACATCGGGATGAGGCCGACGTCCGAAGCGCCCTGCACGTTGTTCTGGCCGCGCAAGGGATGGAGTCCCGTGCCCGGACGGCCGATCTGGCCGGTGATCAGCGACAGCGCGATCAGGCAGCGCGTGTTGTCGGTGCCGTGCACGTGCTGCGAGATGCCCATGCCCCAGAAGATGATTGCCGCCTTAGCACGGGCATAAATGCGTGCCACCGTCCTGAGTGTTTCGGCGTCGATGCCGCAGATCGGTGCCATCTTCTCCGGCGTGCGGTCCTTGACGCTTTCGATGAGCTTCTCGAAGTCTTCCGTATGCGCCTCGATGTAGGTCTTATCGTAAAGCCCCTCGGTGATAATGGTGTTTAAAAGCGCGCTCAGAAGCGCGGTATCGTGCCCGCCGCGCGGCTGCAGCATGTGCGTGGCGTGGCGCGTCAACGCTTGACCGCGAGAATCGCACACAATCAAAGTCACGCCGCGTTTGGCGGCATTCTTAAGGAAGGTCGCTGCGACAGGATGATTTTCAGCGGGGTTGGCGCCAATCACCACGATCACGTCGGCGTCCTCGGCGGCCATGAACGGCGCCGTTACCGCGCCCGAGCCGATGCCTTCGAGCAGTCCAGCGACCGACGACGCGTGGCAGAGTCGCGTGCAGTGATCGACGTTGTTGGTGCCGAAGCCGGCGCGTACCAGCTTCTGGAAGAGATAGGCTTCTTCGTTCGAGCCTTTGGCCGAGCCGAAGCCAGAGAGAGCGCTGTGTCCGTGCGTATCGCGGATCTTCTTCCATCCGGTCGCCGCAACGTCGAGCGCTTCTTCCCAAGTCGCCTCGCGGAAATGCGTCCACGGATTGCTGGGGTCGAGCGGCGCGTGGGCATCCTTCTTCATGCCCGGCTTGCGGATCATCGGCTTCATCAGGCGTTGCGGATGGCTGACGTAATCGAAGCCGAACCGTCCCTTGACGCAGAGCCGGTTGAGGTTCGACGGGCCGGTGTAGCCGTCGACATAGAGGAGCTTGTCGTCCTTGATCTTGTAAGTGATCTGGCAACCGACGCCGCAATAGGGGCAGACACTGTTGACTTCGCGGTCGGGCACTCCGGTCGGAAGGCCTCGCTCATCCACTAGGCTTGCCTCTAGGAGTGCCCCAGTCGGGCACGCCTGGACGCATTCGCCACAGCCGACGCAGGTGCTGTTGCCCATCGGATCGTCGAAGTCGAATACAATCTTCTGCCGGAACCCTCGGCGTTCCATGCCGATGACGTCATTGACCTGGACCTCGCGGCAGGCGCGGATGCAAAGTGTACAGTGGATGCAGGCGTCGAGGTTCACCGCCATCGCGGGGTGGCTCGGGTCGGGCGCTACCCGCGCATGGGCGGGATACCGGCTCTCCGTAACCCCCATACGCTCTGCCCAACGCCAGAACGTTGAGTTGGGATCGTGTGTTTCTTCTCGCTTTGGCTGGTCGGCAACCAGCAATTCGAATACCGCGTCGCGCGAAAACTTGGCTCGTTCAGACGTAATCGAAACTTTCATGCCCGGCGCCGGCTTGCGGATGCACGAGGCCGTGAGCACGCGCTCGCCTTCGATCTCGACCATGCAGGCGCGGCAGTTGCCGTCGGGCCGGTAGCCCGGTTCCGAGCTGTAGCAGAGATGGGGGATCTCGACGCCCCTGCGCTGCGCCACCTGCCAGATGGTCTCGCCCGGCCGGGCTTCGACCTCCTCGCCGTCGAGCAAGAACTTGATGGGTTCGCCGATCACGCCGGAGCCGTCGCTCATGACACCTCCTCCGGAAAATGCCTGAGGACCAATTTAACCGGATTCATCGCCGCCTGCCCAAGGCCGCAAATTGACGCATCGGTCA
>JBOHLS010000063.1:0-3369 GCA_050729835.1 Allostellaceae bacterium | reverse complement strand
TGTTAGCGGCGGTGAGAAAGCGCGTGATTCTAGCGCGTCCTTGCCGTTGTGAATGATCGACGGCGCATCGGAGGCGAGCTGGTTTTTCTGATGGTGGGAGTTCGGGGGAACGGGACGCCGGCGGCGGGATGTTCAGAAGGAACGATCGCCGCGATCGCGGGTGTGATGGTGGGCGTCAGCATGATTGCTGCGCCGTTCGTCGCGGAGGAGGGTCTGGATCTGCCGGCCATAGAGGCCCCGGGCCTGCTCGCGCAGGGCATCGAGAAGTTCGAACACGGCGAGGGCCTGCTCCGGCGTCCATGACGTCGGGATGGTGACGGCGGTAGCCCAGAGCGGGGGATCGGCCACCGGCGGCTTGCTCATGGCTTGCCGCCGCGGCGGAGGCGTGCGCGCTGCTCGGTACGTTCGCGAGCTTCCTTGAGCCGGTAGGAATCGCCTTCGAGGGCAATGATCTCGGCGTTATGGACGAGACGATCGATTAGCGAGACGACGCATGCGGCATTGGGGAAGACCTCGCGCCATTCGGCGAACGGGCGGTTGGTAGTGATCAGCGTGCTTCTGAGCTGGTAGCGACGGGAGACCAGCTCGAACATCAGGTCGGCGTGGCGATTAGAATAGGAGAGATAGCCGACCTCATCGATGACCAGCAGCTGCGGGCGGGTATAGTGGCGCAGGCGTCGGCGAAGGGCGGAATCGCTGTCGAGCGCGGAGAGATCGCCGAGCAACTGACCGGCCGAGGTAAACAGTACGGTGTGCCCGGCAATCAGTGCCTGGTAGGCGAGGTTCTGCGCCAGCGTCGATTTGCCGACGCCATTGGGTCCGACGAGGATGACGTTGGTGGCCTCAGTGAGGAAGTCGAGCGTCATCAGCGCCTCGATGGCGACGCGATCGCAGCGCTTGGGCCAGGCCCAGTCGAAGTCGCAGAGCGGCTTGAAGCGACCGATGTGGGCGTCCTTCAGGCGCCGCTGCAGGCTGCGTTGGCGGCGCTCCTGTTCTTCCCAATCCAGCATCGGAACTACCCATCCGGCGGTGGCGATCTCCGCCCAGTGGGCGAGCAGGCCGTGCAGATGCAAAGCTTCGGCCCGGGCCCGCAGTAGATCGGCGTCATTCATCAGGGCTTTCTCCGAGTTGGTCGTAGGGTTCCAGCGCGTGCGGACGCACTGGCGTGTCACGGGCCTGGAGGTCGGCGGGGAGCGCGACGGCGACTGGCGGGGCTTCGCCGCGCTCTTCACGCCGGCGTTCGAGGGCGAGGCGTACGGCATTCGGGTGCGGCACACCGCGCTCGAGCGCCTCGCAGATGGCGACCTGTAGTTCAGCAGCGCCGTAACGGTCGAGCAGCCGGAGCAGACCTTGGGTGATGGCGCCGAGGTTGGCGCCGCGCTCGGCGGCGCGGATTAACAGTTCCCGACTGGCAGGCGCGACCTGCGCCAGGCGATCGATCGCCCGATGCTGGTGCGCCGCGCGTTTCTGTTCGATCAGAGCGGCGATATGACGGTCTTCCTCGATCTGAGCGCCCTTGTCATAGCTGCGGCGGTGACAGGCCAGCACTTCGGTGCCATCGACGATGCGAACCTCATGGGTGTCGGCGAGCACCGTCAGCGTCCGCTGCACGTGCGTGTGCGGCACCGAGTAGTCGTTGAGATCGAAGCGAGCATAGGGCGTCTTGCCGATCTTGACGGCGAGTTGCTCGAGCAGCGGAGCCGGGTTCTCGGGCAGCGGCAATAGCCGCGGCGCTTCTTCGGCGAACGCCTCGCGTACGCTGCGCTCGGGGGCATCCGGCCAGCGTCGATCGGCAGCGATGCCGTGGCACCAATCTTCCGCCTGGGCATTGAGATCGTCGAGGTCGGTGAAGGCGCGCCCGGCGAAGAAAGCGGTGCGCACATAGCCAATCGCCCGCTCGACCCGGCCCTTCTCGTTGCCCCGCGCCACCGCCACCGGACGCGGCTCGAAACGATACTGGCCGGCGAAGGCCAGCAAAGCGGGATGGAAGCGGATCGCATCGCCGCGCCGCTCCAGCACGGCGCTCTTCAGATTGTCGTAAAGCAGGACCCGGGCGACCCCATTCCAGGCGGTGAATGCACCGACGTGGCCGCGCAGGAAGTTCTCCATGTGGGCGTCGAGGAAAAAGCGGAGGAAGATCTGCCGCGAGTAGCTCAGCACCATGACGAAGCCCATCAAGGGGCGCCGGGCGCGGCCGATCTCGAGGTGACCGAAGTGCGCCCAATCGACCTGGGCCTGCTCGGCCGGCAAGCAACGGAGCCGGAGATACGCTTCCGCCGGGCGGCGCGGGCGGTGCCGGGCGATGAGATGGCGGAAGTGATCGGGATGCCCGTGATAGCCGCGCTCCTGCGCCATCGCGAACAGCCGGCTCGCGGTGAGGGTCGGGAACTTCTCGAGCGTCTCGCGGATCAGCGGCAGATAAGCGTCGATCTGAGCGGGGCGCGGCTTGGCGCCGATGACCGGCAAGCCGGCCTGCGTCAGCACCCGGCGCACCACACTATGATGTACATGCAGCTGCCGGGCGATGGTGCCAATCGGCCACTTCTCGGCGTGGTAATAGCGTAGAATCTGCGCCTCGATCTCCGGTGGGCTCACCATTGGATGCGTTCCTCTGCTCGGCGATGAGGCCGGCGGCGTCGGAACCCCTGCCGGAGCAACGGCAGGCAGCGGCAGCCACACCAATGGCAGCAGAGGCCCAGCGGCCGTTCCGTATCAGCGAGGATGGCGACGGTCGGCATCATCGGTGCCGCCAGCAGATCACCCCGCACCGGCGCGGGTGAACCGTGATGCGTCACATTTTGTCGCCGGAGGCGATAACGGCCCTGGCGTGCAGCATGCGCGCGCCGGCCCCGTAGGCTTGCCTGATAGCGCCGGCCGGCCTCCCGCAGCGTCTGCCGCTGCGCTCGCGCTGCACAGCCCCCGGCGCAGTAGATCTGCCCACGATCGCAACAACTACAGACGATGACCTGGGCGCGGCATCCAGCGCAGAGAAACAGACGCCCCGATCGTGGCTCGGCCTGCTCGTGGTGACAGGTTCGACGTGGACGAACGCCCTTGTTGGCAGGATAATCGCCCTGCATGCGTGCCCGGCACGGTGTGGGGCACGGCGCCGCGACAGAACTTGCCAGTTACGCGCGACGCCGTGCTTACCCCTCACTCTGGCAGCCTCTTGCTGCCGTGCCGAGGCCAGCACCAGCCGCACACCTTCAGCGGAACGTTCCATTACGCGATGCGGTCGAAACCGCTCACTGATGGGCCGACTCTGGTCGGGGCTCCGCCCCTCCCGCCGTCAGCCCATCACCCACGCATGACGCGCTCGACTATCCCAGGGCGCCGGATTTACGCGGTTCCTGACCGCCGTCGACACCA
>JBOHLS010000062.1:0-3544 GCA_050729835.1 Allostellaceae bacterium | reverse complement strand
TGTTGGCGGGGATGCAAAACCGCGGGATTTTGGGGGCGAGAGGCGGGTCGTCGTGAGCGACGGGCGGTGTCGGCGCCACGAGTGGTGCGGGAGTGCCGGATTCGGCGCGAGGCTCAGAACGGCGGGTCGTCGGTCGGAGTGCTTGCCGGCTCTGGTGGGCAAGAGGGCTCGAGCTGGTGGGCACGGTTGATGAGCAGTCCGCCGTAATGGCGCTCGAGCGCCTCGATGAGCTGGTAGAGGAAGTCGATGAGAGCGGCGGCATCGTTGCCGGAGAGCTCCAGCGGCAGACACACGATCGGCAGGTCATTGGGTTCCATGGCTAACGGTTCGCGGCGCGGGATTTCTTGCCGGCAGAGCGGGCAGCGGCGCGTTTGGCGGCGCGTTCCTTCGCTTCCTTGAGGCGGTAACTCTCCCCGTCGATCGAGAGGATCTCGGACCGATGCACGAGCCGGTCGATGAGGGCAACGACACAGGTGGCATTGGGGAAGACCTGGGTCCATGCGGTGAACGTGCGGTTTGTGGTCAGCACGATCGGACGGCGCAGCTGATAGCGGCGCGTCACGACCTCGAAGAGCAGGTCGGCGTAGCGAGTGTCGTAGGCCAGATATCCGACTTCGTCGCAACAAAGTAGGGCCGAAGTGGTGTAGCGGCGCAGCCGCCGCGCGAGTTGTGTGGAGCTGTCCTGAGCGGCAAGATCATGGAGCATATCGGAGGCGGCGGTGAAGCGTGCGGTGTGCCCGCGCAGCACCGCCTGATGCAACAGGTTCTTGGCGATCATGCTCTTGCCGAGACCATTGGGACCGACGATCACGATGTTGGCGGCCTGCTCGAGGAAGTCCAGGGTGAAGAGATCATCGAGGAGCGAGCGGTCGAGTTCCTTCGGCCACTGGTAGTCGAAGTCGGCCATGGGCTTGAAGGTACCGAGGCGCGCGCCATCCAGGCGGCGCTTGAGGCTGCGCCGTAGCCGCTCGCCCTCCTCGATTTCAAGCAGGCGACCGAGCCAGGGCTCGTTGAGGAGTTCCTCGGCGTGGGCGAGGAGCCCATAGAGGCCGAGCTGGCGCAGGCGCTGCTTCAGTTCCTCAACCGACAGGGTTGTTGCCGCCGCTACCGCCGTTGCTGTTGTCGTCGTCGGGCTTGACGGGCTCGGTGTCGGGGGGCGCATCTGAGCGTTCATCGGAGCTCTCCTGGGCGAGCTTTTCGTACTCGGCGAGGTTGTGCGGGCGGACGGCGAGATCGCGCACGCGAGGATCGTCGGGCAGCGTCACGGGGATCGGTGGTGACTGGCCGCGCTGCGCGCGGTGCAGATCGATGAAGTGCCGCACGGCGGGCAGGTGCACGGCATCCTCGACGAGCGCAGCGGTAAGGGCCGCCTCGAGGGCGGTGGCACCGTGGGTGTCGAGCAGCTCGATGAGGCCTCGGGTGAGCGATCCCAGATGCACGCCGCGGAGGGCGGCGAGCTGGAAGAACCGCGCGGCGCTCGGGGCGGCGTAGTGCAGCCGATCGGTGGCGCGATGGACGCGCCCGGCACGCTTCTTCGCTTCCAGCGCCTTGATATGGGCAGGCTCCTCGATCTGCGCGCCGCGGTCATAGCTCCTCGAGTGGGTGGCGATCACCGCGCTCCCATCCACGATGCGGACGGTCTCGACGGTGGCGAGCACCTCGAGGGTGCGGCGCACATGGGTGTGGGGGACGGAGTAGTCGTTCAGATCGAAGCGCACGTACGGGGTTTTGTGGGCGTGCACGATCACGCGCTCGGCGGCGGGAAAGGGCTCATCGGGCAAGGCGAGCAGGTGCCCCCGCTCGGCCTCGAAGCACTCGCGCACCGTGCGGCTGCGATCCTCGGGGCACGGGCGCTCTGCCGCCTCGCCGGCACACCAAGCGAGCGCCTGGGCGTTCAGATCCTCGAGGTCGCTGAAGCGTCGGGCGGCGAAGAAGCGGTCGCGCACGAAGCGGATGGCTCGCTCGACGCGCCCCTTCTCGTTCCCCCGCGCGACGGCCACCGGACGCGGTGCGAACCGATACCAGGCCGAGAGCTCGAGCAGTGTCGGATGGAAGCGGATCGCATCCGGGGCACGCTCGAGGTGCACCCGCTCGAGCACGGCGCTGCGTAAGTTGTCATAGAGCAGCGTACGCGGTACGGCATTGAAGAAGGTAAAGGCGCGCACGTGACCATCGAGGAAGGCGCTCATCGCAGCTCCCTGATAGAAGCGCAGGAACAGGTATCGCGAGTACGACAACACCATCACGAAGGCCATCAGCGGCCGCAACGCCCTGCCGATGGCGAACCTGCCGAAGTGCGCCCAGTCGGTCTGTCCTTGATCGCCCGGCAAGGTGCGCAATCGCAGATACGCTTCCGCGGCCGGACGCGGTCGATACCGGGCGACGATCGCGCGGAAGTGATCGGGGCGGCCCGGGTAGCCGCGCTCGCGCACCATCTGGTACAACCGCGAGGCCCGCAGCGTCGGGTAACGGGCGAGGGTGTCCTGGATGAACGGCACGAAGGGATCGGCCATCGAGCCGCGCGTGGACTGTTCGGCGGCGGGAATGCCCGCCTGCGTCAGCACGCGGCGCACGGTGTCGTGATGGACATGAAGCTGCCGGGCGAGCGTGCCGATGAACCAGTGCTCGGCATGATGCAGCCGCAAGATCTCGGCCTCGAGCTCGCGCGAGATCATCGCCATAGCCTCTCTCGCCGGCGGCGACATCTACCCGCTCCAGCGCCAGGGGTGAAGGCGGGCAAAGGCGGGCAACACCCTCCCGCAGAATGCACAGCGGGTCTGCCGGAGAGGGATCGGACAGCGGGGACGCTCTTCGAAGTCAACATTGATCGACTCACTCGCGGTGACCGGACGCGCCGATACGGTGCACCTCGTCATCACGAGTGAGAAGGTGTGATGCGTCACTTCCAACTTTTGCCGATCGCGATAGCGCCGTTGTCGTTCGGCGTGTCGGCGGGCTCCACGCAAGGTGCGCTGGTAGCGAGCGCCGGCGCGGCGCACGGACTCCCGGCGACCAAGTTCCGCGCAATCGCCCGGGCAGTAGATGTTTCCGCAATCACATTGCGCGCAGATGCAGATCTGCATCCTGCAGCGCTGGCAATGGTAGAGCCGGTAGGTCGCCGGCTCCTCGAGCAGCCCCAAGCCCCCCTCCCCGACGGCACTGGACAGCGCCGGGGCGGCGAGGCATAAAGAGTCTGCAAAGCCGCCTCCAAGGCGCTAAGCACCGAGGGCCCGGGGTCTGACGCCAATCAAACGTCCCGGGCCTTCGTCTTATTTGCTATCCACCCGCGAGCATAGCCGAAGCCGGTAGCGCTGCAGCAGCACCGGTGCCCTGCCCGCATCGAGCCGCGACGGAGCGCTTCTGCCCGGCCAGACGGCCGGGCAGACCGCGCCGCCGCTTCGCAGCCGCACGCAGAAGAACGACGTAGAGAGGGGGAAATCGGAAGAAGACGATCGAGACGGCGCCGACCGCCTCGAGACTACACGGTCACTTCAAAACCGCGGCCTATCCCCAGAATCAGGCGGTTCCTGACCACCGTTCACAC
>JBOHLS010000061.1:0-3701 GCA_050729835.1 Allostellaceae bacterium | reverse complement strand
GCGCGAGCGCGACCAGTCGGCAGGTGTCGCGACCCAATAACAGCCGAAAGCTCGCGCGGTTACTCCTTTCCGGTGGCGGGCAACTATCGGCGGCCCCGTGGTTCCTCCGGGGTCGCCATCCTTTTATGGGGTTAGCGTGAGCCTTGCTCGCCGTCGAGGCCGACCGGCGACGGCGGCGCGCGCAACATGCACGCATCGCGGCGTCGCCATGACCGTCGCCTCGCACCAGGCCAGCCGTGGAAAGCGACGCCGTTACGGCACTAGCGGTGGAGCTGGCGCCTGATGAAACCGACGATGCGGCACCCAACTGCCTTAATCTTCTCCCACATTGCGGCGCTCCCGTATCGAGGACGCGCCATTGTAGGCCGACGAGTGCGCGCGCGCTAACCGTCGGCCTTCTCGGCAACCGGAATGCTATGCTGGGCCGGGAGGCGCGTGAACCATGAGCGACTACGAGTACCGCAAGCCGCCGATGGAGGAGCCGCAGCCGCGCCTGCGGCCGCAGGTCTTCACCGGCTGCCGCTGGCCTGTCGAGGCCGACGGCGGGATCGCGTTCTGCGCTGCGCCGCGGGCGTGCGGTATCTACTGCGCCGAGCACGCATCGCACGCCGCACCCGAGCCGGCGACGCGGCCACTGCTGCGGAACGCGAAAATCGGCAGGCCGTCTCCCCCAACGTCAAGCGCCGGCACCTAAACGAGTCGTTGACCGAGGCACCGCGCCCGCTGGCGTGGCACTCGATTCAGGCGCTATCATTGCTGAACGATGTCGAGCCCCGAATGCTCGTCGCAATCCTTTTATAGAATAGGAGTCCGAGATGAGCCGCCACCTGTCTCCCCACTCTGATGCGCATATCGAGCTTCTCAACACATCGACGGAACTCCGTGAAGTCAATTGTTCAGGAGACCGTGAGCTGGTGCGTGAGAAATCCCTCGCCTACATAATTGCCGAACGAAAACTTCAAGAAGCTGCGGCAAACTCGCCGCGATGATGAACGCGCGGGTCGCGGGCGCAGTCATAATCGCGGCCATCGTCGGCGCGAGCGCGGTCTATTTCTGGACGATGCCGGGGCGGTATCGGATCATAGCCATTCGCACACCGGCAAGCGCGCTTACAAGCGCGATGGCTGCGCTCGGCAAGATCGATTCTAACGACGCCGCAATCCACGAGACCGTCATGCTCGACACCGCGAGCGGAAGGACGTGGGTGCTTATGGATTTCGGTACCACGGACATAAAGCACAAGGTCGCCGGCGAGTTGTGGGCGCCGCTGAGATATCTCGATCCCAAAGCGCCACAAAACGCTCCCGACCGCACTCGGCGCGATCCCGATTAGACGCGCTTTTCGAACGGTCGGCCTCCGAATTCCGTGAATAAAGGGTGCGACTCTCACCCTTGCGATTCGCACGCCGGAGTCGTCATGCTGCTGCATGATCTCGCGCCGCCGCCCGCCACCCGTGCCGACCCTCGGCCTACTCCGCCGCGAAAGCCCGTGGCTCTGGCTGTGGTGCGCCGCCGGTTGCGGCCACTATCGCCCGGTGGCGGTGACGCCGTTCATCATCCGCTTTGGTGCGGATGCATCGAGCGACGTGCTGCGCCGCGCCGGTCGTTGTTCCGCCTGCGGCCATAAGGGCGCGACGCTAC
Source organism: Allostellaceae bacterium (assembly GCA_050729835.1). GTDB lineage: Bacteria > Pseudomonadota > Alphaproteobacteria > ATCC43930 > CGMCC-115725 > REEB95. The sequence continues at coordinate 2,060 of JBOHLS010000061.1, read as the reverse complement.
AGCATCGAAGCTGGGTCAATACGCTCGTGGGATGGGCGCCGTTTCCGACGAGCAGCCGCGCGGACCACGTTCGATGACCGCTGACTTCGACATCTGGCGCGCAGCCAATCTGGTCATCGAGCGCCACGGTGCCGACTGCGCTCGCTTCGCGCTGATGCCCGGCGAGCGGGTTTTTATCGCTCACCGTTAGCTGATCAGGCCCTCAGGTCAATCGGACACGTACAGATAAACGCATCGACGGAAAAATAGGTAGCGGCAACCGAGGGAGCTAAAGCATGCAACCGCAAGAACAGCCGGTCGTGAAGATTGGACAACTGGAAGTCCGCTATCTGATGGACGGGACCGTGACGGGCGCCGGAGTCGGCATGTTCGAGCTAACGGTGCAGCCGGGCGCGCGGGTTCCGCCGGCACACAGCCATAGCGGAAACGAAGAGATCGTCTATGTCCTGGAAGGCACGCTGCGCTATACGGTTGATAACGAAATGCGTGACCTGAAACCCGGCGACCGCATGTACACCCCACGCGGCTCCGTTCACGCCTTCAGCAATCCGCACGACAGACCGGCCCGGGCACTCATTATCCTGACGCCGGACATCGGCGCGCAATATTTTCGCGATGTCGCCGCGGTCATCGGCGCTGCGGGTGGCCCTAACCCTGCGACAATGGCTGACGTGATGAACCGCTACGGTCTGGTTCTGGCACCGCCCGAAGCCGACCCAAGGTGACAGCGAGGGGCAGCTTGTGTGGCAGCGCATACTCGCAGCGATCAACGAACTACAGCGGAGAACCTTCGACTCTAATCTGAGCGACCACGACAGGAGCTGCGCAAGCTCTCCGTAATCGCTCTGTAGAGAGCTTCCAGACGAAACGGCTTTCGCAGCCGCACGGCTGAAGGGATGCCAGCCGTTCTATCGTCACCGGCATCTTCGGCAGGCCCGGTCATGAGCACTCCAGGGACTCCAAATTCGTGAGCCCGCGCAATCAAGTCTTGCCCTGATCCGTCGGGCAGCCGGAGATTGCAGATCAGCAGATGGTACCGTGCGCGGCCAAGAGCGTGTTCAGCCTCGGCTCGGGTTGTGACGCAGTCGGTCTTGTGCGCGGCGGCCTCGATTGCCGTGCGCACGAGGTCCCGAATGCCGTCATGATCCTCAACGAGGAGGATTCGCGCCATAACCGGCCTTCACCCTGCATGACCGTGCCACGAGGGTTTCGGACATCGCAGACTGGGCTCCCTGGTGACAAAGGTGACCTTTTAATAGAAATTGGCAAAAAAGGTTCCTTCCATATCGCTCCCACCGCGCGCGTCATGGAGACGCGGTTTTCACGGTCACTGGTGCCTCCAGCACGGCTCGACGCGCTACCCCTCTGTCGACCGACGACGTGGACACGCGGTGGCACCGTCCTTTCGATGATCACCGTCATCCCAGCGGCTCGCTGTATACGGCACCGCACGGGTCGCTCATGTCGTCGCGCCGCGCGCAGCCGGCCAGCCTCACCAACACGTCAGGCAGCGGCGCGTCCGGACCGAAGCGCGCGAGCAGCGTCTCGCGCCGGTAGCGGCCGGCGCGCCCGCACTTGCGGCAATGATCGCGGTCAGCCTTTTGGGCAGATCAGAGACGAGATAGGCGCCGGCGCGGGGCATGTTAGCGCGGTTAGCTTTTTTTCGCGGGCGCGCCGTGCACTAGGAAAACAACCGCTTCCTGGTAAGCCAGACCCGACAAGAAAAGGATCGCCGTCACCCCAGTTAAGAATGGTCCGACGCCCGCTTCAAAGACGAACCCCGACGAGGCAATAAGTAAGAATGCCGCTGTGAGCAACTGAAGAAAGAGATTGATCACCAACCATGAGGATGTCGGGATGCCTTTAACTCTGCGTCTTCGCCCGATCCAACTTGCGAGGAACAGCAATTGCAGTATGCCAGCGATCAAACAGGAGATACGCCAGACCGTAAGGTGAGACAAGCCCCAGAATCCAAGCAAGGGTGGCGTCATTGAGCAGGCGGTTACGATGAACGCCTTTTGTATGACGCCGCGAATCAGGAACGCGTCGTACTCTCTCAT
>JBOHLS010000060.1:0-3757 GCA_050729835.1 Allostellaceae bacterium | reverse complement strand
AGGGGTTCCGAGGTCCTTTGTCCCATAATACCCGCTAAGGGAAGACGAAAGCTTTTGGATTGAAGTGGTTGGTGCGAAGAGGACGGAAGCGTTCGAGGGGGTGGTCAATCTCGTTCCAGAGATAGTCTCCGGTGAGGCCGATGTGGCCCCATGGGATGGGCGCCACCTGGGCGAGCAGGTGGTCCTGGAGGTCGACGCCCTGCTCTCGGACGAAGCGGACGGCCCGGCTCAAATAGACGGTGTTCCACAAGATTATGGCGTTGACGACGAGGTTGAGGCCGCAGGCGCGGTAGGCCATGGTTTCGGCGACACGGTCCCGCAGTTCGCCGAGCTGGTGCAAGAAGACGGCGCGGGCGAGGGAATGGCGGGTTTCGCCCTTATTGAGGTTTCCGTGGGCACGGCGACGCAGGAGCGGATCCAAGAGCCAGTCGCAGATGAAGATCGAGTGCTCGATGCGGCCGATCTCCCTCAGCGCCTTGGCGAGCGCATTCTGGCGTGGCGCGGCGGCGATTTTCTTGAGGATGACCGAGGGCGGCACGAGGCCGGCGCCGATCGAGGCCCAGAGCCGCAGCATCTCATCCCAGTTCTCCTCAACGAAGGCCAGGTTGGCCGTTCCGCCGATCAGCGGCGCGAGCGGGGCATAGTCGGCGCTCGGCCTGATCACGAACAGCTTGCGGTCGCCGAGATTTCGGATGCGCGGCGTGAGGCGATAGCCGAACTGCGGGAACATGGCGAAGATCATCTCTGTCGCGCCCGCGGTGTCGGTCGCATGTTCCAGGATCTCGATCGAGCTTTCATTGTGCAGCAGGCCATCGAGCACATAGGGCGCCTCGCTTTCCGATGCCTGGATCAGCTTGGAATAGAAGGAGGCGTAGCGGTTGGAGATGAATCCATACAGCGCGGCGCCGGGCGCGGCGCCGCGCTTGGCGTTGTAGTCGCCGACAGCCTCGCCGCGGCCGCCGGCGGGGAAGAATTGTCCATCCGAGGAGGAGGCGCGGCCGTCGCCCCAGATCGCAGCAAAGGGCTGGGCATGCTGGGCGTCGACCAGGGCCGCGGTCGCCGCTGCATAAGTCTCGGGCCGGATATGGCGCTCGACCATCAGCATCATCTGATGAAGGGTGACGCCGCGAGAGCTTTCGGCCATGCGCTCCACGCCGGAATTGGTGGCATCGGCCATGATCGCGGCCATCAACGCGACGGGATCGGCCGCGGCTTCGCCGCTGCGGTAGTGGGTGAAGCAGTCGAGAAACCAGGTCCAGCGATGGACCTCGGCCAGAAGAGCCGGCATGCGCACGCGGGGCACGATGTTGTAGAGGCTCCGGCTCAGCGTCTGGGCCTGATCGCGCTCGTCGCGCCGGATCGGAGCGAGGGTCAGTCCGTCCGGCGTAATGGCGGCGTCGGGGATTGTGTTCGCGGCGGCGGCCGCGGCGAGCGCCTTCAGCCTGGCATCGAGGATCGCGGCCCGCTCGTCGCGCCAGGCGGAAAAGCTGTCCGGCGTCGCGAGCCCGAGCCGCCCCTCGCTCCGCATCAGGGCAAAGGTCGCGCGCGGCAACAGGAAGTCCTCGAAGCTGCGCCAGGCGCGGCTGCCCTCGACCCAGACATCGCCGGCGCCCAATCGGTGGCGCAGGTGCAGGAGAACGGCGACCTCCCAGGCCGGGGCATCAAAGCCGCCTTTGCCCTTGCGGATGTGGCGCCGCCACTGGCGGGACAGAAAGGAGAGCGGCACGTGCGGCGGAAGCCGTTTGCCGCGATGGACCTCCCGCAGCAGGTCGATGGCGGCGAGAAGCGGGTCCTGGGCGCGGAACGAGCGGAAGGTGAAAGCATCGAAGACAAGCCGCGCCACCGGCCGCAGGGATCGCTGCCGGTCGGCCAGTTCCCTGAGCCCTTCTCCTTGAGCCGGGGGAACCGCGCCTGCCGCAAGCGCGACGCTCGCCTCGAGCCCGCTCCAGCCCAGGGTCGCAGCGACGGCCGCCCCCAGATCGGTCCCGGCCTCGCGCGCCGCCAGGAGAGCCAAGCCGAGCCGATGATGTGCCTCGGCGATTGCGGCCAGGGCCGGCCCCTGCTGGAGCAGCCGATCATGGCGGGTGGTTTCGGCTTTGCGCCGGGCGCTGCCGACCAGCTTGCCGAAAGTCTCGACCGCCAGATCGGTCAACACGGCCTGGCGCTCGATCACAAAGGCGACCAGCGTGGCCCGCCGCCGCTCGACCGACAGCCGGCCCAGTTCCCGCGCATGAAGGATCTTGGCCTCGCGGGCGATGATGCCGTAACGATTGGCATGGATCGTCTTGCAGCGCTCGTCGGAAATGCCGATCCGGCGCAGCACGTCGAACCGGACAATCATGCCCTTGAGGTTCTTCAGCTTCACCCCTTCCGGCGCTTCTGCGATCCAGCCGAAGACCGTGCGGTGATCCGCGGTCTCGGTCAGCAGGTTGTCGAGGGCGGCGCAGGTCGCTGCGTCGAGGCCACGGATCAGGTCGCGATGAGCCTGCCGACGTGCCGCCGCTCGGCCGGCAAGAGCCAGGCGCTCGATGCGATCAGCGCCCGGAATCAATATGCCATTGATCTTGAGCCGTTCGATGATGGCGCGGACGATCGGCTCTCCCTGCTCCGTCCCTGTCGCTGTCCGGGCCGCCGCGGCGATGAGGCCGCGATAGTCCGTGACCTGTACCGGTCTGAGGCTGAGCGTGGTGATGATCTCTCTCGTATGCTCCCGCCGGGTCTCCTCACGCTTGGCGTAGAGCCCGAAGACGACCGGATCGATGCCGATCTGCTCGGCAACGGTGTCGATCACGGCTGCCGGCAGAACTTCACTGATCTGCAGGGGGCGGCCGAGGTCTCGGACGAGGGCCAGCTGAACAGCGAAGCCGAGGCGGTTGTGCGAGCGCCGGTGCCGCCTGGCCAGGGCGACATCCTCGGGGGCGAGGACATAGCGCCGCTGCGCTTCGTCATGACCGTCGGGAGGATCGAACACGGCGGTGCGCGTTGCAGGCGACAGGATGATACGGCGGCGCATCAACAGGCTCCGGGATTCGTCTCTAAACCCGTGCGTTTGTATCTGGACGGAAGGAGAAATAGGGATATATTTTATGGACGGTTTTACCCACTGAGGGAAAGCCGATCGCGCGTCGTCCCTAAACCGCTCGATTGCGGGACGGCAGCCCGCCGGGAAAGATCGCCGACATTCCGGACACCCTGGGATATGCCCGCGTCTCCACCGATGACCAGGATTTGGCCGGCCAGATCCTGCGCCTGAAAACTGCCGGCGCCGCCAGAACCTACGAGGACGTGATCTCGGGCCGGACTTTCGATCGCCCCGGTCTCAAGGCATTGTTGGATTATGCCCGTGCCGGCGACACGCTCGCCGTCGTGCGGCTCGACCGGCTCGGACGCTCACTGCGCGAGCTGCTGGAAGTGGTGGAAACCCTGAAGGCGCGCCAGATCGCGCTCGTCTCACTCGAGGAGAAAATCGACACCGCCTCGGCCGCCGGTGAATTGGTCTTTCATGTCTTTGGCGCGATCGCACAGTTCGAACGGCGCCTGATCGCCGAGCGGACTCGCGACGGCGTGGCTGCCGCCCGCGCGGAGGGACGCCACCCCGGCCGGCCAAAACTCGATCAGGAGAAGCTGCGCGCCGCTCTCACCCTGATCCGCAATGGCATGTCCCCCGCCAAGGCAGCCCGTCACGTTGGCCTCGGCCGATCAACCCTCTACCGCGAGCTCGCGCTCATCCCCGGCGCGACACCCGGAGTGGCTTAGC
>JBOHLS010000059.1:0-4159 GCA_050729835.1 Allostellaceae bacterium | reverse complement strand
GATGTACGAGAACATTCCGCCCTGATCGACAAACTTCCTGCGCATCCGTTTCCCCCAATCAACCTCTCTCGGAAGAGAATCATGATCAGGCATCGACGCACAAAGGGTTTTTCAGCAAACTGCTAGTATTGCCCCTGATCGGCGCGGTGGCGGGTGTGCTTGCCATCTTTCTGATTGGCCAACTGGTCCCGGCGGCCGTTGGTGGTTCGCACGGACTGATCACCCGTTATTTCGACACCAATATCAATGTGTTGACCAATGGCGATCCCGGCCAGGGGTGGGATACCGAGCGGTGGACCAGCCTCGTGGGCGGAGCGCGCATGTTCCTGGCGCACCCGATATTCGGCGCGGGGCTCGGCGCTTTCGTCCTGTCGTTCGCACGCGAACACGGTACCTTCACGATTATCCATTCGACGCCGCTTTGGCTATTGGCCGAGACCGGCTTGGTCGGGTTTGCGGTGTTCGCGGCCGCGTATCTCTACGTTCTTCGCCGGGAAATTCGCGGGTCGATTGAAAATTCAACGGATGCCGCCGGCATCCTCCTCGTTCTGTCCCTGCTCGCATTCGGCCTGATGGCGCAAGTCCACGACTTGATGTACCAGCGCGTCTTCTGGCTGCTCGTCGGCGCCGCCCTCTTCAGCGGGCCGCGACCTCAGCCGCAGGTGGACGTATCTACGCGACAAAGCCGCGCCGGAGCGGAATTGTCGCGCCACGACGCCAACGTCGACTACCCGACCGTCCGCGATTTCGGCCGGGAATGGCAGCGCTTCGATCAGCGCGACGTTTCCGGTCCGGAAATGGATCGATCGTTCGGCGAATATTTCGCCGCTTTTCCCTGGGAAAGTCTGCCGGCCGGAGCACAAGGATTCGACGCGGGCTGTGGCAGCGGCCGCTGGGCGGCGCTGGTCGCGCCGCGCGTCGGGCATCTCCATTGCGTCGATGCCAGCGCCGTGGCGCTCCGTGTCGCGCGCAATCGCCTCGCGACCTTCGGCAATTGCAGCCTCCACGAGGCTTCGCTCGACGCCATGCCGTTGGCCGATGCGAGCATGGATTTCGGCTACAGCCTCGGCGTCCTGCACCATCTGCCCGACCCCGCCGCCGGACTCGCAGCCTGCGTCAGAAAGCTGAAACCCGGTGCGCCGATGCTGATCTACATCTATTACGCCTTCGACAACCGTCCTGGCTGGTTCGGGCTGCTCTGGCGCGCGAGCGACCTCCTCTGCCGCACCGTTTCGCGGGCGCCGTTCGGGGTGAAGGCGGCATTCGCCGAAATCGTCGCCGCCTTAATCTATTGGCCCTTGGCGCGGAGCGCACGACTTTTCGAACGCTGCGGAGCAGACGTCGAGAACTGGCCGCTCGGCACCTACCGCTGGCGCAGCTTCTACACCATGCGGACTGATGCGCTCGACCGTCTCGGCGCGTGGTTGGAGCATCGCATGACGGCGGCGCAGATCGAGGCGATGATGAAACGGGCGGGGCTTACCGATATACGCTTTTCGCCGTCGGTTCCGTTCTGGTGCGCCGTCGGGCGCAGGACCGGTCGCCGGGAGGATGCGTGAACACGTGTCCGCCGCCTGATCCTTCTCCGAAAAAGCCCAAATTCGCTCTGCCGGCGGGCGCCTGCGACGCGCATTGCCACGTCTTCGGCCCGGCATTGGTTTTCCCTTATGCCGCAGACCGCGCCTACACGCCGCCCGACGCGCCGAAAGAAACGCTAGCGGCGATGCACCATTTCCTCGGCGTGTCGCGCGCGGTGATCGTGCAGGCGAGCTGCCACGGCGCCGACAACCGCGCGACCCTCAACGCCATCGCCGCCAGCGACGGGCGCTATCGCGGCGTCGCGATCGTCGACGAGAGCTTCGACGATGGCGCCTTCCACGCCCTGCATGACGGCGGCATCCGCGGCGTGCGTTTCAATTTCGTCCAGCATCTCGGCGGCCGGCCCGATCCGAAATTCTTTCAGCGCACGGTCGCGCGGCTCAAGGCGCTGGGCTGGCATCTGGTACTGCATCTCGACGCCAAGGATATCGCTGAACTGTCGCCGACGATCCGGACTCTGCCGGTGCCGTTCGTCATCGACCACATGGGCCGGGTCAAGGCCGGCGACGGCCTGGGCCAGCCGGCGTTCAAGGCCTTGCTCGATCTGATGAAACGCGAGACCGCCTGGGTCAAGGTCTGCGGCTCGGAGCGGGTGTCGACCGCCGGGCCGCCATTCACCGACGCCGTCCCCTTCGCCCAGGCGCTGGTCGAGGCCGCGCCGGACCGCGTGCTGTGGGGCACGGATTGGCCGCATCCTAACATCGCCAAATACATGCCCAACGACGGCGATCTCGTCGATCTTGTGCCGCTGATCGCGCCGGATGAAACTCGTCGCCGCAAGCTTCTGGTCGAGAATCCGGCGCGGCTTTACGGCTTCGCCGAGACGGCAACGGCATGACGGGCAACACCGGCAAAATCGCGCTCATCGGCTTCGGCGAGGTCGGCTCGCTGTTCGCGCGCGAGCTGCTGGCGACCGGTCGTCACTGGATAAAAGTCGGGGGCAACGTCAGCAGCCACTGCCTGTCCGCCGCACGGCTTGACTGAGCCGGCTTTGAACTGCACGATTCTCACACTCGTTACTAGACTTTTCACGTATTTTGTACTAGCCTTTTAACGCCTACAGAATTAGGCTATCCACACATAGCCTAATGGGCTTTTCACGCGTTCGAAACCACCTTGAGACAAGCCATGACGCTCATTGCCCGCCACCTGGCCGGCCCCCTCCTGGAATCGCTGTTCTACAGCAGGATCGTCAATCTCGTCGGGCCGCGGCAAGCGGGGAAGACGACGCTCGTCCGCGACCTGGTCAAGGCACATCGGTTCATCACTCTGGACGACGAGGCAGAGTTACGGTCGCTGACGCTGGACCCCTACGGCCAGCTTCGGGCGCTCGCCGACGAAGCCAAGACCACAGGTCTGCCGATCGTGATCGACGAGGTCCAGCGGGCGCCCCCGGGCATCGACCTGGCCGTGAAACGGATTGTCGACGTGGACAACCGCTCTGGCCAATTTCTCCTCACTGGATCGTCGGACGTCTTCGCCCAGAAGCGCTCGCGCGACTCCCTGGCGGGAAGGGTCAGCACGTTCACGCTGCGGCCTCTGAGCGTGGCCGAGATCGCGGGCGCGCGGCCCTGCCTGCTGCTCGATGCCGTGGCTGCGGCCACCGGCGACTGGATCGACGGCCTGCCGCGGCCACGCTCGTTGAGTCGGCCTGAGGCGATCGACATTATGGTCCGTGGCGGCTTCCCCGAGATCAGAACCCTGCTGGACGCGCCCCGGATGCGGCGCTACGCGAGTTACCTGGATAGCATCGTCGAGCGCGACGTCTCCCCGGTCGCTCAGGTCCGGAAGACGGACGCGCTCCGCCGGATGATCGACCAGATGGCGTTCCGCACCGGGCAGGAGCTCAACGTTGCATCGCTGTGCTCAGCCCTTGCAGTTCGGAAGCAGACGGCGGCGGCTCATCTCGACGTCCTCGCCAGGCTGAGCGTGGTGCATCTCCTAGGCGCCTGGGCTCCATCACGTGCGAAACGGGAGATCCGCGCGCCGAAGCTGCACCTCATGGACACCGGCTGCGCCACCGCGCTCCGCGGCGAGGATTCGGCGAGCTTCGGGCTCGGAGCGGATACGGATGCGCTCGGCGCGGTGATCGAGACCTTCGTCTTCATCGAGATCGAGAAGTCCCTGCCGTTCCTGTCGAAGGTCTGGCGCCTGCACCACTGGCGCGTCGATCGTCGCGAGATCGACCTGATCGCGGAGGCCCCTGGCAAGCTGCTCGCGCTCATAGAAACGAAGGCGTCGACCGACGTCGGTCTGCACGACTTCCGTCACATCAGGTGGTTCGGGAGCGAGGGGCCGGGCCGTTCGTACCGGACATTCGGGTTCGTTATCTACCTGGGCGAGCACGTCCTATCGTTCGGCCCTGGTCTTCTCGCGCTGCCGCTGTCGATGCTGTGGTCGTGACCTGAGCCCCTTTTCTCATCCAGGGATGAGTAGACCCTATGTCCGTCTTGCGGCGATGAGGTGACCCGTCTCGCACTATGCGACTGACGAGGGTTGCGTCGGATGGTCCGACGCCGAGCCTCACGCATAGGAGACGGGTCATGGCGGAAGATATCAC
>JBOHLS010000058.1:0-4457 GCA_050729835.1 Allostellaceae bacterium | reverse complement strand
GCAGCCACTCACCGACACCTACGCGCAGCTCCAGGAGATCCGCACCTATTACAAATTCTACCACGTCGACGTCGACCGCTACGAACTCGGCAATTCCTATCAGCAGGTGATGCTGTCGGCGCGCGAGCTCGATCCGACCCTGCTGCCGCAAAGTGCCCAGACCTGGGTCAACCTGCATCTGCTGTTCACCCACGGCAACGGCGTGGTCATGTCTCCGGTCACACAAAAGACCGCCGAAGGGCTGCCGATCTTCTACGAGAGCGACATTCCGCCCGTTGCCTCGGGCGGACCCGCCGTGCTTCAGCCGCGCATCTATTTCGGCAGGGGTTCGCCGCCTTACGTAATCGTGAAGACCCGTGCGCAGGAATTCGATTATCCCAAGGGCAGCGACAACGTCTACACGACCTACGACGGCACCGCCGGTGTCCCCATCGGTAGCATGGCGCGGCGGAGCCTCTTCGCTTGGTATTTTGACGACCCCAACATCCTGATCTCAAGCTATCTCACGCAAGAGAGCCGCATTCTTATCCACCGCAACATAGAGGATCGTATCCGCACGATCGCGCCGTTCCTGAGCCTCGACCGCGATCCCTATATTGTCGTGAGCGGCGGGCGGCTCTACTGGATTCAGGACGCCTACACCACGAGCAGCTGGTTTCCCTATTCGCAGCCCGCTCCTGGCACGGACATCAATTACATCCGTAATTCGGTCAAGATCGTCGTCGACGCCTATAATGGATCGGTCGAGTTCTACGATTTTGATCCCAAGGACCCGGTGCTCGCCTCGTACCGGCGCATCTTTCCCGGGCTCTTCAAACCTCTGAGCGCGATGCCGTCCGATCTGCAGAGGCATATCCGCTATCCCGAAGATTTGTTTCATATAGAGGCGGAGATGTACCGGGCCTATCACATGAGCGCGCCCGAAGTGTTCTACAACCGCGAGGACCTCTGGCAATTCCCCCGCCAGACCAGCAGCGTCGGCGGCGTCGCGGCCGCCGGCAATACCGCCATGGCGCCCTACTACATGATCATGCGTCTTCCCGAGGAGCCGAAAGCTGCGTTCTTTCTCATGGTGCCGATGGTGCCAAACCGGCGCGAGAACATGGTCGCGTGGCTCGCGGCCGGCTGCGACCCGTCCGATTACGGCAAGCTCATCGTCTATGAGTTTCCCAAGGAGAAACAGGTCTACGGCCCGTTCCAGATCGAGGCGCGGATAAACCAGAACACTGACATCTCGCAGCAGATCTCGCTGTGGAACCAGATGGGCTCGCGTGTGATTCGGGGCAATGTGCTGGTTATCCCCATCGAGCATTCGATCCTCTATGTGTCGCCCTTATACCTCCGCGCCGAAACCGGCCAGCTTCCCGAGCTCAAGCGCGTGATCGCCGCCTATGGGGACCGCGTCGTGATGGCCGACACGCTGCCGCAGGCGCTGGCGGCGCTGTTCCAGGCGGCGCCGGCGCCGACGACGCCGGTGGTTGCGACAGCCGGATCATCCGCCGCGCCGCCGCCCTCGGGCAACCTCGCGGCCGAGGCGCTCGACGATTACGACCGCGCGCTCGGGCGACTCAAGGCTGGCGACTGGAGCGGCTTCGGCGCCAAGCTCGACGCGCTTCGCCCGTTGCTCCGGAGCCTCAGCCAGAGCCAGGCCGGGCATTAGATGTTTAGTCCCGGCATTTGATGGATAGGCTCGAGCGTGGGTGTGTGACACGGAGCCGAGCGACCAGCCGCCAGCGGGTGAAGATACGGAACCTCACCGAGATCCGTCGGATCGCAGAGGATTCCCCGGATTGGATCAAAATTTCTGCTCGCGCGCCGATAAGGCCGGCATCTTGAGCTACGATTAAGTCATCAGCCGGCCGACGGTTCCGGCATCAGACCTGCTGGGCGAGCATGTAGACCGCGATGATTGCGAGAAAGACCGCGAATATCCGCTGGATAATGGGGAGACGCAACCGGTTCCCAAGGATGATGCCGACCGCTCCGCCCGCGACTCCGGCTACGATCATGACGCCGCTCAGAGCAAACCTTACGTCGCCCGCCGAAACGTATTCGATTGCATCGAGACCGGCGAACGCGGCGATCGGCACCAGCGATGATCGCGCCGAGGAGCGGAGGTCGATTGCCGCCGCGATGGCGAGCCCCGGCACCACGAGAAACCCGCCGCCGACCGCGAAAAAGCCGGAAATCAGGCCGACGACGAACGCCGTCGGAACGATGCGAACGAGATGGCGCGTCTCGATCCGCGCTCGACGACTCGGCTCGGTTGCTTCCGATCTCGTGCTGAGATAGCCGATCCAAACGGCAACGACGAGGATCAGAAAGCTCAGCAGGAAGACAAGCTTCGTCGCCGGGTAGAGAAGACCAAGGCGAGCGCCGATCGCGATGCCGACGAGGCCCGGAACGGTAAAAACGATACCGGGACGCAGGTCGATCTCGCGGCGGCGGATGCGCCAGACCAGAAGCAGCACCGTGATCACGGTGACGCCGAGGGCGTTGGTGCCAAAGGCGGCGTGACCCTGGGGGCCGCCAAGATAGAGGAACAACGGCAGGCCGATGATTGTGCCACCGGCTCCGAGCATGCCGAGCGCTAGGCCGGCGAACACCCCACCAAGAATGACGCCTACCATGTTCTCGCCTCTGGCCGGTTGATGATGAAGATATTATTGGGCAAAAAAAGTGCTTCTCACGGCCGGTGAGGTGCCGACACGCACCTCGGCCGACGGAGCCCAAGGGGGCAGGTCACTCAATGTCCAGTGCGACCACAACGACAGAGCTGTTCGGGTCACCATGGCCTATCACGCATAGGGTTTAATGCTCTGGGCGACCGAATCGGCAACGTGTTCCTTGGAGATAATGCCGCGCACGTCCTCGGCGCGGGGCGCGGCTGTTTTGCGTACGACCACCGCCATCGCGGCGTCCTCGCGCCACATCCGGTCGATGACGTCGAAGGCGATGTCGTCCTCGTATGCGATGGTGAAGTTCTTTTGCGCCACGTCGCCGAGCGTGACGCCGGTGTCCGCGGCTTCGAGGCCGCGGCGAAACGCCGTGTTGACGCGCATCACCCCGACGATCCGGTCGTTTTCGGTCACCACCACGTGTTTCAACGCACCATTGTGTTCTGGCTGACGCAGGAAGGCGTCGAAACCGGTGTTTGCCGGCAGTACCAGGACATCCCTGTCCATCACATGGTTCGCACGGCGCACTAGGAACATATTGGCGTGCATCGCCTCGGGAATGAAGTGTCCGCGCGCCACCAGCTTGATCGTGTAAACGCTCTGACGCGAAAGCACGCGGCGCACGCCGAGGCTGAGCGCCACCGCAAGGATCATCGGCATGACCATGCCGTAGTCGCGCGTCATCTCGAAGATCATGGTGACCGCGGTCATCGCCGCGCCGGTGCCGCCGCCGACCATCGCCGCCATGCCGACGATGGCGAAGGTTGCAGGCGTGACGCCGGCCACCGGATGGATAACGTTGACGAGGGCGCCGAAGGCGCCGCCGAGCATCGCGCCCATGAAAAGCGAGGGCGAGAAGATCCCGCCGGAGCCGCCGGAGCCGATGGTGAGGGAGATTGCCACCAGCTTGCCGAGAAAGAGCAACGGCAAGAGGTAGAGCGTCGAGGTCATTTGCCCGACCAGCAGCGCTTGGTCGGTGGCGTAGCCGACGCCTTCGACGGAGTAGTGACCCCAGAGGCGAAAGAACGCGTAGAAGATTAGGCCGACCAGGACCATGCCGATGGCGTGACGTAGATAGGGATGCTTGATCCGATCGAACTGATCCTCGGCGAAGGGCAGCGCCCAGACGAAGACCGTCGCGGCGATGCCAATAATCGCACCGAGCAACGCGAACAGGAGCAACGCGGGCAGCGAGGCCGGATGGCTGCCGATCAGTGCCTGCTCCGGCATCGCGAAAGCCGGGTTCGGGCCGAGCACCAGATTGCCGATATAGGTCCCAGTGCCGGTGGCCAGGGCCACCGGCAGAAACGTACGAACGCTCACCTCGGGCATCATCAGCTCGATGGCGAACATGACGCCACCGATCGGCGTATTGAACGTGGCGGCGATGCCGGCGCCCGCGCCGGCCGCCACCAACGTGATCCGCTGCCACGGCGCCATGCGGATGAATTGGCCGAGGGTCGAGCCGAATGTCGCGCCGATCTGGACGATCGGCCCCTCGCGTCCAACCGAGCCGCCGGTGCCGATGCAGATCGCCGAGGCGAGGGCTTTGACCGCGGCGACGACGGGCCGGATCTTGCCTTCGTTGTAGTAGAGCGCGTCCATCACCTCGGGCACGCCGTGGCCCTTGGCCTCGGGCGCAAACTTGGTTACCAGAAGCGTGACGACGAGACTTCCGATCACCGGCGCGAGAATGATCGCGGCGCCCCACGGACTTGGCGTCGTGAAGACGTTGGCGTTGTAGATGACCGAGAAGGTTCCCAAAAAGGCAAGGTTGTG
>JBOHLS010000057.1:0-6144 GCA_050729835.1 Allostellaceae bacterium | reverse complement strand
TCCCTGATTCCATCGCAACCCTGCGCCACAGGCTCAGCATCGCCCTCGCACGGACATTGTTCCGATGCCCTTGCTGTGCACAAATGTGGCCAAGGAAACGCTAAAACTTATGACGCAGTAAGACTAGCGCATGATCGGCTGAGATCGAATCGCACCCCTCACTCTTCCCTCTCTCCCAAATTGGGGGAGAGGGTTGCTTTGGGTTGGCGAGGCGCCGCCGAGCTATACCCAAAGCTGGGTGAGGGGGCTCTCAACCCAATCCAATCATGCGCTAGGATATCTACGGTGTTGCTGGATCGCCACGGCCACTTCGTGGCCTCGCGATGACGAACGCGGAGGGGTGTCCGGAACCCTACTCCGCCGCCTTGGCCTTGGGATCGGGCAGCTTGCTGCGCAAGGTGACAAATTCCTCCGACGCGGTCGGATGGATGCCGATGGTGCGGTCGAATTGCGCCTTGGTCGCGCCGCAGGTGAGCGCGACGGCGAGCGCGCCGATGATCTCGGGCGCGTCGGGTCCGACCATGTGCGCGCCGAGCACCCGGTCGCTGACGCGATCGACGATCAGCTTCATCAGTGTCTTCTCGTCGCGGCCCGAGAGCGTGTTCTTCAACGGCCGGAAGATGGTGCGATAAACGTCGATCGCCGTGTGCGCGGCGCGCGCCTCGGCCTCGGTCAAGCCCACCGCGCCAATGGTCGGATTGGAGAACACCGCCGTCGGCACGATCTCGAGCCGGGCGCATATCGGATTGTGGTTGAAGAAGGTCTCGGCCAAGGCGCGGCCTTCGGCAATCGCCGTCGGCGTCAGGTTGAGCATGTCGGTGGCGTCGCCGATGGCGTAGATGTTCGGCACCGAGGTGCGCGACCAGTCGTCGACCTTGATCGCGCCGGTCTCGGGGTGGAGCGCGACGCCGATTTCGGCCAGACCCATGCCGGTCGTGTTGGGCCGCCGGCCGGTGGCGTACATGACGCAATCGGCCGAGAGCTCCGCGCCGGCCTTGGTGGCGAGGCTGAAGCCGGCGCCGCGCTTCTCGATGGCGGCGATTTCGGTGCGGGCGTGGATGACGATGCCGCGGGCGCGCATCTCGCGCGCCAGGTGGACGCGGACATCGTCGTCGAAGCCGTTCAACAGCTCCTCGCCGCGGATCACCATCTGCACCGACGCGCCGAGGCCCGCGAAGATGCCGACGAACTCGACGGCGATATAGCCGCCGCCGACGATGACGATGTGGCGCGGCAGCGTGGGCAGGTCGAGCGCCTCGTTCGACGAGACGACGTGCTCGACGCCGGGGAGCTTGGGCGTCGCCGGATGGCCGCCGATGGCGAGCAGGATGTTGGCGGCGGTGTGGCGCTTGCCGTTGACCTCGATCGTATGCGCGTCGAGCAGCCGGGCGCGGCCTTCGATGAGCTGTGCGCCCGCATCCTTGAGCATCTTGCGGTAGACGCCTTCGAGCCGCGTCGTCTCCTGGTTCTTGGCGGCGATCAGGTCGGGCCAGGAATGCACCGGCGGCGCCATGCGCCAGCCATAGCCGGCGGCGTCCGCCGCCTCGTCGGCAAAGTGCGCGGCATAGACCAGGAGCTTCTTCGGCACGCAGCCGCGCAGCACGCAGGTGCCGCCGACGCGGCCCTGCTCGCAGATGGCGACGCGTGCGCCGTAACTGGCGGCGCGGCGCGACGCCGCGACGCCGCCCGAGCCGGCGCCGATGGTGAACAGATCGAAATCGTAAGCCATCGAGCGATGCTAGCCGATCCCATACCGGCCGTCATCGTGCGGGCCCCCTTGCCGCCGGTCGAACATGCCCCCGGCATGTTCGAGCCAAGCGTCCGGAGGACGCTTGGCATGGCGGCAAACTTCCCCAAATGGGGGAGAGGGAAGAAAAAGAGAATAGCGACCGGACCGCTGCGTTTCAGTTCTTCCCTCGCCCCCGTTGAGGGGGAGAGAGTTGCGAGGCGTTGGCGAGCGCAGCCGAGCCTTACGCCGAGCCGAGTAAGGGGGAAATGCATGGCGCGATCACGTCGTCTGGCTGGCGGTGGCGGCGAGGCGCTCGGTCAGGAGGTTGAGGCGTTTGATGATGCCGAGCACGGTGGCGTAGATAACGAAGATGTAGAAGAAGTAGTTGAGGATGGGGATCAGCGACAGGATCACCCAGAGCGTGACGCTGTGCCCGAGGCGGTGGGCGATAAAACCGTTGCCGATGGCGCAGCCCGCCCACAGCACGACCAGGCCGGTGAACACCGGCAGCGACGCGATCGCCTGGTCCATCATCATCACCGTGTCTTGCATCGACTACTCCCTGGGTTGATGCCGCGCACCCCCGCGCGGAAATCTCGGCCTCTTCTATAACCGGAAAGCCGGCCATTCGTCGCGGGCGGCAATGGGCACCCCTCACCCTGCCCTCTCCCCGCAAGCGGGGCGAGGGAGAAGAAAAAGCGGAGCGAAGGAAGAGTCCGCTAATACCGCACGTTGAGGGTGACGGAGGTCGCGGGATCGCCGACCGGGAACGACGCCTGGGCGAAGGTCGGCCGCGAGACCACGGCGCGGATGCCGTTGGACAGAGCATAGCCGTCGAGCGGATAGCCGAGCCAGTTGGTCTTGAAATGGCCGAGCTTGTCCTCGTCGTGATAGCAGCCGACGGCGTAGGTGCCGGGCGGAATGTGGTCGAAGCTGACGACGATCGGCGCGGTTGACGCCTTGACCTCGAGATGGCGCAGCGAATAGTCGCCGTCGGGGAAGTGTTCGGGCGTGGCGAAGAGCGCAACATAGACGTCGCCTTTGCCGCTGTGCACGCCGGTGATGGTGACGGTGAGCGTGGCCGCGAAGGCTGGCGTGCCGGCCAGGAAGGCGAATAGCGCCAGGCCGAACGCGAGCGCACAGGCGCGGCCGCGACGCCGAACGGCGTCCGTCAACGACAGCGACATGGAACGAAAAACCCTTGCGCTACAGCCGGCCCACCCGGCGGGACGGCGCGCAATTTACGCGAACATGCGCGGCCGCGCCGAATGAATTTTGCGTGATGGCGGCGGCCCATAGGCGCGGGCGAAAGACGATGAATTTCGATTCAGCGTGTCGTGCCGGCCCCCTCACCCTGCCCTCTCCCCCTGACGGGGGCGAGGGTAAGAAAAATTGGCGGGCGTATCGCCACCTTGCTCTCGCGCCCCGCGCAAGCGGGGAGAGGGTCGGGGTGAGGGGCGATTGCTGCGTCACTCACGCGCGAGCGCCGAAGCGATTCAGGGCCCTGGATTGCTTCGCGCCTATCCATTATCAACGAATTGCCTCTGCTGTAGTCGAGACGCTCCGTCTTATGACGAAAATTGATGACGTAATCGAGGAGCACGGTGGCTGGCCGGTAGCCTTCTCCGTCGCCGATGACCGATAAAAAGATAGTGGGGCTGTCCTAGATAAGGTCAGAGGTTAGCCCATTTTCGCAGCCGGGCCAGTTGCTGTTTGGAGGTTCCGTAATTGAAGCGGAACTCTCATTCTTTGAGAAAGAGATAGAAGTTTTTGCGCGGGACGCCGTTGTATTTGCGCAGCACGCGCTTGGCCTGGCTCCAGAGGTTTTCGATGCCATTGATGTGATGACCGTTCTTGGTCACGAAGGTCTTGGCGTGGTTGACGCGATGATGCTTGAACCCGGCAACATCGAGAATGTTGTAGTTCACCCAGCTATCGGTATAGACCACGGAATCCGCTAAAACCTTGGTCTGTAGCGCCGTCAGCAGAGTCGGACCGCTGGCGTCAGCCACCGGAAGTGCATGCACCCTGCGCGCCGCGCTTGAGAATGCCGAACACCAGCACCTTGCCTGGCGCCCCGCGTCCTCGCCGGCCCTTGCGAATGCCGCCAAAATAGCTTTCGTCGACTTCGAAGGCACCGAACTCGGGATCGACTTCGGCGATCTTGTCGGCAATCAGCTCACGCAGCTTGTGATAGAACAGCGCGGCGCTGTTCCGGTGCATCCCGATCAAATCCGCCGCCGTTCGAGCTGTCACCTCCGCCACGAACAGTTCGACCAGCCGCAATTGCTGCTTTCTGCTGAGCCGACAACGCCTTAGCGACATCCAGCCACCCTAGATAACGCTCGTTATCTAGGACAGCCCCAAGATAGTTTGTCCCTATTGTATCTAGAAGTGTTTGATCTTCCTGGATGTCCCGCATCGCGCTTGGTAGAAAGTTTGTCCCAAGGGCGACTTCGTGAATTGATTGGGAAGACGCTCGGCGAAAACAAAGTCTGTCCCAATGGTCGGCGCCGGGCGCGGCATCGATAGCGGCGGCGAAGCTTAAACGCGCTTTATTGTTCGCCTCGATTAGTCAACCCGGTGAGATACACGTAGCGTGTCATCACGGTTACGCAAGCCGCCCATCGCCATATCGCTGCACCTGAATCCGATTGAGCGGCGACGGTTTGGAGCGGCGCAGTCAAGCGGTGCGTCGGACGGGCAGTGGCCGAATGTCAGTGGGGCTGGTGGGCGCGACGAGTTCGGCGAGGAAGCGCGACAGTTCGAGGCGTTTCTTGTTGCGGGTAGCGGCCCAGGTGATGAAGCCATGTCAAACAGCTACGTTCCGGCCTTAACGATGGATGCCACTTCGGCCAACGAACCAGGCCGCCTGTAACGTTTGGTTTCGATCATTGCTCGGCGCTCAGCCTGTGAATTTCGATTCGACGGTCGGCAGTAGAGACGGCAATCTCGTAGTGATCGGTCTGTAAGATATCGGTGATGTTGCGCGGGCGGTACGCGACAATACCAATGCCGCCACGGCGACGAAGGCTGCTATAGAGGATGCCAGTGCCGTTGGTGGCGCGAATGTTTTCGCCAAAGGGCTGCGAGGCGTCGTAGCGATCAGGCGCATAGATATCGGTGTGCTCGGCCTGACGGCCTGTGATGTTGAGATACTTGCCAAGTAGCGTGGTGGTATAGGCCCGATAGGTACGGCGAGTCGTCTCTGCAGCTCGTGCCACAGTCTCCCGTCGCAGGTGATGTCCGACTTCTGTAATAGCGGCGCTGATGTCGCCGGCGGCATACCAGGCGCCGAGTTCTGGACTATTGAAGCGCATCCCCATCGGCGAGACGTGCAGAAAGGCCGCCATCACGATGCTGGAGTTCGGAATCCCGTAGACCCATTCCTCTTGTGGTAGGCGCGCGATGCGTTCAGTGACGAGGCGGTCGTTGGTCCAACCGACGAGTTCCATCACGGCGGCCAAATCGGCGGCCGTAGCCACCGTGTCGAAGAGGCCGATAGGAGGAAAGCGCGAAGGAATCAGGCGATGGGAGGGACGTGGCGCCGGCGTGAAAACGTCGGTCATCGGAAGACGATCTCAGAATCCTCGTAGGGCTGGAAATCCCTGTCGATGGTGTTGGGCGGCATATAGAGGCCGCCACGTGCGCCATCGAGGAAGCGCCGCACCGTTAGAAGCGCATCTTGCGACCCGCTGGTGACGAGGTCGATCGGCGCCTGTCCCCCAAAGATCAATGCGTTGTGCGGCCCGCAGAGCCATGCAACACCGGCGCTCTCGTCCGGGAAAAGAATCTCAAGCGCCTGATGGATACCGAATACAGTCGAAATTCTGGTGAGCACATCAACGTCGAGGGTGAAGCTTCCGTGGGCGCGGGCCTGACGGCACCAATTATGGTAAGTCGAGCGGGAGGGATAGCCGAGGATCAGGCGGCGCTGCTCTTCCGACAGTTCCCAGAGATCTGCGATCGCCAAAAAGGTCCGCAGGGCCGGCGCACTGAGGCGCCGCCGGTTCGTTGGATCGAAGCGGTTTGCGTCGAGGCGCTGTAGGCCGGGAGTTGGCTCGATTATGGGTCGAGTGGGCATTAGCGTCCTATTGTCCAAATCAGAATATAGTCCAAATCTAGACATAGCACAACCGGAATTTTTGGGTCATACGGTGCGTCGGACGGGCAGTGGCCGATTGACAGCGAGGACACAGCGACCCGTTTCCGACCTCGTCGGCTCGGGGATTCGAATGCGACAAGCAGGGGCAAGAATCGTCAGGTCGCGAAGCGCTTGGTTCGAGCCGCTAGCCGCATCTATTCATGACGACGGCGGGATTTCGACGGGCGCGGCGGTTTCGTGAACGGAGGCCATGCTGATCCGTGGCGCCGGGGTGCGGCGCTGAGCTCGGTCTCTGATTGTGAAGTGGTTG
>JBOHLS010000056.1:0-6319 GCA_050729835.1 Allostellaceae bacterium | reverse complement strand
GGCGGGTGTGGCGCTCCGTGATCGCGCGATTGACTCTGTCTCGACAACAGAATCATGCACGCAGTCAACGAATTACGCTACATCCGCCAACCCAAATCCTCTGCCGTCACGAATAAGACAGGCTAGCTGCTCGAACAGCTCGATTGTCAAAGGTACGCCAAGTATGGTGATCCCGATGTCGGCGAGCGTTTCCGCCATTCCCGCAATGACCTTAACCGGATTGCCGAGTTTCGACCGACTGAATCTGTTCGATTAATGTTGGGACGGTATCGGGACAAACTTTATTCCTTTGGGACAGACTTTTTTCCTTAGCGACAAATATTTTTTTCGGCGGACATCGCCGACCTAACGAATTAACCCCTACTCCACCGTCACGCTCTTCGCCAAGTTGCGCGGCTGGTCGACGTCGGTGCCCTTGTGCACCGCGACGTGATAGGCCAGCAACTGCACCGGGATCGCGTATAAAAGTGGCGCGACGAAGGGATCGCAGCGCGGCACTTCGATCTCGTGCGCGAACTGACCATCCAGGCGCGTGAGGCCTTCGCGGTCGGAGATCATCATCACCTTGCCGCCGCGCGCCAAAACTTCCTGCACGTTGGAAAGCGTCTTGTCGAAGAGTGCATCGCTGGGCGCCAGGACGACGACGGGCACGTTGTCGGCGATCAGCGCGATCGGGCCGTGCTTTATCTCGCCGGCCGCATAGCCTTCGGCGTGGAGGTAGCTGACCTCCTTCAATTTCAAGGCGCCTTCGAGTGCCAGCGGATAGGCGGTGCCGCGACCGAGATAGAGCACGTCGCGCGCCTGGGTTTCGACCAGCCATTCGGCCATCGCCTCGATGCGAGCATCGTGCGCCAACACCTTGGCGGCAAGCTCGGGCACTTCGGTGAGCGCGACGGTGAGCGCGGCCTCGCGCTTCGCATCAATCGTGCCGCGCGCCTTGGCGAGCGCGATGGCGAGACAGGCGAGGACAACGAGCTGGGTCGTGAACGCCTTGGTCGAGGCGACACCGATCTCGGGCCCGGCATATGTCCTGAACACGGCGTCGGACGCGCGGGCGATCGAGCTTTCAGGCTGATTGACGATCGAGAGAATGGGCGCGCCCTGCGCCTTGGCATATCTGAGTGCGGCGAGCGTGTCGGCGGTCTCGCCCGATTGTGAGATGAACAGCGCGAGCGTGTTTTTCGGCAGGATGGTCTCGCGGTAGCGGAACTCCGAGGCGATGTCGACCTCGCACGGCAGTCGCGCCAAGCCCTCGATCCAATAGCGCGCGATCAGGCCGGCGTTGTACGAGGTGCCGCAGGCAACGATCGAAATGCGCTCGATCCGGCCCAAGTCGAACGGCAGCTTGGGCAAGTGGACCGAGCGCGTCGCCGGGTTGAACAGCGCGCGCAACGTGTCGCCGATCACCGCCGGCTGCTCGAAGATCTCCTTTTTCATGAAATGCGGATGGCCTCCCTTGCCGATGAGCGCGCCGGAGAGCGCGGTCTTGCGGATCTCGCGGTTGGCGGCGCGGCCTTCGGCGTCGTAGATCGTGGCGCCCGCGGATGTCACCACCGCCCAATCGCCTTCCTCGAGATAGACGAGATTCTGCGTCAGCGGCGCGAGGGCGAGCGCGTCAGAGCCGACGAACATCTCGCCGTCGCCATAGCCGATGGCGAGCGGAGAGCCACGGCGCGCGCAGATCAGCCTGTCGGGAAATCCTGCAAAGAGCATCACCAGCGCGAAGGCGCCGTGCAGCCGACCGAGCGCCTTGGCCACCGCGTCTTTGGGCGACAGGCCGTCCTTCAGGTAGCGCGTCAGCAGGATGGCGACGGCTTCGGTGTCGGTCTGGGTGGCGAATTTGTAGCCGGCCTTGGTGAGCTCGGCCTTCATCTCCGAGAAGTTCTCGATGATGCCGTTGTGGACGACGGCAACGCGCTCGGTGGCGATGGGGTGGGCGTTGGTTTCGTTGGGAACGCCGTGCGTCGCCCAGCGAGTGTGGCCGATGCCGATGCGGCCGGCGACCGGCTCCTTCGCCAGGCGCTTGGCCAGGTTGTCGAGCTTGCCCTCGGCGCGGCGGCGGTCGATGCGGCCGTCAACCAGCGTGGCGATGCCGGCGGAGTCATAGCCGCGGTATTCGAGGCGCTTCAGGCCTTCAAGCAGAAACGGCGCGACCTCGGCCTTGCCGACGATGCCGATAATACCGCACATCAGAGGATCGGGAGCATCATTGACACCCCCTCACCCTGCCCTCTCCCCCTGACGGGGGTGAGGGTAAGAAAATGCGTTGTCGTCCTGCCCCCTCGCCCCGCGCGAGCGGGGAGAGGGTTGGGGTGAGGGGTCGACGAGCGCGGATTCGATGGTGCCCATCACGCCAGGCAAATTATCGCTTACATCATTGTTCCAGAAGCGGGTCACACGATAGCCATGCGCCGCCAACGCGCAGCTACGCATCTCATCGCAGCTCGCCTGGGTCGCGTGTTGACCGCCGTCGAGCTCGACGATCAACATGTGCGACGGGCAGGCCAAATCGACGATGTGGCGGCCGATCGCAAGCTGGCGGCGAAATTTGGCAGCCGCAAATCCGCGCGCGCGCAGCGCCTGCCACAAACGCCGTTCGACGCCCGTCTGATTCCGCCGCAATTCGCGGGCAAGTAAGGTGGTTTTCAGGGCCGGGCGACCGCGCATTGCCGCCCTACCCCTCACCCTGCCCTCTCCCCCTAACGGGGGCGAGGGTAAGCGTGCACACAGGATGCATCATCGAACGCCGAGAATACCCCAAAAACCACCCAGGCAAGATTACCGCCGGCCCTTGGCCTGGGGCTTGGCGTCGCGGGCGGCGATCTCGGCCTTACGCTTGGCGCGCCAGGCCTTGGCCGCGCCGGGCTTGGTGCGCTGGCGCGCGCGGCCCAGAGCAAGCGCATCGGCCGGCACGTTGTCGGTGACGACGCTGCCGGCGGCGATCATCGCGCCGGGACCGATCGTCAATGGAGCGACCAAGGACGAATTGGTGCCGATGAACACGCCCTTGCCGATATTGGTGCGGAATTTCTCGATGCCGTCGTAGTTGCAGGTGATGCTGCCGGCGCCGATATTGGCGCCCTCGCCCACCGCGCTGTCGCCGAGATAGGCCAGGTGGTTGGCCTTGACGCCCGACGCCAGCCGCGAGTTCTTGACCTCGACGAAATTGCCGATGTGGACTTGGTCGGCAAGCAATGCACCCGGACGGAGCCGCGCGAACGGCCCGATGATGGCGCGGTCGCCGATTGTAGCGCCGACGATGTGGCAAAACGCCGGGATGGAAACGCCCTCGCCCACTTTGACGCCCGGTCCGAACACAACGAAGGGCCCGACGATTGTGTCGCGGCCGAGCTTGGTGTCGGCGCAGAGGAAGACGGTCTCGGGCGCGGTAAAGCTGACGCCGGATTCCATCGCGGCGTAGCGCAGACGCTGCTGCATCACCGCTTCGGCATAGGCAAGCTCGTCGCGCGAATTGACGCCCAGAAGCTCGGCCGCCTCGCCCTCGGCGGCACGGCAGACCAGGCCCTTGCCGCGCGCCAGGCCGATGACGTCGGTGAGATATTGCTCGCCCTGGGCGTTGTGCGCCGCAAGCTGGGCGACGAGATCGAACAGCACCGGCGCCTTGGCGAGCATGACGCCGGAGGAGACGAAATCGACCGCGCGCTCCTCGTCGGTGCAATCGGCCGCCTCGACGATGCGCGCCAGCGAGCCGTCGTCGGCCAGGATCAGGCGGCCGTACGGACCGCCATCCTGGAGGCGCATGCCGAGCACGATCACCGCGGCGTCGGGATGGCGCTTGCGCGCGTCGAACAGCGGCTTGAAGGTGTCGCGCGTGACCAGCGGCGCATCGCCGGCGAGGATCAGGATATCGCCGGCATAGCGGCCGAGTAGCGCCTTGGCGGCGGCCACCGCGCTACCAGTGCCGCGTGGCTGGCGCTGGATGACGAAATCGGCCGGCGCCACCGCCGCCGCGACCGCGTTCTGGTTGGGCGCGATCACCACCGCGGTGTGTTGCGGCTTCAAGCCGGCGACCGCCCCCAGAACGTGCGCGATCAGCGGCTTGCCGGCGAGCTCGTGCAGCACCTTGGGGCGCGCCGAGCACATCCGCGTGCCCTTACCGGCGGCCAGGATGAGAGCAGCGAAAGAAGCGGCCATGGGTTTTGTCTCTTAAGGAAAGGCGCCGGGCGCGTCTAGACTTATATCGGCCTGGCTGGCCCCGCGATTCCTTGACAGGCCCGGCACCGGCGCCTTATCTCAGGCCTCCACGGGCGCTTAGCTCAGCGGGAGAGCACACCCTTCACACGGGTGGGGTCGCAGGTTCAATCCCTGCAGCGCCCACCATTTTTCTTGAGAATTCCTCGCAGTTTTTCGGCGCGCAATTTTTTGACCAGTGGCAACGAAGCGAGAACCGTAGCGCCGAAATAAGAAAAAGTGGGGGAGCGCTGGGGGAAAATGTTCCTGCATCGTTCACGCGGTCAACGAGCTCGAGCTTCGGCACTGTTGTGGCCGAATCAGGGATGGGATTCCGCCAATGCAGTCCGCCCCATGACGCCGCCCTTGCGGCTCGCTGATAGTTCCGTGCAATGCGGCTTCGACCAACTCGCCAATCGTCCAAATGGGATCCGCTAGGCCAAGCTGCATCGCGGGCGTGACGCGGTGAGCCTCATGTGGACCCGGCAGAAATTGTAATGCGCGACGTACAGCGCCACAGCTGCCATGTGATTTTCCAGCTTCTTTGAAAATCCGTTCGTGAGCCGCGTGAAACGCCGTTGCGAGCCCACAGGAATGCAGGTGGGGCGTTCTCGTATTGGCAACGTTTAACATGGTCGAATTATGATGCTTGCAGTTTCTGATTGCAAGCATATAATTGCACCGTCATCATGCAAGCATAACGGGTGAAATGATGGACGAAGGGAAAAATCCAGCGAAGGTGCGGGCCGCGAAGGCGCGAGCGGAGGCCCTTACAACGGAAGAACGGAAAGAAATTGGCCGCAAGGCGGCGGCTGCAAGATGGGACAAAGCCAAAGAGGTCCCTCATGCGATCTACGGGAGCCCTGATCGCCTACTTCCTATCGGCAATGTCGAGCTTCAATGCTATGTGCTTGGCGATGAGGAAAAGACCCGCGTCATCACCCAAGCTGGATTCTTAGAGGCTCTCGGCCGCCATCGTAAGGCGAATGTGCGGGATGAGGGTGGCGAAGAGCCCACCCCCGCAATTTTGCAGGGCAAAGCGCTTAAGCCATTTATTTCAAACGAGCTTTTAGAGAAAAGCCGCCCGATCAAATTTCGTCTTCCGAGTGGAACCATGGCAAGCGGCTATCGCGCCGAAATTCTGCCTTTGGTGTGTGAAGCCTATTTGAAAGCACGAGACGCGGACGACTTGCCGCATAATCAACAGCATGTGGCGAGGCAGGCTGAGATTCTTATTCGAGCTTTGGCCCATACGGGCATCATCGCTCTGGTTGACGAGGTTACCGGCTTCCAGAGAGATCGCGCTGCAAATGCTCTCACTGAAATCCTGGAGAAATTTATCGCCAAAGAATTGCGCCCATGGGTTCGTACGTTTCCTGACGAATTTTATGAGCAGATTTTTCGCCTTCGCGGTTTAACTTTTCCAAAGGATAGCGTTCAGCGCCCCCAATATTTTGGACATCTCACGAATGACATTATTTACAGCCGTCTCGCGCCTGGGGTTTTGCAGGAACTCAAGAAGGCCACCCCACGTGACGATCAGGGGCGACACAAACAGCATCTATTCCGGCGATTGAGCGCTGATCTTGGGCATCCGCGCTTACGTGAACACCTCGCGGCGGTAATAACGACAATGAAGCTGAGTGACAGCTATGACGATTTCCTCCAGAAACTTGAGCGTGTGCGTCCGCGTTTTCTCGCTCTCAAATCTCCAATGATCACTCCAAAGCAATTGAACCTGCCGGGGCTCTAAATGCTCGACGGGATAATTTTGTCACTAGAGGTACGGCGCCTGGAACGTCAAAGACGCCGTATTCTTAAATCCTTTGCGAAAGACATTCGCGAAGCACGCGCACAACTGAAAGAGAGAGATGAAATTGATAGATTAGAATCTGACGAGAGATTTGAGATAGGGGAAGTGGACGATGAGATTTATCAGTTACAAAATAATTATCTTCTCCGCCTTGCGCGGCACTATTTGTTGCCCATTCCAGAATTTAAACTGCGGATTCCGGCGAAGTCGCCCACTGATTCCGAGACGAAGTCGCCCGGGGTTCCGATTGATGTCGCCCGGGCGCGGGGCGTGACTGGCGGGCTGGTTTTCGCATCGAAGATCGGGGCGGTCAAG
>JBOHLS010000055.1:0-7106 GCA_050729835.1 Allostellaceae bacterium | reverse complement strand
AGCGGTTGCCCCGGCAACGAAGTGCGCGATCAGGGTCTCTTGAATACTGGTCGGCAACCGACTTCGCCGTCTCTTCCCAACCATCTGATCCCGATAGCCTTTCTCAGCTATCTAGGCCAGCCCCTAAAGTTAATCCCACCGCGTGGCACAGAGGCGCCGCCAGCGTGCCGTCAATTCCGATCATGTTCAGATCGGATGGGACGAAGCGGGATTCTCTTTGACCCGCCGTGGTATACCAGATACCATCCGCCTTAATCAGGGGGCCAGGTTGAACGGCGCTCCACGGGAGGGTTGCCTATATGACGGCCACGCGTCTCGTTATCAAACCGATTGATTCGCCGGCGAGCTTCCGCCTTCAGGCGTATCGCAAGCTCAAAGAGGCGATTACCGCCATGAACGTCTACGGCCAGGCGGAAGAAATCCGACTGGACGAGCGCCGCCTGTCGCAGGAGCTCGGCGTGTCGCGCACGCCGATTCGCGAAGCACTGACCATGCTCCAGCGCGAAGGTTTCGTGCGCACCGTGCCGCGGCGCGGCGTCATCGTGGTACGCAAGAGCAAGCAGGAAATCGTGCGCATGATCCAGGTTTGGGCGGCGCTTGAGAGCCTGGCCGCGCGCCTGGCGACGCAGTACGCGTCCGATCGCGACATCGCGACGCTGCGCCACATGTTCGACAGCTTCCGCGACGGCTCACCCGAAGGCCATATCGACGAATACTCGGACGCCAACATCCGCTTCCACCAGGCGATCATCCAGTTGTCGGGCAATCCGGTCCTGGTCGAGATGACGCGCGACCTTTTCATCCACATGCGCGCCATCCGTCAGGCGACGATCGGCCAGGACGATCGCGCCAAGCGCTCGATCGTCGATCACATGAACATCATCGAGGCGTTGCAACGTCGCGACACCGAACGCGCCGCCTCATTGGTGCTCAGGCATGCGCTCGATCTTGCCGCTCACGTCGAGCGGCACTGCGACTATCTCGATTGATCCGGGGGAAGACGGAGGAATTCTCATGGCAGATGACGTCAGGACCGCAGTTAAAACCCACGCTGCAACTGTCGCCGTCGGCGTCTGGGCCAACCCACGCGAATCCGCGCCCGGGACCGAAATCCAGACGACGCACAACTAGATAAAAAAGACGCGCGAAGGAGGACATCAGATGTACAAGGCTCTCGAAGGCGTTCGCATTCTCGATTTCACGCACGTGCAGTCGGGCCCGACCTGCACGCAGCTGCTGGCGTGGTTCGGCGCCGACGTGCTGAAGGTCGAGCGGCCCGGCACGGGCGACATCACGCGAGGCCAGCTGCGCGACGTGCCCAACGCCGACAGCCTCTATTTCACCATGCTCAACCACAACAAGCGGTCGATCACCATCGACACCAAGAATCCCAAGGGCAAAGAGCTGCTCGAGAGCCTGATCAAGGTGTGCGACGTGCTGGTCGAGAATTTCGGCCCCGGCGTGCTCGACCGCATGGGATTCCCCTGGGAGCGGGTCCATCAGATCAATCCCAAGATCATCATGGCCTCGATCAAGGGCTTCGGCCCGGGCCCTTACGAGGACTGCAAGGTCTACGAGAACGTTGCGCAATGCACCGGCGGCTCGGCTTCGACCACCGGCTTCCGCGACGGTCCGCCGCTGGTCACCGGCGCGCAGATCGGCGACTCCGGCAACGGCCTGCATCTGGCGCTCGGCATCGTGACCGCGCTTTACCACCGCACCCATTCCGGCAAGGGTCAGCGCGTCACCGTGGCGATGCAGGACGGCGTGCTCAACCTCTGCCGCGTCAAACTGCGCGACCAGCAGCGTCTCAAGCACGGACCGCTCAAGGAATACAGCCAGTACGGCGAAGGCATTCCGTTCGGCGACGCGACGCCGCGCGCCGGCAACGATTCCGGTGGCGGCCAGCCGGGTTGGATCCTCAAGTGCAAGGGCTGGGAGACCGATCCCAACGCCTACATCTATTTCATCACCCAGGCGCCGGTGTGGGACAAGGTCTGCAAGGTGATCGGCGAAGAGGGCTGGATCACCGATCCGGGCTATGCCACGGCCGATGCGCGGCTCAACAAGATCAAGGCGATCTTCAGCCGCATCGAACAGTGGACCATGACCAAGACCAAGTTCGAGGTCATGGACACCCTCAACAAGTACGACATCCCCTGCGGCCCGATCCTGTCGATGAAGGAGTTGGCCGAGGACCCGTCGCTGCGCAAGACCGGTACGGTGGTCGAGGTCGACCATCCCAAGCGCGGCAAGTACTTGACCGTCGGCAATCCGATCAAGCTCAGCGACAGCCCGAGCGACGTCAAGCGCTCGCCGCTTCTGGGCGAGCACACCGACGAGATCCTGACCAAGGTGCTGGGCTTCGACGACAAGAAGGTGCGCGAGTTCAAGGAGTCCGGCGCGCTCGGCGGCGCCAAGCCGATGGCGGCGGAATAGCGCCTATCCGTTACCGGGGGCGGATGGCAAATATCCGCCCCTTTTTCCATTTAGTGCGGCGAAGGATCGTCGCGACCAAGGCATGAGGGAGAGTTTCGATATGAGTGCGAAAAACGCCAAAGCCGCCGTACGCAAAGTGCTCGACCGCGCCAAGGTCGACAAGCGCAATGCCCTGACCGCGCCCGAAGGCAAGCTGGTCTGCGACGCCTACGGCATCGCGGTGCCGAAGGAAGGCCTGGCGACGAGCGCCGCAGAGGCGGGCAAGCTCGGCAAGAAGGTCGGTTTCCCGGTCGTTCTCAAGATCGTCTCGCCCGACATCCTGCACAAGACCGAGGCCGGCGGCGTCGTAGTCGGCGTCAAGACGCAGCAAGAAGCGCAGAAGGCCTACGCGACGATCATCGCCAACGCCAAGAAGTATAACCGCAAGGCCAAGATCGAGGGCGTCCAGGTCCAGCAGATGGTCGGTGGCGGCCGCGAGGTCATCGTCGGCACCGTCACCGACCCGAGCTTCGGCAAGCTCGTCGCCTTCGGCATGGGCGGCGTCCTGGTCGAGGTGCTGAAGGACGTGACCTTCCGCCTCGCGCCGGTGACGCGCGACGAGGCGCTCGGCATGCTCGATGGCATCAAGGCGGCCGAGATTCTGAAGGGCGTGCGTGGCGGCAAGGGCGTCAATCGCGCCGCGCTCGCCGGCCTGATCGAGAACGTCTCGAAGCTGATCGCCGACTTCCCCGAGATCGCCGAGATGGACCTCAACCCGATTTTCGCCTCGGAGAAGGCGGCGGTCGCGGCCGACGTCCGCATCATTCTCGACTGGAAGCCGGTCGCGCAGCGCTATCGCCCGGGCAAGGACGAGATCAATCGTGCCATGAATCACATCATGCGGCCGAAATCGATCGCGGTGATCGGCGCCTCGGCTGAGGACGGCAAGATCGGCAATTCGGTGATGAAGAATCTCATCAACGGCGGCTACCAGGGGGCCATCTATCCGATCCATCCCTCGGCGTCCGATATCCTGGGCCGCAAGGTCTATAAATCGGTCAAGGACGTGCCGGGTGAGATCGACGTCGCCGTGTTCTGCATCCCGGCCAAGTTCGTCGCCGGCGCGCTCGTCGAGGTCGGCGAGAAGAAGATCCCGGGCGCCGTCCTGATTCCCTCGGGCTTCGCCGAGACCGGCAATGTCGCCGGTCAGAAGGAGATCCAGGAGATCGGGCGCAAGTACAACGTCCGGCTCATGGGCCCCAACATCTACGGTTACTATTACACGCCGGAGAATCTGTGCGCGACGTTCTGCACGCCCTACGACTACAAGGGCCAGGCGGCGCTGTCGTCGCAATCGGGCGGCATCGGCATGGCGATCATCGGCTTCTCGCGCTCGGCCAAGATGGGCGTTTCGGCGATCGTCGGCCTCGGCAACAAGGCGGACCTCGACGAGGACGATCTGCTCACCTATTTCGAGCAGGACGACAACACCCAGGTCGTCGCCATGCATCTCGAGGACCTGAAGGACGGCCGTTCCTTCGCCGAGGTGGCGAAGCGGGTGTCGAAGAAGAAGCCGGTGATCGTCCTGAAGGCCGGCCGCACGGCCGCGGGCGCCAAGGCTGCGGGCTCGCACACCGGCGCGCTCGCCGGCAACGACAAGATTTACGACGACGTGCTGCGCCACTCGGGCGTCATCCGCGCCCCAGGACTGCGCGATATGCTCGACTATGCGCGGGGCCTGCAGAAGTTGCCGACGCCCAAGGGCGAGAACGTCATCATCATCACCGGTGCCGGCGGCTCCGGCGTGCTGCTGTCGGACGCGTGCGTCGACAACGGCCTCAATCTGATGAAGATGCCGGCCGATCTCGACCAGGCGTTCCGCAAGTTCATTCCGCCTTTCGGCGCGGCGGGCAATCCCGTCGACATCACCGGCGGCGAGCCGCCCACGACCTACAAGAACACCATCCGGCTGGGGCTCGAGGACCCGCGCATCCACGCGCTCATCCTCGGCTACTGGCACACCATCATCACGCCGCCGATGGTGTTCGCCAATCTCGTCGTCGAGGTGGTGAACGAGATGAAAGCCAAGGGCATCGAGAAACCGATCGTCGCGTCGCTTGCTGGCGACGTGCAGGTCGAGCAGGCGGCCGAGCATCTCTACGACCACGGCATCCCATCCTATGCCTATACGACCGAGATCCCGGTGGCGGTGCTCGGCGCGAAATACCGTTGGGCGCGCGGCGCCGGATTGGTGAAGTGATCCGATGAACATTCACGAATATCAGGCGAAGAGCCTGCTGACCAAGTTCGGTGTCGCCGTGCCCAAGGGCGGCGTCGCCTACACGCCGCAAGAGGCCGAGACGGTGGCGAAGTCGCTCGCCGGCCCGGTCTATGTAGTCAAGTCGCAGATCCATGCCGGCGGCCGCGGCGCCGGCCGGTTCAAGGGCGACGAGAAGGGTAAGGGCGGCGTGCGGCTGGTGAAGTCGCCGGCCGACGCGGCGAAAGAGGCACAGGCCATGCTCGGCCACGTTCTCGTCACCAAGCAGACCGGGCCCAAGGGCCGCGAGGTCAAGCGCATCTACGTCGAAGAGGGCTGCGACATCAAGCGCGAGCTCTATCTCGGCATGCTGATCGACCGCAAGACGTCGCGCATCACCGTGATGGCCTCGACCGAAGGCGGCATGGAGATCGAAGAGGTCGCGGCCAAGACGCCGGAGAAGATCAGCAAGATCGCGATCGATCCGACGACCGGGATGGAGGGCTTCCACGCCCGGCGCCTGGCTTACGGTCTCAAGCTCGAAGGCAAGCAGGTCGGCTCGGCGGTCAAGTTCATGCTCGGCATGTACAAGGCGTTCATCGCGCTCGACGCCTCGATCGTCGAGATCAACCCGCTGGTCGTCACCGGCTCGGGCGAGGTGATCGCGCTCGACGCCAAGATGAACTTCGACGACAACGCGCTCTTCCGCCATCCCGACGTCGAGGTGATGCGCGACGAGGCCGAAGAAGACCCGATCGAGCTCGAAGCCGGCAAGCATTCGCTCAATTACGTGAAGCTCGACGGCAACATCGGCTGCATGGTCAACGGCGCCGGCCTCGCCATGGCGACGATGGACATCATCAAGCTCTACGGCGGCGAACCGGCCAACTTCCTCGATGTCGGCGGCGGCGCCACCAAGGAGCGCGTCGCCACCGCCTTCAAGCTGATCCTCTCGGACAAGAACGTCGAGGGCATCCTGGTCAACATCTTCGGCGGCATCATGCGATGCGACGTCATCGCCGAAGGCATCGTCGCTGCGGCGCGCGAAGTCAGCCTCGAAGTGCCGTTGGTGGTCCGTCTCGAAGGCACCAACGTCAAGCTGGGCAAGAAAATTCTCGCCGACTCGGGCCTGCCCATCCTCGCCGCCGACGATCTCGGCGACGCGGCTCAGAAGGTGGTCAAAGCGGTGAGGGAAGCGGCCTGATGCCCATTTTCGTCGATAACAATACCAAGGTCATCTGCCAGGGCTTCACCGGCGCGCAGGGCACCTTCCATTCCGAGCAGGCGATCGCCTACGGCACCAAGATGGTCGGCGGCGTGACGCCGGGGAAGGGTGGCAGCAAGCATCTCGATCTGCCGGTCTTCGACACCGTCGCCGACGCGGTCAAGGCGACCGGTGCCAACGCCAGCGTGATCTACGTTCCGCCGCCCTTCGCCGCCGACGCCATTCTCGAGGCGATCGACGCCGAGTTGCCGCTCGTGGTTTGCATCACCGAGGGCATCCCGGTGCTCGACATGGTGGAGGTCAAGCGCGTCCTCGCCGGCTCGAAGACGCGGTTGATCGGGCCCAACTGCCCGGGCGTGATTACGCCCGGCCAATGCAAGATCGGCATCATGCCGGGGCACATCCACAAGGCCGGATCGGTCGGCATCGTGTCGCGCTCCGGCACGCTCACCTACGAGGCGGTCGCGCAGACCACCGCGGTCGGGCTTGGCCAGTCGACCTGCGTCGGCATCGGCGGCGACCCGGTCAACGGCACCAATTTCATCGACTGTCTCGACCGGTTCCTGGCCGATCCGGCGACCAAGTCGATCGTCATGATCGGCGAGATCGGCGGCTCGGCCGAGGAAGAGGCCGCCGATTTCGTCAAGTGGAACAAAGTCAAGAAGCCGACGGTTGGATTCATTGCCGGCGCCACCGCGCCGCCCGGCCGTCGCATGGGCCATGCGGGCGCAATCATCTCCGGTGGCACCGGCACGGCCGGCGACAAGATCGAGGCGATGAAGCGCGCGGGCATCGCGGTTTCGGATTCGCCCGCGGCCCTTGGCAAGACCATGCTTGGGCTCCTAAATAGATAGCGAGAGCAACCGATGGCCGATTCCGGACGCACGCCGCCACGTTCTATCCAGCCGGGTTCCGGCCGACGCGGCGGCCGCGACCTGCCGAAAGGCCGGCAGGTCGATCCGGTCGCGCTTGAAGAAGTCGTCAAGCTTCTCGGCGACCGGCCGCGTCGCCGCGATCTGCTGATCGAGCATCTTCACCTCCTGCAGGATCATTACGGCTGCTTGCACGCGCGGCACCTTGCGGCGCTCGCCGACGAGATGAAGCTCGCTCTGGTCGAGGTCTACGAAGTCGCGAGCTTCTACGCCCATTTCGACATCGTGCTCGACGGCGAAAGCCCGCCGCCGGCCTTGACCGTGCGGGTTTGCG
>JBOHLS010000054.1:0-7614 GCA_050729835.1 Allostellaceae bacterium | reverse complement strand
CGCCGGCGCTTGGGCGGCGGCGGCCGGCGGCGGCGCCGTCGGGCCTGGCGAAGCGGCTTGGGCGAAGGCGGGCGCGGCGGCGACGATGCCGCCCAACCCGACAAGCAAGGCAAAGACGGGTACGGTCAGACGATGGGGTGTCACGGTGAATACTCCTTGGGGAAAGGTTGCCAGTCGCGAGGTTGTATGGGCACCGGCGCGCGCCCCATCCCTGGCCGCGTGCGTCCTTGCGGCGATGTAATGTCCCGTTAAACTGCGGTTCAGGGGAGGGGCCATGTCGCGGAACCGCCATCCGGCGCTCGATTTCGACCTGGGTTCCGAGGTCGAGATGCTGCGCGACAGCGTGTGCGGCTTCGCCGCGGTCGAGATCGCGCCCTTGGCGGCGGAAATCGACCGGACCGACGCCTTTCCGCGTCCACTTTGGCCCAAGATGGGCAAGCTTGGTCTGCACGGCATCACCGTCGAGGAGGAATTCGGCGGCGCCGGCATGGGCTATGTCGCGCATGTCGTGGCGATGGAGGAAGTGAGCCGCGGCTCGGCCTCGGTGGGGCTCAGCTACGGTGCGCATTCCAACCTCTGCGTCAACCAGATCCGCCGCAACGGCACCGCCGCGCAGAAGCGCAAATACCTGCCCAAGCTGATTTCCGGCGAGCACGTCGGCGCGCTGGCGATGAGCGAAACCGGCGCCGGCTCGGATGTCGTCGCTATGGCGACCCGGGCGGACAAGAAGGGTGATCGCTATGTCCTCAACGGCAGCAAGATGTGGATCACCAACGGCACCGAAGCCGACACGCTAGTGCTCTATGCCAAGACCGATGCGGCCGCCGGGCCGCGCGGCATCACCGCCTTCCTGGTCGAGAAGGGCATGAAGGGATTCCGCGTCGCGCAGAAGCTCGACAAGCTCGGCATGCGTGGCTCGCCAACCGCCGAGTTAGTCTTCGCCGATTGCGAGGTGCCGGAAGAGAACGTCTTGGGACAGCCCAACGCCGGCGTCCGCGTGCTGATGAGCGGCCTCGATTACGAGCGCGTGGTGCTCGCCGGCGGGCCGCTCGGCATCATGCAGGCCTGTCTCGACGTGGTGGTGCCCTATCTCCACGACCGCCAGCAGTTCGGCAAGCCGATTGGCGAATTTCAACTCATGCAGGGCAAGCTCGCCGACATGTATACCGGGTTCAACGCCGCGC
This sequence comes from Allostellaceae bacterium, assembly GCA_050729835.1. Taxonomy (GTDB): domain Bacteria; phylum Pseudomonadota; class Alphaproteobacteria; order ATCC43930; family CGMCC-115725; genus REEB95. Next base: position 6,430 of record JBOHLS010000054.1, on the reverse strand, counting down.
GCGCCTATGTCTATGCCGTGGCGCGCGCCTGCGATCGCGGCCAGACCACGCGCAAGGACGCCGCCGGCGCCATCCTCTACGCCGCCGAGCGCGCGACTCAGATGGCGCTCGAGGCGATCCAGGCGCTCGGCGGCAACGGCTATATCAACGAATTCCCTACCGGGCGTCTGCTGCGCGACGCCAAGCTCTACGAGATCGGCGCCGGCACGTCTGAGATCCGGCGCATGCTGATCGGGCGCGAACTGTTCGAGGAGACCGCGTGATGGCCGTGCTCAAGACCGCGCTCGATCCGCGTGCCGCCGATTTCCGCGCTAACGCCAAGGCGGCGCGGGCGCTGGTCGCCGATTTCGACAGGAAGCTCAAAGCGATCGGCGAAGGCGGCGGCAAGGAAGCGCGCGACCGGCACGCCAAACGCGGCAAGCTGCCGGCGCGTGAGCGCATCCGCCGGCTGCTCGATCCCGGTGCGCCGTTCCTCGAATTCTCCGCCTTCGCCGGCTACGGCCTTTATGGCGACGACGTGCCGGCCGGTGGCATCGTCACCGGCATCGGCCCGGTGATGGGCCGCGAATGCGTCGTCGTCGCCAACGACGCCACGGTCAAGGGCGGCACCTATTATCCGGTGACGGTGAAGAAGCATCTGCGCGCCCAGGACATCGCGCGCGAGAACAACCTGCCGTGCCTCTATCTGGTCGACAGCGGCGGCGCCTTCCTGCCGGCGCAGGACGAGGTCTTTCCCGATCGCGACCATTTCGGCCGCATCTTCTACAACCAGGCGACACTCTCGGCGGCCGGCGTGCCGCAAATCGCGGCGGTGATGGGTTCGTGCACCGCGGGCGGCGCCTATGTGCCAGCGATGGCCGACGAAAGCATCATCGTCAAGGGCACCGGCACGATCTTCCTCGGCGGGCCGCCGCTGGTGAAGGCTGCAACCGGCGAGGCGGTCTCGGCCGAGGAACTCGGCGGCGCCGACGTGCACACGCGGGTCTCCGGCGTTGCCGACCAGATCGCCGCCGACGATGCCGAGGCGCTGGCGCTCTTGCGCCGCAGCGTCGGCAATCTCAACCGGCTCAAGTGCGCCGCGCTCGAAACCATCGAGCCGCGCGAGCCGCTTTACGCGCCCGAAGAGCTCTACGGCGTCGTGCCGGCCGATCCGCGTAAGCCCTACGACGTGCGCGAGATGATCGCGCGGCTGGTCGACGGCAGCGAGCTCGACGAATTCAAGCCGCGTTACGGCGAGACGCTGGTGACCGGCTTCGCCCGGCTTTGGGGCTATCCGATCGGCATCGTCGCCAACAACGGCATCCTGTTCTCGGAAAGCGCGCTCAAAGGAGCGCATTTCGTCGAGCTCTGCGCGCAGCGCGGCATTCCGCTGGTGTTTCTCCAGAACATCACCGGCTTCATGGTCGGCAAGAAATACGAATCCCGGGGCATCGCCAAGGACGGCGCCAAGATGGTGACGGCGGTCGCCTGCGCCGCGGTGCCAAAATTCACCGTCATCGTCGGCGGCAGCTTCGGCGCCGGCAACTACGCGATGTGCGGCCGCGCCTACGGGCCGCGGTTCCTGTGGACCTGGCCCAACGCGCGCATCTCGGTGATGGGTGGCGAGCAGGCGGCCAACGTGCTGGCGACGGTGCGGCGCGACGGTGCCCGCGGCAAGGTCTGGCCCAAGGCGCAGGAAAACCGCTTCCGGGCTTCGATCCGCAAGCAGTACGAGACCCAAGGCCATCCGTATTACGCCAGCGCGCGGCTGTGGGACGACGGCATCATCGACCCCAAGGACACGCGCCGCGTGCTGGCGATGTCGATCTCCGCCAGCCTCAACGCACCGATCGAAAAGACCCGGTTCGGGGTCTTCCGGATGTAACATGGGCGCGGTGCTGCTCTCGCAAGACGCGCGCGGCGTCGCCACGGTCACGCTCAACCGGCCGGAGCGGCGCAACGCCTTCGACGACGCGCTGATCCGCGAGCTCGATCGGTGTTTCGCCGAGCTGGCGCGTGATAGCTCGGTGCGCTTCGTAGTGCTAACCGGCGCCGGTTCGGCGTTTTCCGCCGGCGCCGAGGCGCGCGCCTCGCGGGAAGGGCGCGAAGGACTTGCGGCTTTCCTCGAGAAACGCAAGCCCGATTTCCGGACCTAGGGTGTTCAAGAAAATCCTCATCGCCAATCGCGGCGAGATCGCCTGCCGCGTCACCCGCACCGCGCGACGGCTGGGGATCAAGACGGTGGCGGTCTATTCCGCCGCCGACAGCCGGGCGCCGCATGTCGCGCTGGCCGACGAAGCTTATGAGATCGGCCCGGCACCGGCGCGCGAAAGCTATCTCGACGTTCAGGCGATCCTGACGGCGGCGCGCCGCAGCGGCGCCGAGGCGATCCATCCCGGCTACGGATTCCTGTCGGAGAACGCTGCCTTCGCCGCCGCCTGCGCCCAAGCGGGGCGTGTCTTCATCGGGCCGTCGGCGAAGGCGATCCGCCTCATGGGCGACAAGGCCGCCGCCAAGGTGCTGGCGGCCAAGGCCGGCGTGCCGGTCGTGCCGGGCTATCGCGGCGATCGTCAGCACGCGGCGATCTTCGCCGCCGAGGCCGCGCGCCTCGGCTATCCGCTGCTGGTTAAGGCGGCGGCGGGCGGCGGCGGACGCGGTACGCGCGTGGTCGAGCGGCCGAACGAACTCGGCGCGGCGCTCGATAGCGCCCGGCGCGAGGCCAGTGCCGCGTTCGGCGACGGCCGGCTGATTCTCGAGCAATACCTGCGCGCGCCGCGCCACGTCGAGGTCCAGGTGTTCGGCGACCGGTTCGGCAATCTGGTGCATCTTTACGCACGCGACTGCTCGTCGCAGCGGCGCTATCAGAAGGTGATCGAGGAAGCGCCGCCGGCGGCTTTGCCGCCGACGCTGCTGCGGCAGATCTACGCGGCTGCGCTCAAGGTCGCGCGCGCGGTCAAATACCAGAACGCCGGCACGGTCGAATTCATCGTCGAACGCGGCAAATTCTATTTCATCGAGATGAACACGCGGCTCCAGGTGGAGCACGCGGTGACCGAGATGATTGCTGGCGTCGACCTGGTCGAATGGCAGCTGCGCGTCGCCGCTGGCGAGAAGCTGCCGCTGAAGCAGCCGCAAATTCGCGCCCGTGGTCACGCTATCGAGGCGCGGATCTATGCCGAGGACCCGGCTCGCGATTTTCTACCCTCGACCGGCCGACTTGCCCGCTTGCGCTTTCCGCCGGCCGAGGCCGCTTTGCGCATCGAAACCGGCATGTGCCAAGGAGACGCGGTGACCGAGTTCTACGATCCGATGATCGCCAAGTTGGTGGCTTCGGGCGTGGATCGCCGTGCGGCGCGGGCGCGGCTGCGCGCGGCTCTGGGCGACACCCGCATCCTGGGCGTCGTCAGCAATCGCGATTTCCTGTTGCGCCTGATTGAACAGCCGGCCTTCCTGCGCGGCACGATCGACGCGGCTTTCATCGGCCGGAATCTCGACGCGCTGGCGCGGCCGGCGCCGGCGCCCGAAGCGGCACTCGCCGCGGCGGCGCTAGCGCGCATCGTCACCGGCCAGCCGAAATCCGGCCCGGATCGTTTCTCGCCCTGGCGGCTGCGCGACGGCTGGCGGCCCGGCGGCGGGCAGGCGCTCGATTTCGCTTTCGACGATCGCGGCAAGCAACGGCGCGTCCGCTTGAGCTTCACCGTCGATGGATTGCGGCTCGACTTCGGCCAGCGGCGCCTGCCGGTTCTGGCCTGGGCGCTGAACGACGGCGATCTTGCGATCGAGCTAGACGGTCGCCACATCGCAGCCAGCGTCGCCTGGAACGATCGTGGCGTACAGGTCGCGCTGGCCGACGGCACCTGGCACCTCGGCCTGGCCGAGAGTGTCGCGCGCCGAGCCGATACGTCGCTGGCCAGCGGCAGCGTCGTCGCGCCGATGCCGGGCAAGATCGCCGCCGTGCATGTCGCCAAAGGTGCGACGGTGACGCGCGGACAAATCCTGCTGGTGCTCGAGGCGATGAAGATGGAGCATGCGATTGCCGCGCCCGGCGACGGCGTGGTTGCCGAGATCGGCGTTGTTGCCGGCGACCCGGTCGCCGAAGGCGCGACGCTGCTGGTGCTGGGCGGGCGGAAGGAGAAGGCGTGATGCGGGTGCCCAAGGTGGTGCGGGTGGTCGAAGTTGGGCCGCGTGACGGGTTGCAGAACGAAGCCCAGACCGTGCCGGCCGCGACCAAGGTTGCGCTGATCGAGCGCCTGGCCGAGGCCGGCATCAAGACGATCGAAGCAGGCAGCTTCGTCTCGCCCAAATGGGTCCCGCAAATGGCCGATACCGCCGCGGTGATGCAGGCGCTGAAGCGCCTGCCGGGCGTCGCCTATCAGGTGCTGGTGCCGAACCTCAAAGGCTTCGAGGCGGCGCGCGCCGCCGAGGTCGACGAGGTCGCGATCTTCGCCGCCGCCTCCGAGACGTTCTCCCGCCGCAACATCAACTGCTCGATCGCCGAGAGTCTCGACCGCTTTACGCCGGTGATGGACGCGGCCAAAGCCGCCGGCGTTCGGGTGCGCGGCTACATTTCCTGCGTCGTCGATTGTCCCTATGAAGGTGCGGTCGCGCCGGCGGCCGTGGCCGATGTGGCGGCACGGCTGCACACCCTCGGCTGCTACGAGATATCGCTCGGCGACACCATCGGCAGCGGCACGCCGGCGCGCGTGGTGGCGATGACCGAAGCGGTGGCGCAACGCGTGCCGCGCGAGCGCCTGGCGATCCATTGCCACGACACTTATGGTCAGGCGCTGGCCAACATCCTCGCCGCGCTCGAAAGCGGCATCGCCACGGTCGACAGCTCGGTCGCCGGCCTCGGCGGTTGCCCCTATGCGCCCGGCGCCGCGGGCAATGTCGCCAGCGAGGACGTGGTCTATATGCTCGACGGCTTGGGCATCGAGCACGGCATCGATCTCGCCCGGCTCGCCGCCGCCGGCCGCTTCATCTCTGCCGCGCTCGGCCGCGAGCCGGCGTCGAAATGCGCCAAGGCGCTGGCCGCGAAGGCCGCATGACGGCGCTGCACCTGATCAAGATGGCGGTCGGCGTCGCCGACCTTACCGAGCTCCGCAAGCTGCAGAAGCTGCGCCGCCAGCAGCACGGCAAGTCGGTGTTCTTCACGCGCAACATGCCGAAGCGGCTCGACGAGCTGCTCGACGGCGGTTCGATCTACTGGGTAATCAAGCGGCAGATCGCGGTGCGCCAGCGCCTCAAATCCTTCGCGCCGATCGTCGGCAAGGACGGCGAGAAGCGCGTCGCGGTCGAATACGTGATGCAGCTGGTGCCGGTGATGCCGCGGCCGTGTCGTCCGTTTCAAGGCTGGCGCTATCTGACGGCCAAAGACGCGCCCAAAGACCGGCCAGCGGGCGTCGATTCCGGTGAGAACCTCCCGCCCAAGTTGGCCAAGGAGTTGCGCGCACTCGGCCTACTTTAGCCGCTTGGCCGGGTGCGGTTGAGCGGGCGGCCCCGGGCAACTCCCTGAAACATCAGTCCTTTCCGTGAACGGCCGAAGGTCCCAGGCCCGGGCGAGGGCAAATCGGGGCCGGCGGGAAATCCGTGGAAAAGCGCCGATTTCCTGTCAGAAAGGCTTTACAAGCCATAGCGAACGGCCTATATCAGCCGCCCGGTCACCCGACGGGGTGGCCTCCGCGAACCAGGTTATGCCGCCACGCAGCGGTTTGGGCTGCGGGTGGTTTCGTCGGCTTCGGTGCCGAGGTTTGGCATCGCCGGCCGACGATTTGGATTGTGGCGCGCTCGTTGGCGCGGGCCCTTCGACGCGAAGGGTTGGGTCTTTGACATCGTTGAGAAGAGGAAGGGATGCGCAGGCGGCGGCGCCTTCGGCGCCGTACGTATGCGCATCAGTAAGGAAGTCAATTCCGAGCCGATGCAAGTCGTACGATGCCAGGACTTTGCCGGACGATCCGCAAGGAAAGACCGGCGAGGCTAAGTTGAGAGTTTGATCCTGGCTCAGAACGAACGCTGGCGGCATGCCTAACACATGCAAGTCGAACGCACCGCAAGGTGAGTGGCGCACGGGTGAGTAACGCGTGGGAACCTGCCCTGGAGTGGGGGATAACCCGGCGAAAGCCGGGCTAATACCGCATACGTCCTGAGGGAGAAAGATTTATCGCTCTAGGAGGGGCCCGCGTCGGATTAGCTAGTTGGTGAGGTAACGGCTCACCAAGGCGACGATCCGTAGCTGGTCTGAGAGGATGATCAGCCACACTGGGACTGAGACACGGCCCAGACTCCTACGGGAGGCAGCAGTGGGGAATATTGGACAATGGGGGCAACCCTGATCCAGCAATGCCGCGTGAGTGATGAAGGCCTTAGGGTTGTAAAGCTCTTTCGGCGGGGACGATGATGACGGTACCCGCAGAAGAAGCCCCGGCTAACTTCGTGCCAGCAGCCGCGGTAA
>JBOHLS010000053.1:0-8052 GCA_050729835.1 Allostellaceae bacterium | reverse complement strand
AGTCGCCGCCGAATGGCGGCTCGTCGCCCTCGCCTACAATTGCCGCCGGCTGCACCGCCTGCGGATCGCCTGAGCCAACCGAAACCGCTCAATCACCAACACCAACACGAATCCGATGGCCTGCTAGGCCGAATTGTCCGTCGCGCGGCGCGCCTCGGCGATCGCCGCGCGCGCCAGCGCGTCGGCGCGCTCGTTCTCCTTGTGGCCGGCATGGCCGCGGACCCAGCGCCACGCGACATCGTGGCGTTCGAGCGCGGCCTCCAACCGTCGCCACAGATCGGCGTTTTTCACTGGCTTCTTGTCGGCGGTCTTCCAGCCGCGCGCCTTCCAGCGCGGCAGCCATGCGGTGATGCCGTCGTGGACGTAGCGGCTGTCGGTATGGACGACCGCGGTGACGCCGTGCTTCAGCTGCTCGAGCGCGGCAATCGCCGCCATCAGCTCCATGCGGTTGTTGGTGGTGGCGGGCTCGAAGCCGGAAAGCTCCTTTTCGACGCCGTCGTAGCGCAACAGCGCGCCCCAGCCGCCGGGGCCGGGATTGCCGCTGCAGGCGCCGTCGGTGAAGATCTCGACGACGGCGCCGCTCACGAATCGAATCCGTAGGCGGCCGGGCTCGCGATGCCGCGATGGAAGCGCAGCTTCTGCAGGTATTCGAGCGGGTCTTTCGGGCGCACGAAGGCGCCCGGCGCTTGATGCAGGCGGTCGTAGAGCCGCGTCAGCAGGAAGCGGATGGCGCTGCCGCGTGCCAGAAGCGGCAGGGCGTCGATCTCGGCCTTGGACAAGGGCCGGGTCGCCCGGTATTTCGCCAGCATCAGCTTCGCCTTGGTGACGTTGAAGCTGCCGTCGCTCTCGAAGCACCAGGCATTGAGGCAGATCGCTAGGTCGTAGGCGAAGAAATCGGTGCAGGCGAAATAGAAATCGATCAGACCCGACACCGCCTCGCCACGGAAGAAGACGTTGTCGGGAAAGAGGTCGGCATGGATGACGCCGCGCGGCAAGTCGTGCGGCCACAGCCGGCGCAGCTCGGCAAGCTCGTTCTGCAGTTCCACGGCCAAGCCGGGCTTGACCTCGTCGGCGCGCGCGGCGCAGGCGTCGTAAAGCCGCTCCCAGCCGCCGAGCGACAGGTCGTTGGCGCGGCTCGGCTTGAAGTCGGCCCCGGCATGGTGAAGTTGCGCCAGCGCGCCGCCCATGCCGTGGCAGTGATAGGGATGGATGCGGCGCGGCCACATGCCGTCGAGAAAGGTGACGATCGCCGCCGGGCGGCCGCAGAGCTTGCGCAACGCGCTCCCGTCACGGCCGTGAATCGGCGTCGGGCAGGGCATGCCGTGCTTCGCCAGATGCTCCATCAGCGCCAGGAAGAACGGCAGGTCGGCGGGCGCGACTCGCTTCTCGTAGAGCGTCAGGATGTAGGTGCCGGTGTCGGCTCGCAGCAGGTAGTTCGAGTTCTCGATTCCCTCGGCGATGCCCTTGCACGACACCACCTCGCCGATGGCGTACTCGGCGATGAAAGCCTTGAGCTCCTCGTCGGGAACGTCGGTATAGACCGCCATAAGGATTGCGACTCGTGACGCGTGGGCGCTTGTGCGGCCCTAGATCGTCGAATAGAGTGCGAACCGATTTTTCGCCCGCCGTTTTCGGCACGTTAGTACAGGCGTAACCCTTAAGGAAAGGGAGATGAAGAGACCGGACTCGGCGGGGTGGCTCGATCGTCGATGGGCGTTCGTCGCGGTGTTGGCGTTGCCGGTTCTGCTCGCCGGTTGTTTCGGCAAGACCAGCGCCGAAACCTTGACCTGCCCCAGCGGCGCGGTGACGCCCGGGCTCGCCGTCGCTCCCCAATTCGGTCCCGGTCCCGGCCGCACCCGCAACGACATTACCGCCGCGGCGCGGATGCTCGCCATCAAGGCGACGTGCAGCGAGGACAAGGCCGGCGGCATCCGCATCGACGTTCTGGTGTCGTTTTCGATCGTGCGCGGCTCGCCGCAGGTGCAGAACTCGCATTTCACCTATTTCATCGCGGTGGTCAACGGGGCGAGCAACATCCTGAACGAGCAGCGCTTCGTCCTGCCGGTGCGGTTCCCCGGCAACGAATTGTTCGTGGCAACGAACGACAACATCACCGTGCATCTGCCGGTGAAGCGCGTGGCGGCAGGCGCGGATTACGGCGTCGTTGGCGGATTCCAGCTCACGCCGGAACAGATCGAGTTCAACAACACGCAGCAGCAATCGCCGACGCAATGAGCGACGGCCGCAAGCGCGTCAAGCCGCCGCCGGCCTCCGCCGAGGCGCAGGCGGTCAAGTTTCCGGCGCTGCGCGGCAGCCGCGCCAGACGGGCGGCGCGCGGCCGCGGCCTGTCGCGCACCGACATCTATCATTCGCTGTTGACGGTCCCGTGGCGGGGATTTTTCGCCCTCCTGGCGGGCGCCTACGGCCTGTTCAACGTCGTCTTCGCACTGCTCTATCTGTTGCAGGGCGGCAGCGTTGCCAACGCCAAGCCGCATTCGTTCGCCGACGCCTTCTTCTTCAGCGTCCAGACCATGGCGACGATCGGCTATGGCGACATGCATCCGGCGACGCTCTACGCCAATATCCTGGTGACGATCGAAGTACTGCTGGGCCTGACCGGCTTCGCGCTTGCCACCGGCCTGATCTTCGCGCGTTTCTCGCGGCCGACGGCGCGCGTCATATTCAGCGACGTCGCCGTGATCAGCCGGTACGACGGCGTGCCGACGCTGATGTTTCGTGCCGCCAACCAGCGCCGCAACCGCATTCTCGAGGCGTCGGTCAACCTCATGCTTGTGCGCAACGAGCTGACGGCGGAAGGTCAGGTGATGCGCCGCTTCTACGACCTCGAGGTCGCGCGTCGGCACAATCCAACCTTCGTGCTGACCTGGACGGTGATGCATCCGATCGACGAATCGAGCCCCTTGCGAAACGCCAGCGCGGCCACGCTGTGCGCGCAGGAGGCGGAGATCGTCGCCAGCATCAGCGGACTCGACGAAAGCTTCGTCCAGACGATCCACGCGCGGAAGAGCTATCGGCCGGAGGATGTCCGCTGGGGCTGGCGCCTGGCCGATATCATCGGCCGCTCGGCGGACGGACGGCTCACCGTCGACTACGATCGGTTCCACGCAGCCGAAGAGGAATCGCCGGATTGAGGTTGCGCCGCGTCGCCGTCAGGAATCGTAGGCCACGATCGACGTGAACGGCACGTCGAGCCGCTTGCGGCCGCCGAGGAAGCTCAGCTCGATGATGCAGCCGGCGGCGACGACATCACCGCCGACCTTGCGGCAGAGATTGATCGTCGCCTCCAGTGTGCCGCCGGTCGCGAGCAGGTCGTCGAGCACCGCGACGCGCTTGCCGCGCGCGATCGCGTCGGCCTGGATCTCGATCGTGTCGGTGCCGTATTCGAGAGCGTAGGTATAGGGAATGGTGGCGCCCGGCAGCTTGCCACGCTTGCGCACCATGACGAAGCCGATGTCGAGCGCCAGGGCGAGCGGCGCCGCCACCAGGAAGCCGCGCGATTCGATGCCGACCAGCAGTTCCGGCCGATGCGGCACCAGCGCCTTTTCCAGCCGTTCGACCGTTGCCCGCCACGCCTTGGCATGGGCCAGCAGCGTCGAGATATCGTAGAAAAGAATCCCTTTCTTAGGAAAATTCGGCATGCTTCGGATGTGCTGCTTCAGGTCCATTGCCCTCGCCCCGACGGAAATCGCGGCCCAATCTAAACTGCGGGCTCGGGGATGCGAAAGCGCTGTCTTGCGCTAAACTATCCACCGGCCTGGCCGAGGGGAGGGATGGCGCAATCCATCGAGCAGACACGGGACGGCGATGCGCTGGTGCTGCGGCTGCGCGGTCGCTGGGTCGTTGCCGACGCCCAGGCGCTCGATCGTTGCTTGGCCGAAATCCGCGCGAACGCGGCGCGGCGGGTGCGGATCGACCTCGCCGGCATCGAGGCGATGGATACGACCGGCGCGTGGCTGCTGATTCGGCTGAAGCGCGCGCTCGAGGCCGGCGGCGCCGCGGTCGCCGTCGAGCGCGTCGGTGCCGAGTTGGTGCCGCTTCTGGCCCAGGTCGAAAAGCGCCAGGCCGCTCCGGTCGTCGTGCCGCGCCGGGGCTTCGGCCCGCTCGTGCTGCTCGCGCGTATCGGCTTGCGCACCATCGAGCTGTTGCGGGTGACGCGCGCCTTGCTCGGGTTCTTCGGCGCGGTCGCGACCACCTTGTCGCGAACCGCCGTGCAGCCGCGGCGCCTGCGCTTCACGCCGATGGTCGCGCAGATGGAGCGCGCCGGCGTTTCGGCGCTCGGCATCGTCGGGCTGCTGTCGTTCCTGGTCGGTATCGTCATGACCTATATAGGCGCACAGCAGCTGCGGCCCTACGGCGCCGAGATCTTCACCGTCAACCTCCTCGCCGTCGGCTTCCTGCGCGAGTTGGGCGGCCTGCTGGCCGCCATCATCATCGCGGGCCGCTCGGGCAGCGCCTTCACCGCCGAGATCGGCGCCATGGTCGTCAACGAGGAAGTCGACGCCATGCGCACGCTCGGCTTGGACCCGATCGAGGTCCTGGTCGTGCCGCGCATCCTGGGGCTGATTCTGACCTTGCCGTTCCTGACGTTTTGGGCCGATTTCACCGGGCTGGCTGGCGGCGCGGTCATTTGTCGCCTATCGCTCGACATTCCGCTAACGACCTTTCTCGCCCAGCTGCGGGATGCGGTGTCGCTGTGGAGCGTGTTTCTGGGTATCATAAAGGCGCCATTTTTTGCTGCGTGTATCGCCCTCATCGGCTGCAACGAGGGTCTACTCGTAACCCGCAGCGCCGAAAGCGTCGGTCGGCATACGACGCACTCCGTGGTCCAAGCCATTTTCCTGGTCATCGTGCTCGATGCGCTCTTTTCGATCTTCTTCAACGGACTCGGCATCTGATCCCGTCGCGGCGCCGGTCGCGCGCGTGCGCGGCGTGGCCACTAAAGTCGGCGGCCGGGTTCTACTACGCGACGCGACCTTCGATCTGCGTCCCGGCGAGGTGCTGGGCGTGGTTGGCGCGTCGGGTTCGGGCAAGTCGGTGCTGCTGCGCACGGTGGTCGGCCTGATGCCGGCGGCCGCCGGCACGATCGAAGTCTTCGGCGAGGACCTCGGCCGGCCGGGGGAGGCCGATCTGCGCCGCTTCGGAAGGCTGTGGGGCGTGCTGTTCCAGGACGGCGCCTTGTTCAGCTCGTTGACGGTCGCCGAGAACATCATGGTGCCGCTGCGCGAGCAACTCAACCTCTCGCCGGCGCTGATGCGCGAGATCGCCGCGCTCAAGATCGCGCTGGTCGGTTTGCCGCCCGACACGGCGCAAAAGATTCCCGCCGCGCTTTCGGGCGGCATGCGCAAGCGCGCCGGCCTGGCGCGCGCCTTGGCGCTCGATCCGAAGCTGCTGTTCCTCGACGAGCCCACCGCCGGGCTCGATCCGATCGCCGCCGCAGACTTCGACCGGTTGGTGCGCGATCTCAAGGAGAGTCTCGGCCTGACGGTGTTCATGGTGACGCACGACCTCGACAGCCTGATGGCGATCTGCGACCGCATTGCGGTGATCGTCGACGGGCATCTGGTCGTCGGCACGCTGGCCGAACTCGTGCATAATCCGCATCCGTGGATTCAGGCGTATTTCAGCGGGCCGCGCGGGCGCTCGGCGCGAATCGCCGAAGCGGCCAACGGGTAGGGCCATGGAAACGCGCGCCGAATACGTTCTCGTCGGTGGTTTCGCCCTCGTCCTGCTGGCCGGGATTGCGGTCGTGCTGTTGTGGTTCGTCCAGGCACCGTTCAAGACCAATACCTCGCCCTACGACATCTATTTCGACGGCTCGGTATCCGGCCTCGATGTCGGTTCCGACGTGCGCTACAACGGCGTACTAGTCGGTCGCGTGGCGAGTATCCAGCTCGATCCCCAACGCCCGACCCAAGTGTATGTCGCCGTCGACATCAATCGGGTGGTGATCATTCGCAGCGACGCCGTCGCCGAGCTGCAGGTGAAGGGCCTCACCGGCACGGCCTATGTCGAGATCGCCGGGTCCAGCGGCACGGCGCCGCCGCTCGTTGCCGCAAACGGACAGCCCCATCCGGTCATCCGCTCGCGCTCGTCGCAACTGACCGAGCTGTTCAACGGCATGCCGATCCTCATCCAAAAACTGTCGACGCTCGCCGATCGGTTGAGCGACGTCGCTGACACGGACAACCGCGCCGCACTCGCCGAAACCCTCGCCAATCTGCGCCAGGTGAGCGCCGTCCTGGCCGCGCATTCGCGCGACATCGATACGACGCTGGGCGGGCTGTCGGTCGCGGTCCGGCATTTCGACCAGGCTGCCGCCAATCTCGACCGGATGGTAAACGACAGCCGCAAACCGGTGAGCGATTTCACCAGCCGCGGCTTGCCGGAGCTGCAGCAGTTGCTGGTCGATTCGCGCGTCCTGGTTGCTGAGCTGACGCGGCTCGTCGGGTCGCTCGAGCGCGATCCGTCGCAGCTGATCTACGGCAACCGCGTGCAAGGCTACACGCCCCATTGATGGCCATGCGGCGGATCGCAATCCTGCTCCTGGCTCTCGGGCTTGTCGGCTGCGATGGCGCTCTTTTGCCGTCGCCGCCGCCACCGCCCAAGCTTTATCGTCTGTCGCCGGCCGAAACCGTGCCGGCGCCAGGCCCGCCGGTCACGGCGCAGGTCCTGGTCGGCGGCATTTCGGCGCCGGACGCGCTCGACACCGTCCGCATCGCGCTCAGCCCGAGTCCGACGCGCCTAGAATATTTCGCCGACGCGGAGTGGACCGATCGTCCTCCGGCCCTCGTCCAGAGCCTGCTGCTCGACACGCTCGGGCGCTCGGGCCGGTTCGACCGGGTGGCGAAGCGCTCGCTGGCGCTGCACGCCGATTATCTCGTGCTCGGAACGCTGCGCCACTTCGAGGCCGATTACGGCGCCGGCACGCCGCCGCAGGTCCGGGTGACGATCGACCTCCAGGTGCTGCGCATGCCGGCCGGCGACATTCTCGCGCAACGGCGCTTTGCCGCCGCCGCGCCGGCGAGCCAGAACACGGTACCGGCGGTTGCCGAGGCGTTCGATGCCGCGAGCCATCGCGCGCTACACGACGTGTCGGCTTGGGTCGCCGCGGCTCTACCGCGGCCGGCGAAGCGCCGTTGACGGCGTCAACCCCGCCGCATCCTGACCGGGCCGCGCTCGAATTTCAGGCGGGTTGCGGCCGGGACGTCGTCCATTGGCGGGATGTCCTAGTGCGTGACGGCCGCACCGTCGTTTCAGCCGCGCTCGGCGGCGATACCCGGGTCTTCCACTGGCGGCATTACCCGGCCGGCGACGTTTACGACGCGACGACGCACGCGCAATATTTCTATCACGCGCATCCGCCGCCGCAGGCGACGGCAGCGCACGGCGAGCACGGTCATTTCCACGCTTTTCTCCGCGCACGCGGCCTCAAGCCGGGCGTGCGGCCTTTGGTCATGCCCGAGCTCGTGATCGCCGGTCATCCCGCCGTGCCGGCGCCGGCCGCGCCGTCGGCGCCCGCCGGCGAGCCCGACGAGCCCTGGGTTCATCTGGCGGCGATCGCGATGGACCGCGCGGGGCGCCCGTTGCGGCTTTTCACCACCAATCGCTGGGTCACGGGCGAGACTTGGTATGGTGCGACGGATATCGCGGCCTCGCTCCACCGCTTCGCCGTCGGCGGCGATGCGGCGAGCCCGCTCGACCGCTGGCTCACGGCGATGCTCGGCCTGTTCCGGCCGACGATCGTCCGTCTGCTCGCGGAGCGTGACGCGGCGGTGATGAATTTCCGCCGCCGTCGCCGCGGCAAGGCGCATGTGCTCGAGGACCGGCGGCTCGAGATCACGTCGTGGGTGGCAATCGACGTCGACGCCGAAATCCGCCGGGTCGCGGCGGCGCTGCGCCAGGTTGCCTAGCACTACTTTGGCAGATTTCGGCTGAGGGCGTCATTTTCGGGATTCCCAAGTCCAGCTTTGCGTGATTCATAGGAGGTCGGCATTTGGGAGGCCGACCATGGCGAGTGCGAAGCTGGATTGG
>JBOHLS010000052.1:0-8906 GCA_050729835.1 Allostellaceae bacterium | reverse complement strand
CGACTTCGAGCGCTACGCCCGATCCGCCGCCGCCTTCGTCCGTCTCGCCATGATCCGCATCATGCTCCGCCGCTTGACCAGGCCAGCCCGTTGCTCCTGAATCCTAACTTCTTGAATCGGCTCTCAGAGGAACGATACTCGGTAGCGCGGCTCTCTGGGGTTTTGCCGGTTCGGCACGCGTCTTCACAGAGCAGTCCTGTGGCGTCACGGCGACGGGCCAGACAGCGTGCGGCGAGTTCCAGGACCATTATCGGCTGCACAAGTAGTTGCTCGCCGAGTTGAAGCGCAAACTGGACGCGCAGCATCTGTCACACGCGCAGGAGCAGGCGATGTTGTCGCGAGCGGCCTGCCCCTTCTGCGGCGAGCCGCTCCTCGGCTAAGAACGCGACGAATTCGAATACCGGCCGTCGAGGCCTTTCAACAACTGGCTTTGGGTAGAATGGGTCATTGAAATCCTCGCCCTCTTGGCCTTGTCCCGGCCCTCTGCCATGTCCAATGCATGGCCACCAAGCGCCTTAAACGTCCCCGCCCCTATAGCCCTCGCCAAGCTCATAGGCGACATGGCGAATGGGCAGGTCAAAGACGAGAAAGTCTCCACGAAGAAGGCGCGCTCCTTACGAAGGCGGACCAAATCCCGCAGTTAAAGCGCCACCACCACGATCATTTGCTTTGACGTGATCAATCATCGCTTGTGACGCATCGCGGCGAGATGCACGACGATCCCGTCGTCTTCGCCGCGACCGACTTCAAGAGCCTGGTTTGCGGCGCGCGCGACGTCGTCATCGGAGCGCTCAGCATCTGAAGGCGTCATGCCCCGTCGGGTCGAGGTTGCCGTGCTCTACGCGCTTTTCGCCGCGTTGGCGACGGCGGTGAACATCGCCAGCCAATGGGCGTGCCTCGCGCTCTATCGCGGCCCTCTGGCGCTGCCGCTGGCCATGGCTTGCGGCACCGCCACCGGCCTCGCGCTCAAATACGCCCTCGACAAGCGCTGGATCTTCCGCGACCCGGGCACCGGCCTCGCGCTGCACGCGCGCAAATTCACCGCCTATACCATCATGGGCGTGATCACGACGGCAATTTTCTGGGCGACCGAGCTCGCCTTCGATGCAGCCAGCCCCAATGGCCGGCTGCGCTTTGTCGGCGCGGTGATCGGCCTGGCCATCGGCTATGCCGCCAAGTACCGGCTTGACCGCCGCTTCGTGTTCCGGCTGTCGCCATGATGCTCGCGGGTTGGAGCCGCTATCCGCGCGCCGAATGCTGCGTCATCGCGGCGCGTTCGCGCGCCGAGGCGGTCGGTGCCGTGGCCGCGGAGCCGAGCCTCATCGCCCGCGGCAACGGCCGCTCGTACGGCGATTCGTCGCTCAACCCCGAGGCCACGCTGGACATGCGCCGCGCCGACCGGTTCCTCGCCTTCGACGCTGCCAGCGGCGTGCTCGAGGCCGAGGCGGGTGTGTTGCTCGCCGATATCCTCGATCGCCTGGTGCCGCGCGGCTGGTTTCCGCCGGTCACGCCCGGCACCAAGTTCGTGACGCTGGGCGGCATGCTGGTGGCCGACGTGCACGGCAAGAACCATCACAAGACGGGCACGATCGGTGATCATGTAGAAAGCCTCACGCTGGTGCTGGCCGACGGCAGCGTGGCGCGCTGCGCGCGCGACGAGAATGCGGCGCTCTTCGCCGCGACGCTCGGCGGCATGGGCCTCACCGGCGTCATTCTGAGCGCACAGCTCAAACTGCAGCCGATCGCGACCGCCTATGTCCGGCAGGAGACGTTGCGCGCCCGCGATCTCGACGAGATCATGGCGCTCTTCGAGGCGTCGCGTGACTGGACCTACACCGTCGCCTGGATCGATTGCCTGGCGCGCGGACGGGATCTCGGCCGCGCGCTGCTCGATCGCGGCAAGCATGCCGATTGCGACGAACTGCCGGCCGCTCGCCGCGCCGTCGTGTCGCGCGCGCCGCTTGCCGGTCGATCTTCCCGCCGCGACGCTTAATCGCTGGAGCGTCGCCGCGTTCAATCATCTCTATTACCGGCGGGGAAGGCCGGGCACGACGGTCGTCGATTACGACCGCTTCTTCTATCCGCTCGACGCCATCCACGAATGGAACCGCCTCTATGGCAGCGGCGGCTTCGTCCAGTACCAGTACGTACTGCACAAGGCGGCCGCGCGCGCCGGGCTGGCTGCGCTGTTGGGTCGAATCGCGACGGCCGGCGCAGGCTCGTTCCTCTCGGTGCTGAAGCTTCTCGGGCCCGGCCGTGGCATGCTCTCGTTCCCGATGGAGGGCTATACCTTGGCGCTCGATTTCCGCGCCGACACGGCGAATCTGGCGCTGCTGACCGAGCTCGATGCCATCGTCGCCACGCATGGCGGCCGCGTCTATCTGGCCAAGGACGCGCGCATCGCCGCCGCCGATTTTTGGCGCGGCTATGCCAGCCTCGACGAATTCGCGGCGGCGCGTGCGGCGGCCGATCCGGGCCGCAAATTCGCGTCGCTGCAATCGCGGAGGCTTGGCTTGTGAGCGCCGTCCTGATCTTGGGCGCGACCTCGGATATCGCGCGGGCGATCGCCCGCACCTATGCCAAGGCCGGCCGGAACGTGATCCTGGCGGCCCGCCGGCACGAACGCCTGGCCGCCGACGTTGCCGATCTCAAACTGCGCTATGGCGTCGACGCGCGGGCCGTCGAATTCGACGCGCTCGACGTCGCCGGCCACGCGCGCTTCCTTGATGCGCTGGGCGATCTTCCGGACACGGTCGTCTCGGTCGTGGGGTTCATGGGCGAGGCGACAGCCAACGAGCGCGACCCCGAGGCCGCTGCGCTGGTCATGCGCAGCAACTATATCGGGCCGGCGACCATTCTGGGCGAGGCCGCGAACCGCATGGCGGCGCGCGGCTCGGGCGTCGTCGTCGGCATCTCGTCGGTTGCTGGCGAACGTGGCCGTGCCCGCAACGTCGTCTACGGTTCGGCCAAGGTGGGCTTCACAGCCTATCTTTCTGGCCTGCGCAACCGGCTGCATGGCAGCGGCGTGCACGTCGTCACCGTCTTGCCGGGTTACGTGGCGACGCGCATGACCGAAGGGATGGCGACGCCCCAGCTGCTGACGGCGCAACCCGCCGAAGTCGCCGATGCCGTCCTCGCCGCCGAGATCAAACGCCGCGACGTGGTCTATGTCCGCCCGGTCTGGTGGCTGGTCATGGCCGTGATCCGCGCCATTCCCGAGCCGCTTTTCAAGCGCATGCGGATTTGAGGCGGACGTCAAAGCCCAAGACGGGCGCCGGGAGTTTGTCGGACATTAGCGTTAATTTTTTCGCAAGATTTGGCTGATATCCTTGGAAAATCGAGCCATTGGCGGAGAACCGCAATGCGACAGTCCATCGGCGTGCGCTTCATTGAAATCATGATCGGGTTGGCGGCGTCCCTCGTCGGCGTCGCGCTGCACGGCTGGATGTGGCACTAGCCAGATAGCGCGCCGCGAAGCCGCCGCCCGCCTCGTTTCGTCGTATTGGCGGTGTTTTATCGGTTTTGTATCGAGCATGCCGTTCGCCGGGTCGATTGCAGCAGTTGCGCGCAACTGCAATTTTTCTGACCAGGTTCCCCTGAAATTAATCTGTTTCGGCCCATTCTGATCGCCGTCCATGTGCATTGGGACGGGCTGCTAGCGGGATATTGCATGTCGCTCCGGCGGGAGATGTCGATGTTCGGGCCGAAACGCATCCGCGCGATTCCGTTCGCGCGGCGCATCATCCTGCTAACCATACTTTTCCTCGTCGCGGTGTACGCCGGCAACACGGTCATTCTCGGCCATTATTATGGCGTGGTCGCCGGCCGCGAGCACGAAGCCCGCGACGCCCGGGCGGCACTGCTGGCCGAGCACGCCGGCCGCGCGATGTCCGCGGTCGATCTGTCGCTGCAAAGCATCGTCGAGGGGTTGAAGGCGCACCTGCCGCTCGACAAGCCGACGGTCTTTACGCAACTCCTCCTCGACAAATACGTCAAGGCGCTGCCCGAGGTGCATGGCATCTTCGTGCTCGATTCGGACGGCCACGACATCAACAGTTCGGCTTCGTTCCCGCCACCGCCTCTCGACGCCTCCGATCGGATGTATTTCTCGGAACAGAAGAAGTGGCTCGGCCTCGGGCTCTATCTCGATCGCCTGCAGGTCTCGCGCGTTGACTACCGGGTGGTCTTCACCGTCAGCCGTCCGATCCTCGACAACAACGGCAATTTCGAAGGTGTCGTCGCGGCGGTCATCGACCCCGGCTATTTTTCCGATTTTTACGGCCAGCGCGGCGAACAGCAGGGCAACGTCGTTCTGCTCGAGCGCGACGACGGCGCCATCCTCGCCGGCACCGGCTTGTCCGACCAGGACCTTACGGAGGGCCGCCTCAAGGCCCTGAGCAATAACGAGAAGGCGTATGCGACCAAAGCGGAAGTCCACGGTTTTCCGGCCCGGATCGTCGTGATCGGCACGCCGGCGATCACGTCGCCGCAATTCCTGAGCTTTTGCGTGATGGACGCCGGCCTGCTGCTCGTCATGACGTTCATCGCCGGGTGGCTGGCGACCGCCGCTTCTCGCGAGGCCGCCGCCGTCGATCGCGAAGCCAGGGCGCGCTGCACCGCCGAGGCGCGGCTGCTGAGCGCGATCGAAAGCGCGCCGGCCGCGTTCGCGCTTTACGACGACGACGACCGCCTCGTGTTATCGAACGAGCTCTATCGCTCGTTCTTCGCGCCGATCAGGGACCTCATCGTTCCCGGCAAGACGTTCCAGGAGCTGAGCGAGGCCGCGGTCGTCCATCGCGCCTATGCCCACGCACATCCGGACGAGCAGGAATTCCTTCAATGGCGGATGGAACAGCATCGCGGCGGCACCGGCGAACCCATCATTCAGCTCTGCGACGGGCGCTGGATCCTGATGCGCGAGCGGCGCACGAAGGAAAGCGACACCGTTCTGTTCTATTCGGACATCACGCCGCTGAAGGAGCGCGAGGATGAGCTGGGAACCGCGCGCCGGCAGGCCGAGCAAGCCAACCAGGCCAAGACGGCTTTCCTCGCCAATATGAGCCACGAGTTGCGGACCCCGCTCAACGCGATCATCGGCTTTTCTGAGATGATCGAGCGCAAGATGATGGGGCCGATCTCGGATACCTACCGGCAATACGGCGAGATCGTGCGCGCCAGCGGCCAGCATCTGCTTTCGATCATCAACGACATCCTCGACATCGCCAAGCTCAACGCCGGCAAGACCGAGCTCCACTTCGAGCCGGTCGATGTCATTCAGATCATCGCCGAGATGGTGGCGATCATCTCCAAGAACGCCGAAGCCGCCGAGGTCGCGGTTGTGACCCGCTGCGACGCGCGCTGCCCGACGATCGAGGCGGACCCGCTGCGCCTGCGCCAGGTCCTGCTCAATGTCCTGAACAATGCCGTCAAGTTCACGCCAGCGGGCGGGCGCGTCGAAGTCGCGACGTCGGTCGCCGCGCGCCAGCTGCGCATCGCCGTCAAGGACAACGGCATCGGCATGGCGCCGGAGGACATTCCGCGCGCGCTCGAACCGTTCACGCAGGTTGCCCGCGACAGCGCGCGGACGCTGGAAGGCACCGGGCTCGGCCTGCCGATCTCGAAGACCCTGATCGAGCTGCACGGCGGCCGGCTCGAGATCGCCAGCGCGCCCCAGCAGGGCACGACCGTGACGATCAGCTTGCCGTTTCGCCGCGCGGGCCAGACCGCCACCGACAAGCCCGAATTGGACATCGCCGTCTAACCCCACGCGACAGGAGTGAATGCGATGAAATGGAACACACTTGGTGCTCTTGTCGGCGTTCTGGTGCTTGCCGGCTTGCCGGCCCGCGCCGCCGAGCCGATCCGCATCGGCGTCGACGGGCCGTTCACCGGCGGTTCGGCGCCGATGGGTATCGACATGCTGCGCGGCGTCGAGCTCGCCGCCGACGAGATCAACAAAGCGGGCGGAATCCTCGGACGTCCGCTCACCCTGGTGGAGCGCGACGATCGGGCGAGCAACGACCGCGGCGCGGAAATCGCCAAGGAGTTCACCGAGAATCATCTGGTCGATGCCGCGGTCGGCTACATCAACACCGGCGTTGCCCTGGCGGCGATCCCGTATTACGAGGAAGCCCGCGTCCCCGTCGTTCTCAGCGTCACCACCGGCAGCGTGCTGACGCGCCAGTTCGCGCCGCCGGAATACGCCGAGAATTACGTTTTCCGCGTCTCGTGCAGCACTGCGCTCGAAGTCGAAAAGATCGTGGAGATCGTCAAGGCCCGCAACTATCGGAAGATTGCGATCTTCGCCGACACCACGGCCTATGGCCAGGTCGGCCGCCACGACCTGATCCAGGCGTTGGCGGGCCAGGGAATCACCCCGGTGTCGAACGAGAAATTCAACATCGGCGATACCGACATGACGGCCCAGTTGAAGCGCGCGCGCCAGGCTGGCGCCGACGTCATCCTGACCTACGGCATCGGTCCCGAGCTGGCAGGGATCGCCAACGGCCGTGCGAAGATCGGCTGGATGGCGCCGATGATCGGCAGCTGGACGCTGTCGATGTCGAATTTCATCGACGCCGCCGGCGCCAACGGCAACGGCGCCGTCATGCCGCAAACCTTCATCGAGCAAGGCGACACGCCGAAACGCGCTGCCTTCATCCGCGCCTTTCACGCGGCCTATAAGGTGACGCGCATGGATTCGCCGCCGTCGGCGGCGCAAGGCTACGATTCGCTCTACCTGCTGGCGGCGGCGATCCGCCAGGCCGGCACGGTCAACGGACCCAAGATCCGCGCCGCGCTCGACAACCTGCACGACAAGGTGGAAGGCGTGGTGCAGATTTATAACCACCCCTACAGCCCGACGAATCACGAGGCCGTGGCGGCCCCGGATGTCGTCTACGGCGTCGTCGACGACGGCCATGTCGTCCGTCTGACATCCACGACGCGGACCACGGTTGCCAAGTAAACGCCGCGCGCGGCCGTGGCCGCCGCGCCCAAAGCCCGATCCGCTGGCGGCAAACCAGATCGATTGCGGAGCGCGGTTCGGCATAACATCGGCGCATGTTGCCGCTCGATCACGCTAGCAGCGTTGCGCGTCAGCCCGCTTCCTTGACCGACATCGTCGTGCGCGTCGCGCTGTGGGCCGCTTATCGCGTGTTGCGCGTCTGGTGGTTCGTCCGCCGCCCGAACCATGACGGCGCCGTGGTCGCGGTATGGCTCGACGGGCACGTTCTCATGGTCCGTCATTCCTACCGCGACCGTCTCAGCTGGCCCGGCGGCGGGATCAAATCCGGCGAACAGCCGGTCGAAGCCGCGGTCCGCGAACTCGCCGAGGAGCTCGGGCTTCGCGTGCCGCGCGATTCGCTGGTTTTCTACGGCGCCGTCTTGGAACGCTGGGAAAAGCGCTACGATCATGCCCGCATCTTCGAGCTGCGGCTGACGGTCGAGCCGACGCTGCATCCCGACGGTCGCGAGGTCGTCGCCGCCCAGTTCATAGCGCCCGCCGACGCCTTGCGCCACAAGCTGGTTCCCTTTGTCGCCACCTATTTGCGGGCCCATCCGGCGGGTCCCGGCGCGTGATCATCCGCGCGCGCATGGCGATACGGCGCAGCTTCGGCTTGCGCCGCGGCGCGCGCGGCGGGGATACTCCGGCACCGAAACCTTCCCGGCGGCTGCCATGCTCGGCGTTCGTGACATCCTGAAACGCGTTGCCGCGGGCGAGGCCACCGCCGAGTCTGCAACGCGCGCCTGCCTCGATCGCATCGCCGAGCGCGAGGCGGCGGTCGGCGCTTGGGCCTATCTCGATCCCGAACGCGCCCTGGCCGAAGCGCGTCGCCGCGACCAGGCCCGCGCCAAAGGTCCGCTGCACGGTGTTGTTGTCGGTATCAAGGACATTTTCGACACCGCCGACATGCCGACCTCCTATGGCTCGCCGCTTTATGCGGGTCACCGGCCGGCGGCCGACGCGGCTTGCGTCGCGCTGCTGCGCGCCGCCAGCGCGGTCGCGCTCGGCAAGACCGTCACCACCGAATTCGCCATGACGCATCCGGGCAAAACGCGCAACCCGCACGATCCGGCGCACACGCCCGGCGGCTCCTCGTCGGGGTCGGCGGCGGCGGTGGCCGCCGACATGGTGCCGGTCGCGCTCGGCACTCAGACGCTCGGCTCGGTGATCCGCCCGGCCGCCTTCTGCGGCATTGTCGGCTTCAAGCCGAGCTACGGCGCCATCAACCGTGCTGGAACGAAGCTGATCTCCGAATCCGCCGATACCATCGGCATCTTCGTGCGTGCCGTCGCCGACATTCCGCCGGTGCTGGCCGCGTTCACCGGCGCGCCGATGGATTCCTACGACAAGGTCTTGGACAAGCCACCGCGCATCGGATTGGTGCGCGGCGTCGAATGGGACAAGGCCACGGCGGCGACCCAGGCCGCTTTCGAGGATGCCGCGCGGCGGCTGGCCAAGGCGGGCGCGAGCCTGCGCGACGTGGCGGTTGATCCGGCGCTCCGGACGGCGCACGAACGCTCGCAGGTCGTCACCGGCTATGAGTTGGCGCGCGCCTATGCTTATGAATGGTTCAATCACCACGATCGGCTCAGTCCGGCTTTCGCGCACCACGTCGCCGACGGCATGGCGATCGCCTTCGCCGATTACAACGCCGCCCGCGGCGCCTTCGACGCGGCGCGCCGCGTCACCGCCAACTCGTTTGGCGATTACGATTTCTGGTTGACGCTGCCGGCGCCGGGTGAGGCGCCCAAGGGCCTCGAATCGACCGGCGATGCGGTCTTCAACCGGCTGTGGACGCTGCTGCACGTGCCGTGTTTGACGGTGCCGTGCGGCAAAGGGCCGGCGGGCCTGCCGCTCGGCGTGCAGCTGATCGGGCCGCCGCGCGGCGCGGCGCGGCTGC
>JBOHLS010000051.1:0-9332 GCA_050729835.1 Allostellaceae bacterium | reverse complement strand
CTAGCGTATAAAGGTAACTAGAGCCGGGTAATTCCATTCGTCCCCGCGAACGTACAACCCGCGTTTACGTCCAATATCACCACACTTTTTGTAATCCACGCCATATCGGCAATGCCCTGGACCGGCGAAGCTTGCCATACCGAGGCATCGCCGTCAGCCCTTCGGGCAGATCAGAGACGATGTAGGCTCCGGCGCGGGGCACTGCAGCCTACAGATATTTGTGGATGTCGGCGGCAAGATCGGCCGGCTTCTCGCTCGACGGAATCAGCTTCACCAGCTTGCCGTCGCGGCCCATCAGATAGATGAATGCCGAATGGTCCATGAGATAATCATTGGGTCCGCCGCCCGCTTGCGGCTCCTTCTTGGAATAGACCCCGAATTCGCCCTCGACGACCTGGAGTTGCGCCGGCGTGCCGGTCAGCGCGATCAGCCGCGGCGAGAAATTGGCGGCGTATGCCTTCATCTGCGGCGGCGTGTCGCGCGCCGGATCGACGGTGATGAAGATCGGCTGAACGCCTGCCGCAGCCGGGCCAAGATCGACGAGCGCCTGAGTGATCGCGGACAGCGTGGCTGGACAAACATCCGGGCAATAGGTGTAGCCGAAATAGATCATCATCAGCTTGCCGCGGAATTCAGTATCGGTCCGCGTCGCGCCGTTTTGATCGGTGAGCGAGAACGGGCCGCCCAGCGCCACTGCGGGCGGTGGGCCGCCGCCGAACCAGCCTTGCTCGTAGCCGAAGCCCGCGACCAGCACCGCAAGCACGAGGACGAAAACGAGGAGACCGCGATTCGCGCTCGACATGTTGTAAGTGTATGCGACTGGCGTTGCGCGATGCTAGAGGAGTTGAACCACTGTCGGCGCGGATAGAGAATGGTACGTTATGCCGCACGGCGCGGGGAATGAATTGACGGGCCCGGTCGTCGTAAGTTCGTCGCTGAATGGAATTGCCATTCCAGTGTCGATAATGGGGGTCCAATGACACTTCGCTTCCAATCGCTACGGCTATTGTTGAGCGTGATGGTCTGCCTAATCGCGGCCAGCGTGGCCGTGCAAGCCGCCGAAAGCGGGCTGACGATCAGCGATGCCTGGATTCGCACGGTGATGCCGTCATCGCTACCCGCTGCCGGATATTTCACGCTGTCCAACAAAACGGCGAAGGCCGAGACCCTGGTGGGTGCTTCGTCGCCGGCCTGCGGCAGCGTCATGCTGCACCAGAGCATGACCATGAACGGCATGGACAAAATGGTGATGGTCAAGAGCGTCGGCGTTCCCGCCGGCGGCCAGGTCAAGTTCGCGCCGGGCGGCTATCACCTGATGTGCATGTCGCCGTCGAAGGACGTGACCCCAGGCCATTCCGTTCCGATTACGCTGCGCTTCAAGGACGGCGGCACGGTCACGGCGAGTTTTGCGGTGCACGGCGCCATGGGGCAGTGAGGCCCCTAACACACGCTGACATGGTGAGCGTGTTGGTCGTGAGGTATCGTCTGTTAGCCAGAGGTCATCTCTGGCTAACACGCGGCTGCTCTTTCGGAGGCGCGACGCACCCCGAGAGAGTCGTCTCGCGATCACTCGGCCGGTTGGTTAGCCCGGTGGTGAGCCAGGCGCGTCTCGGTGGTCGCGGCTGATGTGGTCTTTGGAGAGCGCGATGCACTCGAACGGGCCGTCTAGAGCGGGGTCTAAGCTGGTAGCGGGGGCCGGACTCGAACCGGCGACCTTAGGATTATGATTCCTCTGCTCTAACCAGCTGAGCTACCCCGCCGCCGGGCCGGATATAGCGGCTTCCGCCGGTCGCTTCAACCGCTCGCTCGCCTTGAGCTTGACGCTCGCCGATTTGAGCTGGCCGCAGGCGGCGAGGATGTCGCGGCCGCGCGGCGTGCGCACCGGCGAAGCGTAACCGGCAGCGTTGACGATGTCGCCGAAGGCGACAATCGAGAGCTCCGTGGAACATTCAAAAGGCGCCCCAGGCCACGGGTTGAACGGGATCAAATTGATCTTGGCCGGGATGCCGGCGATCAGCTTGACCAGCGCGCGGGCGTCGGCCGGGCTGTCGTTGACGCCCTTGAGCATGACGTATTCGAAGGTGATGCGGCGCGAATTGCTGACGCTGGGATAAGCGCGGCAGGCGGCGATCAGCTCGGCGAGCGGATATTTCTTGTTGAGCGGCACCAGCACGTCGCGCAGCTCGTCGGTGACGGCGTGGAGCGAGATCGCCAAATTGACCGCGAGCTCCGACCCGACGCGCGCCATCATCGGCACGACGCCGGCGGTCGACAGCGTGATCTTGCGCTTCGAGACCGACAGGCCTTCGTGATCCATGGCGATCTTCATCGCCTTGGCGACGTTGTCGTAGTTATAGAGCGGCTCGCCCATGCCCATGAGCACGATGTTGGTGAGCTGCCGGTCGTCCTTGGGCGACGGCCATTCGCCGAGCGCGTCGCGCGCCACCATGATCTGGCCGACGATCTCGGCCGCGCCGAGATTGCGCACCAGGCGCTGGGTGCCGGTGTGGCAGAACTTGCAGGTGAGCGTGCAGCCGACCTGCGACGAGACGCACAGCGTGCCGCGATCCTCCTCGGGGATGTGCACGCATTCCGCCTCTTGCCCGTCGGCGAAGGCGAGGAGCCATTTGCGCGTGCCGTCGTTCGACACTTGGGCGCGGCTTTCGACCGGCCGCGCGACGGTGTAACACTCGGCTAACTGCGCGCGGAACGCCTTGGCGAGCGTCGTCATCGCCGCGAAGTCGCGCGCGCCGCGATGGTAGATCCAGTGCCAGAGCTGGCGGGCGCGGAACGGCTCGGCGCCGAGCGTCGCCATCTCAGCGACCAGCTCCTCGCGCGACAGTCCGATCAGGGTTTTCGGAGCGGCCATGGCCGGAAACATATAGGCGCGCGGCCGGCGCCGCGCCAGCGTTACTGCTTGACCTTGCAGACGGCGTCGATCGCCTTGAGCGCCTGGCCGAAACCGCTCAAATCGTAGGTATCTGTCGTGGCCGTGCCGCGCGCCGACGCGGCCTTGAGGGTCGCCGACTTGCCGTGCGCCAGCGCCTCGGTGACCGCCTTGTCGGTGGCGGCGCTGGCGGTCCAGGCGGCGTCGTTGTCGACGAACAGATTGTACTTCTTGCCGTCGACGACGAGCTCGGCCTTGGCGTCTTTCTTCGCCGCATAGCCGAGATTGAAGGTGACGACGTAGTACGCCTTCTCGGCGACGCGATGCGACACCATGGCGTCGACGCGCGAGCGCGGCAACGAAGACGGCTCCGACTTGGCCGGGCTGCCGACCAGATAGCAGGTCAACCCGCCCTTCTCAGGGACGGTGTAGGCGCTCCAAATCTTGCCGGTCTCGACGGTTTTGACCTGCTGCGCCAAGGCGCTGGTCGCGACCAGGACGAGCGGCAGCGCGAGGACGGCGGCCAGTCGTTGCATCGGTCAACCATAGCGAAGGGCCCTGCAGCGGACAAGCAATCGCTCTTGCTTCGAGTCGCGCGGCACGACAAGTTCGCGCGGGAGAATCATTAAATGCGTGCAATTCTCTGCCGCGAATATGGCTCGCTCGACAATCTCGCCGTGGCCGATATTTCCGAGCCGCCGCTTGGCGCCGGCCAGGTATGCATCGACGTGCACGCCGCCGGAGTCAATTTCGGCGAGATGCTGATGGTGCTGGGCCAGTACCAGGAGAAGCCGCCGCTGCCCTTCACGCCGGGCTTCGAGGCCGCGGGCGTGGTGCGCGCCGTCGGCGACGGCGTGACTGCAGTGAAGCCGGGCGACCGGGTGATGGCGGCGTTGCCCTGGGGCGGCTATGCCGAGGTCGCCGTCGCGGCGCTCGACGCGGTGTTCCCGATTCCGCCGACGATGGATTTTGTCGCCGCCGCCGGATTCCCGATCGCTTACGGCACCGCCTATGGCGCATTCGTCTGGCGTGCGCAGCTCAAGCTCGGCGAGACCGTCCTGGTGCTCGGCGCCGCCGGCGGCGTCGGCTTGGCCGCGGTCGAGGTCGCCGCCGCGCTGGGCGTGACGGTGATCGCGGCCGCCGGCGGCGCCGAGAAGTGCGCCCTGGCGCAGGCCCACGGCGCGGCGTACGCCATCGATTATCGCCGCGAGGATTTGCGCGAGCGCACGCGGGCGCTCACCGACGGCCGCGGCGTCGATGTGGTGTTCGACCCGGTCGGCGGCGACGCCTTCTCCCAGGCGTTGCGCGCCATCGCCTGGGGCGGGCGAATCCTGGTCATCGGCTTCGCCGCCGGCAGCGTGCCCCAGATTCCCGCCAACCATGTGCTTGTAAAGAATATCGACATCATGGGCTTTCACTGGGGCTCGTACCGCAAACGGCGGCCGGCGCTCCTGGCCCCCGCCTTTGCGCAACTGAGCACCTGGTATGCCGAGGGCCGCCTGCGCCCCGTGGTCTCGCACCGGCTGAAGCTGGCAGCTGCGGCCGAGGCCTATCGCCTGCTGCGCGAGCGCCGGGCGACCGGCAAGATCGTGCTCGAGACCCGCACCTGAATTCGGTGAAAAATCGTCGTCGCGGTCGCGAAACCTCTCGAAAGGGGCGCGCGGGCCGGTCTATGATGCTCGGGCCTTGGGAGGGGCGGGATAATGAGCGTCGTTCGTCAGGCGCGGCTTGAGGACGCGCAGGCGATCGCCAAGATCGAGATCGACACGTGGCGGGCGACTTATCCCGGCATGTTGCCCGATCGGGTTTTACTCAATATGTCGGAACGGCGCCAGACCTCCTCCTGGGCGAGCTTCCTGCGCCATCGGCCGGAAGACGTCTGGGTCGCACAGCACCCGCATATCGGTGTCATCGGCTTCGGCAACTGCGGCGCCAAGCGCGATGGCACAGTCGATTACACCGGCGAAATCTACACGCTCTACGTGCTGCCCGATCTTCAGGGCTTCGGCGTCGGCCGCGCGCTGATGGGCGCGCTGTTCCAGCGGCTCGAGGCGTCCAGCCACCGTTCGGCGCTGGTCTGGGTGGTGCGCGGCAATCCGGCGCGCTACTTCTACGAACGTCTCGGCGGCAAGCAGGTGATGCATCGGCCGATTCCAGTGGCCGGCCAGCCGGTCGAGGCCATCGCCTATGGCTGGCGCAATTTCGGCGCTGTGCTCGGGCGCCATGCCCGCTCGCGCGGCGAGCCCACGGGCGAACCGCCGGTTCAATAGCGCGCTGCGAGTGGCGCACGCCGCTGCCTTCTCATTCGCAATCGAGATCAGGCGCGGGCGCGCAGTGGCGGGCGACGCGTCGGCGCTGCCGCCGGCGGACCGTCCTCGTCGAACAGCTCGGCCAGGCGCTCGAGCATGGTGCCGCCAAGCTGCTCGGCATCGACGATGGTGACGGCGCGGCGATAATAGCGCGTGACGTCGTGGCCGATGCCGATCGCCGTCAGTTCCACCGGCGAGTTGCGCTCGATTCGACCGATCACCTCGCGCAGATGACGCTCGAGATAGTTGCCCGGGTTGACCGACAGGGTCGAATCGTCGACCGGCGCGCCGTCGGAGATCACCATCAGGATCCGGCGCTGCTCCGGCCGGGCGAGCAGCCGGTCGTGCGCCCAGATCAGCGCCTCTCCGTCGATGTTTTCCTTGAGGATGCCTTCGCGCAGCATCAGGCCCAGGCTCTTGCGCGCGCGCCGCCACGGCTCGTCGGCGGCCTTGTAGACGATGTGGCGCAGGTCGTTGAGCCGGCCGGGATTGGCCGGCTTGCCCGCCGCGATCCAGCGCTCGCGCGCCTGGCCGCCCTTCCAGGCCCGGGTGGTGAAACCGAGAATCTCGACCTTGACCCCACAGCGTTCGAGCGTGCGCGCAAGGATATCGGCGCTCATCGCCGCGACCGTGATCGGCCGGCCGCGCATTGAGCCGGAATTGTCGATCAGCAACGTCACCACCGTATCGCGGAATTCCATCTCTTTCTCGCGCTTGTACGAGAGCGGATAGACCGGGTTGGTGACGACGCGGTCGAGCCGCGCGGAATCGAGAATGCCCTCTTCGAGGTCGAACTCCCACGAGCGCGCCTGCTTGGCCAGAAGCCGGCGCTGCAGGCGGTTGGCCAGGCGGGCGATTATGCTCTGGAGATGCGCCAGCTGCTGGTCGAGCAAACCGCGCAGGCGCGTCAGCTCGTCGGGATCGCACAGGCCGGGCGCGTCGACGACCTCGTCGCACTGGGCGGTGAAGGCGCGATAGGCGAGCGGGTCCTCGTTGGTGCCGCGTTGCCGCGGCAGCTGCCCTGGCCGGCCCGGCCGGCCCGGATCGTCGTCGCCGGCGCCAGGCATCAATTCGCCCTGGACCTCTTCCGCATCGGCGGCTTCGCCGTCCTGCTTGTCCTGATCGGGCGCGCCGCCTTCGAGGGCGCTTTGCACCCCCGTGGCCGCGCCCTCGCCGCCCTCGTTCTCGTCGTCGCCTTCTTCGACCTTGTCGCTGTCGTCGTTGGCGCTGTCCTCGGCGTTCTCGTCCTCGGCCTCGCCCAGGTCGAGATCGAGGTCCTGGATCAACTGCCGCACCATGCGGGCATAGGTCGCCTGGTCGCGCATGTGGCGCTCAAGTTCGATCAGGGCGCGCCCGACCTTGCCTTCGAGATAGGGCCGCCACAGCTCGACGACCTGCCGCGCGGCCGGCGGCGGCGGCGCGCCGGTGAGCCGCTCGCGCACCATCAGGCGGATCGCCTCGGCCAGCGTCACGTCGTTGCGCTCGGCCATCTGCTCGTAGCCCTGGCGGCGATAGCGCTCGTCGAGCATCGCCGCCAGGTTGCCGGCGACACCGACCATGTTGCGCGAGCCGAGCGCCTCGACGCGCGCCTGTTCGACGCCCTCGAAGATGTTGCGCGCGGTCTCGCCGGCGGGCGCGCGCCGCGCATGCACCGCCGGATCGTGGTAGCGCAGCCGCAGGCCGAGCGCATCGGCCGCGCCGCGCACCGGCGCCGCGTCCTTCTCTGCCAGGTCGCGCGGCGGCAGCGGCAACCGGATCCGCGCCCCGGCGGCGACGGCCGGCTCGGCGCCATAGGTCACCGTGACGTCGGTGCGCCGCGCGATGGCGCGCAACGCCGCAGCGGTCGATCGCTTGAAGACCTCGAAAGGCGATTCGTTGTCCGGCATGGCCGTGGCCTCCGGCGCGTCAGCTCACGGTGACGCGGACGCCGCTTTCCTTGAGCTCGCCGCCGAAGCAGCGCTGGTAATATTCGGCCACCGTGGCGCGCTCGACCTCGTCGCACTTGTTCAGGAAAGTGGTGCGGAAGGCGAAAGCCATGTCGTTGAAGATACGGTGGTTTTCCGCCCAGGTGATGACCGTGCGCGGCGACATCACGGTCGAGATGTCGCCGTTGACGAAGCCGGCGCGCGTCAGTTCGGCGAGCGACACCATCGCGTGCACGATGCGGCGGCCTTCCTCGTTGTCATAGGACGGCGCCTTGGCAAGGACGATCTCGACCTCGGCGTCGTGCGGCAGGTAGTTCAGCGTCGCGACGATGTTCCAACGGTCCATCTGGCCCTGGTTGATCTGCTGGGTGCCATGATAGAGGCCGGTGGTGTCGCCGAGCCCAACGGTATTGGCGGTCGCGAATAGCCGGAAGGCCGGATGCGGGCGGATGACGCGGTTCTGATCGAGCAGCGTCAGCTTGCCCTCGACCTCGAGCACGCGCTGGATGACGAACATCACGTCGGGCCGGCCGGCGTCGTATTCATCGAAGCATAGCGCGGTCGGGTGCTGCAAGGCCCAGGGCAGCAGGCCCTCGCGGTATTCGGTGACCTGCAACCCGTCCTTAAGGACGATCGCGTCCTTGCCGACCAGGTCGATGCGACTGATGTGGCTGTCGAGGTTGATGCGGATCAACGGCCAGTTGAGGCGCGCGGCGACCTGCTCGATGTGGGTCGACTTGCCGGTGCCGTGATAGCCCTGGATGAGGACGCGGCGGTTGTAGGCGAAGCCGGCGAGAATCGCGAGCGTGGTATCGCGATCGAAGCGATAGGCCTCGTCGAGATTGGGCACATGGTCGCTCGGCCGCGAAAAGGCCGGCACCTGCAGGTCCGAATCGACGCCGAAGGTCTGGCGGACCGAAACGGTGATGTCCGGCCGATCGAGTTGCTCGTCGGAATGAGTGGTATTGACTGTCATAACCGTTTTCTGCCGAAGCTGCGTGTCACGAGGCGTAGCAGGCCTTGAGCGTCGAATAGGCCTGGTTGATGATCTTGAGCCGCTCTTCGGCGGCCTTGTCGCCGCCATGGGCGTCGGGGTGGTTCTGCTTGACGAGCTCCTTGTAGCGCGCCTTGAGGTCGGTAAACGAGACCGGTTCGCTCAGGTCGAATACCGCCAGCGCCCGCGCCTCGGGCGAGGCCGGATGGCAATGCCGCGCCGCGCCGTTTCCGTTCGCGGCCGGCTCGTCGTCCTCGAGATCGAACAGGCCGTCGCCCGTGAACCGCGCCTGGTAGCGGAAGGTGCGCGATCCCAGCGGCCAGCTCGGCCGCTGCCAGACCGTGTCGTACCGGATTTCGCGCTCGATCTCGTCCGACGACATGCCGGCGTAATAGTTCCACGACGAGTTGTAGAGCCGAACATGATCGAGGCAGAACCACAGGTATTCGTGCAACGCCGAACGCGAGCGCGGCGCCCGGAATTCGCCCAAACCGGCACAGCCGGGATGGTCGCAAGGCCGGTGGTTTGCCGCCCTGTCCGGGTCGGCATGGCTCGCGCTTACGGGACGTGGCATGATGTCCGACAGTATGGAGAGGCGGTCGATTCCTGACAAGGCCGTGCCGGTCGCGATTCGGGGGTACTGATAAAATGGGCCTGTTTCCGCGGAATTAAAGGGTTAATTTGATGTCCGGATCGGTCGCCGAACGAATCCGCAGCAAGCTCGCCGCCTTGCAACCGACCCGACTGGCGATCCACGACGACTCCGATCGCCACGCCGGGCACGCGGGCGCGCGTCCGGGCGGGGAAAGCCACTTCCGTCTGGAAATCGTCTCGCCGGCCTTCGTCGGCGAGACCCGCGTCGCGCGCCAGCGGCGGGTCTATACTTTGCTTTCCGACGAGCTCCGCGGCGGCATCCACGCCCTCCAACTGACGACCTTGACGCCCGATGAGGATCGGAGCGACGGATAAGAAAACCAGGAGCCGGCGCTATACAATCTATGGTTGTATCCTACTAGCGTCGTACTCTTAAGGGTTGCAAGGTGTGCAAATCGCGCTAACATTTATTGATGGATCCCCACGAACCCAGACTGGCTAGAGCGGCGGACGTTCACGTGAGTCCGTATCCAGCGGCGGTGAAGTAATTTGTGCACTCAAGAGGCGTGAACAGGTCGCAGATATCGCCGATGGCTTGCCAGAGGTCGTCGATGGTCCGAACC
>JBOHLS010000050.1:0-10201 GCA_050729835.1 Allostellaceae bacterium | reverse complement strand
CCTCGTACCTGTTCTGAAGATCGAAAAATCCGGGTTGGCCTGCCATGTCTGTGACTCCTTTCACTCGCGATGGAATCACTGAATCAGAATTCTACGCCGGCATATAGAGGGTTTTTAGAGGTGGCCTCAAGTGATTCGTCATGCACTCGGTCAAGTACGACGCCAGCTTGAAGGCAGTGTTCCAGGCGATGTGAGTGCGCGGTCGGGCGAGGGGCGATGCGCGTACAGTGACTTGATGGGGTTCAGTTGCGCCACTCGCCAGCGGCAGGCTCGGCGCGCTGCAACTCGCGTAACGCGGCGCTGATGCGCGTCCATATTCTTTGGCCGTCGGCATCGCCCTCAGCGAGCCATTGATCAGCGCGTTGGACCGCGACGACCAGGGCGTCGGCGCTATGGCGTTTCACCAGAAAATTGGCTCCGTGCCAGATATCGATTTCCTCGGTCACGGGTGATGCCCAGCAGAGGGGCGCTCTGTCGTAGTCCTGTCGACCGGGCATGGCATCCACCTGACAAGCGACTCTTCCCGGCCGGGGCGCCTCAGCGTCGCGCCCTTTCTGGCCAGTCTCAACCGCGGCAGCTGGTGAGTGGCCAAGCTGGAATCTGCCTCGGCTCGCACCCTCGCCGTCTTAGGCTGTGGGAGAACGGGAACACGCGGCACTGGCTCCGACAGGCCGCCCCACCAGTCCATGAGGCGCTCGACGCGGTTCTCCGCGGCCACATCGTCCGAAGTGCGCAAGCGCTGCAGGACCCGGAGCTTCGAGCGTGCGATCTCGCACGAGTCCAGGCGCCACGCCTCCATGCGCGCGTAATCCTCCGGACGCCGGGCTGGCGCCGCATCGTCAACAATGCGGATGTAAGACAAACGGGGCATGGCGGACTCCTTCGCTCGATGAGGAGGGCGTCAATCCGACCAATCGATCACGAGGATGTTTCGGGTGATCCCACTCCACGATCCTAGGTCCTTCACGGAAGCCCGAGGCGCTAAAGGCGTCTCCACACCTACGATGATCTGTCGCACTAGGCTTTGTCCATGGGGTCGATGTGCGGCGCACGCGAGTTATCCACCAAATAGTAGTATGTCAACCCGAGCATGCTCTTTACAGCGTCAGAAACTTTTTCGCTGTGGCGTCCTTGCCGCACTATGCGAACCTTATTCGATCGCGATGCCGCACTACAGAATCGCCCGTTGGTCACCGCGTGGCGGCAGCCGCAGCCGACGACGCAGTCGAGCCAGAACTAGGACCGGGGAGTGCGCAGCTCACCGAGGATCGTGAGGGAGGGGCGGAGCGAGGTCACGCCGAAAGGCGGGCCAATTCGGCGGCAAGGACGCGCGTTACACTATCGCCTACGAGGCGGTCACTGCTGCGAGACCGTTACCTGAGCGGGGTCGAAGAGAGTGATTCTGGCCCCACCCGACCACGCAGGTTTGGCGCTCGTCCAGTGGCGGCGATGGCGCGCTAGGGCCGCTCCGAAATGCGAGACAGCGCGTCAAGCACGGCACGCGAAGGGTTGACGAAGCGAAATGCGGTTTCCTTCGTCCGCGCGTCACGTCGTAACAGTTCAGCGGAAAACCGAAACCGTCCGCTGTAACCTCTGACACTCAAAACCCCTGAGACGGATGTTCCGATCGCTAATTCTGGATGGCGATCAGCGACGAGGACACCTTCCGGGGACCAGTTGAGAACCGGATGATCGACGCCGAGAAATGTCAGGGAGATTTCGTCTGGCGCGTAGCGTTTGTGGAGCCGCCTCTCGCCTTTTGGCGGTTGTCCTGGCACAGCCATTTTTAGCGACGAAACGTTAGCTGGTAAGCGCGGCGGATCCATTTCGATACCTTGCCATGGGTGGATCGGCGGGCTTTCCCGAGAGGCCCATATCGCGGGAACCCGGCTGCACGCTTACGTTACGGGGGCATCGGTAAATGAATTGTTACTTCATTCCGCCGCCTGGCGGACCGCCAAATTGCGGGAGTAGTCACCGCTGGAAGCGCGCTCATTATCCAATTAACGTCACTATGTGACTTGCGTTGGGGCGTCACATCAATGGCAGGTTCTCTTATGGTCAACTGCGCTCTAGCGGGCACAACGCCTCGTCCACTTTGATCCCCGCTGCAAAGCGCGGTCGCGCCATTGGAAAATTTGTTGTCACGCGGAGCGCCCGACGAGGCCAATGCGAGGTGACATTGTGAGCGCTGATCTGCTGTGGGCTGGAAGTGCGGTTGTCGCGCTCATTCTCTTTGGCCTGTTTCTAGGGCCTATTCTCTGGCGCGGCGTAATCTTGCTCGGAGCCGTTACATTCCTCCTGGGATTGGGAACGCTGGTGTATCAATGTGTGCAGGCAATTCACGCTGGATACTGGACTCCTTGGGAGTTCGGCGAAACATTGGCGACGGTTGGGCTCAGTGACTTGTCGTCGAGCTCGGACGGTACTGGCAGCGTCGTTCGGTGGATAATGACGCTTCCCATAGGGTTGGGACTCGCGGTCACAGGATTTCTCATTGTCTGGATCGGAACGCTAGGGAAAAGCGCGGCCCAAGGACGCGAGAGTCAGAGAAGATTCGACCGATAGATGACGCTCAATGGCAAATGCGGCACGTGCCGGTGAAACTCGCGGCTAGCTTTTATTCATCCACGCCGAGGCGTTGCCAGGAATTTCCGCCAGGTAATAGGCAATCAATGCCCGCCCGGTAGGCGACGCCCAGGGCGCGGCACCCGGCAAGATTCCGCGAGCTCGGCCCGAGCGATCGATGATGAAGGACGTCGGCATCGCGGAGATCGCGCAGTTGTGCATATCCTCGCCCGTCGGATCGAAATAGGTACCGAGATTACGGAGACCGTGAGCCACCAGGAAATCGCTTACGGTTTGAACGCTCCGCGCGTCGGTGCAGAGTGCGAGCACGCCGAAGTCGCGGCCGGAATAATACGCCTGTAGCTGGTCGAGGTCGGGCATCTCGGCAAGACACGGCGCGCACCAGGTCGCCCAGAAATTCAAGAGCACGATCCGTCCGGCCATTGCGCTGAGGTCATGCTCCTTGCCAGTGGCGTCCTCGAAAACGATGCGCGGCAGGATCTGCGGCGTATCGAAGGGAAAATAATCGCCGACATAGCCGACGAACTTCGGAATCGACCGACCGGATGGTGCGGCGTATGCCGAGCTGGAACGCGCCACGATCAGTGCCGCGGCACTCGCGATCAGGGCTGTGCGTCGCGTAAGCCGGCGGGCGGGCTTGGCGCTGCCTAGCCAGTCGATCAGGCGCTCATTCGCCCTCTCTGATGCGATATGCGCTGCCCGGGAACCGGTTGGACGCTGAGTCGTCATTGTACGAACTCTCCACGGTGCCACTTTACACCGACTGCAGCGCCGCCCTATTAAAGTGCCGCATGGTGGTGAGACATCTGCTCGTCTTCGTGCTGTCTGCGCTGCTCGCCGCTGTCGCAGGCTGCACGTTCACTCACGTAACATATGTCGACCCGGTCGCATATTGCGCCGCAATCGGCACGATCGACCATCCGGATGACCTGTATGTCGGGTCTAGATCACCCGAATGGATAGCGGACGCGCTGACGCGCGAGCTGCACCCCGGTCCCGCCTTCAACGACAACGCCGCGTTGCCAATCGTCTGGCGCTGCGCCGGGGGCAAGGTCGTCGCCTGCAGCATCGGATTCGGTATGCCCTGCGATGAAAGAGGCGATACCAGCCTGGTGCCGACGCGCGCGATCCTGGATTTCTGTCGCGCCTTTCCCGACGTCGATCGGCCGTTGCCGGCCCTGGCCGGACAGCTTTCGGTCTATGCCTGGGGCTGCCACGCCGGCTGGCCGCACGTCATCGGGGTGCGGCGGGATCTCGATGCGCAACGTTATCTCTTGCGCTACTGGTTCCGGGTCACGCCGAGCGCGACCTTCTCGGCCGAACTTGACACGCCGGCCTCGATCGGTACCGGCAGGCCAGCACGCCGCAGCACCGCGGGCAGCGTGTCGTCGACATAGACGGCGCTGGTGCGGTCGTCCATGCAGAAGTAGTGGCGGCCGTGCAGGACGCCGATCATCAGTCGCGAATGCTTCGCGTCCTCGAGCCGCGCTGCGAAATATTCGCAGAACAGATCGTTTGCGTGGTAGATCGCGCGCCATTTGCCGGCGCGAACCATCTGATCGGCAAAGCGGCCGATCAAGCGGATATCGGTCGGCGTCAGCCCGGTTCCCGGCGCCACCGCACGCTCAAGCACGGCCGTCCATCCCGCGGCTAGGCACCGCCTGTGACGCCATGCGCGCCGGCCGCAGAGACGCGGCCGCGGCAAGCTGCGGCGCCAGATAGAGCGCCAGGATTGCGACTTCGTCGTCGGAGAGCAGCTCGGTGATCGCGCTGACCAACGCATAGTAGGCGCGGTCGGTGGCCAGCCGGTGCCGATTGACGTTCGCGATCAGTTTGCGGAAGAGAAGGGAAGCGACACGCCGCGAACCGGTCGGCGAGATCGAATGCTCCGCTGACCACCGCGCGCCAATCACCGAGGATTGGAATTGGATGCCCATCGCCTGCCTCCCTTGCCGGATTGTCGCCCGGCTTTGCCCATACCTGAGCCGCAGCAAGAAGCAGGCCAAGACGAATCGGACCCATGCCGCCACCGCCGGTGCAGCGATCGGATCGGCGGCGTGGCGAACGAATTCACGGCGCGGTTTTTCATGCTGCCGCGTGTCGCGCGCCGCCCGTCAGTGTCTCTGATTCGTGCAAGATCTGTCACGACGCCGTGACACGCGTGTCCGGATGAGAGACACGGCAAGCGCCAAACTGTCCATCCGGTTCGTGCGCCTGAAGGAATATCCGAAAGAAATCCGCGCTCCGGCTGGCCGCACTGATCCGTCGTAGCCGATGGAGCCGATTGGCACGCCATGTGCGTACGTCATTTTGTAATCGGTCGCTCCGTTAGGCGTTGTGCCGGAGCGCGTCACACATGCGGCAGGCCATGGTGGGCGTCAGCTATCCGATCTTCTCTCTCCCAACCCAGCCGTGGGCAGCCGCTCACGCTTGGTCATGCCGTGCCAGCCGGGTGGCGATGTCGCTCGCTGCCGGGCTGGCCGGCGTGCTCGGCATCATCTCGGCGGCGGCTGCGCAGCCGCCGGTTCAGCTGGCGATGGGCGGACTCGGTCCGACCGTCAGCCACGAAGAAATGGCCGAGCGCGTTGACGCCGGCATCTTCGGCTTTCTCGCAACACTCGCGGCGATCAATCCGACGGCCGGACCAGCGACGGGTACGCCGGTCAGCGGCCGCAACTTGGCGGCCGATGTGGGCAAGGGTTCCGATGGTGGCCTGCGGTATCTCTGTCCGGACCGGCTCTACAAAAGCTCGTCGTTCCTGAGCAATCACATCTATACCGAATGCAGCGATGGCACGCCGGATATCCTGCCCGAGAACGACACGCCGTCGCTGTCATTTGTCAAGATCACGCCCAATTCGCCGCCGTCCTTTCCGGTGCCGCCAGTCGGACCGCCCACGCCGCTGCCGTGCAACGGCGCCGGCTTCACCCTGTCCATGGTTTCGAACATGACCAACGTTCAAACTGTCACCAATTCGGGTCACTGATGCGGAGCGGGGATGGAATGTTGCTGATGCAGGATCACCCAAGCACGCCGCCGTATCCGCCCGCCGCAACGCCGGCGCCGACGATCCGCACCCGGCCGGTCCGCGTCGGCCTGATTTCACCGATGCCGTTGACGCGCGAGGGCCTGACACTCGTGCTTGAGCGCATCGGCTTCACGGTCGCCTTCGAAATGGCGGAACTTGCGGCTGCCGTGGTGGCTTTCGCCAACGATGAACCGCCCGAAATTATTCTCGTCGACGTGCCGGCCGAGATCGAGCCCGGCCAGTGGCTCGAGGCGCTGGGAGAACTCCGCCAGCGGTTCCGGGACTCGCGCATCGCGCTGCTCGCCGAGCGGCCGACCGCAGCGTGGTGGTCGGTCTGCTGGCATACCGATCTCGATGGCTACCTGTCGAAAAACAGTAACGCGACCGTGATCAAGCGCCAGCTCAATCTCGTCCTCGCGGGCGAGCGCATGTTCCCCTTCGACGTCCTTCAGGGCTCGACCGCCGCGTCGGCGACGGTTCGGCGCGGCAACGCTGTTCCGGGCGCACTGTCGGCGACCGACACGCAGGTCCTGCGTTATCTGCTGGCGGGCTACGCCAACAAGGCGATTGCCACACGGCTCAAGATCACCGAATCGACCGTCAAGGCGCGGATGAAATCGGTCTGTTTGAAGATCGGCGCTGTCAACCGGACGCAGGCGGCGATCTGGGCGCTGAACCACGGCATCAAGCCGGACAACAACGACCTTTGATCCGCTTCGCTCCGAACGCGATGCGCGCCGCTGAGGCGCGCAATTTTTTTATGACGAACAATTCAGATCAATCGCACCGCGGCAGCGTCGCACGCGTGTCGCGCGCCGGCGTGGCTCGTGTCACAGCACATGTCACAAGCGTCTCAGCTTCGAAACACCAAATCGCTCTCGCTGCATTGCAGCAAAGTCTGTCTGCCGCGGAAATCTGCCTCTTTTCGCCGTCTGCCGGCGTGGCACGCGGCTTGCGATGGAGAGTGTGCCGGTAGGACTCCCGGGGTGCGACACCAGGCGAGATTCGACGGCTTTTTGGTCGGTCGCATAGACCGAAACCCTAACGCAAGGAGATCAGTATGAATAAGAAGCATCTTCTGGTTGCGGCTTCGGCCCTCGTCGTGGGTCTGAGCATGTACGGTGGTAACGCATGGGCTGGTAAGGGCACGCAAACTACCAATGTTGCGGTCGCTGCTTCAGTGCAGGCCGGCGAGGTGAAGGACAATGGCGCTTGGGGTACCGACGCCAGTAACTCGATCGGTAGCGTCAGTGGTGCGGGCCTGGTCAACATCCAGCAGAACGGCGGCGCGAACAGCCTCCTGCAGGATGACAACACGCTCGCGGCGGTCCTGAACTGCTCGTGCTCCAGCGACTCGAACATCAACGTTCCGGTCGCCCTCAGCACGCAGGTCGCGGAAGTGAGGGACAATGTCTCCGGCGGTGCGCACAACACCACGGACAGCGACACGGGCGGTGGCTTGCACATCGGCCCGTTCGGCCTGGGCGGTCACGACAATTACTCGACATCGACTGCCGTGCAATCGGCCAACGGCCTGAGCTCCTTCAACGGCACTGGCATGTACAACATCAGCCAGAACGTCGGGAACAACTCGCTGTTGCAGTCGTCCAACACGAC
Organism: Allostellaceae bacterium; assembly: GCA_050729835.1. Taxonomy (GTDB): domain Bacteria; phylum Pseudomonadota; class Alphaproteobacteria; order ATCC43930; family CGMCC-115725; genus REEB95. The sequence continues at coordinate 2,967 of JBOHLS010000050.1, read as the reverse complement.
GGCGGCGATCATCGGCGCCACCCCGTAACCGCAACGCGTCCTTGTGAATGGGGCATCCCCGGGGCCTTCGGGCCCTGGGGACAGCCTTAAAGAAGAACAGGAGAGGCCCATGAATGCGCTGCGAACGGTTTCTTCGTTGGTGCTGACGACGACGCTGGCAGTTGCGAGTCTGACGCTGCCGGTCCGTGCCGAAGAACTGAGCAAGCTCCTCGCCGATGGCCAAAGCGTGCAAACGAACGTTCTCGCCGATCAGCGTGGCGGTACGAACCAGCCGCTCGATGCGAACGCAATCGCCAATGTCAACGGCAACTCGGCCAACTGGACGGTCACCGGCAACAACAGCTTCGGGTCGTTCGGCAGCGCCCAAGGCATGATCAACGTGTTGCAGAATACCGGCAACAACGTCGCGATGCAGTCACAGTTGGTGGTCAACGTCAATCTGCAGTGACGACGCACGCGCCGGAACAACAACGCGGCGAAGCGCGGAGGCTCGGATGTTTGGTAAGCGTCTCGGTTTTGGCTATGCGATCGGCGTCACGGCACTCGTCGCGCTTCTCGGCGCCGGCGTTGCCGCCCGTCCGGCGGTGGCCGGCGAGCTTACCGTTTTCGGCGGCGAGGGCGCCTATAGCGTCCATCTGACGACACTGCAGGAGCTCAAGTTCCGCACCGTCATCCGCCAGAAATACGATTTCAGCTGCGGCTCGGCCGCGCTCGCGACCCTGCTGAGCTATCACTACCACATGCCGACGAAGGAGACCGACGTCTTCGCCGACATGTGGGAGCACGGCGACAAGGAGAAAATCAAGAAGCTGGGCTTCTCCATGCTCGACATGCAGCAATATCTGAAGCGGCGCGGCATTCTCTCGAACGGCTTCCGTTCGACGATCGATCGCCTGGTCAAGGCGGATGTGCCGGGCCTGGTGCTGGTGAATCGCAACGGCTATCTGCACTTCGTCATCGTCGAAGGCATTCGCGGCGACCGCGTGCTGCTCGCCGATCCGGCGTCCGGCACGCGCGCCATGGCCGACGCGGATTTCGTGAAGCACTGGAATGGCATTTTCTTCGTCATCCTCGACCACGTGAAAGAGGCGCGCGCGACGTTCAACCGCCAGGCGGATTGGGACGTGCAGCCGCGTGCACCGCTCGACATAGCGAGGAATACGCTGAATCTCTCGAATTTCTTGCTTTCTCTGCCTGCGCGTAACGTTTTCTAGGTTGAACACGACAGCGGCCCCAGGGGAGACCACATATGGCATCGCAAGCGACGCGTCGCTCCATCCGGCATAAGCTTGTTCGGCCGATCAGGACGGATATGATTGCCATTGTGGGCAGCGTCGCCCTCGCGGTCGTGACCGCGCCGATGATCTTCGTACCCGCGACGGCCTTCGCGAAGATGGACCCGCAACTGCTCGCCGCCCTCGCCGGCGCCCCCCCGCTCACCGCCAGCCAGCTCAACAAGCAACGCGGCGGCTTTTATCTGCCGAACGGCGCGCTCGTCAATTTCGGCCTGGAGGTCCAGCAGATCGTCAACCACACCGTGATGAACGACCTCACGGTCGATATGGAGACGCGGAATCACTTCACCGTCACGCAGACGCAGACGACGCCGACCGGCGGCACGACGACGACGACGAGCGAACTGACGTCGCTGCCGAACAATGGCTTCACCGCCAACACCATAACTAATAACGGCCAGACGAAACTGACCACGACGGTGACGAACGGCGCGATCCAGACGCTGGTGCAGAACACGGTGAACAACCAGGCGATCCAGACGGTCACCACGCTCAACGTTTCCACCCAGGGGTTCCAGAGCGCGGTGCATAACGTCGCGACGACGGCGCAGATCTTCAACACCATCCAGATGAACAGCTGGATGCATCACTGAGCGAGAACGGGCGATGGGCAGAAGCCAACATAACAAAAACCAGATCGACGGCTTGAGAGCCCGTGGGACGTCGTGCCGGCGTACCGGCCGATGGACGCTGCGCAGCGTGCTTGTCCTTTCCTTCTCGGCGCTGATTATCGCTTATGCCCTGCCGGCGCGGGCCGGCGATTCATCGCCCGAGATCCAAATCGCCTTCGATCTGCAGGGTACGCTTGCACCGCGCGACACCGTAGCGGCGCCGGATTCACTCTTCCAGCCGGTCTCGCAGACCGTGCTCGCGGCGCAACGCGGCGCGGGTGCCGCCTTCGCCATTCCAGCCGTGCCGGCGTCGCAGTCGCAGCCGGGCGTCGTGCTGTGGGATGAGCTGAAGCCGGCGCAGGTCCAGTCCATCTCGTCGCCAGGCGGCCAAGCCGTCAACCAGATCAATCCCATCCAGATCCGGTAGGGACGACTTCGGCTCGCCGACGGTGGATGTTTGACGGCGGCGGTTCCCAGAATGGGGCTGATGGTACATGCGGCGTTTCGCGGCGCCGCAAATATGGAAGGCATTAACCGATTTGGAGCAGACTGTTGTTGTCCATGCGCGAACCCAATCTCCGCGGTCAGAAGGTGATTCCGGCCGCCGTGCAGGCCAAGCTGCACCGGAGCTTGCTGCTTCAACGGCAAGGCCGCCTGATCGACGCCGAGCGCGCGTTTCAGGCTGCTGTCAGGCAGGCGCCGATGCAATTCGACGCCCTTTATCTGCTCGGCCAGTCGGCGCTGCAAACCAACCGCACGGAGCGCGCCGTCGACCTGATCGTCAAGGCGATTAGGCTCAATCCGAACGTCGCCGCGGCATACGTCACGTTGGCGTCGGCGCAGCGGGCGCTCGAACACCACGAGGATGCCCTGGCGAGCTACGACCGGGCGATCGCCTTGCAGCCCGATCTCGCCGAAGCTTACGGCGGCCGTGCGATCGATGCCGCGCGACAATCAAGGTGAGACTGCAGCGTCAATCAGGATGAGACTGCGCCGGGGTTGGGCGGACGGAGCGAGGGCGTAGCCCGAGCGAAGGACGGCCCACCCCGGCGGCGCACTTT
>JBOHLS010000049.1:0-11980 GCA_050729835.1 Allostellaceae bacterium | reverse complement strand
GCGCGGCGCCGCGCGGCTGCTGGCCGCCGGGCGCTGGGTCGAGGCCGCGCTCGCCTAGCGACGACCGCCGACGTGCCGCTTGGCTCTTGGCCGTGCGGCGTGGCGCGCGCGCCGGGCTTTCGTACCGCGCGACCACAACGCCGTGCTGGCCAATCGCGCGCCCGCGGCCAATGCCTCGAATTTTGCCCACATGACTTCCGGGTGGACGCGGCGATAGAACGGCCCCTGCGCGAAGCCGCAATCGGTGCCGGCGATGACGCGCTCGCGGCCGATCAGCTTGGCCAGCCGCACGATACGCTCCGCCACCAGCTCGGGATGCTCGACGACGTTGGTGGCGTGGCTGATGACGCCGCTGATCAGGACCCTGTCGCCGAGGTCGACGTCGCCCCAAACCCGCCACTCGTGCTCGTGGCGCGGGTTGGCGCCTTCGATGACGAAGGCGCCGACGCGCGCCTTGAGCAGCGTCTTGACGATCGCCTTGAGCGGCACGTCGGTGACGTGCGGTCCCGGCCAACTGCCCCAGCAGACGTGATAGCGTACGCGCGCCGGATCGATGCCCTTGAGCGCGTGGTTCATGATCTCGATCTGGCGCTCGAGCCAACGGTGATAGTCCCGGAAGGTCTTGGGCGGCACCATGCGGTCGTAGGTGACGGCGGCGCGCGCGTCGTCGAGCTGCACCAGGAATCCGGCGTCGGCGATGGTGCGGTATTCGGTGCGCATCGCCTCGGCCACCGCGATCTGCAGATCGTCATCGTTCTTGTAGTATTCGTTCTTCTTGTCGGGCACGACGCTCGACGGTGCCGCCACCGGCAGGAAGCCCTCGACCGCGTCGACGTCCGCCAGCGCCGCCTTGAAGTCGTCGATGTCGCGCTGCAGCGCCGCTTGGCCGGTATAGCGGATCGGGCCGACGACCACGGAATCGGCGGTCGTCGCGCCCCGGTCCTTGCCGTCCATCTCGGCATAGAAGCCCTTGAAGCGCTCGCGGTCGGCGCCGCACGCCCATGGATTGCCCCCGGCGAACGGCCGGCGCTCGAAGCCGCCGAGCCGCTCGAGCGCGTATTGCGACCAGCTGATCGCCTTGCCGAATTCGCCGTCGCTCACCACGTCGATGCCGGCTTCGGCCTGCTGCCGTACCGCCTCGGCCACCGAATCTTTCAGGCATGCCGCGTGGGCGCGTTCGTCCAGGGGCTGGCCTTGCTGTTTGGCACGCAGGAATTCGAGCAGCCGCGGCGGCCGGATGAGGCTGCCGACATGGGTGGTAAGGATGCGATCGGTGCTGCGTTTCACGGGCGAACTCCCGGCGGGACACAGCTTCACGGCGCTCCGCCTGCGGCGTCCTTTGTGCTAGGGATTGAGGCCGCCGGCAAGTCCGTCATGCCGATACACAAACAGCGAGTGGGAGGGGGCCCATGCGTCGCGTTGCGTTTCTTCTGATCGCGGGATTGCTCGTCGTGTCCGGCGTCGCACGGGCCGAGCCGCTCAAGCTGCGCATCGGCTGGGTTGTGGTGCCGGCCTCGCTCGAGCCGATCTATTTCGCCAAGCCGGGCATCGCCCTCCACAACGGCAAATCCTACGAGATCGAGCCGATCCATTTCGCCGGCACGACGCAGCAGCTGCAGGCGCTCGGCACCGGCGATCTCGATCTCGCGACCCTCGCTTATTCAGCTGTCGGCGCCGCCATCCAGAACGCCGGCATGCGCGACCTGCGCATCATCTTCGACGGCGTGCAGGACGGCGCGCACGGTTACTACAGCAACCAGTTCATGGTGCTGAAGGACAGCCCGATCCGCAAGATCGAGGACCTCAAAGGCAAGGTGCTGGCGACCAACGCGATCGGCACCGCGGTCGACATCGGCATGAAGGCGATCGGCTTGCGTCACGGACTGGCCGATCGGCGCGACTTCTCGGTCATCGAGGTCGGCTTTCCCAACATGAAGTCTGTGCTGCTGTCGCGCAAAGCCGATCTCGGCACCTTCGTGCCGCCGTTTTCCTACGATCCCGAGTTACGCGACAAGGCGCGCACGCTCTTCACCATGAAGGATGCGATGGGCGTGACGCAGCTGACGATGCTCACGGCGCGCACCGGCTTCATCAAGCAGCATCGCGCTCAGATCGTCGATTTCATGGAGGACGCGATCCGCGCCATCCGCTGGTATACCGATCCCAAGAACCACGACGAGGCGGTGCAGATCGTCGCCCATTTCATGAAGCGGCCGCCGGCGTTCTTCCAGCAATGGCTCTTCACCAAGGGCGACGACTACCGCGACCGCAGCGGCGTACCCGATCTCGCCGCCTTGCAGCGCAATCTCGATACCGAGCGGCAGCTCGGCCTGCTCAAAGAGAAGATCGACGTCAAGCAGTACGCCGACCTCAGTCTGGTGAAAGAGGCGGGCAAGCGCGTCGGTAACTAGCCGCGCGTCAGGCGAGCAGCGGCGGCACGCCGAGGATATCGCGGCCCGTGCCGAGGATTCGTTCGGCGGCCAGCGCCGCGGCCAGGAGCGGCTCCTCCTGTCGCGGCCGGGCGACGAGCTGGAGCCCGACTGGCATGCGTGCCGCGTCGAAGCCGACCGGCAAGGAGATTGCGCACAAGCCGAGGTAATTGGCCGGCACGGTATTGCGCGTGAGGGCGCGATTGGCGTTCCAATGGCTGGCGGTGTCGCAAATGGTCGACAGCGGCGGCGGCGCGACGGTGAGGGTTGGCGCGGCCATGACGTCGATCTCGGCCAGGCTCGCGGTGACCGACGCGGCCAGCGTCGCCAGCCGCGTCAAGCGGTTGCGATAGAGCTCGTCCGGCACCGTCGCGGCGCGTGCGATCACCGGCGCGTTGATCGGGTCGAGCGTCGCGATCCATTCCGGCAGCTCGCGGTCGAGGAAGCGGCGCAGCTCGATCGCCGAGACGCCGCCGTCGCAGAAGACCTGATAGGCGGCGACGAATTCCGGCACCGGCTTGGGCACGAGCCTGGCGCCAGCGCGCGCCAGGCGGTCGAGCGCGGCCTGCGCGGCCTCGGCGATGCCCGGCGCGCAGTCGCGCCACATCGCATCGTCGATGCCGATGCGGAGATCCACCAGCGTCGCCGCCGCGAGGAGCGGCCCGTTGCCGGGGTCGATGGCCTGGAACGCGACCGCCGCGTCGGCAACGCTGCGCGCCAGAATGCCGGGCGTGTCGAAGCTGTGACTCAAGGGCACGATGCCGTCGGTCGACCAGCGGCCGGCGGTTACCTTGAGGCCGACCGTGCCGGTGGCGCTTGCCGGAATCCGCACCGAGCCGGCGGTGTCGGTGCCGAGGGCGATCAACGCCGAACCTTCGAGCAGCGCCACGCCGGCGCCGCTCGACGAGCCGCCGGGCGAACGCGCGGTTGCGGCGTCCCACGGATTGCGCGGGCAGTCCCAATGCGCGTTGACGCCGGTGCCGCCGAAGGCGAATTCGACCATGTGGGTCTTGCCGACAAAGACGCCGTTCTGGCGACAGAGCGCGGCGATCACTGGCCCGTCCTGCTCCCAGCGCATCGGCAGGCGACGCGGGCTGCCGGCGAAGGTCGGCATGCCGGCAACCGCGAACAAATCCTTGGGCGCGATCGGAATGCCGTGCAGCGGACCGAGGCGGCGACCTTGCGCCAAGGCCTCGTCGGCCTGCCGCGCCATCGCCCGGGCGATTTCGGGCGCCCAGATGGAATAGGCGCGGAGCTTGGCGCCGAACCGGGCATGGTTGGCGATCGCCGCCTCGACCAACTCGCGCGCCGACAGGCGGCGTTCGTCGAAGGCCCGGCCGATCTCGCCGAGCGCAAGCGCGGTGGGCGCCGTCACCCTTTGGGCACGTCGGCGAGCGAGGTGACGCGCGCGGTCAGCACCGCCGAGCGCTTGTCCTCGAGCGCGGCGAAGCAGCGGTCGATCGCCGGCCCGAGCTCGGCCGGCTCGGCAACGTACTCGCCATGGGCGCCGAAGGCCCGCGCTAGCTCGTCGAAGCGGCGGCGTTCGTCCGGCTTGCCGGTCGACAGCCGCGCCCGGAACTTGCCACTTTGGTCGGCGACGCCCTCGGGATAGACGCGCTGCACCGACGCCTTCACCGCCTGCCAGCCGCGGTTGTCGAGCACGACGGTGAAGATCGGAAGGCTGAATTGCTGCGACACCGCATAGACCGCGTCGGGGTTCATGAAATGGAACGAGCCGTCGCCGACGATTTGGACGACGCGCCGGTCGGGCCGGGCGAGCTTAAGGCCGAGCGCGAGGCCGCCGCTGCCGCCGAGGCCGCCGCCGGAATGGGCAAAATAGGTCAGCGGCTGGGTGCGCGGCATTTGGCTCAGCGTCGCGCCGGTGTTGCGCACCGCCTCGTTGACCACGATGTCGTCCGGCGTCAGGCGCTGGTTGAGCGTCGCGGCCACGTATTCGACGGTCATGGCGTCGCGGCTGCCGGCATTCGCCGCCGCCGCGGCCAGCCGCTGGGCCCGCGCCGCGCGCGCTGGCGCCCAGCCGGCGATGCGGGCCTCGACCCGCCGCCGGAAGCCGTCGTCGGCCCGGCGCTTCACCGCCGCCAGCACCTGACGCAGCACCGTGGCGGCATCGGCCTGATAGCGGCGGTCGGTGGCAAAGCCCCAGACCGGAATGTTCTCCTTGAGCGGATCGACGTCGATCTGGATCCAGCGCAGCGCCTTGGCCCGGGGATGGTCCAGCGGGATGAACGGCACGTCGGTGTCGAGCAGCAGGCCGAGATCGGCGTCCTTGATGCCCTCGCCGACGTTGAAGCCGGCGAAGCACGGCGAATCGTGCGGGATGTTGAGCGTCGCCGGAAAGCTCTCGAAGACGCGGATGCCGCACTCGCGCGTCAGCTCGTCGAGCGCCGCGACGCCCTCGGGCTTGCGGCCGATATAGGTCGTCGCGGCGATGGGGTTGGCGGCGGCCATAATTTCGGCGGCGATGGCATCGGCCTCCTCGGGCGCGACGCCGCCGGCCTTGACCGGGCCGTATTTGGCCTCGGGAAAGCTCGCCACCTTGTCGTCATCGATCTCGGCGGCGAGAATCTCGCGCGGCAGCGTCAGATAGACCGGACCGCGCGGGTCGCTCTGCATCATCGTGTGGGCGCGGCGCAGCACCTCGTTCACCACGACGCCCGACGGCAGCATGTATTCCCATTTGACGTAAGCCCGGACGATGCCGGCCATGTCGTAGGGGTCCTGGACGAAATGGACATAGGTGTCGCGCGAGCCGGTCAGCTCGCCGTGGATGGTGAAGGGCGCGCGTCCGGCCATGACCAGGACCGGCAGTCGCGTGCGCGCAATGTTGTGCAGCGCCATAGCCGCGTTGGCGGTGCCGGCGTCGACATGCACCAAGACCGCCTGGCCCTTGCCGGTGGCGAGCGCATAGCCGCCGGCCATGTGCACCGCGACGTTCTCGTGCGGACAGAGGATCATTTCGGGCGGCCGCCGGTTGGTTTTCTCCCAGCGGGCCAGCTCCTCAATGATCGGCGCGTGATCGGTGCCGAGATTGGCGAATACGTAGTCGATGCCGAGATCGACCAGGCCCTGGAGCAGGTGATGGGCGGCGGTATGCGAAGCCATGCGGACCTTTCCGATACGATTGGCGAAGGACAGTGCGGCAAACGGCCTATTTGAGCCGCGCCACCGCCTCCTTGACGAGGCTGAGATCGAGATATTTCGACGCATCGAGCCGGGTCTTGAGAAAGCCAAGCTCCTGCGCGGTATCGAGGTTGCGCTGCAAGGCGGCGACGTTCGGCAGCCCGTTGGGGTTGCGATACTGATCCTTGTGCGTGAGCAGCCAGCCGCTGAACAGGGCCGGCGGCCGCTTGGTGAATTCGGCGACGATTTTGACCGCCTGGTCGTGGTTCTTGGGATCGAGATACCAGCGCAACGCGCGCAGGCTGTCCTCCATGAAATCGACCAGCGCGGCGCGGTGCGCCTTGATGAAGCTCGCGCGCGCCGTCCACTGCGCGAACTGGGTCTCGCCGACGGCGTCCTTCTCGGTGAACAGCGGCGTGGCCTTTTCCTTGAGCTCGGGATCGTTGGCGGTCAGCACTGTGGCGGTGATCAGCGTGACCTTGTTCTCGAGCAGCGCCGCCTTCATGTTGGGGAAGGCGATCTCGACGACGCTGTAGTCATGTTTGTCCTCGAGCCCGTGCTTTTTCAGCATGGCGCGCATGGCGATGTCGACGCCGCTGCCGATGGCGTTGGTTGCCAGCACCTTGCCCTTCAAATCCTCGACCTTGTCGATGCCGCTCGACTTCAGCACCAGATAGGGCTCGGTGAAATAGCCCGGCACGCCATCCTCGAACTCGTTGAAGATGACGCGCAGATCGCCGAGGCCAGCGTTCTCGATCGCCGTGCCGAAGGTCGGATAGGTGAAGGGCGCGATGTCGAGATCGCCCGAGGCGAGCGCCGTGATCATCGCTGGCGTACCCTGGAAATGCACCGGCTCGAACGTGTAGCTCTTGCCCAGATGCCGTGCCACACCGGGCGGCGCCAACAGCACCGGCGTCAGCTCGGGCGGGCAGACCACCCAGCCGACGCGCAGCTTGAGCGGTTCGGCCTGCGCCGGTGCCAGTCCAAAAACCAGTGCAAGCGTCGCGATCAGCGCGGCATGGACGTGTTTGCGCATGCGCCCTCCCCGGTCGCGGCCGCGCCTCTCATGGGCGGTTCGCGCGCCATACACTCAAACCCGAACAGGTTCAGTTTTCAAGCTCGGCATGACGCAACGGGCGTCAGGCACGGGCCTGTTCCCGGGCGCCGGCGGGCAAGCGGTCGCGCAAGGCCGGCATCACCTCGTGCGCGAAGAACTCGGTATTCCGGCGCGTGAGTTCGGCAGGCAGGGTGCCGAAATGCAGGTTCGGCAGCACCAGGTTGAAGCCGGCGCGATCCTGGTATTCGATCAGTCGCCGCCGCACCGTTTCCGGGCTGCCGCAGATGAATTGGCCCTGCTCGATCAGTTCTTCCATCGTGCGCTTGCGGCCGAGACTGGCCTTCGCCGCCAGCACGCCTTTCATCGACGCCAGCGACAGATAGCCCGGCGGCAGCAGCATCTCCATCGGCATGCGCAGGAATTTGTTGACGAAGAACTCGATATGCGGCCGCGCCTCTTTCAGCGCCTGCTCGTCGGTCTTGGCTACATAGGTGGTGATCGACCAGCCGAGCTGATCGGGGCTCGCCTCGTAGCCCGATTTACGCGCCTCCTCGCGGTACATGTCCATGTAGCGGAAGAGCGCGGTCACCGGGCTGAAGGTCTGGAGATAGACGTAGCGGCGCTCCTTCGCCGAAGCCCAGCGGATGGTCTCGCTCGATCCTTGCGACGGGATCCATACCGGCGGATGCGGCTGCTGATACGGCCGCGGCCAGACGTTGACGTAATCGAAGTTGTAGTACTTGCCCTCGAACGGAAACGGGCCCGGCTGGGTCCAGGCGCGCAGGATCAGGTCGTGCGCCTCGTGGAAGCGGTCGTGGCTCTCGGTCGGGTTGACGCCGCTGGCGTGGTACTCGACGCCGATGCCGCGCACGAAGCCAGCGATCAGTCGTCCGCGCGTGACGTTGTCGAGGATCGCGTATTCCTCGGCGACGGTGAGCGGATTGTTGAGCAGCGGCAGGGCGCGACCGAGCACCGCGATCTTGACGGTCTTGGTGCGGCGCGACAGCGCGCCGGCCAGCACACCCGGCGTCGGCATCAGTCCATAGGCCGTCTGGTGGTGCTCGTTGACGCAGACGCCGTCGAAACCCAGCGCGTCGGCGTATTCGATCTCATCGAGATAGCGGTTGTAGAGCTCGGCGCCTTTCTTGGGATCGTAATTGCTGTTGGGATAAAGCAGCCAGTCGGTGGCATACGTCTTGTCGTAATCGGGGTCGAGATAGGCGTAGGGCATCAGGTGAAAGAAGAAGAATTTCATCGGCCGCTCCCTGCGATGAAGCGCGTCGCCCGCTCGACGAACACGTCTTTCTTTTCGAGTTGGGGCAGATGGCCGCAGTCCGGAACGATCTCGATCTCGGCTTGCGGCAGGCGCTCGGCGAAACCCTTGGCCAGCGCCACCGGCAACACCCGGTCTTCGCGGCCCCAGACGATCAGGGTCGGCAGCTTGACACGTGACAGCCACTTCATCAGCAGCGGGTCGTAGAAGCGCGGATGCCAGGCGAGCCGCGCGACGGTGTAGATGTTCTTCATCCGCGCGTCCGCGCCGGCGGGGTCGGCCGCGCGCTTTGTCGCCTCGTCTCCCAGCGCCCGGTCGTGGAATAGCCGCCGGGCCAGCTCCTCGGCCGACCACAGGAACATGTCCGGCTTGGCGACGCCCGGGACATGGATTCCCGCCGGCCCAACCAGCGTCAGCGTCTTGAGGCGCGAGGCGTCGAGCATCGCCATCTCGGCCGCGATCCAGCCGCCGAGCGACCCGCCCATGAGATGGACGCCGGTCAGGTTCTCGGCGGCGAGGAATTCGAGATAGAACAACGCCACATCGTGGATGCCGTCGAGCCACTCGGGCGTGTCGGAGCGGCCGAAGCCCGGATGCTCGGGCACGATCACGCTGAAATTCCGCGCCATGTCCTCCATCCACGGCAGCCACAATCCACCGCCGCCCGAGCCGTGAAGATAGACCAGCGGCGCGCCGTTGCCCCCGCGGATCACATGGATGCCACAGCCGTGCAGCGTCAGCTTGGTTTCGGTATGCCCGGCCATGGTTTCGCTCGCCTGCGCGCGGTGGATGGGGCGTCATGTCAATGGATGGCGGGGGTCGCTGTCAATGCGCGGCCGCATGGCGAGAGGTGTGGCGTGGGCGACGGCGTGGGCAGGAACCAATCTCCGCCGCCGCCGTTTCCGCGAAACACCCAGGGAGGCGTCGCATGTTGCGATGGGCGCTGTTCTTTCTGATTATCTCGATCGTCGCCGGCGTTCTCGGCTTTACCGGCATTTCCGCGGCAACGGCAGGAATCGCCAAGATCCTGTTCGTCATCTTCATCGTGGTTTTCCTGGTGCTGCTGGTGATGGGTCTGCTCGCCGGCAACGCCTTGCTCTAACAGGCTGTTGAAAAACGTTTTTGGACACGCGCCGAAGCAACTTTGATTCGCGGTTCTGCCCCCACGCGCACGATTGATTCGCACCGTCGGCCGTATCGATTCTTTTGTTTCGCGCACATCGTTTAACCCTGACTTTTTCAACAGCCTGCTAAGTCAGCCGCGGCGCCGCGCGTCGCCCATGCAAGGCGGTCAGGGGTGCTGGCGCGTTCCCGACAGTCGATCCCCCGCGAAAATTGGGACATACTGAGTGCGGTGCGAGGGGCGGATCGCTGATTATGGCTTACGACGAAAAGACCGCCGCGCGGGTGCGCCGGATACTGTTTCGGTGCGCGGTCGCGAAGAAGAAGCTGATGGGCGGGCTGTGCTTCATGGCGAAAGGCGGCATGTGCTGTTCCGTCAGCGGGCGCGGCGGGCTGCTGGTCCGTGTCGGCGCGGCGGCGCATGAGCGGATGCTGCGCGAGCCGCATGTCCGGTCGATGGAGATGGGCGGGCGGATCATGACCGGGTTCGTCCGGGTTTCTCCGGACGGCTATCGAACCGACGCCGCGCTGCGAAAGTGGATCGAGCGCGGTTTGCATGCTCTCGCCACTCGGCCGGCCAAGCCGTCGCGCCGAAGCCGCCGGAAATCAGGATAGCCGGCATCTGTTGGGCGGCAAAAATTTTGCTGCGCAGCTGTCGATCTGGCGGCTATTTTTCCCCTCCAACCAGAGGATGTTATGAGACTCTGCCGCTTCGATGACGATCGCATCGGCGTGGTTCGTGGCGGTGCGGTGCATGACGTGACCGCGATCGTCGACGAGCTGCCGGCGCAGCGTTATCCGCTGGCGCTCGGCGATCCCTTGATCGCGCACCTCGACGACCTGCGGCCGAAGCTGGAAAAGCTTGCCGACCGGGCCAAGCCGGTGCCGGTTGCCGGCGTGCGGTTGCTCAGCCCGGTCGCCAATCCGTCGAAGATCATCGGCACGCCGGTCAATTATCATGCGCACCGGCTCGAAGCCGACAAGGACAAGGAGATCGCGGTCTATTCGCCGTCGACGCGCTCGCGGCCGATCGAGGAGCAGGGCTTGTTCCTTAAGGCAATCAGCGCGCTGGTCGGGCCGTCCCAAGGCGTCACGGTGCGCTTTCCCGACCGCCGCACCGACCACGAGGCCGAACTCGGCCTAGTCATCGGCAAGCGCGCCACCAACGTTCCCGAATCTAAGGCGCTCGATTGCGTCGCCGGTTACGCCATCGCGCTCGACATGGTGGTGCGCGGGCCCGAGGATCGCAGCTTCCGTAAATCGATCGACACCTATGCGGTGCTCGGCCCCTGGCTGGTAACGGCCGACGAGATCGGCGATCCGTCGAAGCTCGCCTTCTCGCTCACGGTCAACGGCGAGACGCGCCAGGCGTCGAACACCAGCCTGATGGTGATGAGCATGCCGCGCCAGATCGCGTGGGCTTCGACGTTCTACACGCTGCTGCCAGGCGACATCATCATGACCGGCACTTGCGAAGGCGTCGCGCGCGTCGTGCCGGGCGATACGATGGCGCTCGAGTTCGAGCGCATCGGTCGGATGGAGGTTCCGGTCCGCGGCGCGTGAAGCTCAGTTGCCGCGCACGATCTGGTTGCGGTCGGGATCGACCGCGAGATTCATCGATTTTCCGTCCTGCGTCACCGTGGCGGCAAATCCGGCGCCGGCGGGCCGGATCGCGTTGATCTGCACATAGCCGCGATCGGCAAGCAGGTTCAGCGCGCGCGTCTCGCGGTCGGCGGCGGCGCTCGCGGGCGCGATCCGTCCGCCATCGGGGTCGACGTTGACGGTATAGCTGCCGCGCGGATCATCCACGGTTGCCTGGTAATCGCGCCCGACCCTGCGCACGTCGTGGAACGAACCATAGCCTGCCGCCGCAAGCAGATTGAGCGCTTTGGTCTCGCGTAATTGATCATGACTGGCCGCCGTCGCGCGCCGGACCGGCGGCTTGTGGACCGGCTTGAGTGCCGCTTTCTTGGGTACGGCCGGCCCGGCCGTGGGGTTGATCTGCGACAGGGCGTGCGCGTCCGGCGGCATCGGCGCGATGACTGGCGGTGTGGCGCTCGGCGCTGGAATGATCGGCGTCGCCGCCGACTGGATCGGCACGCTCACGCCCGGCGATTCCGCCATGGCGGCGCCGGCAAACGCCCAACTCACCGCGACGACCGCGACCAAGGCCCGTTTCATGATACGCTCCTCGGGACGGCGATCCGCTTCGCGCCATCCGCTAAAATTTGGCTCAATTCTATAATTTTCGCTTGGTCGTGGACAAGCCGGGGCGTGACCAAACCGTGGCCGGAACGGACAACCAAGGCCAACCTAAATTCGGCGTTATAATAGGCCTAATCCGGGAGCGGCTGATTCGCCGTGCCGGCACGGGCCGCTCCCGCTCAGCGTGGAGGGTCGCCATGAACGTCGAAGCCATTCTCAGGGCCAAAGGCCGCGAGGTCGTGATCATCGCGCCCGATGCCGCAATGTCGGACGCGGTTCGGCTGCTGCACCGCATGGGCATCGGTGTCCTGGTGGTCAGTGCCGATGCCGAACGCCTCGACGGCATCCTGTCCGAGCGCGACATCGTGCATGCGCTGGCCGAGCGCGGCGCCGCGGTGCTCGATCTGCGTGTCGCCGAGCTGATGACGTCGCGCGTCGTTACCTGCGTGCCAAGCGACACGGTCGCCGAGTTGATGGCCGAGATGACGCGCCGCCGCATCCGTCATCTGCCGGTCGTCGACCGTGGCCGTCTCGTCGGCGTGGTCAGCATCGGTGACGTCGTGAAGAACCGGCTCGAGGAAATGGAATCCGAGACCACGTCGCTGCGCCAGTTCATCACCGGCGCCGCCTAGCACTACTTTGGCAGATTTACTCATGCCGACGCGGCGTTCTGGCCCACGTTCGGCAGTGGGGACATCGCCCTGGCGGCGGTCGGATGAAGAGAGTGATGATAGCGTGGCGCACGGCCGGCAA
>JBOHLS010000048.1:0-12066 GCA_050729835.1 Allostellaceae bacterium | reverse complement strand
CGCCGAGGGCGCTGCGCTCCGGGCGCGGGTCCCTCCTATGCACTACGCGGATAAGCCCAATCCGGCGCACCCAGAGGGGTCATTATTGGACGCGAAAAGGGGGTCACGATTGGAAGCGATTTGACATCGTGACCCGCTCAAGCCAGATTGTGATGGCGTCCCCGCCAGCGCAGGCTCGCCCGCCAAACGCCATCAAATGGCGCGATCACGGTTGCGACGGTTGCGGCGAAACAGGTTTTAAGGGTGCTTGTGGAGGCCGGGATCCGATACGGACACGGCGCGCTCAAATGCTCATTCGGCTGCAGATACAGCCGATTGCTGATCGGCGTGCCTGACGGTCGACGACATGGCAACAATGACAAGGCCGCATAGCGCGATCAGTACAAAACCTACGATCGGTGCCTGGGTTAAGTCCCACAACCATCCCACGACCCAGGAAAGTATCATCGCGAAACTGTAGCTGAGTGTGAACATGCCTGCTGTTGTGCGCGGAACATCGCCAGGCGCACTTAGAGCTGATGGCAGCGCGAACGCCATAATTAGTGTCACGGCATCGGTGAAGCCAAACACGCCGGACCAAAAGACGATCCATGGCCCTCGCATGAGCAGCATGGCGACGATGCTTACAAACGACAAAAAGCCGGTCGCCATGTAAGCGGACGGCCGGGTAAAGAGCCGTTGCGCCAGCGGCAACATCAGGAACGCAGCCGGCAGCTGCGCGAGATTGAGGGCGGTCAGCGCATTGCTGACCAGATCCGGCCGGCCACTAGCAATAATGTAGTCCGGTAAGAACGCGTTGGTGACGAAGTACATCGCGTTGACGCAGCCGAGCATCAAGCCTAGCCGCCATATCAGAGGAGATCGCCAATTCGGCCACCATGTGGCGATGCTGCGTTGCTCAGTCCGCCTCGGGGATGTATCAGCGAGGACAGGAACCGCGCCGTGTGGCGCGTTTTTATGCTCCCGGACTCTTTTGGGCATCAGCCATATCGAGACCAGAATCGCGGTAACAAACACGGGCACCGACCAGACCACGAGGCCCAGTCGCCAACTGTTGCGGACCATCGGCAACACAAGTGGAACGGTAAGCGCGACGGCAAGAATTTCTCCGGTCAGCAGACCGTTGGTATAGATCGCGGTGCCTGAGCCAATGCGTTCCGGGAGCCGAGCGCGCACGAGCGGCGGCATGACCGTCTGCACGATGGCGACGCCAGCGCTCATTACCACGGTCGCAATGCAAAGGAACCACAGGCTTCCGCTTAGCCCCCGCGACGCGGCGCCGACCGCGTCAAGCAAGAGGCCGATCAACAGAGCCGGCACCAAACCCAAACGGACGATGATCAACGAACCCGGCACTGCAGCAACTGCCAGCAGCATCGGCGGCAGGCTGGAGAGCCAGCCGACGTCCGCTTCCGATAAATGCAAGCTGGCGTGTAAGAGCGGCAGTTCCGGCGGTATCGCCAGCACGGGAACCCGTAAGCAAATCCCGCATAACCACAGAAGGACGAAGAAGGAATAGGGTTGCTTGCTGGATTGGCGCGTCATCGCTCGTCGAAGTGGATGCCAGAACGACCCGTTGGTGTCATCTCTATCAGTGGACGTCGCCAAAGCGTCAATTTCCCACTCGACTTTCACAGTCTTACCAATGGATGAGAACCACGCCTGCAACCAGGAGCGCCGCGCCGAGGAAACGCAATGGGTCCACCGAATGCTGGGGAATGCCAAATAATCCGTAGTGATCGAACGCCAGCGAGGAGAGCATCTGACCCGCGACAAGGAGTGCAACAAAGGTCGTCGTGCCGAGTCTCGGAACGAAAAGAATGGAAATAAAAATGAAGATCGCCCCGAAGAAACCGCCGCTCCACGCCCACCACTCACTACGAGCTATCGAATCGCTCGACGGTATGGCTTCCCGCATGAATATTGCCAGCAACAGCATGCAGAGCGCCCCGCCTAAATAACTGACGAGTCCGGCCCAAGCGGCGGAGTGAAGCGAAGCCCGGAGATCGGCATTCACGGCCTGCTGCATAACGAAGCTTGCGCCTGCTCCGAGCACGAGCAATGCGGATCCTAAAAGACCAAGGAACTGCGTCATCTCCTCCCCCGCGCCAATGCGTTGAAACAGTCTGTGTCCTACATCAATTTCGGAACCTGGGCCGTCCATAATCTAACATCTATCCGTTCGAACATGGCTTGCAGGAATTCACGGGCGCGATCCCGAATGCCAGCCTCGATCGGGTCGAACCAGTTGTCGAAAAGAGGTTCCGCTGTCTCGATTTCCGACTGCGGCAGCAAAGGCGTCGTGGTATGGCTCGTCATGGCGTGATCTCCCCGGCGCTCAAACGCCGGAATCGCTTGTTGATCCAAGCTGGAGATTACGCCGCCTTCACTTTCCAACCACTCCCGCTACGGCACCTCAGGAAAATTATGAACGGCACTTCGCTAGCCTTGGACCTCAAGGATGGACGCGTTCGGGCGCTAGGATTTTTATTGCCAATAATTAGGCCGCGAATTGAAGCGCGCGGAGGATCGGAAATTGCTCTGGTACAGCAGCCCGCATAAGGTCTCGTTTACGGAGATACTCACGTATTTCTTCCAGCAGCTCTGAGATCATCTGAACTCGACGGCCGCCACAAGTTGGGTGATTTTTTGAGCCGCCGAGTATGAACAATGCTATTTGTTCGATCTGTGGCAGGGGTTCAAAACCAAGGTCTTGTTTGCGCCCTTAGCCAGCCGCGGTCTCAATCTCCCCTAAAAACCCGTGCGCCCCGTGTGCCGGAAACGGAGAGGGTGTCTCTAAATTATTCAGAATTCCCGTGTAGAATCAGTCTATTAGAAAACTCGCTGTAACGCGCCAACACATCCACCCACGACCGCGTGCCGGATTTAGACGGATGACGGCGAACGAACAGTAGCGCCCGACATCACGCTCGATGCGCCGAGGAATGTCCGATGTTGAGGCGAGAGCTGACATCGCGCGAACGTACCGCGATTTCCCTTTCGACCCACCCCGGAAGTCGCGCGGCCTATTCCGCCGCGATGCACAGTCCTCAATCTACGATGCCAGTGGATCAAATCTGACAGTTGAGTGCCATCCTGGTCGGAACGTATTGCAGGGTCCAATGCCGGCATTTTGTCGCCCAATCACGCATCGCGTTGTCGCCAGTAGGCGCAGCTTCCGCGATGCGGATGGATTGCCTAACCAGCATCGCGCTGATGACCTCTGCTTACTGGGGTGCGGTCCGTAGGCGGCGAGAAAGACTTGCAGACGCCGAACCTGCTCCGGAGCTCGGCGATCGGAATTACCGAGATCAAGCCAAAGCCAAGCTGGGCATCCGAGATCGTAAGGGCTCCCGAAGCGAGTTGGCGCGCAGGACTTATCGATAGTCATTTCCATTGGGTTGTAAGAGATTGCAGCGCGAATTAGGTAGTGTTCTAATTTGACGTCGGGCTCATTGTATGCGTAGGCATCGCCGGTTGCCTTACTTCGGACCTTATGGTGCTGCCGAGGGCTCTGCCCGATGGCCAGAGGTGGGCATGCTGCTAGAAGTATCGAGCGTCAGCAAGCATTTCGGCGGTGTCACCGCGCTGCGCGACGTGTCGCTCGGCGTCGAGGCCGGCCACATCTTCGGCCTCGTCGGCCCGAACGGGTCGGGCAAGACGACGCTGGTCAACGTGCTTTCGGGATTTCTCAAGCCGGACAGCGGCACGATCCGCTTCGAGGGGCATGATATCGACAGCTCGCCGCCTTATCGCATCGCCCGCCTCGGGCTCTGCCGTACCTTCCAGATCACCCTCAACCCGTCGCGCATGACGGTGATGGAGAACATGCTGCTCGGCCCCCGGGTGCAGCGCGGCGAAAGCCTCTGGCGCGCGGCGATGGAAAGTGTCGCCGTGAGGGCCGACGAGGCGGCTCACCTCCACAAGGCTTGGGCGCTGCTCGCCCGGGTCAAGCTCGATCGCCATGCCGACGAACTGGCCGGCAGCCTCTCGGGCGGGCAGAAGAAGCTCCTGGCGCTTGCCCAGGTGCTGATGGCCGAGCCCAAGCTCATCCTGCTCGACGAGCCGATCGCCGGCGTCAATCCGCGGCTCATCGAGGACATCATCGAGCTCCTGCTGACGCTGCGCGCCGAGGGCCATAATTTCCTTATCGTCGAGCACAACATGCAGGCCGTCCGGCGCCTCTGCGACCGCATCTGCGTGCTCGACATGGGCATGGTGCTGGCCGAGGGCCCGCCGCAAGAGGTGCTGGCGCGCGAGGATGTGCTCCGGGCCTATATCGCGGCCGGCGGCCAGGTCGCCTCTGAGGCGACGACGGGCGGCGATGCGGCATGACGGCCGTGCTCGAAGTCGCCAATGTCTTCGCCGGCTATGGCGATACCGAAATCCTGCACGATGTGACGCTGGATGTCCGGGCGGGGGAGATCACCACCATCATCGGCCCCAACGGCGCCGGCAAGTCGACCCTGCTCAAGGCGCTGATGGGCTATCTCATCCCGCGGGCAGGGACCGTACGTCTCGACGGGGCGGAAGTGACGGGGCTGCCGACGCATGAGCGCGTGCTAAAGGGCCTCGCCTTCGTGCCGCAGCTCGACAACGTCTTTCCGGCCCTCACGGTCGCCGAGAACCTGCGCATGGGTGGCTATACGCTCGCGCGCGCCGAGCTTGGCCGGCGGACGGAAGAGCAGTATCAGCGCTTTCCGCGCCTCGCCGAGCGGCGTGGCCAGCGGGTCAGGACGATGAGCGGCGGCGAGCGGCAGATGCTCGCATTGGCGCGGGCGCTGATGACCGAGCCGCAATTGCTGCTGCTCGACGAGCCCTCGGCAGCGCTCTCGCCGCGGCTCGCCGACCAGGTCTTCGAGAAGGTGCGCGAGATCAACGGGCAGGGCCGGACCATCCTCATCGTCGAGCAGAATGCCGAGCGCTCGCTCGCCATCTCTCACCGCGGCATCGTCATGGCCGACGGATGCATCGCCTTCGAAGGCCCGGCCGAAGGCGTGCTGAAGGATGAAAAGATCCGCGACGCCTATCTCGGCACGCCACAGGAGTGAGTGCCGCCCCGGGGTGGTCTCGGCAAAAGCGGACTCGCCTTTGCGGTTCGGTCCCGCGACGACTGAAGGACTTGAGCACGATCCCTTCCGACTGAATCGGAAAGGATCGTGCTCTGCCGTGCAAAGGTTGCGGTCGCGCAGCCGCTCCTCTAACGTCCGAGATCTGTCGCTCGGCAGGACTGGTTCGGTTGCTGCCGGCGAAGGCTGCCTTGTCCGGAATCGCCGGTGGTCCGGCGTCCGGGTGCGGCGGAAAGTTGTGTGTTCAAGTTCGTAATGGCGACGGCGCGGGTCTGCTGCCCACGGGCGTTGCCGGCATTCATCGATAATCCCAGGCAGGGAGACGCACTGATGACAACGACACGGAATGGAACGACCCGGCGATGGCTCGGGGCGGCAGCAATCGCGGCCCTGGGGTGGGCGGCAACGCTTTCGGGCGCGAACGCGGCGGGGGTCGATCTCGGCATGTTCACCTCGCTTACCGGCGCCTCGGCGGTGGTCGGCCAGGACATGCAGCGCGGCGCCCAGCTCGCCGTGGACCAGATCAATGCCGGCTATGCCGTGCCCATGAAGGACGGCTCGACCGTCAAGCTCGGGCCGGGCCTGCTCGGCGGCCCGGTGACGCTCTCGGTCGAGGATTCGCAGTCCGACCCGAAGGCGGCGATGGACGCGGTGCGCAAGCTCGTCGAGGTGGACAAGGTGCCCGTCGTGCTCGGCGAATATTCCAGCGGGCTGACGCTGCCGACCGGGCAATACACCAACAAGAACAAGATCGTACAGATCTCGATCGGCGCCAATTCGCCCATGCTGCGCGACATCGGGCCCTATTTCTTCGACATGATCGCGCTCAACAATGTCGAGGGGCCGCCGATGGTCGACATCGCCGTCAGGGACCTCAAGGCCAAGACCTTCGCCACCATGGTGCCGAACAATCCCTATGGCGTGGGGCTGGAGCAGGCGCTGTGCGATGCGGCCAAGACCTCGGGCGGCAGCTGCGCGGTGAGCGTGCGCTATGAATCCAACCAGACCGACTATCGCGCCCAATTGCAGCAGATCGCCGGCGCCAATCCCGATGCCGTCTTCTTCTTCGCCTATGGCTCGGACGCGACCCTCTTGCTCAAGCAGGCGAGCGAACTCGGCATGACGCCGGGCAAGAACTGGTTCGGCCCGGAAATGTCGAACTGGTCCAACGAGGTCACCGCCAATCCCGACATCGCCAAGATCGCCGACGGCATCCGCGGCATCGATTTCTCGGTGGGCGGCAATTTCTACGACAAGACCTATGCGGCCCCGTTCAAGGCCAAGTTCGGCGCCGACCCCGCGACCGATTTCGGCGGCTTCGCCTATGACGCCACCATGGTCGCCGCCCTCGCCATTAACGCGGCCAACAGCGCTGACCCGACGGCCATCCAGAAGCAGGTCATCAACATGGCCAACAAGTATAAGGGCGTAACCGGCGACAAGTCGATGGACAAGGACGGCATGCAGGTCAACGCGACCTTGGTCGACGAGATCTACAAGGACGGCAAGCTCCAGCCCTATACGCCCGGTAGCGGCGGCTGAAGGGTCGGTCGACCCCGAGCCCTGGGAGGACCTCATGGTGAGCTTGTCGAACCATGAGGTTCGGGTATAGCGACAATCCGCCCTCGCCCTTCGACAAGCTCAGGGTGAGGGCTAATCCGTGTGCCTTAAGCACCCTTAGGCCTTCGTCACCTGCGGAAACTGAATCCACGCCGTCATTCCCGCGAAGGCGGGAATCCATCTCCGAGCCGTTAGGCTTGCCGCTCGAAGAAAAACTGGATTCCCGCCTTCGCAGGAAAGACATAGAGCCTTTGGATGGGGCACCGAACACGCCCTCGGTGCTCGCCGAACTTGCCTCGCGGAGACTCCCCCCTGCTCCTCCAGACCCTCATCGACAGCCTCATCCGCGCTTCCGAGCTGACGCTGATCGCGGTCGGCCTCACCATGGTCTATTCGGTGTTGCGCTTCCCCAATTTCGCGCATGTCGAATATGCCACGGTCGGCGCCTATCTGGCCTTCGCCCTCTCGACGACGCTCGGCCTCAATTTCGAGCTCGCCATCGTCCTCGCCATCTTCGGCACGGCGCTCTTCGGCCTTTTGACCGACTGGCTGGTATTCAGGCGGCTGCGCGAGCGCGCCGACGTCATCCTGATGATCGCCTCCTTCGCGCTGTCGATCGCCATCCGCGAATTCGTGCTGATGATCTGGGGGCCATCGCCGCAATTCTATCCCGTCGGCTTCAGCCCGCCGCTGCATGTTCTGGGTGCGCTCATCACCCCGGTACAGATCTGGATCATCGCCGCCGCGCTCGTCTGCATGGTCGGCTTCCATCTGCTGCTCAACCGCACCCGGCTCGGCGTCTCGATGCGCGCCTCGGCCGACAATCGGCTGCTGTCCGAGGCCTGCGGCATCCCGACCGACCGGGTGGTGCGGATCATCTGGCTGATCGGCAGCGGCTTTGCCGGGCTCGGCGGCATCCTCATCGCGCTCGATACCCAGGTTCAGCCGGAGATCGGGGAGGCGATCATCATCCCGGTGTTCGGCGCGGCGATCCTGGGCGGCATCGGCAGCCCCTATGGCGCCATGCTCGGCGCGCTGCTCTTCGGCCTCGCTGAAAATATCGGCCTTACGATCAACTGGTCGCCGCTGCTGCACAGCAGCGGGGTTGGCGCCGGTGTCGTCACCTATATTCCGGCCGGCTACAAGGAGGCGATCCCGTTCGCACTTTTGATCGCCATGCTGATCTTGCGCCCGCAGGGCATTATGGGGCGGCGCCGGCGATGATCGCTTTCCTCATCTATCTCACGACCATCGCCTGCATCTGGGGGATTCTGGCGGTCAGCCTCAACCTCCAATACGGCATCACGGGCCTCGTCAATCTCGGCCAGATCGCCTTCTTCATGATCGGCGGCTACGTCTCGGTGATCCTGGTCATGCTCGCCGGCTGGCCGATCGGCCTGGGCATGGTCGGCGGCATGGTCGCGGCCGCCCTTTTCGGCATGCTCCTGGCGCTGCCGACCGCGCGCCTGCAGCAGGATTACTGGGGCATCTCCACGCTCGCGGCGGCCGAGATCGCGCGCCTCTTCTTCCTCAACCAGACGCTCGGTAGCCCCTATGTCGGCGGCTCCTTCGGGGTCACCAACATTCCCCAACCGCTCGAAACAGCGATGCCGCCGTCGGTCTATCCGGTATTCTATCTTGGCCTGAGCGCGGTCTGCCTCCTCCTCTGCTGGGCGGTCAGCCAGTGGCTCATGCGCCTGCCGTTCGGCCGGGCGCTCAAGGCGATGCGCGAAGGCGACGAAATACCCCTGGCGCTCGGCAAGAACGTATCGAGCCTGAGGATCTGCATCATGGGCGTCGGCGGCGCACTGGGCGGGCTGGCCGGCGCGCTCTTCGCCCATTTCAACGCCTTCATCGCCCCGGATTACTTCCTGCCGCTGCAGACCTTCATGGTCTGGGCGATGGTGATCGTGGGCGGGCCCGGCAATTTCGCCGGCGTGCTGGTGGGGGCCTTCCTGATCGAGATCATCGACTCCTCGACCCGGTTTCTCAGCGGCGTCGTACCGATAAGCCCGCAGATCCTTGGTCCCGGCCGCATGATCCTGATTTCGGTCCTCGTGATCCTCGTGCTGATCTATGCGCCCGAGGGCCTCCTCAAGGAGCGCCGGCGGCGCTACGCCGCCAAAAGACGCTGAGGAGGCAATCGGCCAAGCTCGTGAGGCCGCAACTCGGTGCTTTGGGCCTTGCTGAAAACAAGACCTACGAACGCGTCCCAAGAATTGCGCTGAAAATCAATATGCCGGATGGATGAAGTGGCGGGCCAAGAGGGATTCGAACTCGTCTTAAATAGGGCGGCTATGCCGCCAGCCTGGGTATGGTGCTCTCAACCAATCGCGAGAATCGGGTGTTGCGAGTCCGGGATTTGAACCCTCGCCTCGGTCGAATGTCCGCTAGTGTTGGCACAGAGCAGACGTCGCGGAACAATCAAGGGATGTCCGCTTTCAGCACGATTCTGTTGAAAAAGTCCGCCACGATCCACTTGGGCGCAAGTTTCGAATCCAGCTGCCTCGGTTCTTGAATCAATATTGCGCCCAAGAATGCCGCCTTGAATCAATATTGCTCGGCGGTCCGCTTAAAATACTTTTTCAACAGTATCAGCACCCGAGCGGACATTTGTCAGTAGTTACTGATAATGTAGTGGCGGAGAGGGTGTCCCTAAATTATTCTGAATTCCACAGTCAAATCAGTCTATTAGAAAACTCGCCGTAATGCGCCAACACATCCACCCACGACCGCGTGCCGGATTTAGACGGACAACGGCGAACGAACGATAGCACCAACATCAAGCCGATGCGCCGACGAATGTCTGTTGTTGAGGCAAGAGCACTGATTTCCTCGTGTCGTCAGGGGGTAGTTTCCGTGTCGCCCGACATTTAGAGAGATATAACTCGAAAGGACTCCCTCATCGCCCGGCCGCCGACCGATGTGTTCGACTACATCGAGCGCTTCTACAATCCGAAGCGACGGCACTCGACCTTGGGCTATCTCAGCCCGGTCGAGTTCGAAAGACAGGCGATGTTAGCTTAAGATGGTGTCCACCAAACCGGCAGCAGCCCAACTTGTATGGGATTCGATCCATGAAGAGACGGAAGGCCAGCCGCTTCCTGTCATCGGCGACGTTCTCTTCCAGAAAGCGGTCGACATCGATTTTCTGGTCCGCGTCCCGCACTCCATCCAGCAAGGCCGGGTCCTGCCGAATCTTCGACGGCATCCGCTCTTCACCATCGGAAGGCTCTCTTTCCGCGGCCAGGTCCGGATGCTCGCCGATTTCGACGAGCTCGACCTCCTTTCCGTCCTCTTCTCCGGGCTTGGTATCCGTTGTCGCCTTTTTCGTTTTCCGGACTGTGGCTTCTTCCGGTACCCTGCGCGCCTTCGCCTCTGTCGCGATCGCGTCCTTCAGCCGGAACATGACACGGGAGAAGAGCGCGACACGCAACCCTCTCCCGTCGGCAGTATGTGGCCGGGCCAAGGCTTCAAAAATCTGGAAGTGCACGCGATCAATGATGTTCCAGCCTTCATTCGGATGATTGCGGCCCACGTTGCGCCGCAGGAGTCTGTAGATGCTGTCGCTGAGGTGTTTCGCGAGGTCGTTCCGGACGGTCGTATCGTGATTCGGCCGGAGGTCCTGGAGAGCCGCGACGATGGCTTCCATCCGGAACTTTCGGAAAAGCGCCCGTCCGCTACCGCCAGTCGCCATCCAGCGAGGTCGGTCGAGCTTGGCGGTGAATCCTCGCTAGGCGTTGCATCCATTGGCGGCCTCTTCTGAAAGCTCTTCCTTTTGCTTAAGCGCCACCGCCGCCAAAAAAGCGGTGTTGCCCGACGGCGCAAAAGCACCGTAATGTTGATATTGTATACGCGATCGGCTGGTTGCGTATAATATCCCTTGCTTTCCGGCCGCGCCTACGTTATACGCATATTGCGAATTGCGTATAACAACACGAAGGGCGCAGATGGCAACCGAATTCCCCCTGGCTCTGCAGACCGCTTACGCCGATCTCCTGGATCGCGCCGCTGCGGCAGCGTTCTCTGATGCTTTTCCCGAGGACGGCGTCTTCACGCCGAAGACCTTGCGCGGCCGCCGCTACTGGTATTTCCAGGCATCAACCGCCGGCGGACGCCAGCAGCGCTATGTCGGTCCCGAAACGCCCGAACTGCTCGAGCGCATCGCCCATCATAAGGAAGCGCGTCTCGATCAGCGCGACCGACAGGCTCTCGTCTCGACCCTGGTGCGTTCAGCCCATCTCCCCCGACCCACCGCCGAGATCGGCAACATCCTGGACGCGCTGGCCAAGGTTGGCGTCTTCCGCCTGCGCGGCGTGCTCGTCGGGACCGTCGCCTACCAGACCTATTCGGCCATGCTGGGCACGCGCCTGCCTGCCGCGGCTCTCCAGACTGGCGATGTCGATGTGGCGCAATTTGCCGATGTCTCGAATGCCATCAAGGACAGCGTGCCGCCCATGCTCGAGGTCCTGCGGCAGGTCGACAAATCGTTTCGGCCGGTTCCAAACCTTCATGATGCGAATCTCGTCACGTCCTACAAGGCCGCCCGGGGCATCCGCGTTGATTTCCTGACGCCGAATCGGGGCGCCGAATCCGATGCGCCGAAAGCCCTGCCAGCACTCTCCACCCATGCCCAGCAGCTGCGTTTCCTCGACTATCTCATCCACGATCCCGTGCCGGCAGTGGTGCTGCATGGCAACGGCGTCTATGTCCTTGTGCCATCCCCTCACCGCTATGCGATCCATAAGCTGATCGTCGCGCAACGCCGTCATCAAGGGGTCGCAAAGATCGACAAGGATATTCAGCAGGCTGAAGCCTTGCTGGGTGTCTTGACCCGGAAACGGGGATCAGAACTCAAGGCCGCGTGGCAGGAGGCCTATGACCGTGGCCCCAGCTGGAAGCAGCTGCTCGGCGAGGGTCTCGCCCTGATCCGCCGCCCTGAGCTACGCGATGAGTCGTTGAAGATCTTCGGCGCGACGCGCTCCATCATGCCCGGTCTCGCCCTGGAGTTCGCGGCGCCGCCGGCGCGCTATGACTTCGAGCGCGATATCGTCGCCTTTCTGGGAACTGCCGGAGGCGCACCGGTAAGGTGCGCCGTTAGCCGGGAGGCGCTGGAGGATCATTTCGGCGCCAACGGACTCGACAAAGACGGTCGCCTCGAGAAATTCCGCGAGCACCGCGAGATGATCGAGGGCCTGTTGCAGCTGAAGTATCTGACCCAGCCAGTGGAAGAAGTTGGCGCCGTGCTGCTCAAGACGGGCGACGTGCCAGCGCTGCAGAAGGACATTCGCACACACCGTCCGAAGGCCGTCTAGCAGTTTGCTGAAAAACCCTTTGTGCGTCGATGCCTGATCATGATTCTCTTCCGAGAGAGGTTGATTGGGGGAAACGGATGCGCAGGAAGTTTGTCGATCAGGGCGGAATGTTCTCGTACATC
>JBOHLS010000047.1:0-12099 GCA_050729835.1 Allostellaceae bacterium | reverse complement strand
CAGCCAGGCATGGAACCCGCTCCGCGAGACACCGAGCGCCCCGCACACCCAAGCCGCCGGCCAGATCCCCCGGTGCTTCGCGATGAAGGTGAACCTCACGTCGATTCCTTCGCGAAGTAGGCCGCGGTTTTTTTAGGATGTCCCGCCCCGCCTTTAGCTTGATCACCTCGCGGCGCAGCCGCTCGATCTCCAGCTGCTCCGGCTTCATCTGACCCTGGCCGGGAAACGCATGCTGCGGATCGGCCTCAAAGTCCCTGATCCACTTGCGCAGCATGTTCCCGTGAACGTCCAGATCGCGGGCCGCTTGCGCCACCGAGACCCCGCGTTCCTTGATCAGCTTGACAACCTCAAGCGTGAACTCTCGCGTAAAACTCCGTCGCTCCATGGCCCACCTCCGGTTCCATCAGAACACCCTAACTCGGTGTCTTCAAAACCGGCAGCAGCCCATTCAGCAACCCGCTCCGGATCCGCCACCCACTATCATTCAACGACATACAGACAAATCCCGTGCGATACGGGCGAAGCGCGCCGCGACACTGGCCTAACTGCAAATGCAAGCGCTATCGCTCTAAACGAGGCCATCAATGATCGTCTGCGCCTCGCGTTGTATCCGTCGCAGATGGGCTTGGCTGCGAAAGCTCTCGGCGTAGATTTTGTAGACATCTTCGGTGCCAGAGGGTCGCGCGGCGAACCAACCGCTTTTGGTGACCACCTTGATCCCACCGATTGGCTGGTTGTTGCCGGGCGCCTTGACAAGCTTCGCCTCGATCGTCTCGCCGACAAGTTCCGTGGCCGTGATGCGGTCGGGCGAAATATTTTTCAAGACGGTCTTCTGGGCCGATGACGCCGGTGCATCGATGCGTTCATAGAACGAGACGCCGAGATCGTGCGTAACATCGCCGTAGATCAGGCTTGGGTCCTTGCCCAGGCGCGCGGTCATCTCGGCGGCGAGGAGGCCCATGACGATCCCGTCCTTGTCCGTTGTCCATACCGAGCCATCGCGGCGCAGGAACGAGGCGCCCGCGCTTTCCTCGCCGGCAAAACCAAGCGATCCGTCGATCAGTCCAACGCTGAACCATTTGAATCCGACCGGAACCTCGACGAGCAGACGGCCTAGCGTTTTCACCACGCGATCGATCATCTCGCTGCTAACGACGGTCTTCCCGACGGCGCTGCCGATACGCCAGTTCGAGCGGCTTCCGTACAGATAGGAGATCGCCGCGGCGAGATAGTAATTGGGGTTCATCAACCCGCTCGACGGACAGACGATGCCGTGACGATCGGCATCGGTATCGTTGGCAAAGGCAATGTCGAATTTCTTGCGCAAGCCAACCAGCCGCTCCATTGCACAGGGCGAGGAGCAGTCCATCCGGATCTTTCCGTCCCAATCGACCGTCATGAATCGGAACGTCGGATCCACGACGTCATTCGCCACGGTTGCCGCGATCTTGTAGCGCTCGATGAGCGGCGCCCAATAATGCACAGCGGCGCCACCCAACGGATCGATCCCGATCCTGACGCCGCTGATGCGTATCTCCTCCATATCGACGACGTTGGCGAGGTCGCTCACGTAAGGTGTGATGTAATCGTAAAGATGTATGCAGGACGTTTTACGCGCGCGCGCCAATGGGATACGGCGTACGCTGCCGAGCCTTGTCCCCAAGAATTCGTTCGCGGTCTTTTCGATCCAGCCGGTGACGTCGACATCAGCCGGCCCGCCATTGGCTGGATTGTACTTGAAGCCGCCATCCTCCGGCGGATTGTGCGACGGCGAAATGACGATGCCGTCGGCGAGCCCTGTCCTGCGTCCCTTGTTGTAGGTCAGGATCGCATGCGAGATTACGGGCGTCGGCGTATACCCGCCCGCGGCGTCGATCATCGTCTCGACGCCATTGGCCGCAAAGACCTCCAAAGCGCTCGCGAGCGCCGGTTCCGATAGCGCGTGCGTGTCGATGCCGACGAACAGAGGTCCGTCGATTCCTGCGCGATGCCGGCAGAGACAGATGGCTTGCGCGATCGCCAGGATATGCGCCTCGTTGAAAGCGCAGTCGAAGGCCGACCCGCGGTGGCCGGAGGTACCAAAGGAAACCCGCTGCGCAGGAAACGCCGGATCGGGCACGGCGGCGAAATAGGCGGTCACGAGTCCGGGTACGTTGATCAGCATCGACGCCGGAGCGACCTTGCCCGCCAGCGGACTTATCTTGGCGGTCACCG
This sequence comes from Allostellaceae bacterium, assembly GCA_050729835.1. Taxonomy (GTDB): domain Bacteria; phylum Pseudomonadota; class Alphaproteobacteria; order ATCC43930; family CGMCC-115725; genus REEB95. The sequence continues at coordinate 9,885 of JBOHLS010000047.1, read as the reverse complement.
TGTCACTGCTTTCAGCCCAGAATGACTTGCACGCGATGGCTGGCGCCGTCGTCAACCAAGCGGATCAAAGGCGGTTTTCCCGATACCATCTCACCGTCGAGCTTGATCGCCAGAACGCCGCGGCAGACACCCGTCGGGTTGTCGACGCTGATGTCGTAGCGCGCGTCGCCGTGGCGAAACGAGATTCCAAAGCTGGGCCACACCCTTGGAATACACGGGTCAAGCAGCAGGTTGTTGCCCTGCAACCGAAACCCGAGTATGGCCTCGAGCGCCACGCGATAAGTCCATCCGGCAGACCCGGTGTACCATGTCCAGCCTCCGCGCCCGACATGCGGCGGCATGGAATAGATGTCGGCACAGACGACATAAGGCTCCACCTTATAACGATGAACGTCAGCATGGGTGTTGGCGTGCCGAATTGGATTGAGCAACGACCACAGCTCGAACGCCCTGTCGCCGTCGCCGAGCCGGGTGAATGCCAACGCCGACCAGGTCGCGGCATGGGTATATTGCCCGCCATTTTCGCGAATGCCGGCTGGATAACCCTTGATGTAGCCCGGGTCGGGCCCGGAGTGGTCGAAGGGTGGCGTGAACAGCAGCGCTAGCAAATCATCGCGCCGTACCAGATATTTATCGACCGCTGTCATGGCGCGTTCGGCGCGTACGGGCTCGGCGGCGCCCGAGATCACGCTCCACGATTGCGCGATGGAATCGATACGGCATTCGCTGTTCGAAGCCGATCCCAGCGGCGTGCCATCGTCGAAATACGCGCGGCGATACCAGTCACCGTCCCAACCGTGCTGTTCCAGCGCGCCCTTCAAGGCTATCGCGTGTTCCAGCCAGTCATGCGCGCGGCCATCGCGTTGTCGCTCCGCAAGACGCGCGAATGTCACCAGCGTCGCATGGAGGAACCAGCCAAGCCATACACTTTCACCCTTTCCGTCTTCGCCGACGCGATCCATACCATCGTTCCAATCGCCGGTTCCCATCAACGGCAAGCCATGCGCGCCGATGGCGAGGCTCGTGTCGAGCGCCAGCGCGCAATGCTCGAATACGTTTGCCTGCTTTTCGGAAACCGCCGGCTGAAAGAACGCGTCGCGCTCACCGTCGCGCAGGATCGGCCCGTCGAGGAATGGAACCATCTCATCGAGCAACGCGAGATCGCCGGTGACTCCGACATAGTGCGCGGTGACATACGCGAGCCATATCCGGTCATCGGTGACACGCGTGCGAACCCCACGGCCGGTATCCGGCAACCACCAATGCTGCACGTCGCCTTCGGTAAATTGTCGCGCCGTCGCGCGCAACAGATGGGCACGCGTCAGATCCGGTCGTGACACGCACAACGCCATTACGTCCTGCAACTGATCGCGAAAGCCATAAGCGCCACTCGCCTGATAGAACCCTGTCCGCGCCCACACCCGGCAGGCCAGCGTCTGATAGGGCAACCAGCGGTTCATGAGGATGTCCAGCGTCCGATCCGGCGTCTTCACCTGGATCACGCCCGTGACATCGTCCCATTGCTTGGTGACGGCGGCGAAGACCGCGTCGAGGTCGGCATCGCGGTATTTGGCGACTAGGGATTGTGCGTCCGTCCGGCTCGCCGCCTGACCCAAGAAGAAAATCACCTCGACCGAACCCTGCGCGCCAAGCCTCACACCGGCTTGTAGCGCGCCGCAGGGATCGAGCCCGGCACCGACGCGAAGAGAGAGTTGCACGCCTTGAGTCAATCCAACGGGGCGATCGAGCGCGCCATCGCGCCCGATGAACTCGGTGCGATCGCCGGTCCAGGCCACTTGGCGCCCAGCCAGATCGGCGAATGCGATCTGTTCGCCGAATTCGTTGCTCCACGGGTTCTGCGCGAACATCGCGCCCGTCTTCGGATCGATCTCCGTCACGATGAAAGGCGCTGTCGCCGCGCGCGAGGCACCGAGCACCCATTCTACATAGGCCGTGATCGAAAGACGGCGAACGCGCGCGGAACGGTTAGTGATCTTCAACCGCGAGATCTTGATGGTGTCGTCGACCGGGATGTATTGCAGCAGCTCGAGCGCGACACCATGCGCGCTATGCTCGAATCGGCTGTAGCCCTGGCCGTGTATCGCGATATAGGGAGATCCATTCTCGCGGATCGGCAACGCGGTCGCGCCCCAAACGTCGCCCGTCTCGTCGTCGCGCACATAGAGAACCTCGCCCGCCGCATCGCAGACCGGGTCATTCGACCAGGGCGTAATCTGGTTCTGCTGGCTGTTGAGCGCCCAAGTGTAACCGCCGCCTTCGGTAGAAACCTGAAAACCGAATGACGGATTGGCAATAACGTTGATCCACGGGGCGGGCGTGCAGTCCGCTCCTTCGAGGATCGTTACATATTCGCGTCCCTGGGCGCTGAAGCCGCCGAATCCGTTGAAGTATTCGAGCGCCGGCCGCGGTGATTGCGAGTCCGGTGCCGGGCTCGCCGTCGTGACGTGCCGGGCCGGCGGCGCAGTTGGAGGCTTGAATTCGCGCGCCCGATTAATCTGCTCGACGAGGGTGCCGTGGCCGCCGCGAAGCACCGCCCGTGCTGCCGTTTGCACCAGCTCGCAAACCTCGCTTGAGGCCAGATCGGCGCGGAGGACGAATACGGCGCCGCGCGCGTCGGCGTCGGGTGTCTTGGGCATGGAGCGGTTCATACGCACAAGCGCATCCAGAGAATTCTGCAAATCCTGTACATAGGACGGCGCGCGGTCGTTCAGGATCACGAGGTCGACGGCAAGCTGCTTCAGCCGCCAGTATTCATGGGCGCGCAGCGTTTGGCGGACGAGTTCGAGGTCGTCGGCCTCCGCGACCCGGACGAGCACGATGGGAAGGTCGCCCGATATCCCGTGCGCCCAGAGCATGGACAACTTTCGTGCGCCGCGCTTGAGGACATCTTGCGTGGGCCGCAGAGCGGGGTCGGAATAGAGCACGTGATTGGCGAGCCGCTGGAACAAATGCGCGTCATCCGAGGAAATTCCCAGATGATGGAGTTGCATCTGTGCCTGGGTCCAAGCGAGCGTGATGGCGCGCTCGTACGCCATCGCGTCGTGATGCTTGTCCGCGAGGTCGAGCACCGCCTCGCGCGTCGGCGCAACCATCGTCCAAAACGCCAGCCGCGCCGTGGCGCCGCGCGGAATTCGCAAGCGTTGGCGCAGGCTGAACACTGGATCGAGGACCGGGCCCACCGTGTTCGAGAGCGGCCAACCGTCGTGCACCGCGACAGGCGCTCGATTGGTTTGCCCGCGTCCGAGAAAGCGCGCACGATCAGTTTCAAACTGCACGTCACCCGCGATCTCGCCTTCGACAACAACAAGATGCGCCGCCCAAACCTGTGGATCGCCATCCGAACGCCGTCGCCGCCTGGCGAGAATCGCCCCGAGACTCGGCACGAATTCCGTTTCTACGAACAATTTGGAAAAGGCGGGATGGGCGACGTCATCGGATTGCCTTGCCAATGCAATTTCAGCGTAGGACGTCACGTCGATCTCCCGCGCGCGCGCGCCGTGATTGGTGATAGAAACGCGCCGCACCTCCGCGTCATCCTCGGGCGAGATCGCGATCTCCAGCTTGGTGCCGATCGAACCGTCGCGCCGAACGATCTGGGCGCGGTCTTCGAAGAAGGCCGCTTCGTAGGCGCTTGGTTCCGTGCCGCACGGCTGGTAGCCGGCTGACCACACATCTCCGCTGCGCACGTCGCGCAGAAAGATGTAGGAGCCCCAGCCATCGCAGGTCGTGTCCTCGCGCCAGCGCGTGATGGCAACATCGCGCCAGCGGCTGTAGCCTGAACCCGCGGCCGTCACCATCACGGAATAACGTCCATTCGAAAGAAGCTGAGTGCGCGGCACGCGCGAATGGGCGTTCGTATAGCGCCGCTGAATTTTGGGAACGAGGTCGGCGGTTTCGACCGCTTCGGTCGTGTGTTCTCGCGGTGGCCGCGCAAGCGCCACATCGCGTGGCATGCGTTCCTGGAGCAGCAGCTCAGCCGATTGGACGATCGCCTCGGCATGGAAGCGCGCACGCACCGCGCCATCCTGAAGCGCATTGGCCACAGCGACCAGGCTCATCGCCTGATGATGCGCCATATAGGCGGACACGACGGCGAATTTTGCACCCTCGGGCACGCGCGAACGCGTATAGTCGACGGCCTCATACCAGCCATATTGGCCGCGTGCGCCGAGCCGCGCGAAACGCTCGAAGTTTCGTACCGCGGCGGCGGGATCGACCATGGCGGAAAGCGCCGTCGCATAGGGCGTGACGACCGTATTTTCGGCGAGGGTGCGTTTGTAGCCGAGGTCCGGAACGCCGAAACTCGAATACTGATATGTCTGCTCGATATCGCGCGCGTTATATTCGGATTCCGACATGCCCCAGGGAATGCCTAGCTTGTCACCATACTCGATCTGCCGTCGCACGATCAGGCGATTGGTCTTTTCGAGCAGACTGCCCGCGGGCGCGCGCATGACGAGCGAGGGCATCAGATATTCGAACATCGAGCCCGACCATGAGATCAGACCCGACCCGCCGTCGATTGGCGTCAAGGTGCGCCCAAGATGAAACCAATGCCGCGCCGGAACGTCGCCCTTGGCGATCGCGATAAAGCTCGCCAACCGCGCCTCGGAGGCGAGTAGGTCGTAACAATTGGAATCGAGGCTGTCATCGGTGCCGCGATAGCCGATTGATAGAAGCTGCCGATCAGGATTGAATAAAAAGCCGAATTCCATGGCAGTCGCCATCGTCTTGGACGTTTCGGCGAGCATCGCCAGGCGATGGAGGAGCGATCGTGCCGCCTGCTCGGATTTTCTCAGTGCGGTGATCAGTGCGGCCGTATCGGGATCATTGCCTGACGTGTCTAATTTTCGGTTCTTGAGACTCCGTAGCGCCGCGTCGCAAAGCAACGGCAGGCGTTCAAGCGTGGGCATTGCGGCAAGGTCTGGCAGTTCGAAGGCGTCTACCCACGCCACGTTGCGCGCGACAATCCCAGCCCATGGCATAAGCGCTTCGAAGTCGCGCCGATGCGCATGAACCGACACGCGCAGCGCATCCGCCCAGATCGGAACCTCCCAGGTTCGACCATCGGCGGAACCTTTGGTGATCTCCATGATCGCATCCGTGCAGCGAACCAACTCATCCATGAGCCGCGCCATGGCCATTGCATCGCCGGGCTGGTGCGCGAGAAGGGCGACGAATTCGTCAATCACCGCTGCCAGCTTTGACGGCGGCGGCTCTCGCGGATTGGCACGCAGTGATTCGCCGAGAAGGCCAATCGTGTCCTTCAGCCCGTCAATCCAGCGCGGGTTGAAAGTCGGGCCCACGGCCATCTCGCGGCAGGCATTGCCGAGCGCGATTAGATGGCCGGCGAGATTACCGCTGTCGACGGTGGAAATATATTTTGGCTCCAGGGCGTGCAGATCTCGCGTGTCGTACCAGTTGTAGAGATGGCCACGAAAGCGCTCGAGTTTGCCCATTGTGGCAATCGTCGCTTCCAACCGGTCCAACGTGTCGAAAGTGCCCAGCCAGCCGAAATCGCGTGCGACGACGGTCGACAGCAGATACAGGCCGATATTCGTCGGCGAGGTGCGATGCGCCACCACCGGATGCGGCTCTTCCTGGAAATTATCGGGCGGAAGCATGTTGTCTTCCGCCGTGACAAAAGTCTCAAAGAAGCGCCACGTCCGCCGCGCGATCAGGCGCAGCGCGTGGGCGTCGGCGGCGGTCACCGACAGATGTCCGGTCACGGGCGGCGGTAGGCTCGCGAGCCTTGCCGCTACGGGCGAAAAGATCCAGAGCGCCGCAAATGACGCGGCGAGCGGCCAGGTGTGATCACCAACAAACACGATGACGACGCCGAGGGCGGCAGCGAACGTGACACTCGCCACGATCTGAACGCCAAGCGTGCGGGAATCGAATTGTGCGTCTTCGACCGACTGTGCGGCGGTCGTCCATTCGAGCAATCGGCGGCGCGCTATGAACAGACGGTACAGCGTCCGCATCACGGCATCGACCATCAGCCAGGCCTGATGCGCGAGGAAGGTAATGAGAAACGCGCTCTGCAGAATGCCGAGCGCCAGATCTTTGCGAATGCCGTTCAAATGGTTACGCAGTGAAACACCCGCCCGCCTGGGAACGACATTAGCGATTGCCGGGAGCAATGGAGGGAATGCCAGGGTGAAGAGTATGAACACGGTCCATGTCAGTGCTGCGTCAAATGGCTGGAGCCAGCCCACGATGAAGGCCAGAAGCATCGCCGGCGCGGAAAGCGAACGGCGCAGATTGTCCAGCAACTTCCACCGCCCGGCCGCCGGAAGGGCGCTTCGTTCGTAATTGTCGTGCCCAACGGGGCCGCAACCAAAAAGCCAGGGCAGCAATTGCCAGTCGCCGCGGGTCCAGCGATGTTGCCTTGCGCTCGCGACGTCGTAGCGCGATGGAAATTCTTCGACGAATTCGACATCGGAAGTGAGTCCGGCGCGGGTGAATATCCCCTCCAATAGATCGTGGCTCAATACTGTGCTGTCGGGGATCTTCGCCTGCATCGCGCGTTCGACAACATCGACATCGTAGATTCCCTTGCCAACATAAGAACCCTCCTCGATCAAATCCTGATAGACGTCGGAGACGGCAAAGGCGTAGGGATCAAGACCGTTGGGCCCCGAGAAGGCACGCTGGAACAGCGATCCTTCTCGTCCGATTGGCAGCGATGGGGTCACTCGCGGCTGAAGAATTCCGTGCCCTTCCACGACGCGACCTAGGCGCCGATCGAAACGCGAGCGGTTGAGAGGATGGGCCATCTTCCCAATCAGTCGCTTCGCCGTGCCGATCGGCATGCGTGTATCCGCGTCGAGTGTAATAACGTAGCGGACTGTGGGGAGCGCGGCTGGTTTGTCGTCGATATTCAGGAAGGTGGTGTCGGTCGCACCGCGCAGGAGTCGGTTCAGTTCGTGCAGCTTGCCGCGCTTGCGCTCCCAGCCGATCCACTTACCTTCTCCCTCGTTCCAAACCCGCCGACGATGCAACAGAAAGAAACGTGCGCCCGCGTTAGCCGGCCCGTATTGCCGGTTGAGACGGGCGATTCCTTCCGCGGCGGCTCCGACCAGACTTTCGTCGGTCGCGGAAATCTTGACGGGTGAATCCGCCCAATCCGAAAGCAGTGCAAAATGGAGATTGCCGTCGGCGTTCGACAGAAAGTGAATTTCCAGGCGCTCGATCTGTCCGTCGATCAAATCTCGATTCGTCAGCATTGTGGGCATGACGACGATGGCCCTGAGATCCGCTGGCACACCGTCGCGAAGCTCGAGCCCAGGTAATGGCACCGCACCCACATTTTGCGTAATGATGCGATTGACTAAGGCAACGGCGACATCCGACGCGGGAACCGTACCCAGAATTGCGAGCAGGGCGATCGCCCAACCACTGAGTCCGCCATACGCCGTGCCGACCAGCCCAAAACCGAGGGCAATCGCACCCACAAGTGTAATGATCCCGGCATAGCCGTGTATGCCGCCCGCGGCAATCGCATGAAAAAGCCGCCGTCCCAGTGGAACGCGGCTGTTCAGGCGCCGTTCGAAGCCCTGGCGGCCCTTCGAGATTAGGTAATAGCCAGGATTGCATTCGCGGCCCAAAGGCACGTTCGTTCGCACCGCCACGTCGCCGGCCTGTCTTGCTGTCGTAATCGCCAATTGAGCGATCTCGATCTCATCGTGCCCGGAATTGCGCGCCACCTCCTCGATCGCGCGGCGGTAGAGATCGCGGGTTGTAAAATCCATAGCGGCGAAATCGCTTGCCGCACGCAATGCCACGTCGACGAGACTTACGCTCTCGAACCATTCCGCCCAATTGATCGTCGAGACCAGGCGCATGCTCGTGATTACGTTGCGCACGGTGACGTTCATCGCGCTCTGGCGCTGGACTTCGTCGCGGACGATCCGATCCGTGGTTGTTCCTTCTGCCGTGAGTCTTTTATTTAGCCATTGCACTGCGGGCGTGACATTAGGATCGCGATCACGCAAGCGCTGGGCCAGTTGCACGGCAAAGGCGGTGGACCATGGGATCTGATCGAGACTGTACATGATCGCAGCCGCAGTCTCGTCGCTGCTTGTTTTCGTTCCGAGAATCCTATCCATCAACGCATCGGCCCGCCGACTTGCGTCGAGCCGCGCGACAATGGCCTCCGCCAGACGGCGCAAATTCTCGACCAGCGTGATGCGTAAGGTGATCGGGATCGCCCATAGCTCGCCGATGGTAAGCGGTTGAACGCGCTGATACGCCGCCACCAAGCGCGTGAGTTTCAGGACGTCGAACGCACTATCGGTGTGGGCGACGAGTGCCCAGGCGACGCCGAAGACGCGCGGGTATCCGGCCAGCGGCCCATCGAGCAGCTTCGGCAGCCTGCGATAGAAGCCGGGTGGCAGATCATCTTTGATCTCGCGGATCTGTTCATCCACGATATGGAAATTGTCGAGCAGCCATTCGGCTGCCAAAGTAATCGGCTCGTGCGCACGCGTCGCGTCGACGATCGCCCGATAGGCGGCGATCAGGACTTTCGTATTGGCATAAAGCCGCGGCGCATGTCGGCTGGCGCGACTACCTTTCTGGGAGACCCGCTGCGCCGCCGCGAGGCTTTCAGCGTGCTGTTCCAGCCGTTCGACGCTGAACAGTTCGGCGCGGATAGGTTCTTCCAACGGCGCAAACGCGGCGGCAAGATTTGAAGTATCAGCAGGTTTTGCGTAGCTCAAGGCTTTCGGCCTTGTTTAAAGCCAATGTTCAGCATAGAGCGGCCATTGGCACGGTAGCGCAAGCACACGAACTTAGACGGAGCGACTTGCAGCTGAGCTGGTGGCAATCGGGAGCAATTGCCCGACCTGTGTCGACTATTTGGGAACCTCTTCAAGCCTATACTTTCGCGTCGTCAGATCCGTGCCCGCCGGACCCACGATCTTTCGCGAGAAGGTCCCACGCACCGATATGCTTCTTGGCGCCCCTCGTATGCCTGTTGTCGGTGCCATCGAGATTCGCCACGATCTTGTCGGCCCCCATGCGCTGACCAGCGGTTAAAGCTGCGATTTAGGCGCTTCATGGCTGTCCAAATGTTCATCGAGATTTCTCCTCATGCCGGGAGATTGAGTGGCCGCGCGGCGGCGGCACGTTCATCCGGAAATCTGAAAAGTGGCGCCGTTTTAAGAATCGACGTATAGGCTATCCGGCGGGTCGGCTGTGAACGGCCTAAGTAGCGGATCGAAGCGAAACAGTGTCGCGCAGTAGGGGCAAAGGATCGTGTCCTGATCGCCCATGTTGATGTAGACGTGCGGACGATCGTGCGGCGGCGACACACCGACGCAATGAAATTCCTTCCCTCCAATCCGGATCTCCGCAACTCCGCGATCGTTCCGGAACTTCGGAAGGCAGCTTGACACACCCTACTTGGTCACGCGTACGCGCGATAGAGCGCGTATGCGACGACCAAGATACCAAACAAAATGGGAATGACGATCGGCGGGATTAACCACGAGGACATGGCACACACCTCTTATACGGTCAGGCGGGAGCCCCGATCTCTCTCAGCCGTCGACGCCCATCAGCGCTGCCAACGATAGCCGTGATGTGGTTATGTGCCGCTCAACATACAACAACCGAGTGGATAGCCCGTTTGAGGTGGCAGGCCAGAAGTTTGAACTTTTGCGCCCCTTTGGCCTGTCCCTGGGGCGTGCGATATTGGTTGCATGATGATCTTTGATCTTAGCGGCCCTCTCTCAGAGCTGGCTCCGAGAATCTGAACAGGACGATAAGTGGATTTTCTGCCTGACAGCGGCGAGGATCGCCGCCTATCAGGAGCTGACATGACGAGACGCACACGCCGGAACCACTCACCGGCTTTCA
>JBOHLS010000046.1:0-12817 GCA_050729835.1 Allostellaceae bacterium | reverse complement strand
GTTGCCGCATAGCGCGGAAAACCGCGGCAAAACCGGCGCCGCCAGCCAAAAAAATCACGGCAGAAAACCCGACCGCCGATCGCCGCCAAAGAAAATTCCTGAAAATACGGGGTTTTTAGAGGTGGCCACAACATAAAGTGGCCCACTGGCCGACCCAGATCAAGGGGTCGCGCCCGGATTTGCGCCACCCGGCGGATTCGAATCGAATTTGCGACAAAGCCGGCCAGTGGACCGGCGACGGTCAAGCGCGGATCAGGCGCTGGTCGGAACGTCGCCCCGGCGCTCGGAATAGATGTGGAGCGGCTGGGCGCGGCCTTCGACGACCTCGCGGTTGATGACGATGCCGGTGACGCCTTCGAGGCCGGGCAGCTCGAACATCGGCTCGAGCAGGATGGCCTCCATGATCGAGCGCAGGCCGCGCGCGCCGGTCTTGCGCGCGATCGCCTTGTGCGCGATCGCCTTCATCGCCTCGTCATTGAATTCGAGCCGGACGTCTTCCATCTCGAACAGCCGCTGGTACTGCTTGACCAGGGCGTTCTTAGGCTTGGTCAGGATGTCGACCAGCGCGCCCTCGTCGAGGTCGTCGAGCGTTGCCACCACCGGCAAGCGGCCGACGAACTCGGGAATCAGGCCAAATTTGAGCAAATCCTCGGGCTCGAGATCCTTGAGGATCTCGCCGGTCTTGCGCTCCTCGGGGGCGCGCACCTCGGCGCCGAACCCGATCGACGTGCCTTGGCGGCGCTGGGCGATGAGCTTTTCCAATCCGGCGAAGGCACCGCCGCAGATGAACAGGATATTGGTGGTGTCGACCTGGAGGAATTCCTGTTGCGGGTGCTTGCGGCCGCCTTGCGGCGGCACCGAGGCGATGGTGCCTTCCATGATCTTGAGCAGCGCCTGTTGCACGCCTTCGCCCGACACGTCGCGGGTGATCGATGGGTTGTCGGACTTGCGCGAGATCTTGTCGACCTCGTCGATATAGACGATGCCGCGCTGCGCCCGCTCGACGTTGTAGTCGGCGGATTGGAGCAGCTTGAGGATGATGTTCTCGACATCCTCGCCGACATAGCCCGCCTCGGTGAGCGTCGTCGCGTCGGCCATGGTGAAGGGCACGTCGATGATGCGCGCCAGCGTCTGCGCCAGCAGCGTCTTGCCCGAACCCGTCGGTCCGACCAGCAGGATGTTCGACTTCGCCAGCTCGACGTCGTTGCTCTTGGCGCCGTGCGCCAGCCGCTTGTAATGGTTGTGGACGGCGACCGACAGCACGCGCTTGGCGTGGTCCTGGCCGATGACGTAGTCGTCGAGCACCTTGCAGATGTCGCGCGGCGTCGGCACGCCGTCGCGCGACTTGACCAGCGTGGTCTTGTGCTCCTCGCGGATGATATCCATGCAGAGCTCGACGCATTCATCGCAGATGAACACCGTCGGCCCGGCAATGAGCTTGCGGACCTCGTGCTGGCTCTTGCCGCAGAAGGAGCAGTAGAGCGTATTCTTCGAATCGCCGCCGCTCGGCTTGGTCATGGTATCTCCGTCAACACCGCTCGCGGCCCGCGGTTCCCCGCCTGCCACGCGCCTCCGTCATCCGCCGAGCCGGCCTCCCGTTGTTGTTCCGGTTCACGACGACAGGACCTTTTACGCCCTATTCCATTCAACATTATGCACGGCTCGAGGTTCAATAACTAGTTAATAAGCCGAGCAATTCCAGGGGTTAACGCTCTTGTGACGCGCGTTAGGCGCGTTTTTCGTCGGCCGTGACCGGCCGATTGGTCATGACCTCGTCGATGAGGCCGAAGGTCTTGGCCTCCTCCGGCGACATGAAGCGGTCGCGCTCGAGCGCGGAGGCCACCGCGTCGAGCGACTGCCCGGTGTGTTTGACATAGATCTCGTTGAGGCGGGCGCGGGTGCGCAGGATCTCGCGGGCGTGGATCTCAATGTCGGTGGCCTGGCCCTGGAAGCCGCCCGAGGGCTGGTGGATCATGATGCTGGCGTTGGGCAATGCCACGCGCTTGCCCTTGGCGCCGGCGGTCAGCAGCAGCGACCCCATCGACGCCGCCATGCCGATGCACACCGTGGCGATGTCGGGCCGGATGTATTGCATGGTGTCGTAGATCGCTAGGCCCGAGGTGACGACGCCGCCCGGCGAATTGATGTAGAGCGAGATGTCCTTGGTCGGATTTTCGGATTCGAGGAACAGGAGCTGGGCGCAGATCAAGCTCGCGACCATGTCGTTGATCGGCCCGACCAGGAAGATGATGCGCTCCTTCAACAGGCGCGAATAGATGTCGTAGGCGCGCTCGCCGCGGTTGGTCTGCTCGACCACCATCGGCACCAGCGTCTGCATGTATTGCTCGAACGGATCCTGCATCGCTACCTGTCCTCGCCTCTGTCCATCGGTCGTCGGGTTCAGTCTTCCTGGGCCGTGGCGGCCGTCAATTCGGCCGGCGGCACCGAGCGCTCGGTCACGTTGACCTTGCCGAGGATGAAGTCGACGACCTTGTCCTCGTAGATCGGCGCCCGCAGGCTGTCGAGCGCCTGAGGATTGTTGCGATAGAAGTCTAGCACTTCCCGCTCCTGGCCAGGAAAGCTGCGTGCGCGTTCGATGGCCGCGCGGTTGAGCTCCTCGGGGGCGACGGTGATCGCATGGGTGCGGCCGACCTCGTTGAGCAGCAGCCCGAGCCGCACGCGCCGCTCGGACAGCGACCGGAACTCGGCCTTGAGCTCGTCGTCGCTTTTGCCGAGCTCGGGATCGGCGGCGCCGGCGTCCTGGGCGCGCTTGCGCTCGGTCTCGACCTCGCGCCAGAGGTGCTGGAACTCGATGTCGAGCATGCCGGCCGGCACCGCGAAGCTGTAGCGCGCCGCCAGCTGATCGAGCAATTCGCGTTTCAATTTCTGGCGCGCAACGCCGCCGTATTCGCGCTCGAGGCGCTCGCGCACCGCCTGGCGCATCTCGGCCAGGTTCTCCATGCCGACCGCCGTGGCGAGGGATTCGTCGATCGGCTGGACCTCGGCCTGGCGCACTTCCTTGACCGTAACCGCGAATTCGGCCGCCTTGCCGGCCAGCTCGGCGTTGCCATAATCCGCCGGAAAAGTGACGGCGACGGTGCGCGCCTCGCCCGTCTTGGCGCCGATCAGCTGATCCTCGAAGCCGGGAATGAATCCGCCCGAGCCGAGCTCGAGCAGGTAGTTCTCGGCGCTGCCGCCGGGGAAGGCGACGCCGCCGACCGTGCCCTTGAAGTCGATGTGCACAAAGTCGCCCGCGGCGGCGGCGCGGTCGACCGGCGTAGTCTTGCGCTGCTGCTTGGCGATCCGCTCCAGCGCCTGGTCGATATCGGCGTCGGGAATGTCGGCCTTCCAGCGTTCGAGCGCGATGCCGTCGAGCGCGACCGGGCCGATCTCGGGCAGCACCTCGACCGCGAGCTTGTATTCGAGGTCCTTGCCCTCGTTGAACGAGACGATCTCGATCTTCGGCTGCAGCGCCGGCCGCAGATTGTGCTCCTTGATCGCAACCGACGAGCTATCGTTGACCGCGCGCTTGACCACCTCGCCCATCACCGACGGGCCGTAACGCTTCTTCAGCAGATCGAGCGGCGCCTTGCCCGGACGGAAGCCCGGCAGCCGCACCGACCGGCCGATCTCGGCGAGGCGGTCCTGTACCTGTTTTTCGATGTCGGCGGCCGCGACGACGACGGTGAATTCGTGCTTCAGGCCCTCGGCGCTGGTCTCTCTCACTTGCATGGGGTCACGGCTTCTTCTTGTTGGGGTGATCCGGTGTAGGGGTTAAGTCCGGTGGTGCGGGCGGAGGGATTCGAACCCCCACGACTTGCGTCGCTCGGACCTAAACCGAGTGCGTCTGCCAGTTCCGCCACGCCCGCGACCGGACGTGCCCGCCGCACGGCGAAGCCGGGTTCATAGCACAGGGTCAAACCGCGGAAAAGCCGAAGGGGCGCTCAGGCCATGCGCTCGCTGTAGGCCGCAACGAAGGAGTTGAGCGCCAGCACGCGCCGGCCGCCTTCGATCCGGCCGATCGCCGCCTCCTCGAAGGTCAGCTTGAAATGAACGTGCGGAATGCCGAGCGGGTCCGGACGCAGATCCGTGACCGTCACCAGCTCCATCACCTTGTCCCGGCGACGACGGCAGAAACGATCGCCGCTCCGCACCTCGACCGGCGGTCGGCGATTGGACAAGAGACGATCGAACAGTTTGGCAGCCCCCCAGCGTCCCCTGGGCTGCTGGCATCCGCCTTACCGCTGGCGTTTGATCCACAGCCTTTTGGGGATAATTACCGAATGATTAATACATGGAATTTTGCTCGAATGTCAATCAGTTTCGCGACTTTTTCAGTCTTTTATCCTCAGCAATACTGACCCAGTTCAGTCTTTGACCAGGCGCGCGACCGCACTCGACGCCGCAATGCGCCCTTCGCCGGTATAGGCCTCGTGGTTCTCCTCGATGTCGCCCAAGCGATAGAGGTAGTTGATCATCATGCCGAAGGACTGCTGCAATCCCTTCTTCGACGTATCGGCGCGCCAGTTGATCCGCTCGATTCGAGCGCCGTTACTCAAATGGAAATGCGCCACCGGGTCGATGGCGCGGCCGGCCGGCGTCGTCTCGCTCATCAGATAGCGCGCGCAGAGCCGCATCAGCGGCGCCTTGAGCGCCTGCGCCTTGGCCTCATCGGCGCCCCAATCCGGCCGTGCGATCAGCGCCGCGAAGCCGCCCTTGTCGCCGCCGGGCGGCGCCGCAACCGCGACGCGCTCTTCCTCGATCAGCAGGTCGTCGCCCTCCTCCGCCAGCCGCTTCTCGAGCCAGCCGCGGAAGCCTGGAATCGGCGACAGCGTCGTATAGGTCTTGAGATGCGGCAGCTCGGCCGCGAGCATGTCGACGACGCGCTTGATGAGGAAGTCGCCGAAGCTGATGCCCCACAGGCCGCGCTGGCAGTTTGAGATCGAATAGAAATTCGCCGTGTCGGCCTCGGTCGGATCGCCGACCGGCGCGCTTTCGTCGAGCAGCGACTGCACGTTGTCGGACATGCCCTGGGTCAAGGCGACCTCGACGAAGATGATCGGCTCCTGCGGCATGCGCGGATGGAAAAAGGCGAAGCAGCGGCGATCGGCCTCGAGCCGGTTCTTGAGATCGTTCCAGCTGCGAATCTCGTGCACCGCCTCGTAATGCATCAGCTTCTCGAGCAGCGCGGCGGGCGAATCCCAAGCGATGCTACGCAACTCGAGGAAGCCGATGTCGAACCAGCCGGCGAGCAGCACCTTCAAATCCTGCTCGAGTGCGGCGAGCTCGACGTCCTCGCGGCCGAGCCGCATCAGCTCGGCGCGCATGTCGACCAGGAACTTGACGCCCTCGGGCAAGGCGTTGAACTGGGTCAGCAGCTTGACGCGCGGCGGCTCGAGCGCGTGGCGCAGCGTGCGCTCGACCTTGCTGCGCTCGAAATCGTCGGCGGCTGATTGGAGCTGGGCGCTGATGCGCGCGACCGCCGCGTGGTCGATGTCGAACTCGGTCGCCAGCAGGCGTAGGAAGCGCTCGCGCCCGACGGCGTTGAGCGCGAGATAGGTGCGGCCGAGCCCGGCGGCGCGGGCGCGGGCCGAAACCTCGCCGCCTTTGCCTTCGAGGCAGTCGCGCAGCTGGACGCGCAAACGCTCGGCGTCCTCGCGCGACAGCTCCGGCCGCGGCTGGCTCGACAGCGCGTCGCGCGCCGAGGCGGCGATGTCGCGCCAGGCGCCGCGCAGCGAGTTGAGGGTGCGATCGAGGAGGCTGACGCGTTCACTCATGATCAAGCGATAGCTCCGCACCGCGATTCTTGGCAAGCACACCCCGCGCCGCCAGCCGGGCGAGCGCGGCGGGCAGCCGCGCCACCAGGTCCTCCGGCACCAGCCCAACGCCACAATCCTGCGCCGCGTCGCCATGCAGCCAGCACGCCGCGCAGGCGGCGCGGAACGGGTCGAGGCCCTGCGCCAGCAGGCCGACGACCAGACCCGCCAGCACATCGCCGGTTCCGCCGGTGGCGAGCGTTGGCGGCGCATTGCCGTTGATCGCGGCGCACCCGTCGGGCGCGGCGATCACCGTGTCGGTGCCCTTGAGCACGACCACGGCGCGGCTTTGCGCGGCGGCGGCCCGGGCGCGCGCCAGCTTGTCGCCGGCCAACGAAAACAGCCGCGTGAACTCGCCTTCGTGCGGCGTCATCACCGCTCGCGCGCCGGCCAAGGCCTTGAACAGCGTCTTGCGCTCCTTGGCGAAGACGGTCAGCGCATCGGCGTCGAGCACGACGGCGCGCCGCGTCGCCAGCGCCGCCAAGACTGCGCGCCGCGTCGCCGGCGTCACCCCGGCGCCCGGCCCGACCAGAATCGCATTGTGGCGTCCGTCGGCGATGAAGCGGGCGAAGTCGCCGGCGCGCGCCAGGCGCGCGACCAGGACGCTTTCGAGCGCGGTTGCATAGATCGGAAACGCCGCCGCCGGCACGGCGACGGTCGTTAGCCCGGCGCCGACCCGCTGGGCGGCGCGCGCCGCCAGCCGGGCTGCGCCGGTCATGGTCGCGCCGCCGAGCACGACGGCATGACCGCGCTTGTATTTATGGGTGCCGTGTGCCGGCCAGGGATAGGCGTCGAGCCACAGCGCCGGATCGTTCTCGAAGGTTTGCGGTCGGATGGCTTCGAGCGCCGCGGCGGGAATGCCGATCTCGGCCAGTTGCAGCTCGCCGCACAGCAACCGGCCCGGCAGCAACAGGTGCCCCGGCTTCTTGCGGAAGAAGGTGACGGTGATGGTCGCCGGAGCGGCGGCGCCGCGCACCGTGCCGGTTGCGCCGTCGAGACCGCTGGGCACGTCGACGGCGACGATCGGCGGCCGACTCTGGACGAGCGCGTCGATCATCGCGCGCGCCGCGCCGTCGACCTGACGCGACAGACCGGCGCCGAATATCGCATCGATGACGATGTCGGCGCCATCAAGCAACGCCGGCGTAAGCGGCTCGACCGCATCACGCCAGCGCGCCGCATGCTCGCGCGCCTCGCCGCACAGCGCGTCGCGCGCGCCCAGCAGCCCGAGCCGCACCGGCCAGCCGGCGGCAACGAGACGCCGCGCCGCGGCGAAGCCGTCGCCGCCGTTGTTGCCCGGCCCGCACAGCACGCTGACCGGGCGCGGCGACCAGCGCCGCATCACCGCCTCGGCCACGGCGCGCCCCGCCGCCTCCATCAGGATGGTGCCGGCGAC
The DNA here is from genome assembly GCA_050729835.1 of Allostellaceae bacterium. Classification (GTDB taxonomy): domain Bacteria; phylum Pseudomonadota; class Alphaproteobacteria; order ATCC43930; family CGMCC-115725; genus REEB95. The sequence continues at coordinate 5,605 of JBOHLS010000046.1, read as the reverse complement.
GCCCGCGGCCGCCGCGGCACGATCGGCCGCCGCCATTTCGGCCGGAGTCAGCAGTGCATGATCGTTCGGATTCATGACTTTCGACGGCTCTTGACTTGACGCTCCGGAGGCCTTCGCGCTAGGACCGCAGTTGGGCGGCGAGTGTAGCTCAGTTGGTTAGAGCGCCAGATTGTGATTCTGGATGTCGCCGGTTCGAGCCCGGTCACTCGCCCCATTTCCCCGCATCTCCAGCCGGCCCGGCGCCCGCCAGCGTCGGCTTTCTGTGCGGGTCTGGCGCATCGCCTGCGCATGGTCGGGGCGCGCCGTGTGGCGCTAATATAACCGCATGACCGCATCCCTCGTCATGGCCCGGCGCATGGCGCGACTGGGCACCGAGAGTGCCTTCGAGGTGTTGGCGCGTGCCAAGGCACTCGAGGCGCAAGGGCGCCGTATCATCAATCTCGGCATCGGCCAGCCGGATTTTCCGACGCCGCCGCACATCGTCGAAGCCGGCCGCCAGGCGCTCGCCGATGGCCACCATGGCTATACGCCGGCGAACGGTATCCCCAAGCTGCGCGCGGCGGTGGCGGCCGATCTCCACCGTCGCCACGGCGTGACAGTGTCGCCCGACCGCGTGCTGGTGGTGCCCGGCGGCAAGGTGACGATGTTCTTCGCCATCATGATGTTCGGCGAAGCCGGTGCCGAGATTCTCCATCCCAATCCCGGCTTCCCGATCTACGAAAGCGTCATCCGCTTTTCCGGCGCGACGCCGGTGCCGATCGACCTGCACGAGGCGAAGGGCTTTTCCTTCAGCGCCGACGAAGTCCTCGGCAAGCTGACCGAGCGCTCGCGTCTCATCATCGTCAACAGCCCGGCCAATCCGACCGGCGGCGTCGTGCCCAAGGCCGAGCTCGACAAGCTGGTCGCCGGGCTCGAGCGGTTTCCGCGCGTCGCGATCCTGAGCGACGAAATCTACAGCGAGATTCTCTACGACGGCGCCCGCCACGTCAGCCTGCTGACCTATCCGTCGATCGCCGACCGCGTCATCCTGCTCGACGGCTGGAGCAAAACCTATGCGATGACCGGCTGGCGCCTGGGTTATGGCGTGTGGCCGGAGGCGCTGTTCCCCGCTGCCGAACGGCTCGCTGTCAACTGCCATTCCTGCGTCAACGCGGCGGCGCAATTCGCCGGCCTCGCCGCGCTCGAGGGACCGCGCCGCGAGGTCGAGGCGATGGTCTGCGCCTTCGCCGAGCGCCGCCAGGTGATCGTCGCCGCGCTCAACCGCTTGCCGGGGCTGCGCTGCGCCACACCGGGCGGCGCGTTCTATGCTTTTCCCAACATCGCCGGCACCGGCCTCGGCGCGCGCGAGATCGAGCGCCGCCTGCTCGACGAGGCCGGCATCGCGACCGTCGCCGGCACCAGCTTCGGCGCCTTCGGCGAAGGCTTCATGCGCTTCTCCTATGCCGCCAGCCGAGAGGCGATCGAGGAAGCGATGACGCGGCTCGGCGAGTGGCTGGCGCAGCAGGGCAACCGGCGAGCCTCGGCCATTTAATTTGGCGCCGTTTAATTGTGCACTCTTGCCTATTTTTTGGTCTTATTGTTCTTATCCATAGGATCGCCATGGCGTTTGGCATGGAGCGGCCACCGCAAGCTGTGGCACACCTCATGCTTTAGAGGCGGCAAGGAATGACGGCGCCCGCGCGGACGCCGGGTTGGCGCAGGCGGCAACATAGAGGGGGTTTTCCCGTGAAGAAGGTCGAAGCGATCATCAAGCCCTTCAAGCTCGACGAGGTGAAAGAGGCGCTGCACGAGGTCGGCATCCAAGGCATCACCGTGACCGAGGCTAAGGGCTTCGGCCGGCAGAAGGGTCATACCGAGCTCTATCGCGGCGCCGAATACGTCGTCGACTTCCTGCCCAAGGTGAAGATTGAGGTGGTGATGGACGATCCGCTGGTGCCGCGCGCGATCGAAGCGATCCAGCACGCCGCCCATACCGGTCGTATCGGCGACGGCAAGATCTTCGTCACCCCCATCGAAGAGGCGATCCGCATCCGCACCGGAGAAAAGGGCAAAGACGCGATCTGATCCGCTGCAAATTCATTCGTGTCGCGGCCCGCGTCCCGATAGGTTGAGGCCTCTCGCCGTCCGGTTCGCCGTCACCGACCATCCGAACAAACCACCACGAAGGGGAGACTGAGTCCGATGTCCGATCCGAAAAAGATCATGGAGATGATCAAGGAGCACGACGCCAAGTATGTCGACTTCCGCTTTACCGATCCACGCGGCAAGTGGCAGCACCTGACCTATCACGTCAAGTCGGTCAACAACGACCTGCTCAAGGGCGGCGTGGCATTCGACGGCTCGTCGATCGCCGGCTGGAAGGCGATCAACGAGAGCGACATGCTCCTGATGCCGGATTTCAACACCGCGGTGCTCGATCCGTTCTGCGCGCAGACGACGATCGCGATCTTCTGCGACACGCATGAACCGCTGTCGGGCCAGCCCTATGTGCGTTGCCCGCGCTCGATCGCCAAAAAGGCGGAGAAGTATCTCGCCTCGACCGGCATCGGCGACAAGGCGTTCTTCGGCCCCGAGGCCGAGTTCTTCGTGTTCGACGACGTGCGCTACAAGTCGGCGATGGAGACCCAGTTCTACACCGTCGACAGCGAGGAGGGCCCCTATTACAGCGACCGCAAGCTGCCGGACGGCAACACCGGCCATCGCCCACCGATCAAGGGCGGCTATTTCCCGGTGGCACCGGTCGACAGCACCTACGATCTGCGCTCCGAGATGCTGTCGACCATGTCGGACATGGGCCTCAAGGTCGAAAAGCACCACCACGAGGTGGCGCCGGCACAGCACGAGTTGGGCTTCGAGTTCTCGACGCTGGTCAACACCGCCGACCAGATGCAGATCTACAAGTACGTCATCATGATGGTCGCGAATCAGTACGGCAAAACCGCGACCTTCATGCCCAAGCCGATCAAGGGCGACAACGGCTCGGGCATGCACACCCATCAGTCGGTGTGGAAAGGCGACAAGCCGCTGTTCGCCGGCTCGGGCTATGCCGACTTGTCGGACCTCGCGCTCCACTACATCGGCGGCATCATCAAACACGCCAAGGCGATCAACGCCTTCACCAACCCGACCACCAACAGCTACAAGCGCCTCATTCCGGGATTCGAGGCGCCGGTGCTGCTGGCCTACTCGGCGCGCAACCGCTCGGCGTCGTGCCGCATCCCGATCGTCTCGAGCCCCAAGGCCAAGCGCGTCGAGGTCCGCTTCCCGGATCCGGCCGCCAACCCCTATTTGGGATTCGCGGCAATGCTGATGGCGGGCCTCGACGGCGTGCAGAACAAGATCAATCCAGGCCAGCCGATCGACAAGAACCTCTACGATCTGCCACCCGAGGAATTGAAGGGCGTGCCGACCGTGTGCGGTTCGTTGCGCGAGGCGCTCGAAAGCCTCAAGGCCGACCACGCCTTCCTGCTCAAGGGCGACGTGTTCACCAAGGATTTCATCGAGTCCTTCATCGATCTCAAGATGGAGGAAGTGCACAAGTTCGAGCACACGCCGCATCCGATCGAGTTCGAGATGTATTACAGCGTGTGAGCCTCACGCGGTCGTGATCCGAGACCCCCGCCGGCGCCGCCGGCGGGGGTTTTCGTTTGCGGATTCGGCGGCGCGTTGTTGGGCGGGGCCATCGCTGCTAAGCTGGGCCACGGCAGCCCATCCGGTGGGGGGACCATGGCAACTGTTTCATCCGCTCAATCGCATTCGGCCGGCTATCGCTGGGGTCAGCTCATGCTCGGGCTGATCGTGATGATGTCAATCTCGAGCCCGCAATACGTCTGGACGCTGTTCACCGGCCCGCTCAACAAGGCGATGGGCACGACCCTCGCCGAGTTGCAGTGGACGTTCTCGCTGCTCATCATCCTCCAGACCTTCTTCTCGCCGTTTCAGGCGTATCTGGTCGACCGCTTCGGCCCGCGGCTGCTGATCGCGGTCGGCGCGCTGATGGCGGGCGGCAGCTGGGTGCTCTCGGCCTTCGTCACCAATATCTGGGCGCTTTATCTCACCTACGGCATCATCGGCGGCTTCGGCACCGGCATCATCTATGTCGGCATCATCGGCCTGATGGTGCGCTGGTTCCCCGACCGGCGCGGGTTGGCGGCGGGCATCGCCGCCGCCGGCTACGGCTTCGGCGCGATCTTCACCAGCTTCCCGATCGCCCACATGATCCAGGCCTCGGGCTATCAGCACACGTTGCTGGTCTGGGGCGTGATCCAGGGCGTGATCGGCATCCTCGCCGCCCAGGGCCTGCGCATTCCGCCCGAAGGCTATCGGCCGGTGGGCTTCGATCCCGAAACCACCCGCCGCGAGCTGCAATCGAAGCGGAGCTATACGCCGCGCGAGATGCTCAAGAACCCAATCTTCTATCTACTGTTCGTGATGATGGCGATGATGGCGACCAGCGGCCTGATGGTGGTGTCGAACGTCGGCCCGTTTGCCCACCAGTATAAAGTGGCGGACGTCCTGGTGCTGGGCATGGCGGCGCTGCCGCTGTCGCTCACCCTATCGCGCCTCACCAACGGGCTGACGCGGCCGTTCTTCGGCTGGATCTCTGACCACATCGGACGCGAATACACCATGGCGCTGGCCTTCGCGCTCGAGGCGCTCGCCATCCTCGTGCTGTTCGCCTTCCTCGACAATCCGGCGATGTTCGTCGTGCTGACCGGCTTGGTGTTCTTCGGCTGGGGCGAGATCTTCTCGCTTTTCCCGTCGACGCTGACCGACACCTTCGGGCCGAAATTCGCCGCCACCAATTACGGCTTCCTCTACATCGCGCAGGGCGTCGGCTCGATCCTCGGCGGACCGGCGGCCGCGTTTCTCAAGCAGATGACCGGCGGCTGGACGGTGGTGTTCATCATCGTCATCTGCCTCGACGCGTTGACGGCGATTCTCGCGGTCACCGTGCTGCGGCGAATGCGCCAACGGCATTTGCAATCGGCCTGACTTGCCGCTAAAGGCGTAGGCGGAAGCATCGACCCGTTCCGCCGCCTGCGCAGGAGTCGCCGATGGCATCGTCATCTCGCAAGCGCGGGGCCGCGCGGTCGCGGCCGAAGCCGTTCGACGCCTTCATCGAAGAGCTGTCGCGCCTAGCGCTGATCGGGCCGGAGGAGCGCGCGTTCCTCGCCAAGGGGCTGAAGTCGCGCACGGTGCGCGATTTCCTGGCGGCGGACGAGGCGCCCGCAACCCGGACCAAGCCGACCACGGCTATCGGCAGCGCCGGCGACGTGCTCGAGAAGCGCGCGCGCAAGGCCGGATTGGTGCGCCAGACCCGCGACGGCGTGTTCCACGTCAAATCGGGACCCGAGACCGTGCATTGGGGCTATCTGTGGAGCGCCGCCGAGCCCGTCTTGCGGGTCGCGCCGGGCGCCACCGTCACCATCGACACCGTCTCGCACGAGGGCCTGCTCGAGGACCAAGGCGATCCCATCGGCTTCTTCAAGCGCTTCGGCATCCCCAAGGCTGAGGTGCTGGCCGATGCGGTGGCGATCTATGCCAAGGTCCAGCATTCCAGCACGGGACCGCACGTCGTCTCGGCGCCGATCTATGTCGAAGG
>JBOHLS010000045.1:0-13077 GCA_050729835.1 Allostellaceae bacterium | reverse complement strand
GTCGCTCGACAGAAAGACGACCCGGTGGCCGCCCTCGACGATCGGATCGGCAGCCAGGGTGGCCGCAATCAGGTGATTGAAACCTTTCACGAACTTGGCGCCGGTGAACGCCTTCGCGACGAAGGCGGAGGACGGGAGACCGTCCATCTCTTCAAGGGGAACTAACGCGTTCATCGTGTCGATGACCGTCTTGCCTTTCCAGTTCGGCAGGGCCTTCGCAACCTCGCGATGCTCCCCGAACGGGACCGCCAAGATGATTGTGTCGGCCTCGAGTGCATCCCGCAGCGACTTGGCGACGACCGTGGGTCCAATCGCCCAAGCCTGCGGCGCCAACGCCTCGGGCGGCCGTCGACTCGCGACGGTCACGTCGATGTTTTTGCGGGCGAAGGCGTGGGCAAAGGCCTGGCCTACCGCACCGAATCCTACAATCGCATAGCTCATAATGCTTCTCCAATCCGTGTTGATATTGATTCCCCGGCCTTCAACGGCGCTGGGTTATCCGTTCCGCTGTGTGGCGACCTTCGCGTAGACGTCCTGCCGTGAACAACTTCCGCGCGGCCGGGCCGACCGTTCAGCGCGGAAGTCGATCCACCATGGACACGCTAGTTCCCGCGGATCAGCCACTTCCGGCGATCCGGCGCGAATTCAGATGGTCGAGAGGCCGCCGTCGACAGCCAAGTCCACCCCATTCACGAAGCTCGAATCGTCTGAAGCAAGAAACACCGCGGCCGCCGCAATTTCCTCAGGACGACCCATCTTTCCCCGCGGGATCAGGGATTCGAACTGCCGCTTCGCCTCCTCATCGAGAACTTGGTCCTGCATCGGTGTGGCGATCGGCCCCGGGCTCAGTACGTTCACCCGGATATTCCTGCCCTTCAGTTCGTTGAGCCAAGTGCGTGCGAATGAGCGCAACGCCGCCTTGCTCGCCGAATACACGCCGAAACCAGGAAAACCTTTCACCGAAGCAACTGACCCGGTCATGAAGATCGATCCGCCATCGTTGAACAGCGGCAACGCCTTCTGAACCGTAAACAGCGTGCCGCGCGCATTCAGGCCGAAGGTCGCATCGAAGTGCTGCTCGGTGATCTCACCGAGTTTGACGGCTTCGCCCGTGCCGGCGCTCGCGAACAGGACGTCGATCTTGCCCTTTTCCCGCTTGACTGTATCGAACAGGCGGTCGAGGTCGTCGAGATTGGCCGCGTCGCCGCGCACGCCGGTCACGTTCCGGCCAATCAGCTTGACGGCCTCGTCGAGCGCCTCCTGCCTCCGGCCCGTGATGAAAACATAAGCGCCTTCTTCAACAAACCGCTTGGCGCTCGCCAGTGCCATGCCGCTCGATCCACCCGTGATGACTGCAACCTTACCCTCAAGCTTTCCCATGACTTCTCCTTTCGTCGTGTTGGACAGCGTCTCTGTTCCCATTTGCGACTTGATGCTTCCTTCCGGCTCCGTCTTTGGCTCGTCCGGGGAGGCCCCCGAGAACCTCGAGATGGGTCCGCCGGCGTCGGGCGTTGAGTGCGGAAGCGCGCACATCGGTGGTGCGAAATCGATCCGGCTGGACGACTGACGCCAGCCGCGATGATCGGTATTTGCCGTTCGGCATTGGGCCGCACTCGTCGGCATAGGCTATGACGACCGCCCGTGCTACCCACATACGAGATGCTGTTCGACGTGTTGGACACGGGCTTTGGAAGGCGCACCCTGCGGTGCCGGATTGCACCATGATCGACTGGGATGACGTTCGCTACTTTCTTGCCGTCGCGCGCGGAGGCTCGGTGCGGGCTGCCGCCGAGCGCCTCGGGGTGAACCACTCCACCGTGCTGCGACGCATCGCCCAGCTCGAGGAACGCCTCGGGGCGCAGATGTTCGAAAAGCTGCCTTCGGGCTACCGCCTAACGGCTGCGGGCGAGGAGGTCCTCGAGTTCGCAGACCAGATGGAAGCGTCGTCGCACCTGCTGGAGACGCGCGTCTTCGGGCGCGACCAGAGCGTGCGCGGGCTACTGCGGATGACGCTGGCACCGACCCTCGCGACACACCTGCTCATGCCGGACTTCATCGAATTCGCGCGTCTGCATCCGGACATCGAGATGGAAATCTTGTCGTCCGGCGAGCTGGCAAATCTGACCAACCGAGAGGCCGACGTCGCGATCCGCGTCGTCTACGATCGCAAAACCCTGCCGCTCAATCTTCACAGCCTAAAGGGACCGGAGCTGTTCGGAGGCGTCTACATGTCCCGCGATCGACTAGCCGCGTGGCGTGCGGGCGCGCCTGATCCCATCCGGTGGATCGTCATAAGCATTCACGAACTCCCGGACTGGGCCCGCGAGGGTGAGGTTCGCAGCACGGGGGTTCTGTTCAGGACCACGGACGCCGAGGCGCAGATCGTTGCAGTACGGCAAGGAATCGGGATGACGACACTGCCGTGCTTCGTCGGAGATGCCGACCCCCTACTAGTGAGGGTGCCGGGCACCGACCTGCACATGTACGGAACGCTCTGGCTTCTCACACAGGGGGAGACACGCAAGACGAAGCGCGTGCGGCTCTTCACTGAGTTCGTATCCCGCAGGCTCGCCGCGTACGCTCCTCTTCTCGCGGGGCTGTCCATATCGCACGACTGACGCGCGGCAGGTCGCCGACGAGGCTTGCCGTAACCTAGTCAGAAGCCGAGCCGTGATCGCTTTAAGCGGCGTCGTTCAGTCCGCGAATGGTGCTCCGTATCGCAACCGGCGCGAGGGCCACACTACTGACGGACGACGGACTTCACCATCGCTGACGGTCTTTTTGGGCAAGCTCGAGACGCCGCTTTTGCGGAGGACTTCGAGAAAAATCGACCAATCGATATCGATAGTCGGTGAAACCCAGCAAATCGCGGATCGCCGAAATTCTCCTTTGAATTCAAGAGCGAGAATTTCTGACGGATCCGGGATACGGTTCTTCGTCGTCAGCGGAAAGATTTGTCTCGATAGATCAATGCGTTATCATGCTTCAGCATAATCGAGTGGGAGTAGCTGAACCAATCGAGGGAGGAAGTACGATGAAATTCAGAACCGGAATAGTCCTCAGCGCCGCATTCGTCGCCAGTGTTGCACCCGCCAGCGCCCAGCAGACCATCATCGACGAATGGGCGACGATCAGGACGCCGCCGGCACCGGAACTGAAACAAGTCACGGTCGATCCCAAGACCACGGCGCTGCTATTCCTGGATTTCGTCAAGCAGACCTGCAACGACAGGGTCAGGCCGCGCTGCGTCGCGACGCTGCCGGCAACCAAGAAGTTCCTGGCCGAGGCGCGCGCCCACCATTTGCTGGTGGTCTACAGCTACGTCTTCGGCGGTTCCGTCCAGGACATCCTGCCGGAGGTCGCGCGGAAGAGCGGCGAGCCTGCCGTCCAATCCGGCCCCGACAAGTTCCTCGGCACTGACCTCGAGAAAATCCTCAAGGACCATGGCATCAAGACCACGATCATCGCCGGCACTGCGGCGCATGGCGCGGTGCTGCACACCGGCGACGAGGCGGCGATCCGCGGCTTCAACGTCATCGTGCCGGTCGACGGCATGTCGGCGGAGAGCGCCTTCGTCGAGCTTTACGTCGCCTACAACTTCGCCCATGCGCCGGCGGTCGATGCGCGCTCCACCCTGACGCGCTACGACACGATCAAATTCTAAGGAAAGGCCATAACTTTGCCCAAGCTTTGACGCGGAAGCGTCATCCACAAGGTGCATCATCCCGCTCAACCAATGGGGGATGCCCATGCCGGATCGACTCTTCCACGGCAATGCCGAGCCGACGGTCAACGAATTGCTCAGCGACCCGATCGCGCAGCTGCTGCGAAACCGCGACGGGATCGCGGTCGATGACGTGCTTTCGACGATCGAGCAGGCGAAAGCCGCCATTCGTCATCGCTGCCCGACGCGGGGTTGCACCGAGGAGGCGGCATAGTTGCGCTCAGTAGGAGCGCGGCAGACCCAGCACATGCTCGGCCAGATAGGCCAGCACCAGGTTGGTTGAGATCGGCGCCACCTGGAAAAGCCGAGTTTCGCGCCACTTGCGTTCCACATCGTATTCGCGGGCGAAGCCGAAGCCGCCGTGGGTCTGGAGACAGGCCTCGCCGGCCTGCCATGACGCCTCGGCGGCCAGGAGCTTGGCCATGTTGGCCTCGGGCCCGCACGGCGAGCCGGCGTCGAACAGCGCGGCGGCCTTGCGCACCATGAGGTCGGCGGCCTCGGCCGCGGCGAAGGCGCGCGCGATCGGGAACTGCACGCCCTGGTTCTGACCGATCGGCCGATCGAAGACGACACGGCCCTTGGCGTATTCGGTCGCGGTGCGGACGAACCAGCGCGCGTCGCCGATCGCCTCGGCGGCGATCAGGATGCGCTCGGCATTCATGCCGTCGAGGATGTAGCGGAAGCCCTTGCCCTCCTCGCCGATCAGGTTCTCGGCCGGCACCGCCAAATCGTCGAAGAACACCTCGGTGGTGTTGTGGTTGATCATCGCCGGCAGCTTCTTGACGGTGACGCCCTGGCCGCGCGCCGCCTTGAGATCGACCAGGAAGACCGACAGCCCCTCGCCCCGTTTTTTCACCTGTTCGATGGGCGTGGTGCGCGCCAGCAGCAGCATGAGATTGGATTGCAGCGCGCGCGAGGTCCATACTTTCTGGCCGCGCACGACGTAATGGTCGCTGCGGCGCTCGGCCCGGGTCTTGAGCTTGAGCGTATCCGTGCCGGTAGTCGGCTCGGTCACGCCGAAGGCCTGGAGCGTCAAGGCGCCGGCGGCGATGCCAGGCAGGTAGCGCTGCTTCTGCGCCGTGCTACCGTGCCGCAGCAGCGTGCCCATGATGTACATCTGGGCGTGGCAGGCGCCGGCATTGCAGCCAGCGGCGTGGATTTCCTCGAGGATGACGGCGGCGGCGCGCAGCGGCAGCCCGGCGCCGCCATAGTCCTCGGGAATCAGCGCCGCGAGATAGCCCGCCCGGGTCAAGGCAGCGACGAATTCGGCGGGATAGTCCTGTTGCTCCTCGCGCGCCCGCCAATAGGCGCCGGGAAAGCCCGCACAGATGCGCCGCACGCCGTCGCGGATTTCGGGAAAATCCGCACCCAACGGGATCGCGGACGGCGCGGCGCCGGCGGCCGAATCCATTCAGCGCCCGGCGAAGCGGGGCTTCCGCTTCGCGTTGAAGGCGGCAATGCCCTCGCGTCGGTCGGCCGAAGCGACCAGCTTTTCATAACATTCGATCTCGAAGCGCATAGCGGCATCGAGCGGCCCCTGCAAGCCGCCGTGGATCGACTTCTTCGCCTGGCGCACGGCAAGCGGTGCGTTGGCGGCGACGGTGTGCGCAGTCTCGATCGTCTCCGCCATCAGCCGGTCGGGCGCGCATAGCCGGTTGACCACGCCCCAGGCCAGCGCCTGGCCCGCGTCGAACGGCCGGCCGGTGAGCACGATCTCCTTGGCGCGGCGCTCGCCGACCGCACGCGGCAGGGTCTGGGTGCCGCCAGCGCCCGGAATGAGGCCGAGCGTGGTTTCCGTCAGCGCGAAGCGTGCGTCGGTCGCGGCATAGGCGAAATCGCAGGCGAGCACGAGTTCGAGGCCGCCTGCATAGGCGTGCCCGTTCACCGCGGCAATCACCGGCACCGGCACATGCAGCAGCATCTCCTGTTCGCGCTCGATGATGGCGTGCTGCTCGAACCACGCCTCGTCGCTCATGCCGTTGCGCTCCTTGAGGTCGGCGCCGGCGCAGAAGGCACGGTTGCCGGCGCCGGTCAGCACGACGCAACGTATATCTCCAGGACCGGCAACGATCCCGGTCCACAGATCGAGCAGCTCGCGCATCATGCGGGTGTCGAAGGCGTTGGCGGCTTGCGGCCGGTTGAGCATCACCCGCAGCAGATGCGGCTCGGGCGTCTCGATCAGCAGGGTTTGGTAGCGCGGCGCCATCGCGCGAGGGTGGCGACCACGGGGTGAGCCGTCAACCGACTTGGCGGGGTTAGGCCGGGGATCAGAGATAGCACCAAGGCGAGCGTTCGAGCAGGTCGCTGGCCGCTTCCAGCACCGCTGCCCAGGCGGCATAGGCGAGCTCGTCGCCGACCTCGCTGGCGCGCCGCGCCCGCGTGGCTGCCAGCGTCAGGGCGCCGCGGCCATGCTTGGCGGCCAGATCTTCGGCGATCCGGGCGGTTTCCTCGGCACCGAGGAAATTGGTCGAATTGAAATGGGGCTTCATGCAATGGCGCTGGTTGTGACACCAATAGATTTCGAAAAATTCAAATACAAGTCAAGGTAAATACTGTAATTAACCAAATAAATCAAAGTATACCAGGAAATTTATGTTTAATTTTCACGTCTCGTTAAGTAAATGCCGACCCGTTCGGTTAACGCCGACACCGGCCGGATCGATCCACCGCACGCCAAATCGTCGAGCCAGATCAACGGCCTTGTTGGGCCGTCCGGGCGTTCGGCGCTGGTAAAGGGCGGTTGCTTCGGACATGCTAGGGCCCGCCAGCAAGCGGCGGCGGCCGCACCCCGGCCATCAAGGTCGGGCTCTTGGGGAGGGAGCATGTCCACGGATTCTCGCGCCGCCGCGTCCGGCCCTTGCCTCGCGCGTCCGCACCGGCCGGAACCCGGTTCCCCCTTGCTACCCCCCGGCCGGCCGCTCCCCCGTTCCCAGCCTCGCGTCGCCTGATGCTCGAGCTGCTGGTCAACGCCATTGTCTCGGGGTTGCTGTTGGGCGGGTTCTACGCCGCGGTCAGCGTCGGCTTGGCGCTCTCGTTCGGCATGCTCGACATCGCCAACCTGGCGCATCCCGCCTTCGTCATCCTCGGCTCGTTCATCGTCTATATCCTGAACGCGGATTTCGGCATCGACCCGGTCGTGGCCGGCGTGCTGGCGCTGCCGTTCTTCTACCTGCTCGGCTCGGCGATCTATCAGGTCTACTACTATTCGTTCGAGCGGCGCGGCGAGGAGGCCCTACAGGGCCTCTCGTTCTTCTTCGGCATCCTGTTCATCACCGAGGTGGCGCTGATCCTGATCTTCGGAGTCGACTACCGCTTCGTGACGGCCCCCTATATCGGTCCGAGTATCTATATCGGCGACGCCGAGCTGCCGTTGCGCATGCTGGTGCCCTTCATCGTGGCCATCGTCATGGTCGGCGCCTTGCAGCTTTTCCTGTCCAAGACCTTCATCGGCCGCGCCATCCTGGCGGTTTCGCAGGACGATATGGCGCTCAAGCTGATGTCGATCCGGCCGCAGCGGATCAAGAACATCGCCTTCGCCATCTCGATCGCCACCGCCTCGCTCGCCGGCGCGTGCCTCATCATCATCCAGCCGGTCGAGCCGTCGATCGGCCGCGATTATATCGGCCGCGTCTTCGCCATCGTCGTCCTCGGCGGCATGGGCAGCTTCCCCGGCATGCTGACCGCGTCAATGCTGATCGGCGTGATGGAGAGCCTGACCGCGACGTTCTACGGTCCGTCGTGGTCGCCGGCGGTCGCCTTCGGCTTCCTGCTGCTGACTCTGGCGTTCCGCCCCGCCGGGCTGATGGGGCGCTGAACCCGTGCCCTATGTCCCGACGCGCTATTTCTGCCTGATCGCCGCGGTGGTGACGATCGCCATGGCGCTCGCCTCGCGTCTCGCCACCAACGATTACTTCTTCTTCGCCGGCTACGTCGTGCTGCAATACGTCGTCATGGCGACGGCGTGGAACATCCTCGGCGGCTACACCGGTTACGTCAATTTCGGCACTGCCGGATTCTTCGCAATCGGCGCCTACAGCGCGGTGGTGATGCACAAGCTGTTCGCGCCGCCGCTGCCGTTGTCGATCGCGGTCGGCGGCGTCATGTCCGGCTTGGTCGGGCTCGGCATGGGCTATCTCACGTTGCGCCTGCGCGGCGTCTTCTTCGCCATCGCCACCCTGGCGCTGGCGATCGTGATGGAGACGTTCGTCACCAACTGGGACTACGTCGGCGGCGCGCGCGGCGTCTACATCATCCGGCCCGAGACCGGCCCACTCGGCCATCCCTATATCCAGTACCTATTCCTGCTGATGCTGATCCTGTCGGCGATCGCGGTGTGCATCGCCCGCGCCATCGAGCATTCCAAGCTCGGCTACGGCCTCGCCACCATCCGCGACGACGAGATCGCCGCCGAGGCGGCCGGCGTGCCGACGCTCAAGCTCAAGCTCATCGCCACCGTGCTATCGGGCGCGCTGATGGGCATGGCGGGCGCGCCGCTGCCCTATTACGTGACCTATCTAGACCCGTCCTCGGGCTTCAACCTGGCCTTCGCGGTCAACAGCATCGCCATGCCCTTGATCGGCGGCACCTCGAGCTGGCTCGGGCCGGTGATCGGCGCCTTGCTGCTGGCGACCATCCAGCAGATTGCCACCGTGACCATCTCGTCGGCCCTCAATCTGCTGATCGTCGGCGTCATCATGGTCGGGTTCGTTGCCTTGGCTCCCAACGGCATCATCGGCCTGTTCGAGCGCGGCTCGCGCATCCGGCGCCGGCGCGCGAAGAAGGCGGCGACGTGAACGCGCTGCTCCAGATCGACAAGCTCGGCAAGCGTTTCGGTGGCTTCGTCGCGCTCGAGGGAATCGACCTGACGGTGGCGGCGGGCGAACGCGTCGGACTGATCGGCCCCAACGGCTCGGGCAAGAGCACGCTGGTCAACTGCATCGCCGGCGCGCTCCGCAACGAGAGCGGCACGGTGCATTTCGACGGCAAGCGCCTCGATCGGCTGCCGACGCACAGCCGCACGCGGCTGGGCTTGGCGCGTAGCTTCCAGCTGCCGAAGCCGTTCCACAGCATGACCGTGGCCGAGAACCTGCACGTGCCGGCACTCTATACCGTCAACGCGCGGCACGGCCAACACTTGTCGCACGCCCAGATCGACGCGCGCGTCGACGAGGTGCTGACCCAGGTCGGGCTGCACGAGAAGGCCGACCGCCGGCCGCGCGACCTGACCCAGATCGAGATGCGCAAGCTCGAGCTGGCGCGCGCCATGACCGCGGCGCCCAAGCTGCTGATCGCCGACGAGGCGATGGCCGGGCTGTCGCATTCCGAGGTCGACGACATCCTGGCGCTGCTGCTGCGGCTCAACGCCCAGGGCGTCACCGTGATCATGATCGAGCACATCATGCGCGCGGTGATGAGCTTCTCGCAGCGCCTCGTCGTGCTGGTCGCCGGCCGCAAGATCGCCGACGGCGCGCCGGAAGAGGTCGTGCGCAATCCCGAAGTCGTGAAGGCCTACATTGGCGAGTAGCCTCTCCATTCGCGGCCTCAACGCCGCCTACGGCCAGGTCCGCGTCCTCGAGGACGTGACCATGGAGGTGCGCGCGGGCGAGACCGTGGCGCTGCTCGGCACCAACGGCAACGGCAAGTCGACGCTGATGAAATGCATCATGGGCCTGCTGCGGCCGCAATCGGGAACCATCGTCGCCACCATCGAGGGCGAGGCCCACGATTTGACGGCTCTCACCACCGAGCAGATCGTCGATCGCGGCGTGGCGCTGGTGCCGGAAGGCCGCCGCCTCTTTCCCAAGCTGACGGTCGAGGAGAACCTGTTCCTCGGCGCCTTCCGCAGCACGGCGCGCGCCGTGCTTCAGCGCAATCTCGACTACTGCTACGAAATCTTCCCGCGCCTGCAGGAGCGGCGCAGCCAACTTGCCGGCTCGATGAGCGGCGGCGAGCAGCAGATGCTAGCGTTGGCCCGCGCACTGATGAGCGCACCCAAGATTCTGCTGATCGACGAGCCGTCGGTTGGGCTGGCGCCGGTTCTGGTCCAGCACACCATCGACAAGATCCGCGAGATGAAGGAACAGAATCAGCTCACTGTGCTGATGGCCGAGCAGAACTTCACCCAGGCGATCCGCATCGCCGATTGCGGCTATGTCATCGTCCACGGCAAGATCGCCTTCGACGGCAAATCGCCGGAAGAGCTCAACAACAACGAGCTCATCCGCAAATTCTATCTGGGGCTTTAGCGTGAACGGCCGCGGCCCACCCCTCACCCTCCCGCTAACGCGGGTCCCTCCCTCTTCCCGCCTGCGGGGAGAGGGTTGGGATGAAGGGCGAGAATTGCATGCCGATCTCGGAGGAGAGTGAACGCGCTATGATCGACAGCAACCGGACCGTGGGCATCATCGGCCTCGGCATCATGGGCGGCGCGATCGCCGCCAACCTGGTGAAGCGCGGCTTCGCCGTGCGCGGCTACGACGTGATGCCGGTGGCGATGGAGCGGCTGCGCGCCAATGGCGGCACCGCGGTGGCCACGGCGGCCGAGACGACGCGCGGCGTCGCGGTGGTGCTGACTTCGCTGCCCTCGGCCAAGGCGCTCGAGGAAACCGTGAAGACGCTGACCAAGGGAGCGCCTCCCACTCTGGTGGTCGCCGAGCTTTCGACCTTCGCCCTCGCCGACAAGGAGAAGGCGCGCAAGGCGCTGGCCAAGGCCGGCGTGACGCTGCTCGACTGCCCGCTTTCGGGCACCGGCTCGCAGGCCAAGACCGGCGATCTCGTCGTCTTCGCCAGCGGCGAGCGCGCCGCCTATGACCGCATCGCGCACGTCTTTCCCGGCTTCACCCGCGCGCAATTCTATCTCGGCGCCTTCGGCAACGGCAGCCGGATGAAGTTCGTCGCCAATTTGCTGGTGGCAATCCATAACGTCGCCAGCGCCGAGGCGATGGTGCTCGGCATGAAGGCCGGGCTCGATCCCGACGACATCGTGCGGGTGATCTCGTCCGGCGCGGGGAATTCGCGCGTGTTCGAATTGCGCGCGCCGCTGATGGCGCGGAACCGCTACAAGCCGGCGACGATGAAGAACGACGTCTGGACCAAGGACCTCAAGGTGATCGGCGAATTCGCCAAGTCGCTGAAAGTGGAGGTGCCGCTCTTCGGCAAGATCGCCGCCCTCAACAAAGAGGTCATCGAACTCGGCTACGGCGACAGCGACACCGCCGCGATCTGCGCGCTCCTCGAAAAGCGCGCCAAACTCCAGCGGAAGCGCACCTGAACTTGGTCAAAACCAAACCATTGAAGTCACTTGGAAAATTTTGTTCGTTTTGCAGAATTCAATTTTTCGTGCCCGTCCGTCCAGCCCGAGCACGACCGGCCGGATGATAACGCGCCGAAACCGGAATCTATTCCCGAGCCGCGCCGCTATTTGATCGCCATCGGGTTGACCGGCGAGCCAACCGCCTTGGTGATCGGCAGCGGCGGGCCGCAGAAGAAGAACTCGTAGACCTTGTCCTGCGCGCAATCCTCGGCCAACTCTTCGAGATAGAAGATCTCGCCCATGGTCAGGCCCATCATCGGGATCACCACCCAGTGCCAGGGCTGGAAGGCGTCCTTGGTCTCGTTGGGCCGCACCTCGCAGCCCCAGGTGTCGGTGCAGATCGCAGCGATCTCGGTTTTGTGGATCCACTCGCAGGTCTCGAAGGCGAGGCCCGGCGCGTCGCCGCCGGCATAGCCGCCCCAGTCGCCGCTGCGCAGCCGCTGGCCCATCTGGCCGGTGCGGACGATGACGAAATCGCCGCGCTTGACCTCGATCTTCTGCGCCTTGGCGGTCGCGATCAGATCGTCGGTGGCGATGGCGGTGCCATCGTCGAGGCAGTCCACCTTGCAATGCCGCGCGACGTCAAGCAGAACGCCGCGGCCGACCATCTTGGCCTTAGTCTTCTCGATGCCGTTCTTCTGCGCACCGCCGGAATCGACCAGCTTGGCGTCGTAGCCGTTCCACATCTTGTCGCCGTAGAAGATGTGGCCGAGCGCGTCCCATTGCGTGCCGCATTGCAGCGGCATCGACACCGCGTCGTCGGCATAGCGGATGCCGCCTTTGTCCTGCGTGCCCGCCACCGCGTCGGTGCCGGTCGCGAGCATGGTGTGCACCGGGTTGTGGCGGTTGCCCCACAGGCCTGTTTGCGGGCCGTTGCTGTCGTAGGGCAGCGCGAGCGAGAACACCTTGCCCTTGCGGATGAGCCGCGCCGCCGCAGCGATGTCCTCGGGCCGCACGTAGTTGAGCGTGCCGACTTCGTCGTTGGGCCCCCATTTGCCCCAGCTCTTGAGGCGCTCCGCGGTCTGGCGCAAATGGGCCATGTCGAAGGTCTTGGCATCGTAGCGTCGCGGCATTCTCGCTCTCCCCGTGCGTCTCTTGCTTATGGCCGGCTTGTTCCGTGCACCGAGGCTAACGGCTTTTGCGCGGCGGCGGAAATTCTTTCGTCGCGCCAGCCCACTATCCCGGAGCGCGCCTGGCGAGGAAGGCGTCGAGCGCGCCGATGGAATTGCCGCGCGCGCCGCGCTGCGCCGCTGCCTCGGCCAGCGTCGCATAGAGCCGCGCGGCGCCGGCGTGCATGCCGCCGTTGTCGGGCAGGCCGTCGAAATAGCGGGAAATCTCCTCCATCTCGGCGACCCAGCGATAGGCCTTGGGATACATGCGCGGCACCTGGCGCGCGAGCCACGCCAGGACCTGCGGCTGGCTCGCGCTCAGCTCCTTCATCAGTGCGTCGTCGACCCCGGCCCGCCGCGCGCTCAAAATCATGTCGACGCCGAGCGCAACCAGGCCCTTGGTGAGCGAGGCGTAACCGAGCTTGAGTGCCGAGGCGGCGCCGATCTCGCCCGGCAGCACGCGGATGTCGAGGCCGTGGGCGCGCAGCGCCGTCGCCGCTTCCGCCGCCGGGCCCGAGACGTAAATGCGCGGGCCGGCATCGTCGCCCTTGGGCGGCGCGCCGACGATGCCGCCGTCGATGAACGGCGCGCCGGTCTTGGCAACGATCGCGGCGATGTCGCGCGCGGTTTGCGGACCGACGGCGTTGCCATCGACGTAGGCCGGCTTGCGCGCCTCCGCCTGGAGCGCCGGCGCCAGACGCTTGGCCAGCGCGCGTGCCTCGCCCGGCGGCACCACCGCGAGCACGAAATCGACACCGTCGAGCAGGTCGCGGTCGCCGTCCATCGCCGTGACGCCAGCCGCCTGGGCGCGGGCGGCGCTTGCCGTGCTGCGGCCCGCCAGCGACGTGCGCACCCGCGCGCCGCGCGAAGTCAGCCGCGCCGCCAGCCCGGCGCCCATCTCGCCCATCGCCACGATCGCCACCGTCGGTCCG
>JBOHLS010000044.1:0-14547 GCA_050729835.1 Allostellaceae bacterium | reverse complement strand
CTTCCCTTTGTTCCTCAAGGAGTGCGAGTGGCGCTTCAACTACCGCCCGACACGCAACCTCCACAGAATGTTACTGGCCTGGGCAAAACGCGATTTACTATAGGTTTATCTAGGCCAGCCCCAAAAATTATCCCTCCCCCTCGAAAGGGGAGGGCTGAGGAGGGGGTGACGTGCGCGACATGGACAAGCGGCCGACGACTCAGCGCGCGCAGCGCTCCAGCAGACGCTGCATGAATGCCGCGCACTGCTTCACCTGGTCCAAGGCGACGAACTCGTCCGGCCGGTGCGCCTGCTCGATCGAGCCGGGGCCGCAGATCACGGTGGGAATGCCGCCCTGCTGATAGAGCCCGCCTTCGGTGGTGTAGCTGACCTTGCCGGTGGCGTTGGCGCCCGACAGCGCTTGCGCGAGTTGGACGATCTCGGCGTCGGGCGTGGTCGAGAGCGGCGGCGTCACGTTGGTCTCGTCGAAGGCGATGGCGACGTCGCCGCTCACCGCGCGCATCTCGGGCAGCAATCCCTCGGCGAAGCGCTCGATCTCGGCGCGCAGGGCATCGGCATCGTCGCCGGGCAGGTCGCGGATCTCGAACTCGAAGCGGCAATCGCGCGGCACGATGTTGAGCGCGGTGCCGCCCTGGATGGTGCCGACATGAACGGTGCTGTAGGGCGGCATGAAATCGCGGTCGAACGGACCCTCCTTGCGTCGTTGCCGCGCCATCGCCTTGAGATATGCCACGATCTCGGCGGCCGCCTCGACGGCGTTGGCGCCGGCATGCGCGAGCGCCGAGTGGCTTTCGTGGCCGCGCACGCGGCAGACATAGCTGCGCTTGCCCTTGTTGGCGATCACCGGCTGCATCATCGTCGGTTCGCCGATGATGCAGAGCCGCGGCTTGACGTAACGCTTGGCCAGCGCCGCGATCAACGGCCGGACGCCGAGGCAGCCGACCTCCTCGTCGTACGTGATGCCGAAATGGATCGGCGTCTTGAGCTTGGCGGCGACGAAGTCGGGCACCAACGCCAGCGCGACGGCGATGAAGCTTTTCATGTCCGAGCTGCCGCGGGCATAGAGCCGGTCGTCCTTCTCGGTCGCAGTGAACGGCTCGGAATGCCAATCCTGGCCGTCGACCGGCACGACGTCGCTGTGGCCCGACAGCAGGACGCCGGGCTTGTCCTCGGGGCCAACGGTGGCGAACAGGCTGGCCTTGCGCCGCGTGCCGTCGAACACCAGCTCGGACTTGATGCCGAAGCCGTCGAGCCAGTCGCGCGCGAACTCGATCAGCGCGAGATTGCTCTCGCGGCTGGTGGTGTCAAAGCCCACGAGCTTGCGGATCATCGCAACGGGAGAGAGCGTCTTCATAATAATGTCACTATGCCCCAGCGCCGACCGGCCGCGCTAGGCCGCGCTGGCTTGCGGCTCGCGGACTAGCTTGCGAACTGCTCCTTCATCACCCGCTCGGCGAAATTGTGCTCGGGGTCGAACAGCAGGGTGAACGAGACGTCGCTGGTCTGGCGCACCTCGACCGCGAGTATGTCGCGCACCTCGGTATAGTCGGCGGCGACCGTCACCGGCCGGCGCTCGGCCTCGAGCGTCTCGAAGCGGAAGCGCGCGGTCTGCGGCAGTAGCGCACCGCGCCAGCGTCGCGGCCGGAACGTGCTCACCGGCGTCAACGCCACCAGATTGGAGCCGAGCGGGACGATGGGTCCGTGCGCCGAGAGGTTATAGGCGGTGCTGCCGATCGGCGTCGCCACCATCACGCCGTCGGCCATCAGCTCGGGCAGGCGCACCTGGTCGTCGACGCTGATCTTGATCTTGGCGACCTGGCGGCCCTGGCGGGTGAGCGAGATCTCGTTGATGGCGAGCGCGCTGTGGGTCTGACCGCGCGCGTCACGTGCCGTCATCTCGAGCGGGTTGATCGCCACCGGCTCGGCGCGCGCGATGCGTTCCTTCAATCCCTCGGTGTCGTAGTCGTTCATCAGGAAGCCAACGCTGCCGCGGTGCATGCCGTAGAACGGCACCTTGCGGTCGAGATAGCGGTGCAGCGTCTCGAGCATGAAGCCGTCGCCGCCGAGCGCCACGATGATGTCGGCCCGCTCGAGCGCGACGCCGCCGTAGCGATGCTTGAGCTCGACCAGCGCCTTTTGCGCTTCGGGCGCCTCGCTGGCGGCGAAGCCTATGGAGCGGTCGTCGGCCACCGTCGTCGACTCAGCCGCCGGTGACGCTCATGTGGCGCGGCACCGCCGGCGCTGGATGGCGGCGGTCGATGACGAAATCGTGGCCCTTGGGCTTGCGCGCGATCGCTTCGCGGATGGCATCCTCCAAGGGCGCGTCGCTTTCCGAGGCGCGCAGCGGGGCGCGCAGATCGGCGGCGTCTTGCTGGCCGAGGCACATGTAAAGTGTGCCGGTGCAGGTCAGCCGCACGCGGTTGCAGCTTTCGCAGAAATTGTGCGTCAGCGGGGTGATGAACCCGAGCCGCCGGCCGGTCTCGCGCACGACGACATAGCGCGCCGGCCCGCCGCTGCGGTAATCGGTCTCGTCGAGCGTCCATTTGGTCTTGAGCTTGGCGCGCACGACGGAGAGGGGGAGATATTGCTCGAGCCTGGCGCCTTCGCCGATCTCGCCCATCGGCATGACCTCGATCAGCGTCTGGTCGAAGCCCTGTTCGCCGCACCAGGCGACGAGGCGGTCGAGCTCGTCGTCGTTGACGCCCGTGAGCGCCACGGTGTTGATCTTGATCGCGAGACCGGCGTTCTTCGCCGCGCGCAGCCCATCCAGGACTTGATCTAATTTACCCCAACGCGTGATGGCGGTGAACTTGGCCGCGTCCAGCGTGTCCAGTGAAACATTGATCCGCTTCATGCCCGCGGCTTTGAGCTCGCCGGCGTAGCGTGCGAGTTGACTGCCGTTGGTGGTCAAGGTCAGTTCGTCGAGCGCGCCGGTCGTCAGATGGCGACCGAGGCCGCGGATCAGCGCCATGACGTTGCGCCGCACCAGCGGCTCGCCGCCGGTCATGCGCAACTTGCGCACGCCCAGCCGCACGAAGGCGCTGGCGGCGCGATCCAATTCCTCGAGCGTCAGCACCTCGGCCTTGGGCAGGAAGGCCATATCCTCGGCCATGCAATAGACGCAGCGGAAATCGCAGCGGTCGGTGACTGAGACGCGCAGGTAGGTGATGTGGCGGCCGAACGGATCGATCATGGGCATGCAGAAGATATAAGCCGACGAGGGCTCCTAGCATAGCGCTGGAAGCGGTTTTGTCGCCCTCGATTTCCACATGGGTATTCAGGGGGTTGAGCGCAACCGGGTGGCCTTGCAGTCGTCACCTACAAGTCCCATCATCTTGAGCATGAAAGAATTCGCCATCCGGCCGAATCCCGACGATCCGCGCCTGACGCGCACGGTGCCGGGCGTCGACGAGAGCGGCCAACGCATCGAGACCCAGGTGGTGGTCGAACGGCCGCTGACTCTGTTCCTCAACGGGCAGGAGATCGTCACCATGATGACGGTCGGCGACTATCCCGATTATCTCGCCGTGGGATATCTGGTGAACCAGAACATGCTGCGGCCGGACGACACGATCACGTGCATCGATTACGACGACGAGCTCGAGACCGTGGTCGTGCGCACCAAGCGCAAGACCGACTACGAGAAGAAGCTGCGCAAGAAGACGCTGACTTCGGGCTGCGCCCAGGGCACGGTGTTCGGCGACCTGATGGAGAAGTTCGACGACGTCCGGCTCGATCCTGACGCGGTGCTCAAGACCTCGTGGCTCTATGCGCTGACCAAGAAGATCAACACCGCGCCGAGCCTCTACCTCGCCGCCGGCGCGATTCACGGCTGCGTCCTGTGCGAGGAAGACCGGCCGCTGGTCTATATGGAAGACGTCGGCCGCCACAACGCCATCGACAAGATCGCCGGTTACATGCGGATGAACAAAATCTCGCCCACGGGCAAGACCTTCTACACCACCGGCCGGCTGACCTCGGAGATGGTGATCAAGACGGTGCAGATGGGCATTCCCATCCTGGTGTCGCGCTCGGGCTTCACCGCCTGGGGCGTCGAGCTGGCGCGCAAAGCTAACCTGACGCTGATCGGCCGCGCCAAGGGTAAGCGCTTCGTCGCGTTGTCGGGCGAGGGGCGCATCGTGCGCGACGACGACGGCGCGCGTGTCGCCGGCGAAAGCCCGCACCATCAGCGCAAGGCCTCGCTCGCCGAGGACGCGGTGTAATGGCGATTTCTCAATGATCGGTATTTCAACGACGGTAAGCACCCCCTCACCCTTTCGTCTCCCCCTGAAAGGGGGAGAGGGTTGCTTTAGGTTGGCGAGCCGGGTGAGGCGAGCCTTACCTAAAGCTGGGTGAGGGGGCATGCGATGAAAATCGCTGGCGTGCTGCTGGCGGGCGGGCTGTCACGCCGCATGGGCGGCGGCGACAAGTCGCTGCGTGTTATGGCGGGCGCGACCATCCTGGCGCGGGTGATCGCGCGGGCGCGGCCGCAGGTGACCGCGCTGGTGCTCAACGCCAACGGCGATCCGGCACGGTTCGCCGAATTCAGTCTGCCGGTTGTGAGCGACAGCATCCCCGACTTTGCCGGGCCGCTCGCCGGAGTGCTCGCCGGGCTCGACTGGGCGCAATCGCACGTCGCCGGCGCGACGCATGTCGCCAGCTTCGCCACCGACGCGCCGTTCCTGCCGACGGACCTGGTTATGCGGCTCGCCGACGCGGTGAGCGATGGGCGGCACGATCTCGCCTGCGCCGCCTCGAACGGGCGCAGCCATCCGGTCTTCGGCCTGTGGCCGCTCGGCTTTCGCGCGGATCTGCGCGCCGCGCTGAATTCGGGCCTGCGCAAGGTCGATCAGTGGACCGCGCGCCATCGCCTCGCGGTGGTCGAATTTCCGGCACAGCCCCACGATCCGTTCTTCAACACCAATACGCCTAAAGATTTAGATGAAGGCGAGCGCGTCAGCCGCGCGGCGGACGCGACCCGGCGGGCCGCGCCGGGTTAGGATTGGAGGCGGAGGAAGCGGGATGGCGCGGGGGAACGGGTTGAGCATGGTGGCGGTTGGCATCGCGTGCGCACTCGCGTCCTGCACCTCGCCGCCGGCGACCACGCAAGGCATGGTCGCGGCCGACCCGCCGGCGGGCAAGCCCAACTGGGTGGTCAAGAACGCGGTCGTGGTCGGCGACGTGGCCGGCAGCCGCCCGACCGACGCCTCGTCGCCGCCCGCGGTTGGCGCCGACGCCTTCCGCCAAGCGCTCGAGCAGAGCCTGAAATCCTCCGGCTATCTCGCGACGGGACGGAAACCGCGCTATCACCTCGATGCCGCGCTGCAAGAGCTCGACCAGCCGAAATTCGCGCTGACCGACGACACCACCGTCACCGCCACCGTGCTCTACCGGCTGATCGGGCTGGGGACCAACGCGGAATATTCGGTCACCGCCAGCGGCACCGCGACCTTCGACGAGTCGGCAATCTTCGGCACGCGGCTTCGCCTCGCCGACGAGCGCGCGCTGCAAGCCAACATCGAAACGCTGCTGAAGAAGCTGCACAGGTTCTAACGCAGCCGTCGTCATTGCGAGCGACCGGGAGGGCCGCGAAGCAATCTGGCCATGCGTGATCTGGATCGCTTCGCACCGCTCGCGATGACGGATCAGATTATGGGTCGTTGTCGCGAATCGGGTTGGCATTATAGGGTTCCGGCCGCATGCAAGTTGAATTCCGCGTCCTTGAGTTGCTCGCCTCGCGGCTCTGCCACGAGCTCATCAGCCCGGTCGGCGCCATCAACAACGGCGTCGAGCTGCTGAGCGACGGCGACGCCGGCTTCATGCGCGACGCCACGGCGCTGATCGGCCAGAGCGCGCGGCGCGCGGCGATGCGGCTGCAATTCTATCGCTTCGCCTATGGGGCGGGCGGCGTCGGCGGCGGCGCGCCTGATGCCAAGGCGTTGGTCGCCGGCATCCTCGAAGGCGGCAAAGTGCGCTGCGACTGGCCCGGTGCCTTCGACGCGCTGGACTCGTCGTGGCAGAAGCTCGCCTGCAACCTAGTGCTGCTGGCGGCCGAGACGCTGCCGCGTGGCGGTACGGTGACGCTGGCGCGCCAAGGCAAGGGTCTGTCGGCGGTGGCGGCGGGCGAGGCGGTGAACCTGACCGCCGAGCTCAAGGCGGCGCTGACGCCGGCGGCCGAGGTCGCAGCGCTGACCGCGCGCACGGTGCACGCCTATTTCACCGCGCGTTATGCCGAGAGTGTCGGCGCGAATCTGACGCTGGCCGAAGCCGACAAGCGCGCGACGTTTGCCGCAAACTGATTTTTTATGTCGACTTCGCACGACGCCCGGCCCGCTGGCCGGGCTGCGCTACGCCATGCAAATAAAAACGGCGGCACGTTCTGTGCCGCCGTTTTGAAACCCCCCGGAAATTCACACCCCCCGGTAAAGGGACGAAGAAAATTCAGGCCTTGACCGCAACCCGCGCCAGCTCGCTGGCCACCAGGTCGCCGGCCGGCGGATCGCGCAGCACATAGCCGCGGCCCCACACGGTCTCGATGTAGTTCTCGCCGCTGGTGGCGTTGGCGAGCTTCTTCCTGAGCTTGCAGACGAAGACGTCGATGATCTTGAGCTCGGGCTCGTCCATGCCGCCATAGAGATGGTTGAGGAACATCTCCTTGGTCAGCGTCGTGCCCTTGCGCAGGCTCAAGAGCTCGAGGATGCCGTATTCCTTGCCCGTCAGGTGGAGCGGCGCGCCGTCGGCCTCGACGGTGCGGCTGTCCAGGTTGACGGTGAGCTTGCCGGTGCGGATCACCGATTCCGAATGGCCCTTGGCGCGGCGGACGATCGCCTGGATGCGGGCGATCAGCTCGCGCCGGTCGAACGGCTTGCCGAGGAAGTCGTCGGCGCCGAAGCCCAGGCCCTTGATCTTGTTGTCGAGCTCGTTGAGCCCCGACAGGATCAGAATCGGCGTGCGTACCCGCGCCGCGCGTAGGCGGCGGAGCACCTCGTAGCCGTCGATGTCCGGCAGCATGAGGTCGAGCACGATGATGTCGTAATCGTAGAGTTTGCCGATCTCGAGCCCGTCCTCGCCAAGGTCGGTGGTATCGCAAATGAAGCCCTCGCTCTTGAGCATCATGTCGATGCTGGCGGCGGTGGCCGAATCATCCTCGATCAGAAGCACACGCATAACGAACCCCCGACGATGCGGCTGTTTGGAGAATAGTAACTTTAATCATCCTTACCGTGCCGCGTAAAAAAACCGTTAATTTTAGAAATCCCGGAGCATTTTTTTACCCCTCCTCCATATCTGTGATCGAAAAAGGGCCATGTAGCCACAACTTCGTCACAGGCTAACGACTCGGAAATGGCAAATTGTCCTGATTTAACCGGCAATTAAGCCACGTCGGCGAAGATAAGGCGTGGCGCCCGAGCGAGCGAATTGGGGCCACATTCGGGCGAAAGGCCCTGTGACCAGTGGCCACAACGAATCGCAAATGCACGAGTCGCGGGGTGGGCTTTGCCCTAGCGCCAGTGCGTGCCGTGACGGGAGTGGTGACATGAAGGGCACCGATCACATCCGCGCGACCTTTCGCCGGCAGCTTGAGGAGCGCCGTCAGGAGATCGTCGGGCTTGAGCGCCTGGTCCAGGCGCTGCATCAGCAGCAGGTCAAGATCGACGGCGAGCAGAAGGCGGCCGAGGCCGCCGGCCGCGCATCGCACCATATCGCCGCCATGGCCGAACGCCGGGCGCGCATCGAGCAGTCGCTGGCCGAGGCCGGCGTCAAGATCTCCCAGGCGCGCGAAGGCCTGAGCGAGGCTTACCAAGGCGTGCGCCGCTCCGAGATCGCCGCCTCGGCGCGCGCCGAACAGAACCGCCGCCGGCAGGCGGGGTGAATTAGCGATCAGCTGTCAGCCCTCAGCTCTTGGTATTCATCGTCATTGCGAGCCGAAGGCGAAACAATCCAGGTTGCGTGCTCACTGGATTGCTTCGCACCTGCGGCGCTCGCAATGACATCGGTTTCTGAAAACTGACAGCTGACAGCTGATAGCTATTTCCCGTTCATCAGCCGTGCCGCAAGCGACGCCGCGGTGAAAGTTTCGACGCCCTGGCCAAGCGCGGTTGCGCCCAGCCCTTCGGCGAAGGCGATGCCGAGCGCTTCGGGCACCGCCATGACGCTGCCGAGACGATGGACGATGTCGAGCCGCGTGACGACAAAGCGCTGGCAGCCGAGGTCGCGGAAGATGTGCGCAGTCTCGACCGTATCGGCGGGATCGCCGCCGGCAGCGAGCACCAGCAGCGGCTCCGCCTGCGCCGCGTCGAGCAGCGCCGCGAGCCCGGCACGCTCGTTCGGGCTGTAGGGATTGATGCCGGCGCTGTCGATCAGCGTCGTGGCGCCGTGATTGGCGCCGAGCGCGCCGAGCGCCGCCGGGTCGGCGGCGATCTCGAGCTCGATGCCCAGCGCGGTCGCAAAGTGCCGCAGCTGCTCGATGCCGGCGCGACGCGCGCCGTCGCAGGTGACGAGCCGCACGGTGCGGCCGCGCTCCGTGGCGCGCGCCGCCAGCCGGGCGATCGCCAGCGTCTTGCCGATTCCAGGCGTGCCGACGAAGAGGAACCGGGCGGCGGCATCGCCGAGCGGATTGAAGAGATAGAGCTGGGCGAGGGCGCGGGCGAGGGCTTCGGTGCGGTCGTCGCCGGCTTGCGGCGCGGCGAGACGGACCAGCTTGCGGATCTGCGGTGTCGGGATGCCGTGGGCGGCGAGCGCGATCTCGAGCGCCGCATCCTCCGGCGCGCGCGCGGACGACGGACGGCGGTCGATGGTGCCGGTGGTGTTGATCGAAAGGCTCATGGTTCACAGCTCGCGCGGGCGTGGCGTCCGCGACGAACGTAGAGCGACGGCGGTGAAGGACTGCTTAAGTCAGGGTAGGCGGCGCGCCG
The DNA here is from genome assembly GCA_050729835.1 of Allostellaceae bacterium. Classification (GTDB taxonomy): domain Bacteria; phylum Pseudomonadota; class Alphaproteobacteria; order ATCC43930; family CGMCC-115725; genus REEB95. The sequence continues at coordinate 5,632 of JBOHLS010000044.1, read as the reverse complement.
GCGGCCGGTTGGCCGGAACGGCGGTGCTCGCCGGCGTGGCGCCGGCGGCGGGAGTGGCGCCGAGGCTGCGGTAATCCTGCAGCCGGGTGACGCGCAAGCCGGGCAGGCCGTGGCTGTCGACCAGGCGCTGCCAGGCGAGGAACTCCTCGATCGACAGCGTGTAACGCCGGCAGGCCTCTTCGAGGCTGATGACGCCGGCGCGCACCGCGGCGACGACCACCGCCTTGCGGCGGATGACCCAGCGCTTGGTTGCGGGCGGCGGCAGGCTGTCGAGCGACAGGACGGGTCCGATGTCGACGAGCCAGTCAGCTTCGCTTTCGGTCTCGACCGGGCGGGCGGCCGGCGCGGCATTGGTGCGCGCGGCGGCGCTGACCGGATTGGAAAATCGCGTCTGCATGGTGGCGAATTTAGGCTGCCCGGTTTAAGAAAGCCCTAAAACCGCCGTGTCCAAGGTGTGGCTAAGCTCCTGGATAATTAAGGTAAAAATCGCGCGGTCGGCGGCCACGGCGCGACTCCCGGCTTAACGCAATCCTAAAGCTTCGCCCCTAGAAGGAGTGGCGGGGGACTGCAAACAGCGCCGAGTCAGGCCGTAGAATGCCGCTGACCATCAATCTGAAGCCGCGCGAAAAACTCATCCTCAACGGCGTGGTGATCGAGAATTCCGGCCCGATGGCCAAGATTCTGATCCACACCAACGCCGCCTTGCTGCGCGAGAAGGACGTGCTGCCGGAAGAGAAGGCGACCACGCCGGCGCGTCGCATCTATTTCGCCATCCAGTGCCAATACCTGTTTGCCGGCAAGGCCGACATGTTCCTCGCCAGCATCAATCGCCAACTGGCGGAATACGAGCAGGCGCGTCCGGCGGCGCGCGGCATGCTCGGCGAGATCCGCCGCTTGCTCGCCGAGGACCAGTTCTATCGCGCGCTCAAGACGGCGAAGCTGCTGATCCAGCACGAGGAAGAAGCCGCGGCGCCGCCGTCGGCCGGGCTGGCTGCCACCGCCGGCAAGCCATCGCTCGATTGAGCGGTTCGCCCCGCGCCGGCGATTGCCGCTTGAAGAATCTGGAAAAACCTGAGAAATCAGCGTATTGCGGCGCTTGCCCGCAAGCCCTGCGATTCATATACTCCGCGCCGCTTTAGTCGTCCCCGTGGGGGTTTGCGAGGGTTTGGTAATGCGGACGATGCTTCCTCCCGGCTATCACCCGTCGGAAGACGAAGAATTCATGAACCCCGTGCAGCGCGAATATTTCCGCCAGAAGCTGTTGCGCTGGCGGGCCGAGCTGCTGGCCGAATCGAACGCGACGCTGCAGCAGCTCAAAGAAGAGAGCTTGGCCGAGGCCGACATCGCCGACCGCGCCACACTCGAGACCGACCGCTACACCGAGCTCCGCACGCGCGACCGAGAGCGCAAACTGATCTCCAAGATCGATGCCGCGCTGATGCGCATCGAGGATGGCAGCTACGGCTATTGCGAAGAGACCACCGAGCCGATCGGCATTCGCCGGCTCGAGGCGCGACCCATAGCTACGTTTAGCCTCGAAGCCCAAGAGCGCCATGAGCGCATGGAGCGTACCCACCGCGACGACTGAGCCGCTGCGTCGGCGGTTTCGTCGTCCGCAGACTCGCCGCTCCCCGAAGCCGGCCTTTTAACTTCCCGTTAACCATGCTACGGCGATGGTCGCCGCGCACCGCGACTCGGGTGCCGAGGGGAGCGACCGAAAACGCGCCCGCCGCCTGATCCGGCCGCGGCAGCGCGTGCTAGGCTGCGAAGCAGATGGAGCTGCGATACGGGGGGGATGCAGCGTCCCGCGCCGCGACCGTTCCGATCGCGGCGTCGGCGTCGGTGCTGCCCGATGATGTGGTCGCCGGCGGCGGCGTCGCCTGGGTGCGCGCGCTCGGCGCTCTCTCGGTCTTGCTCTCGGCGCTCGCGCTTGCGCTCACCGGGCTGCTGCTCTTTCACATCGGCAATGCGCTGCTGCTGCGGCCGGTCGCGGTGCTAGCCGCGACCTTCGCCCTCGGCGCTGGCGTCGCCAGCGTCGTCGCCAAGCAGATGCACCGGCTGCTGTCGCGGCGCATCGACCTGATGAGCCAGGCGATCGAGGCTTCGCCCGGCGCGCACCTCGTCCTGTCGCCCAACGACGACGCGGTCTATGCCAACGGCGCCTTCCGCCGCTTCTTTCCCGCGCTTCAGGGCGCGCCGCTCGCGGCGCTGGGTGCGCGCGCCGGCGGCATCGATCTCATGCGGCTGAAGCACGATGCGCTGCGTGCCGGCCAGGCGCTCGGCGTGCTGGCGATCGCCAATGCGGCGGGCGATATGCAATGGTTCAACTTGATCGTCGCGCCGCTCTCCGCCCGCCAGGGCTATACGCTGTGGAGCTTCCAGGACGTGACGGCGCGCCACACCATGGAGCAGATGCTGCGCGACGAGCGCATGAAGCTCGCCGACTTCCTCGACAATGCGCCGATCGGCTTCTATTCGGTCGACCAGTCCGGCCGCTTCCTCTTCGTCAACGAGGCGCTGGCGCAATGGCTCGGCCGCGGCGCGCAGGAACTGGTCGACAGCGGCGACAAGCTCGGCGACTTCCTCGACGAGCGGCCGCCTCCCGGCACGCCGCCTTACGCGCCGTTCGAGGGCGGCGAGACGCGCGGCGAGGTCGTGCTCAAGAGCGCCGACGGCCACCGCATCCACGCCCTCATCAGCCAGAGCGTGGTGCGCGCCGGCGACAGTCTGCGCACCCGCTCGGTGGTCAGGGACCTCACGCCCGAGCGCCAGTGGGAAGAGCAGCTGCGCGTCTCGCGCCAGCGCTTCCGCCGGTTTTTTGCGAACGCACCCGTGGGCATCGCGCTGATGGACGGCGACGGCCGCATCGCCGAGGCCAACGACGCGCTGTGCTCGCTGGTCGGGCTCGAGCCCGCGGGCGTGATCGGCCGGCCGCTCTTGGAGTTCCTCAAGCCCGAGGACCAGGACGCCGCCTTCGGTCAGCTCAGGGCGGCGAGCGAGGGCCGTGTCGTTCCGGGCCCGGTGGAAGTCCGGCTCGCCGGCGCCGGCAGCAAATCGGCGCAGATCTTCATCAGCCGCCTCGGCGACGAAGCCGCCGAGACCGCCGGCGGCGGCTTCATTCTTCACTTCATCGACCAGACCGAGCAGAAGAGCCTGCAGGCGCAATTCGCCCAGTCGCAGAAGATGCAGGCGGTCGGCCAGCTCGCTGGCGGCGTGGCGCACGACTTCAACAACCTGCTGACGGCGATGATCGGCTTCTGCGATCTGCTGCTCGTGCGATTCCGGCCGAACGACGCGACCTACGGCGACATCATGCAGATCAAGCAGAACGCCAACCGCGCCGCCAATCTCGTCCGTCAACTGCTGGCCTTCTCGCGCCAGCAGGCGCTGCAGCCGCGCGTGCTCGCGGTCAAGTACGCGCTGGCGGAGCTTTCCAACCTGCTGCGCCGGCTGATCGGCGAGAACATCGAGCTCAAGGTCGTGCATGACCCGAAGCTGTGGCTGGTAAAGGTCGACCAGGGCCAGATCGAGCAGGTGATCATCAATCTCGCGGTCAACGCGCGCGATGCCATGCCCCAGGGCGGCACATTGTCGATCCGCACCGCGAACATCGCCAGCAACCACGAGATGTTCCGTGGCCACGAGGTCATGCCGCCGGGCGACTATGTGCTCATCGAGGTGACGGATACCGGCCACGGCATCCCCAAGGACATCCAGCACCGCATCTTCGAGCCGTTCTTCTCGACCAAGGAGTTGGGCTCGGGCACCGGCCTCGGCCTGTCGACGGTTTACGGCATCGTCAAGCAGACCGGCGGCTTCGTCTTCGTCGACAGTGAGCCCGGCAAGGGCGCGACCTTCTCCATCTTCCTGCCGCGGCACGACGGCGTCGCGCCCGAGCCGGCGCGGCCCGACGCCGGCGAGTCCGGCGCGCGCGATTTAAGCGGCGCCGGCACGGTCCTGCTGGTCGAGGACGAGGACCCGGTGCGCCTCTTCTCGGCGCGGGCGCTCGCAAACAGCGGCTACAAGGTGCTCGAAGCCAAGAGCGGCGAGGCGGCGCTCGAGATCATGGCGCGCGGCGACAAGATCGACCTCGTCGTCACCGACGTCGTCATGCCCAAGATGGACGGGCCGGGCCTGGTGGCGACGCTGCGCCGGCACCATCCCGACCTCAAGGTCATCTTCATCTCGGGCTATACCGAGGATTCGTTCAGGAAGCGCCTTGGCGACGAGCGCGAGATCCACTTCCTGCCCAAGCCGTTCTCGCTAAAGCAGCTCGCCGGCAAGGTGAAGGAAGTCCTCGCCGAGCCGGTGGCGTGAGACGACGCGCCGGACAACCGGCGCCTCAGTGCACGACGTAGCCTGCGGTCTCGACGCGCGGCTTTCCGTCGGCGGCGGCGCGCAGGCTCTTGGCGAGCCAGGTTGCGATGCGCACCCGGTAATGCAGCGGGTCCCAGTAATTGTCGTCCGCTCGCGTCACCGGGCTCGGAATCATGAAATCGACCAGCCGCGCATGCGGCGTCGCCGTGGCCAGCGCGGCGATCCGCGCTTTGCACGCGCCCCAGACCAGCGCCGCGCGGCTTCCCCGGCGGCGGCTGGTGCGCGGCGTGATAGGGCACACCATGAACATGAAGATGATCTTCTCCGCGTTTGGCAGGCTGGCGAGCAGGTCGCGCATCATCGGCAGGGCGGAGAATTCGAGGGCGCGGCGCTCAGCGTCGCCGGCAGGAAACCAGAATGAAAATGTCGGAGATGAATAGCATGGAGCGCGGCCCTTGTAGCGGATTGGCCGCGGCGGCGGGAAGGGAATCCGATGCTGCCCGCGCGAGCTTGCATGGAGGTATCGTCCGTTATTCGGCGCGGGCTTTGCCCGTTACGGGCACGGCGGCGGTGTTGCAACCGATCGGGTCCACTTCAGTTCCTACGCCAGCAGACCCAAGAATGGCTCTCGCAGCGTCGGGTAATGTGCCCAAACTAAAAATCAGAGTGTGCTGCATCATCCATTCGATCTGTCCTTGAATGGCGGCTGGTTCTCCAATCAGACGCAATTCTTCGTCGGTAGCTGGGATGTGATATGCTGGTTTTATGAACGACACGAAGATTGATTCCCCTGACGCGCGACGCGATGAGATTTTGCGGCGCATGCTTGCTACACCGCGTAAATCGCATCAGCCAATAAAGCCTAATGGGCTGCTGCCGGTTCTGAAGACACCGAGTTAAGGTGTTGACCATGGAACCGGAGGCTGGCGATGGGGCGACGGACGTTCAGCAAGGAGTTCAAGCTCGAGGCGGTGCGGCTGGTAAAGGAGCGTGGGGTTTCGGTCGCGCAAGCGGCGCGTGATCTGGACGTTCACCCGAACGTGTTACGGCTTTGGGTGAAGGCGTTTGCGGCCGATCCGCAGTACGCGTTTCCGGGCCGGGGCCGGATGAAGCCGGAGCAGCTGGAGATCGAGCGGCTGCGCCGCGAGGTGATCAAGCTAAAGGCGGAGCGGGACATCCTAAAAAAAGCCGCGGCCTACTTCGCGAAGGAATCGACGTGAGGTTCACCTTCATCGCGAAGCACCGGGGGATCTGGCCGGCGGCTTGGGTGTGCGGGGCGCTCGGTGTCTCGCGGAGCGGGTTCCATGCCTGGCTG
>JBOHLS010000043.1:0-14623 GCA_050729835.1 Allostellaceae bacterium | reverse complement strand
ACGCGCACCGCCGGCAGGCCCGGGGCGATGTCCTGGGCCAGCGTCAGCTTGGCGGCCTCGGCCTTGGGCGCCACCAGGCGCACCGCCTCGTCGATGATCGGCGCCAGCGCCGCGCTCTCCAGCCGCAGCTCGGTCTTGCCCGACTGCAGCTTGGCGATGTCGAGGATGTCGTTGATGATCGTCAGCAGGTGCTCGCCGCTCCGCCGGATCAGCGTCGCGTATTCCCGGTACCGCGCCGGCTGCGGACCGAACATCCCCTGCTCGATGATCTGCGAAAACCCAATCACCGCGTTCAATGGCGTGCGGATTTCGTGCGACATGTTGGCGAGGAACATCGACTTGGCGCGGCTCGCGTTTTCCGCCTCTTCCTTCGCGTCGCGCAAGGCGTCGGAGGAAACCGTCAGCTGACGCGCCTGGCCTTCGAGGCGCTTGAATTGCTCGGTCAGCGCCGAGAACAGGATGGCGAAACCGAGCACGATGACGATCGTGCCGATGACGATGCACAGGGTTTGGAAACGCCAATGGGCCAACATCGCCTGCTCAGCGAAGCTGACGTCGACGACCAACGGAAATTCGTTGATCGGATGAACGCCGACGATGCGGATGATCCCGTCCGCCCAAGGCTGCGAACGAAAGTTTCCGCCGCCCTCGGCGACGCGCTTGTACCAGGGCGATTGCGGCGGCACGCGCTGGCCTTCCATGGCATCGACATACGGATAGCGTGCCACGATGATACCGTCGCGCCGGACAAAGCTCACGACCGTGTCCTTTTCGATCGTGATATGGCGATAGGACCCATCCCAATAACCGGGCGAGATCGCCGACTCGACGACGCCGAGGAAATTACCCTGCGCATCGTCGACGCGGCGCACGATGTAGAACGTGCGCCGCTGGGTCGAGCGCGCATCGACCGGCGCGCTGACGAACGGCCGCGGATCGTCGTGATCGCGGAAATACCGGAAGAAATCGCGGTCAGCGACGTTGATCGACTGGACCGGCCACTGACGCGAGTAGTTGACCACGCGGCCATTGGCGTCGACCAGGATCAGCGCCTCCGCCTGCGGCACGCCTTTGAGTTCCGTCAGCAGGAACTGATGAATGGATTTCGTGCCCATGCGATTCGCGAAACTCGCGGCGTTCGTGACACCGCCATCGATTATTCTCTGCCGCGTTTCCTGGAGGACGAGATCGACCGCCTGGAGCGACCGCGAGGTCTGCTCGGCGATGAGCACGCCCATGTTCGTCATGTCGTGCTGGTAATACTCGATGGCGTCGCCGCGCAGGTCCCAGATCGTCAGCCCTGCCGCCAGGATGGTAGCCGCGATGACCGCCGCGCTGATCGCCGACAGGCGACGGCTGGTATGCAGCAGATGTGATCTGGTTGGGTTCGAGCGCATGCCGCCACAATGAAGCCGCCAGCGCGCGCTGCCGGCACGCCAAGTTAAGGAGGCGGCCTTAACTGGTCCCTAAGGCCGCCGAACCGGGGCTGCGCGCAATTTGATGAAAATGCGCGGGATGTCGGAAATGGCTGGGGGACTAGGATTCGAACCTAGACTCGCGGAGTCAGAGTCCGCTGTCCTACCGTTAGACGATCCCCCAGCAGGGGCCTCGCGCGGTTTTTAGCACAGGCCTCACCTGCTTGGGGAGAGCCGGTGTTGCCAAGCCGCTCGACGCGGCAACGGGATAGCCGACGCCCGATCGGTGGACGCTGCTGGTTTGCATTGCAAAATTGGCACGGTCGCTGTCTTGCCCGGATGGCTAGAATCCGCATGAGCCGTTCGGAGAATCGAAATAATGCGGAATCCCGGTTTCGAGGAGATGAGCGCCTTCGCGGCGATTGCCGAGCGTCGCTCCTTCGCCAAGGCCGCGGTTGCGCTCGGCATCTCGCCCTCCACCCTCAGCCAGACCATCCGCGAACTCGAAGAGCGGCTGGGCGTGCGCCTGCTCAACCGCACGACGCGCAGCGTGGCGCCGACCGAGGCCGGCGAACGCCTGCTCGAACGATTGCGGCCGCTGTTCGCCGATTTCGACGCGGCGATCGACACTGTCCGCGCCTTCCGCGACAAGCTCACGGGCGTCATTCGGCTTACGGTGCCGCCGCCGGCGGCGAGCTTTATTCTCGCGCCGGTGCTGCAACGCTTCTTCGCCGCCTATCCCGACATCAAGCTCGAGATTTCGGTCGACTTGAACCTGATCGACATTGTCGCCGATCGCTTCGACGCCGGCATCCGTCTGGGCAACCGCGTCGACCGCGACATGATCGCGGTCCGCGTTTCCGATCCGATCCAGAGGGTCCTGATCGCGGCGCCCGCCTATCTCGCGCGTAATCCGGCGCCGGCGACGCCGCGCGATCTGCTGCGCCACAACGCCATCCGGTTCCGTCTGCCCGGAGGCGGCTTCATACCGTGGCGCTTCCACGAGAACGGCAAGAGCTTCGAAATCGCGCCCGAGGGATCGCTGATCGTCAACGATCCCGAGATGGCCGTGCGTGCGGCGCTCGACGGCGTCGGCGTGCTCTACACGTCCGTGCAGTATGTCAACGATGCGATTACCGATGGTCGTCTAACGCCCTTGTTGGGCGCATGGATGCCGACAGAAATGGACGGCTTCTTCCTCTATTATCCGAGCCGGCGCCACATGCCGGCGCCGCTGCAGGCGCTGATCAATTTTCTGCGAGGTAATCTCAAGAACGGCCTGACACCGCGGGTTGAGCCGCCGTCGATCGGCGACGGCTCAATCCGTGATGTGGGGCGTTAGTCGCCGACAGTGGGCGCCAGCAGTGAATCGCTGTACGGGCTGGCATCAGAGTACGGCGCGGCAGTCGCGCCTTGGCTGGCCATAGCCTGCTGCTCCTGCTGGTTGGCCAATGCAACCTGGGCAAGGGGCGCAGACAACGCGGCGGCGAGCACGAGCGTCCGCAAAACCATCAACGTACGCATAAGACTTCTCCTTCGAACCGAGAGACAGCCGGAATTGGCAACCTCGTGACCGTGATATGCGCGTCGAGGGCGCCGCATTTAATCGGCTGCAACCGCATGCCCCATGCTGCACCGCCGAACAATCGCGCGGAAACGCGCCGTGCGCCCGGCCCCAGGCGGCTTCGCTTCGCTGCGGCGATGCGGTAGCATCGGTCAAACCCCGTTTAACGAGCCGCCGCGTGCCGACACCGCTCTCGCCGCCCCAGCAACCTTTCATCGGCGAAGGGGGTGCCGCGACCTTTGCCGCCCTCGATCTCGGCACCAACAACTGCCGTCTGCTGATGGCCCGCGCCACCGGCCGGAGCGGCTTCCGCGTCGTCGAGGCGTTCTCGCGGATCGTGCGGCTCGGCGAAGGCTTGGCCGCAACCGGCCGGCTTTCCGAGGTGGCGATGACGCGCACCATCGAGGCGCTCAGGATCTGCGCCGAGCGGGTCGCCGGCCGGCGGGTCGCCGCCGGGCGCTACGTCGCGACCGAAGCCTGTCGGCGCGCGCAGAATTGCGCCGAGTTTCTCGAGCGCATCCGCGCGGCGACCGGCATCGTCATGGAGATCATCTCGAGCGACGAGGAAGCCCGGCTGGTCGTGACCGGCTGCGCGCCGCTGCTCGATCGCCGCAAGCCGCGCGCGCTGGTCTTCGACATCGGCGGCGGATCGACCGAGCTGGTTTGGGTTTCGGTGCCGCCCGATCCGTCGGTGGCGCCGATCATCGAGGGCTCGATCTCGATCCCGCAAGGCGTCGTCACTTTCGCTGACCGTTACGGCGGCCGCGAGCTCGCGGCGGCGACCTACCGCGCCATCGTCGAGGAAATGCGCGAGAACCTGGCGGCCTTCGAGGCGCGCTTTGCCATCGGCCGGCACATCCGCGCCGGCGAGGTCCAGATGCTCGGCAGCTCCGGCACGGTCACCATCCTGAGTGCGCTCTATCTCAACCTGCCGCGCTATATCCGGGCGCGCGTTGACGGTTCCGCGCTCGATTTCGCGTCGATCGCGCGCGTCACGCGCCAACTCGTGTCGATGGCCTATGCCGAGCGCGCGGCGCATCCCTGCATCGGCCAGGACCGCGCCGACCTCGTGCTCGCGGGCTGTGCCATTCTCGAGGCGATCTGCTCGCTCTGGCCGATCGGGCAGCTCGCGGTGGCCGATCGCGGCATCCGCGAGGGCATCCTGATGAGCCTGGTCGACGCCGGCGGCTCGCGTCTCGCCTGATGGCGCGCAAGGGATCGTGGCCATCCGGCAGCCGCAGCGGCGCCGGCGCCCGGGGCGGCGGGCCGCCGCGCGGCGCCGCGGTGCGCGTTAAGACCGCCCGCCGTCGCACGGCGTCGTCGACCCAATGGCTGCAACGCCAGCTCAACGACCCCTATGTGCGCGAGGCCAAGCGGCTGGGATATCGCTCACGTGCGGCGTTCAAGCTGGCCGAGCTCGACGACCGCTTCCGCGTGCTGAAACCGGGTGCGCGTGTGGTCGATCTCGGCGCCGCACCCGGCGGCTGGACGCAGATTGCTGTGCAACGGACGGGCAGCGACCGGGGCAAAGGCTTCGTGCTCGGCGTCGACATGCTCGACATGCCGTCGATCGCCGGTGCGACGCTCATCCGCGCCGATTTCACCGCCGCCGACACGTCGGCGCGCATCAAAGTAGCGCTCGGCAGCCCGGCCGACATCGTGCTATCGGACTTGGCGGCGCCGGCAACCGGGCACGGCCCAACCGATCACCTGAAGATCGTCGCGCTCGCCGAAGCCGCCTATGATTTCGCCACCGAAGTGCTGGCGCCGGGCGGTACCTTCGTCTGCAAGGTCTATCAAGGCGGCGCCGAAGGCGAACTGTTGCAGCGCCTGAAGCGCGACTTCGCGCAAATCCGTCATGCCAAGCCGCCGGCCTCGCGCAGCGAATCGGCCGAGGTCTATCTCGTGGCGCAGGGCTTTCGTGGGCACGGCGCCTAGGCTTTCCGGCATCCGAGGCATGCGTCGCGCGGCGTTTGGCGCGCTTCCCTTAGAGACGCTTCCGTGTATTATGCGGCGCCAACCTCGCCCGAGCCCGGGCGAACGGGAGGCATTGATGGATATCCGGCAGGCGCTGACTTTCGACGACGTCCTGCTCGTGCCTGCGGCCTCCGCCGTCCTACCCACCGACACCGACACCCGGACGCGCCTGACGCGCGAAGTGGCGCTGGGCATCCCGTTGATTTCGGCAGCCATGGACACGGTGACCGAAAGCGCGCTCGCCATCGCCATGGCGCAAGCCGGCGGCCTCGGCGTCATCCATCGCAACCTCGGAATCACCGAACAAGCGGACGAGGTCCGCAAAGTGAAGAAATTCGAGGCCGGCATGGTGGTGAACCCGGTCACCATCCATCCCGACGCGACTCTCGCCGACGCGCTCAAGCTGATGGCCGACAACCGGATTTCCGGCATTCCGGTGGTCGAGCGCCAGAGCCGGAAGCTGGTCGGCATCGTCACCAACCGCGACGTGCGCTTTGCGTCGAATCCCAACCAGCCGATCGCCGAGCTGATGACCAAGGATCATCTGGTCACCGTGCGCGAGACCGTGACGCGAGACGAGGCGAAGAAGCTGCTGCATCAGCACCGGATCGAAAAAGTTTTGGTTGTCGACAAGGATTTCCGCTGCGTCGGCCTGATCACGGTGAAGGATATCGAAAAATCGCAGCGCTTTCCCAACGCCACCAAGGACGAGGCCGGGCGCCTGCGCGTCGGCGCCGCTACCGGCACCGGCCCGGACGGCGTCAAACGCGCCGAGGCGTTGTTCGACGCCGGCGTCGACGTGCTGGTGGTCGACACCGCGCACGGTCACTCGTCGCGTGTGCTTGATGCCGTCAACCGCATTCGCAAGCTCAGCAACTATACCCAGATCGTCGCCGGCAACATCGCCACGCTCGAGGGCGCCGAGGCGCTGATCGACGCCGGCGCCGACGCGGTCAAGGTCGGCATCGGACCGGGCTCGATCTGCACGACGCGCATCGTCGCCGGCGTCGGCGTGCCGCAGCTGACGGCGATCGTCGACGTGGTCGAGGCCTGCCGCAAGAAGAACGTGCCGGTGGTCGCCGACGGCGGTGTCAAGTTCTCGGGCGATCTCGCCAAGGCGATCGCCGCCGGCGCCGATTGCGTCATGCTCGGCTCGCTCTTTGCCGGCACCGACGAAAGCCCGGGCGAGGTTTTCCTCTATCAGGGCCGCTCGTACAAAAGCTATCGCGGCATGGGCTCGGTTGGCGCCATGGCGCGCGGTTCGGCCGATCGCTACTTCCAGCAGGAAGTCCAGAGCGAGCTCAAGCTGGTGCCCGAAGGCGTCGAAGGCCGCGTGCCGCACAAGGGCCCGGTGGCCAATGTCGTCCACCAGCTGGTCGGCGGCCTCAAGGCGGCAATGGGCTACACCGGCAACCGGACGATCGCCGAGATGCAGCGCAACTGCAAATTCGTGCGCATCACCGGCGCCGGACTACGCGAGAGCCACGTCCACGACATCGCCATCACCCGCGAGTCGCCAAACTACCGGCAGGACCTGTGACGCCCGGCGCGCAGGTCGAGGCGGCGATCGGACTACTGGCGGAAATCGACAAAGGGACGGCGCCCGCCGACGACATCGTCGCCGACTGGTTCCGCCGCCACCGCTTCGCCGGTTCCTCCGACCGCGCGGCGATCTCGGCGCATATCTACGCGGTGCTGCGCCACCGCGCGGAGCTCGATTGGTGGATCGCGCGCACCAGCAACGACCTGCCGGCGGATGCGCGGCGGCGCCTGCTGGCGGCTTTGGCGCTGGTCGAAAGCTGGAAGGCGAGCCAAATCCGCGAGGCCTGCGACGGCGACCGTTTCCGCCCGGCGCCGCTGTCCGACGGCGAGAACGCGATGGTGTCGTCGCTTGCCGGCCGCGACCTCGAGCACAAGGACATGCCGCCGCACGTGCGCGGCAACTATCCCGAATGGCTGGGGCCGCACCTTGCGGCGGCGCTCGGCAAGGATTTGGCGCGCGAGTCCACTGCGCTCAACGGCGAAGCGACGCTCGATCTGCGCGCCAATACGCTCAAAGGCGACCGCGGCAAGGCGCGCATCGCGCTCCAACGCGCCGGCGTCGAAGCCGAGATGACGGCGCTGTCACCACTCGGCCTCCGCCTCAAGGAGCGCGTGCCGCTCGGCACCCTGCCCGCCTTCCGCGACGGCTTGATCGAGGTCCAGGACGAAGGCTCGCAGATCGCGGCGCTGCTCGCCGACGCACAGCCCGGCATGCGGGTGATCGATTTCTGCGCCGGCGCCGGCGGCAAGACGCTGGCGCTCGCTGCCAGCATGAACAATCGGGGGCATTTAATTGCGAGCGATATTTCCGCTCGGCGGCTCGAACGCGCCACCGAGCGGCTGCGCCGCGCCGGCGCCAGCATCGTCCAGCGCCTGCATTTGTCGGGCGCGCGCGACAAATGGGTGAAGCGGCACAAGGCGAGCTTCGACCGAGTCTTCGTCGACGCGCCATGCACCGGCACCGGCACCTGGCGGCGCAATCCCGACGCCAAGTGGCGCCTGAAGCCCGAGGACCTCGCCGAGCTGACCGCGCTCCAGGCCGACATCCTCGATTCGGCTTCGCGGCTGGTGAAGCCCGGCGGACGGCTGGTCTATGCCACCTGCTCGCTGCTGCGCGAGGAGGACGAGCAGCAGATCGAGTCTTTCATGGGCGCGCATCCCGACTTCGCCTTGCTGCCAGCCTGGCGCGTCTGGCGCGACGTCATCGGCGGCAAGCTGCCGGAGAAAGGCACGATGCTGCGCCTGACGCCGGCGCGGCACGGCACCGATGGGTTCTTCGTCGCCGTGCTCGAACGCAAGGCGGTTGCGCCGGATGCGCCCGCTCAAGGATGATGCCCGCGCCATGACCGCGCCCACCGCCGAAAAGGTCCTGATCCTGGATTTTGGCAGCCAGGTGACTCAGCTCATCGCCCGGCGGCTGCGCGAGAGCGGCGTTTATTGCGAGATCCATCCTTTCGCCATGGCGGCCGACGCGCTCGCCGCCTTCGCGCCCAAAGCGGTGATCCTGTCGGGCGGCCCAGCCTCGGTGCACGAACAGGCCTCGCCGCGCGCGCCGCAGCAGGTCTTCGAGCTCGGCGTGCCGGTGCTCGGCATCTGCTATGGCGAGCAGACCATGTGCGCCCAGCTCGGTGGCCGCGTCTCGCCGTCCGACCATCGCGAATTCGGCCGCGCTTTTCTCGAGATCACCGCCGGCTGCAAGCTGTTCGAGGGGTTGTGGAAGAAGGGCCAGCGCGAGCAGGTGTGGATGAGTCATGGCGACCGCGTCGACATGCTGCCACCGGGCTTCAAGGTCGTCGGCATCAGCGACGGCGCGCCCTTCGCCGCCATCGCCGACGACGCACGGCGCTTCTACGGCGTGCAGTTCCATCCCGAAGTGGTGCACACACCGCACGGCACGGCATTGCTCAAGAACTTCACCCATCGCGTTGCCGGCTGTCGCGGCGACTGGTCGATGGCGGCGTTCAAGACGCAGGCAATCGCCCGCGTGCGCCAGCAGGTCGGCCAGGGCAAGGTGGTCTGTGGCCTGTCGGGTGGAGTCGATTCATCGGTGGTCGCCGTGCTACTGCACGAAGCCATCGGCGACCGGCTGACCTGCATCTATGTCGACACCGGTCTGATGCGCGCCGGCGAATCCGAGCAGGTCGTCGGCCTGTTCCGCGACCACTACAACATCCCGCTGGTGCATCGCGACGCCAGCGGCTTGTTCCTGCAAAAGCTTGCCGGCATCACCGACCCCGAGATGAAGCGCAAGATCATCGGCGCCACCTTTATCGGCGTGTTTGACGAGGAGGCGCACAAGATCGGCGGCGCGGAATTCCTGGCGCAAGGCACGCTCTATCCGGACGTGATCGAGTCCGTGAGTTTTTCCGGCGGGCCGTCGGTCACCATCAAGTCGCATCACAATGTCGGCGGCCTGCCGGCGCGCATGAAGATGAAGCTCGTCGAGCCGCTGCGCGAACTGTTCAAGGACGAGGTGCGCGAATTGGGCCGTGATCTGGGCTTGCCCGAGGACATGGTGAAACGCCATCCCTTCCCCGGCCCCGGCCTCGCGATCCGCGTGCCGGGCGAGGTCACGCGCGAGAAGCTCGACATCCTGCGCAAGGCCGACGCGATCTATCTCGAGGAAATCCACAACGCCGGGCTTTACGATGCGATCTGGCAGGCCTTCGCCGTGCTGCTGCCGGTCAAGACCGTCGGCGTCATGGGCGACATGCGCAGCTACGATCACGTCTGCGCGCTCAGGGCCGTGACCTCGACCGACGGCATGACCGCCGACTACTATCCCTTCCCGCACGAGCTACTAGGCCGCGTCGCGACGCGGGTCACCAACGAGGTCAAAGGCATCAACCGCGTGGTCTACGACGTGACCTCGAAGCCGCCCGGCACGATCGAGTGGGAGTGAATTAGGGTGGTTTCAGACCATCTCGCTCCGTGCCAAAAGTCGCCAGACCACGTTGAATAACAACGATTATTCTTCTCACCCCGTATCCCTGCATGTCACCCCAACCCGGCCACTTTGTTGGTAGCGATGTTGGTACGGCGCAGGATGGTCCAGAAACGGGCTTTCGCTACCAACAGCCCCCTTGTTGGTATCCGTTTGCCCCCGGACCGGATGCGGATTTATGGGCGATCTCACTGATAAAGAACTGAAAAATCTCAAGCCGAAGGCCAAGCTCTACAAGGTGACGGACCGCGACGGGATGCACGCGGCCGTCACCCCGACCGGGGTCATCTCGTTCCGGTATCAGTACCGGGTGAACGGGCGGCAGGAGGTGTTGACCATCGGCCGGTATAGCGCCGAGGCGGCGCGCAATCTGACGCGGGCGCCCGACGCGCTGGAATACGGAATGGAGGTGTCGCTTGCGGAGGCGAGGACGCTGCTGGCGCGTGCCCGGCGTCAGGTCGAGCGCGGCGAGTCGCCGTCGAAAGCCAAGGTGGAGAAGCGTACCGCGTCAGCCCAGGCGTTTGCGTTCGGCGGGTGGGCGGAAGCCTATTTCAAGCACAAAGCCGATCCCAAGTCGGGGGCCGAGAAACTGGCTGACAGCACCCTGGCGATGCGCCGATCTGTCTATGACCGTGCCATCGCGGGAGAGTTGTCGAAGCTCAAGCTGGGGGAGGTGACGCCACAGCGTATCAAACATCTGTGCGACGAGGTTAAGGAGAAGCGCGGGCCAGCCGTCGCCGTGCATGTCCGCGAAGTCGTATTACTGGTGTTCCGCCACGCCCAAGGATGCGGCCTGGATGTGAGCAACCCGGCCGAGTCGATCCGCACCAGCGCCATCGCCACCTTCGAGCCGCGCGAGCGCGCGCTGTCGCCATCTGAGGTCCGCGCAGTCCTGGCGGCCTTGGATCATGTGACAGCGGCACCCACGCTGCGTTCAGCGGTGAGGTTTGTCCTGCTGACCGGCGTTCGCAAGTCGGAATTCATAGACGCCACATGGAAGGAAATCGACTTCGCCGCCGCGCGCTGGACGATCCCGGCCGAGCGCATGAAGGCGGGCAAGGCGCATGTTGTCCCGCTGAGCGAACAGGCGCTCGACATTTTGACGGCGTTCCGCACCATGTTCGGCGCCAGCCGATACCTGCATCCCGGCCGATACGACGGCGACACGCCCATCAGCAACGCCACGCTCAACCGCGTAATCGACACGGTGGTAGAGCGTATCCGCGAGGATGACCCGGACTTTCAGAGCTTCGGCGTTCACGACCTGCGCCGCACGTTTTCGACCGGCCTGAACCGCGCCAAGTTCGATGATCGCTGGATCGAGATGAGCTTGGCCCACGCGCCCCGGAACCGGATCGCGGCCATCTACAACGTGAACCGCTACCTCGCCGAGCGGAAGATCATGCTTCAGTGCTGGGCTGACATGCTCGACGCTTGGGCGAAGGGCGAATCCGCAAAAGAGTTGATCGCCGACGCGAAGCAGCGCGCCGCCGAGGTCCACGACGACGAACTCGACGATGATCTCTGAACTACGTGGTGCGGTTCGCGTCCATTCTGTCAGTCGTCGTCATTGGTGGCCGCCAGCCGACAGGATCGGCGATCCAGCGGTCGATGTCGGATTCCCGCCAGCCGGCGCCGTTCATGCTGATCTTGATCCGAGGCGGGAACGTACCCTCGGCGATCTTGCGGTAGATGGTGGACCGGGACAGGCCGGTGCGGGCGAGAATGGTTTTCATGCGGACGATACGGTCTGGTGCGAGCATGGCTGCGCTGCCTCCTGCCGGGTGTTTCTGACGATTGCAGAGACCAGACAGAGCGATGATTTGTTGTTGTGCAATAGATATTTAGCAGTCGTATTAGTGTGGCGTAGAGGGGGCGGAAAATAGGATAGTTCTACAATCCGATACCCCTACCTCTGCCGAGGTCGATGCCGTGCGTGAAGGCGAGTTCCAGCCCGAGTCGGCGGCCTGATTCGAACGAGATACCGAGGTCTCGCTTGCGGCCTTCGAGGATGGATTCAAGCTGGGGATCGCGTTCGAGGCTCTTCGCCATGTCGCTCATCGCCGACCGCGTGGACTTATAACTGGACATGTCGCCCGACTGATACTGGCGCTGGCTGGCTTGGCCGAGTTCCCGCCAACGTTCCACGAAGCGGTCGGCGCGGCGCTGCGGATCGGTGCGCAGCTCGGTCTCCAACTGGAGGGCGCGCACGGTGCGATTGACCTGGCCCGTGGCCGCTTCCGAGGCAAGCTCCGGGTCCTTCTTGTAGGCGGCTTCGGTGTCGTGCGGGCCGTAGGGCCGCACCTCCTCGAAGGCTTTGCGGGCGTCCTGCAATTCCGTCACCTGCTCCGGGCTGGCCCTGCCGCCGTGCTCCTGCGCCTCGAAGATGGCATCCACGGCGCGGGCATGGCGGACGAGCGCCCTGGTCCGCGCGCGGCGCAAAACCTCCTCCGGGTCTGCCGCCTTCTCCCTTTCCGGCGCCGCCCGTTCCGGCGCTGCCCGTTCCGGCCCCTGTCCGCCATCGGCGGGCAGGCGCAACCCGTCGAACATACCGCGCACTTTCTCGGGAACCTGCTTGACGATCTCGACCACCCGCTCCACCCGCTCGCGGAAGGTGATGCCACGCCGCGCGGCGTAGCTCTGTGCTGGCTCGTAATCCGACGCCATGTCCTTGGCCCGGTCGCGCGACAGGGTGCGGACAAGCCTGTTCTCGTCAGCGAAGTCATCGCGGCCATAGTGCAGGTCCATGCCGTCGCGGTGGCGCGACAGGGCGACATAGCTGCCATGGGCGTCCAGGCCCGGCGTCGCCAGGACATGGGTACGGTCCACGGTCATGCCCTGCGCCTTGTGGATGGTCGCGGCATAGCCGTGGTCGATGCGGTCGTAATCTTTGAGGTCAAACGAGATGCTGCGCCCGTCGTCGGTGCGCACGGACATGGATCGTTCGCTGACCTGTTCGACGGTCCCGAGCGTGCCGTTCTTCACGCCAAGGCCGCGCTCGTTTTTCAGGAACATGACGCGATCCCCGCTGGCGAAGCTGCGCGCGCCGCGTTCGACCGTCAGGCGCACGTCATCGCCCAAATCGCCGGCTTCCCGCATCCGTTCGCGCGCGGCCTCGTTGAGCGCGCGCACCTCGTCGTTGGTGTGAGTGAGGATGATGCGGCTCTGGTCGGGCGATGCCTGCCGGTCGCGGTCCCAGCGGTCGATTAGATCGTCACGCGCCTGTTTCCGTGTCCGCGCGGCATGGACCATGCCGTGACCGTCATAGGCATGGATCGCGTCGCCGGTGCGGCCGGTCGCCAGATCGCGCGTGGCGTCGCGCTGCCAGTCCTCCCGCTGGCGGCGCACCTCGCCGATCTCCGCGCCGCCGTGGCATTCGTGAATGGAGCGGAACGCCGCGCCCGCCTCGATGGATTGCAACTGCTGCGGATCGCCGACCAGCACCACCTTGGCGCCGGCCTCGGCGGCATGGGACAGCACGCGCTCCAACTGGCGCGTGCCGACCATGCCCGCTTCGTCGATGACAAGCACATCGCGGGAAGTGAGCGCGTCGCGGCCCTGTCCCCAGCCATGTTCCATGCTGGCGATGGTGCGCGACGCGATGCCCGAGCCGCTTTCCAGATTCTCGGCCGCGATGCCGGACAGCGCCACGCCCCGGACCTCGTAGCCCGCCGCTTCCCAGGCTTCGCGCGCCACGCCCAGCATCGCGCTCTTTCCCGTCCCGGCATAGCCGACGACGACGGCGAGATCGCGCCCGTCCGTGATATGCGCCAGCGCCTCGGCCTGCTCCCCCGAAAGTACAAGGCCGCGCGCTTCTGCATGCGCCAGTGCCGCTTCGCGGTTCCTGTCGCCGACCTCATGGCGTTCGGTCTCGGCCATGAGGTCGGCGGCGCGGTGCAGGCGCTGCTCGGCCTCGATCATCTCGCGGGTGGTGAAGCGGTCCTCGCCGCGTCCGTCCTGGCCCAATTCGACCAGATCGGGCGCGCTGCGTATCGCACCGAGCACCTCGTTGAACTGCTCGATGCCGTCGCTGTGCCGGTGCGCGAACATCGCCATGTCGCGGCGCGTGAAGGTCGATTGCTGGTGCGTGATGGCATTCAGCGCCATCGAAGGATCGGCGATGATGCGGGCGCCGTTGTTGCGCGCGATCTCGCGGTGCATTTCGGCGCGGTCGGCGGCCTCGATGCCTTCGCCTTCGATCCGCTGCGCGGGTGCGCCGATCTGGCTTTGCGGCTCCAGCGCGATGCCCTGCGCCTCCAGGCTGCGATGGTCGATGCGCGCGTCGATGTCGAGTTCGGCCAGCCGCTCGTTGGCAAGCTCGGCCCAGCGTTCCCGCCAACGCTCGACCATTTCGGTGCGGTTCCAGTCCCGCACCTTCGGGCCGAAGCCGTTTTCGTCCACGGATCGCATGGTCAGCATGACATGGGCGTGGGGCTTGGGCGTCCCGTCCTCGGCCATGTCCCAATGCACATTGAGGTCGGCGATCATGCCCTGATCGACAAACTCCGCCTGCACGAAGTCGCGGGCGAGTTCGATGCCCTGTGCTTGCGTCATCTCGCGCGGAATGGCGAATTCGACCTCCCGGGCAAGCTGCGCGTCCTTGCGGACCTCGAACGCCTCGACATCGTTCCAGAGCCGTTCGCGGTCGCTCCATTGCTCGGGCGCATCTTCCGGGAGCATGACCTCGGAATGGACGACGCCGCGCTTGTTGGAGAAGTCGTGGCTGCGCTCAAGCCGGTCGTCGCGCAGTCGCGAGGCCGAGCGGTAGGCGGCGGAGGCCACCGCGCTGGAGCCGGCCTTACGGCCGATGACCTTGACGTGAAGATGATAGATCGCCATCGCGATCCGAACATCATCACAGCGAAGCGCACGTCGGAACGACGTATAAGCGCGCCCTCGAAACTAATTTCTCGGGACTGCTCGCGCCGTTTCAGCCCGTCCCGGCAACCTTACAGCATTGAGGCAGGCGCTCAACTATCATCGCTCCATCGACAGCTTATGGAGGACACGATGCGCAAGCCACGAGACTTCGACGCGGAACTGAAGTCGCTCGAAGACAAGACGCGAGACCTGAAAGCCCGAAAGGTGCAACAGCTCGGCGAGCTGGTCATCTCGACCGGAGCCGACGCCCTCACCGCCGATGAACTGGCGGGCGCGCTGATCGTGCTGGCCGAAACTAAG
>JBOHLS010000042.1:0-15570 GCA_050729835.1 Allostellaceae bacterium | reverse complement strand
GTCTGTGTCGTGCCACAAAGAACCAGGTCGCCCACCCTGAGAGTCGGCTCCATCGAGCCTGAATCGGCGATCAATTCCGCAACAGATTTCGCAAACGTTCTTGAAAAGCCGTTTGACGAGACCGCTACGGGCGGAACTAATTGACCCAGCACCGCAGCCAAATCATTGATTTGTGCGGCTAATTGACGTGCCGTATTGGGGAATCATGCTGGTCCTGGCAGTTCCCGCAATGCCATGGATCTGTTATCGGTATTTGACCCTGGAATCACTATTTGACCGGGATTTCGCCGGACCGATTCGGAAGCGGCGGGTGCGAGAAAATCACGCGGAGCGGCTGTCGGGCCTAAAAGGCACGCTTTCGGCCATCCGAGGCCAGGGCCTCTTCCTTTAGCGGCAGGCCGTGGATTCGCCAATCGATTCACCATTCGGCCTTAAACGAGCGTTCAACGAGCCAGCCTCTGGCGGAGCTATTTGCTCCTGGCGACAGCCAAGCCATTGATCTGTGCGGCGTATGGACGCGCTGTATTGGGGAATCCTCGAACCTTGGCAGATTCCTCAATCGCGGCTCGGATTGAGGAATCGCCTAAGTCGCCGTCGGCGCGCTATTTTTCTCGTTTTTTTGGGGTCAAATATCGACGCCCGCGCGGAGGCAAATAGCGATTTCGTCTCCAGCCAGCGGTCGCTTGCGTCGCGATCACAGGCCGATTATATTGCGAACGCTTCGCATTTGCAAGATTTGAGGTCGATTTCCCGATGCTTGCCGTCGCCATCATCGTGTTCCGCGAGGTCCTCGAAGCCGCGCTGATCGTCAGCATTGTCTTGGCCGCGACTGTCGGCGTCCGGCACCGCGGCCGCGTGGTGGCGCTGGGCATCGGCGCCGGCGTAGCCGGCGCTTCGGTGGTGGCGGCCTTCACCGGCGCGATCGCCGGCGCGATCGCCGGCATGGGACAGGAGCTGTTCGACGCCGCTGTACTGTTCACCGCGGTCGGCATGCTCGGCTGGCACAACGTGTGGATGCAGCGGCACGGACGCGAATTGGCGGCGTCGGCCTCGCAGGTGGGCGACGCCGTGCGCAGCGGCGCGCGGCCGCTTTATGCGCTCGGCACCGTGGTCGGGCTGGCGGTGCTGCGGGAAGGCTCGGAGGTCGTTCTGTTCGTTTACGGCATCGCCGCCGCTTCGGGTACCGGCGTACTGGCGCAGCTTGTCGGCGGTGTGCTCGGCTTGGCTTGCGGCGTCGCGATCGGCGTCGCGCTCTATTGGGGCTTGCTGCGGATTCCGATGCGCCACTTGTTCACGGTGACGAGTTGGCTGATCCTGCTACTCGCCGCCGGGATGGCGTCACAAGGCGCGGCCTTTCTGAATCAGATCGGCTTGCTGCCGTCGGCCGGCGGTGTGCTGTGGGACAGCTCCTTCCTGCTGCGCGACAACAGCCTGCTCGGCAAGACGCTGCATGCGTTGATCGGCTATGTCTCGCACCCGCTCGGCATCCAGCTCGTGTTCTATCTCGGCACGATCGCGGTCATCGGCACGCTGATGCGTCTCGGCGGCCGCGACCCCGAACGCCTCGCGTCGCTCAAGCCGGCGGAATAAAGCCGCAGTTTTGGCGGTTGCCGCGTCGCGCAAAACCCAATAGGTCTTAGGGGTTGCCGCACCCGGAGCCCCGCGTGACCAACCGCCGCGCCGCGCAAATCCTCGTCGACCAACTCAAGATCCACGGCGCCGACACCGCCTTCGGCGTGCCGGGTGAAAGCTACCTCGCGCTGCTCGACGTGTTGCACGACGCCAATTCGATCCGGCTGATCGTCTGCCGTCAGGAAGGCGGCGCCGCGATGATGGCCGAGGCCTACGGCAAGCTGACCGGACGGCCGGGCATCTGCCTGGTCACGCGCGGTCCCGGCACCACCAACGCCACCGCCGGCATCCATGTCGCACGCCAGGATTCGACGCCGATGGTCGTGCTCATCGGCCAGGTCGCGCGCGATGCCCGCGGTCGCGAGGCCTTGCAGGAGATCGATTACCGGCAATTCCTCGGTGGACTGGTGAAATACGTCGAGGAGATCGTCGACCCGCGGCGCATTCCCGAATATGTCAGTCGCGCGTTCCATGTCGCAACCAGCGGCCGGCCCGGCCCGGTCGCGCTGGCCTTGCCCGAGGATATGCTCGAGGACTTGGCCGACACGCCGGATGCCGAACCCTATGCCCGGATCCAAGCGCACCCGTCGCCACGGCAGATCGAGGCGCTCGCTGCGGTCCTCGCCGACGCTGTGCGGCCCGTGATGGTGCTCGGCGGCAGCCAATGGGATGCCGCCGCGGTCGGACAGATCGAAAACTTCGCGGCGACGTTTGCGTTGCCGGTATGCACCGGATTCCGCCGGCAGGACCGGTTCGACAACCGCCATCCGTGCTTCGCCGGCGATCTCGGCATCGCCGCCAACCCGGCGCTCGCCGCCCGGGTGCGCGACGCCGATGTGCTGATCGCGGTCGGCGGCCGGCTTGGCGAGGCGACCACCGCCGGCTACAGCCTCGTCGCCGTGCCGCGGCCGCGACAGAAACTGATCCACGTCCATCCCGATCCCGGCGAGCTCGGCCGCGTCTATCGGCCGACGCTGGCGATCAACGCCAGCCCGCGCACCTTCGCGCCGCTGGCGGCGGCGCTCAAGCCTGCGGCCAGGCCGCGCTGGGCGGCCGAAACCGAGGCTGCGCACCGCGACTACCTGGCCTTCGTCGAGCCGTCGAAGCTGCCGGGCGCGGTGCAGCTCGGGCCGATCGTGCGCTGGCTCGACGGCAATCTGCCGGCCGACGCGATCTGGTGCAACGGCGCCGGCAACTTCGCCGGCTGGGTCCACCGGCATCACCAGTATCGCGGCTACGGCACACAACTCGCGCCGACCAGCGGCTCCATGGGATACGGATTTCCGGCGGCGGTGGCCGCCAAGCTCCTGCATCCCGACCGGCCGGTAGTGTGTTTCTGCGGCGACGGCGATTTCCTGATGACCGGGCAGGAACTGGCGACGGCGGTGCGCTATCAGTTGCCGGTCGTCGCCTTGATTGTCAACAACGGCATGTACGGCACCATCCGCATGCATCAGGAAATGCACTACCCCGGCCGCGCCTATGGCACGGATCTCGTGAATCCGGATTTCGCCGCGCTGGCCAGGGCTTATGGCGCGCATGGCGAAAGCGTCGCGCGCACCGAGGATTTCGCGGCCGCCTTCGCGCGCGCCGCGGCCGCCGACAAGCCGGCGGTTCTCGATCTCAAGGTTGATCCCGAGGCGATCACGCCGCGTTCGACGATCGCCGATCTGCGGGCCGCCGCGAAGACGGCGCACTGAAAGAATCGGAAAGCGCGACCTCGCGATCGCCTGCGGCACGAACGGTTAGGGGCCGCCGATCTCGCGTCCCGCGCGCCACCAAAGGTAAGCGACGACAAGGACGACGACGGCACCCACGCCGCCGATCGCCAGCGGTTCGAAACCGCGTATCTCGGCAAACAAGGCGAAAATCTTCTTGCCCAGCCAATAGGCGAGCGTACTCCAGAATCCAACCCAGAGCGCCGCGCCGATGCAGTTGCAGACGAGAAACCTCAACCAGTGCATGCCGAGGCTGCCGGCGGCGATGCCGTTGAGCTGGCGCGCGATCACGACAAAGCGCGCGACGATGATCACCGGCGCTCCGTAGCGCGCGACAAAGCGCTCGACCTTGGCGAGGCGCTCCGCGGTGATGCCGATGCGACGGCCATGACGGACGAGGAGGGCGCGGCCGCCGCTGTGGCCGATCAGAAACCCGACATTGTCGCCGAGCACGGCGCCGAGCCACGCGATGCCGGCGAGCAGCCAGATGTTCAGCCCCTGTCGGCCGGCAACCGCGGCGGCGGTGATCAGCAGCGTCTCGCCCGGTAGCGGCAGACCGAAATCTTCGAGAAAGATTCCGAGGAAGACGGCGAGATAACCGTAATCGTGAACGTATTGGTAGATGACGTGGGAAAGTTCGAGGTGCACTGATTTCAGCCGCGACAGTGGACGTTTGCCTGTTTAGGGCGAAAGCGCTTCTCCGGCAATCTATCAGCGCCGGTGTCAAAATTCCG
This sequence comes from Allostellaceae bacterium, assembly GCA_050729835.1. GTDB lineage: Bacteria > Pseudomonadota > Alphaproteobacteria > ATCC43930 > CGMCC-115725 > REEB95. Next base: position 11,486 of record JBOHLS010000042.1, on the reverse strand, counting down.
CAGATAACGGCACTATCATGCATACTTTACGAGTTTTACGATTTATCGTGTCTGATGCATAGTCCAGAAGACCCTGCATTTCCGCAGGGCCGCAAGATTTGGCATGTCATGGAGAAATTGATGAAACGACCGATCAAGTCGATCCTGCTGCTGGCCGTCCTGGCGGCGATGACGGCGGGCGGCGCGCGCGCCCAGGCCGCCAACCAGACGACGCTCAGCGTCTTTGCGGCAGGCACTCTCGCGGTGCCGTTCAAGCAGGTCGATCAGCTGTTCGAGCAGAAATTTCCCGACATCGCGGTCCAGCCGCAATTCGGCGGCAGCGTCAAGATGGCGCGGCAGATCACCGATCTGCACCGCGACGCCGATATCCTGGCGGTCGCCGATTACAATGTGATCCCGAAATACCTCTTCGGCGACGACGGCAGGACGTCATACGCCGACTGGTATATCGGCTTTGTCCGCAACGCGATCACCTTCGTCTATACTGGCAAGAGCAAATTCGCGAACGAGATCAATCCGGGCAACTGGTATAAGGTGCTGGCGCGCAAGGGCGTCGAGATCGGGCGGTCCAATCCTGATACCGATCCCTCCGGTTATCAGACCGTGCAGATGCTGAGCCTCGCGGAGAAATACTACGCGTCGCACGGACTCGCGGAAAAAATCCTCGCCAATGCGCCGCTCAGCAACATGCGCGATACCGAGACCTCGCTGATTTCGGCGCTGCAGCTGGGACAGATCGACTATCTCGCGATCTATCGCTCCGACGCGCTCCAGCACCACCTCAAGCTGCTCGACCTGCCGGCCAAGATCAATTTGAGCGATCCCAATTATGCGTCGTTCTATGCCGAAGGCGTGGCGCACACCAAGAACGGTGATCTCGCCGGCAAGCCGATCGTCTATGCCATCACGATCATTGCCGACAGCACCAAAAAGGCGGCCGCCGAGAAATATCTCGCCTTCCTGTTGGGGTCGGCCGGCCGCAAGGTGATGCGCGACGACGGCTTCGGTACGTTCAGCCCGGCCTATGCCGTGAACCCGGCGAAGGTGCCGCCGGTGCTGCGGCCGCTGATCAAGCCGTGGCCCGCCTCCTGATCGGAGCGCGCCTCGGATGATCATCGTGCCGCAGGCCTGGCGCGGCCCGGAAAGCGTCGGGTCGCCCCTGGTCGTGCTGGCTGCATGGCTGTGCGGTGGATTGCTGCTGGCCTTCATCCTGCTGCCGCTCGTCCAGCTCTTCGCGGCCCAGACCGCGGGGACGATGCTGCAGGTCGCCCGGCAGGCCGATGTCCGCGACGCCTTGGCGCTGAGCGTCGCGGCCTCGCTGCTGACGGCGCTGGTCGCTGGAGTGTTTGGCGTGCCGCTGGCCTATTTGTTGGCGCGCACCGATTTCTTCGGCAAGAGCGCGATCGCGGCGATCGTCGATCTGCCACTGACGGTTCCGCACACGGTCGCCGGCATCGCCCTGCTCATGGTCTTCGGCCGGCACGGGGTGATCGGCGGCCCAGCCGAAACCTTCCTCGGCGTGCAGTTTTGGGGCACGCTGGCGGGCATCGTCGTCGCCATGCTGTTCGTTTCGGTGCCCTACACCGTCAACGCGGCGCGGATCGCGTTTGAGGGAGTCGATCCGCGGCTCGAGATGGTCGCGCGTACGCTGGGGATGGGGCCGTGGCGCGTGCTGGCGCGCATCACCGTGCCGCTAGCCTGGCGGGGTATCGCGACCGGCCTGACGCTGACCTTCGCGCGCTCGATCAGCGAATTCGGCGCCGTAGTGATCCTGGTCTATTACCCGATGACCGCGCCGGTCAAAATCTACGAGATGTTCCTACGCTACGGCCTGGAGGATGCGTCGGCCGCCGCCGCCTTGCTGCTGCTGATTTCTCTGGCGCTGTTCATCTTGTTCCGCCACGTCGCCTATGGCCGCAGGCCGATCGTCGTCGGTGGACGATGACGGCGCTCGCGGTCGCCGGGCTGTCACTCAGGCTCGGCACGTTCGCCCTCGACGGCATCTCCTTCGCGCTGCCGGCCAACCAGGTCATGGTCGTGCTCGGCCCCAATGGCGCCGGCAAATCCGTGCTACTCGAGACCATCGCCGGATTCCACCGCCCGGCGCGCGGTCGCATCGTCATCGGCGATCGGGATGTCACGGCGCTGCCGGCCGAGCAGCGCCATGTCGGGTTCGTGGTCCAGAATTTCGGCCTGTTCCCGCATCTGAGCGTGGCGCAGAACGTCGCACTTGGCGCGCGCGCCCATCGTCGCGCCGAAGCGGGATCGGATCAAGCCGACGTTGCGACCTTGTTGGCGCGCTTCGGCATTGCGCATATCGCCGACGCCAGTCCCGTGGTGCTCAGCCCGGGAGAGAAGCAACGCGCGGCCTTGGCGCGCGCCGAGGCCAGCCGCCCGGATCTTTTCCTGCTGGACGAACCGTTCGCCGCGCTCGACGCGTCGGCGCGCGCCGATCTGCGCTTCGAATTGGCGCGATTCCTACGCGAGACGCGCCTGTCGGCGCTGTTCGTGACGCACGACTATGTCGATGTCGCGGCGCTGGGAGATCATGTCGCGGTGATGCGCGACGGCCGGATCATCCAGAGCGGCGCCGTCGACGCGGTGTTCCGCCATCCAGTCAGCCGCGCCGCGGCGGACATTCTCGGCTTCGAGAATCAGTTGACGGGGCGGGTCGAAGGCCGCGACGGGCGATTCCTGCGCGTCACCGTCGCGGGCAAGATCTTACGGGCCGAAGCAAACGGCGCCGCAACGGCCGGCGAGACCTGCGTCGTCATCCGGGCCGAGAATGTTCGTCTCGAACCGCCCGCGACCACGGCCGTTACCGCGGAAAATCATCTGACCGGCACGATCGTCGCGCTGCAGCCTTTGGGCGCGCTGACCAAGGTCACGCTCGACTGCGGCTTTCGCCTGGTGGCGTGCTTGATGACGCGCGACGTCGCCGCGCTCGGGTTGACGCCCGGGGCCGCTTCATCCGCGGCGGTTGCCGCCGCGGATATTCGTGTGGTGGCACCCTAGGTTTTAGCTGTAGCCTACTTATTATTGGGGCTGGGGTTGGCGCCGGGCGGCGGCTTCATGCCCGATCCGGGGACGATCTTCATGACGAAGACGGTCGGCGACTCGTTCGGCCCGAACGGCCCGGCAACCTTGTGGCTCACCAGCGGCAGGCTCTTCAGATAGGCGGCGATGGCGTTGGCGTCGCTCTTGGTCAGGTGGGAAAAGGCCTCCCACGGCATGATCGGCGCCAGCACGCGGCCGTCGGGAATCTTGCCCGTGGTCAGCGCCGTCACGATGTCTTTGGCCGACCAGTTGCCGAGGCCCGTCGCCTTGTCCGGCGTCAAATTCGGCCCGACGAAGACGCCAAGGCCCGGAATCTCGAAGCCGACATCCGAGCCGCCGAGATAGCGGGTCTGGTCCGGCTTGCCGAAGAAATAGCCCGGCGTGTGGCAGTCGTTGCAACCCATCAGGCCGACGAGATATTTGCCGTGGGCGACTTGGCGATCGCTGGCCTGTGCGGTGGCGGTCAAAGACAACGCAGTCAGCGCGATCAACCCGGCGATCACGCCGAGTCGACGGTACGTCTTAGGCATACTTGATCCCCCCTGTTGCGGCGCGCGTCACCCGCGCCTCGCCACACGGTTACCATATTGATCGGCCGCAAAATAGCCACGACGTGCGGCTGGATTAGCGCGGGGAAGCAGTATAAAAGCGGCGCAACGCAAGCAAGGCAGGGCCGGAACATGGCGCAGCGCGTTCGCAAGGCAGTGTTCCCGGTCGGCGGTCTCGGCACCCGGTTTCTCCCGGCCACAAAGGCCATGCCCAAGGAGATGCTGCCGATCGTCGACAAACCCTTGATCCAGTACGCCGTCGAGGAAGCGCGCGCGGCGGGAATCGAAGAATTCATTTTCGTCACCGGACGCTCCAAAAGCGCAATCGAGGATCACTTCGACCATTCCTACGAGCTCGAAAGCACGTTACGGGCGCGCGGCAAGAAAACCCAGATCGCCGAGGTCAAGTCATGGATGCCGGAGCCGGGGCAGATCGCCTACACGCGCCAGCAACATCCGCTCGGCCTCGGCCACGCCGTTTGGTGCGCGCGCGCCCTCGTCGGCGACGAGCCGTTCGCTGTGTTGCTGGCCGACGACCTCATCCTCGCCGAGCGGCCGTGCCTGGACCAAATGGTCGAGGCTCAGGCCAAAGTCGGCGGCAACATGGTGGCGGCGATGGAAGTACCGCGCGAGCACACCAGCCGCTATGGCATCCTGGACGTCGAGAAGGACGATGGCCGCTTGATCGCCGCGCGCGGTGTCGTCGAGAAGCCTGATCCGGCCAATGCGCCGTCGCGGCTGTGCATCATCGGCCGCTACATCCTCCAGCCCGCGGTCTTCGACGCGCTCGGCCGGGTCGGCAAGGGCGCCGGCGGCGAAATCCAGCTCACCGACGCGCTGGCGCAGCTGATTGCGGCCAAGCAGCCGTTCCACGGGCTGCGCTTCGCCGGACGGCGCTTCGATTGCGGCGACAAGGTCGGCTTCCTCGAAGCCAACCTCGCTTTCGCCTTGGCGCGGCCCGAGCTGGGCCCGGCGGTCAAGAACATCATCAAACATTACGCGTGAGGGCTGTTTCGTGACGCGCACCGTCGCTGGCCACGTCTTCGATCCGACTATTCTGCGCGAATACGACATTCGCGGCGTCGTCGGCCAGACGCTGCACGAGGCTGACGCCCGCGCCATCGGGCGCGGCTTCGCGGCGGTTGTCGCCGAGACGGGCGGCCGGCGGGTCGCGGTCGGGCGCGACGGCCGGCTGAGTTCGCCGGCGCTCGAGGCGGCGCTGGTCGAAGGCCTCGCCCAAGCCGGCATGGACGTCGTGCGGATCGGCGTCGGTCCGACGCCGATGCTCTATTTCGCGACCCACACGTTCGACGTTGCCGGCGGCATCATGGTGACCGGCTCGCACAATCCACCGACCCATAACGGCTTTAAACTTGTGCTCGGCCGGAAATCGTTTTTCGGCCCGGATATCCAGCGGCTCGGCAAGATCGCCGCCGCCGGGCAGTTCCCCGCTGGCAAGGGCACTGTCAACGAACGGCCGGTGCTAGCCGACTATGTCAAGCGGCTGGCGGCGGATTATCGCGGCGGTACGCGGGCGCTGTCGGTGACATGGGACGCCGGCAACGGCGCCACCGGCGAGGCGCTGCAACTTCTGGTCAAGGCGCTGCCCGGCCGTCATGTCCTGCTCAACGAGACGATCGACGGCCGCTTTCCGGTCCATCATCCGGATCCGACCGAGCCTAAGAACCTGAAGCAGCTTCAACAGGCCGTGCTGCAGGAGAAATCCGATCTCGGCATTGCCTTCGACGGCGACGGCGACCGCATCGGCGTAGTCGACGGGCAGGGGCGCATCCTGTGGGGCGACCAGTTCATGATCCTGCTGGCCGGTGAGATCGTCGCCAAGCGTCCGGGCGCCACGATCATCGCCGACGTCAAGGCGAGCCAGACCTTGTTCGACGAGATCGCGCGCATCGGCGGCACACCGTTGATGTGGAAGACAGGACACTCGCTGATTAAGGCGAAGATGGCGGAGGTTGGCGCGCCGCTCGCGGGCGAGATGAGCGGCCACATCTTCTACGCCGACGGCTATTACGGCTATGACGACGCGCTGTATACCGCCGTCCGCCTGCTCGGCATCATCGCGCGCGGCGGCGACAGCCTGGCGACGTTGCGCGACCGCATGCCGGCGGTAGTGAACACGCCCGAGCTGCGTTTTCCTTGCGCCGAGGACCGCAAGTTCAAGGTGGTCGAGGAGGTGCGGACGCGGCTCAAGGCCGCCAAGGCTGACGTCGCTGCCGTCGATGGCGTGCGCGTCAAGACCGCCGATGGCTGGTGGCTGTTGCGCGCATCGAACACCCAGGACGTGCTAGTGGCGCGCGCCGAGGGCCACAACGCGGGGGCCTTGGAGCGGCTCAAGGGATCGCTTGCCGATCAGCTCAAGGCCAGCGGCATCGCGCCGCCGGCCGAGTTCTACAGCCGCGAAGCCGTCTAATTCTTGTTGGCTTCGGTCGGCGGCGCGGCGGCGGGCATGCTCAAATCAAGCGCCGGAACGGGAAGCGCGGCCGCGACCGTCTGCACCGGCGGGATGACCGCGCAGAGCTTATGCCCGTGCAGCCGGGCGCGCAGCAGGCGGCAGGCATGCTCGGCCTCGCGCTCCGAAAATCCGGTGATGCGGGCGCGGTAAAGTGGCTCCTTGTCGGCCCTCCCCGGCGGCACGACGAGCGCGGCCTTGTCCTTGAGATGGAGCTTGGCGAGCGCGAGAGCACCGGCACGTGCGGCGGCTTCCTGCTTGCTGAAGGCACCAACCTGGATTTGCCACGTATGGCTGGTCTTGAGCGTGCGAAGTGTCGCCGTCGGCGTCTTGCGCGCAGACTCCGGCACGGCGGCTTCGGCGCGCGTGACCGGGCTGAGCGCGTCGATCGGCGACGCCGCGGCCGGATCGCCCGTACCGCTGTCGCCGCTCGCGGTGCGGATTGGGGCGTTGGCGGCCGGCGTCGCGCCGGCGAAAGCGTCGTCCAACAGGCCAGCCATTTGCAGGTCGCGCGAATGGGCCGAACTGCCGCCCATGATGACGCCGATCAGCCGCCGACCGTTGCGCACCGCCGAGGCCGCCAGATTGAACCCCGAGGCATGGATATAGCCGGTCTTGATGCCGTCCATGCCGGCGAAGCTTGCCATCAGGTGGTTGTGGGTTTCGTAGACCGCGCCGTTGTAGTCGAACTGCTCGGTGGCAAAGAAGCGGTACTCTTTCGGGTAATCGCGCCACAACGCGCGCGCGAGCGTTGCCAGATCGCGCGCAGTGCTGATGTTGGGCGGATTGGGCAGTCCCGAAGCGTTGAGGAAGGTGGTCGCGGTCATGCCCAGCGCGTGCGCGGTCGCGGTCATGCGTTGCGCAAAGGCGGACTCGCTGCCGGCGAGGTTCTCGGCGATGGTCACTGCCGCGTCGTTCGCCGAATGGGTGACGATGGCGAGAATCAGGTCGCGCACCGAGATGCGCTGGCCGGGCCGCAGGCCCAGTTTCGACGGCACCTGCCGCGAGGCGTGCAGCGACACGGTAAACGGCTCGTCGAGCGAAATCTTGTGCTGTTCCAGCGCACTAAATGCGATGTAGAGCGTCATCATCTTGGTGAGCGACGCCGGATAGTCGGGCCGGTCGGCGTCGTGCTCGCTCAACACCTTGCCGGTTTGGGCGTCGATGATGATCGACGAGGTGTGACCCTGCGGGTAGGGCGAATAGAGCGCGTGTTGACGCGCCAGAGCGGGCTGCAGCAGGAGAACAAGAAACAAAGCGGCACAGGTAACAAGCCGCCCGAGCCGGAATCGCGCATCACGCGGAGACGCTGCGGCATTCATCGTGTCTTTACCCCACAAACAACTATATCCCTCAAAAACTAACCCACCCTCTCCCGCACACGATAGGTGTGAGCAGGCGTAAACGGCCAGCCGAAGGCCTTGGAACAGATTAGGAATTCGGTGAATCTCTGTCCAGTTATTCCGCATTTCTCACGTAAAGTTTTCTGATAAATCGCGAGGCGCACGTGGAATCGGCATTGTGTGTTGGCGATGCTCGCGGCCGGCCAGCGCCGCCAGCGGGCGATTGCGGCTTAACCGGAAGCACGGCGATTGCAATGCGAAGTGTCACTTGCATTGACACAAGCCCATAGCAATATGAGTTTGTTGCATCGCAGCATAACGGGTTGGGTGGTGACGCGGCGCTATCCATTGCTATCAGGAGGTCCGATGAGCTCGAAACCGAAGAAGCCGGCGGCGGTCGCCGTTCAGCCACAGGTCGCCGCCGAGAGCAGCAAGCGCGTGGCCCGCGTGACCGAGACGACGCTGGCGCTGGCGGCAACGTCAGGCTACTACGATCAGCTTGCGGCGCTGTCGCACGAGAATTTCGATGCCGTCATCAAAGCCAATGCCGCCCTGATGGAGGGCTTCGAGGCGATCGCCAACGATGCCGTCGACTATGCACGGCAGACTCTCGCGACGGCGGGCACGGCGACTAAGGAGATGCTCGCCGCCAAGACGCTTGACCGCGTCATCGAAATCCAGACCGGGCTTGCCAAGAACGGGCTCGAGGCGCTGGTTGAACGCACGGCGCGCCTGTCGGAGCTCGGTCTGGCGCTGGCCAGCGGCACCTGGGCGCCGATCGGCGGCTGTGGTGTCAAGACGACGCTGACCAAGCTGGCCAGACCGGTCACGGCCTGAATCGGCCCGCGACCCGCACGATCTCCGCCGAATCTCGCCCGACGCCGCGTGCGCGGTGGTCGGCAATTCCCTTGTCAGGCTGTTAACCGAGGCCGGCATGGTCTGACGGGCGAAGCCGACGATTCGGCGGCGGCATTCGGCGCCCAAATGCCCCTTTTACGCCGCCTCCGGCATCCAATATCATGCTGGAGCATGGTCATATCGGTTGTTGAGTCGGGTCCGACCGGGCAACTCGCGCGATGAGTGACATCGAGAAGCGCAACGGCAACGAAGGGCCGGCGACCGGCGTCATCGTCAAGGCCAAGCCCAAGACGAAACAGCCCTCGATGTACAAGGTCCTGATGCTGAACGATGATTACACGCCAATGGAGTTCGTCGTGCACATCCTGGAGCGGTTTTTTGCCAAAACCCGGGACGAGGCGACTCGCATCATGCTGCATGTCCATCGTCGCGGCGTCGGCGTCTGCGGCGTGTATACTTACGAAGTCGCCGAGACCAAGGTGACGCAGGTGATGGATTTCGCGCGCCAGCACCAGCACCCTTTGCAATGCACTTTGGAAAAGGACTGATTCGCGCCAGTAGAAGGATCGAACCTCGATGTTGTCGCGTAATCTCGAAAAGACCCTGCACCGCGCCCTCGGCTATGCCAACGAGCGCCGGCACGAATACGCGACGCTTGAGCACCTGCTGCTGGCGCTGACCGAGGATCAGGACGCGATGGCCGTGCTGCGCGCCTGCACGGTGGACATCGAGAAGCTGCGTCGCGAGCTGGTCAACTACGTCGACAACGAGCTGGTCAATCTGGTTGCGACGCACGTCGAAGACGCCAAGCCGACCGCGAGCTTCCAACGCGTGCTGCAGCGCGCCGCGATTCACGTCCAGTCTTCCGGCCGCGAGGAGGTGACCGGCGCCAACGTCCTGGTCGCGCTGTTCGCCGAGCGCGAAAGCCACGCCGTCTATTTTCTGCAGGAACAGGACATGACGCGCTTCGACGCGGTCAATTACATCTCGCACGGCATCGCCAAGGCGCCGGGCCGCTCCGAGACGCGCCGCGTTCAGGGCGCCGAAGAGGAAGAGCGTCCCGAGAAGCAATCGAAGCGCGCGCATGACGCGCTCGACGCCTATTGCGTCAACCTCAACAAGAAGGCGCGCAACGGCAAGATCGACCCGCTGATCGGCCGCGAGTCCGAGGTCGACCGCACCATCCAGATCCTGTGCCGCCGGTCGAAGAACAATCCGCTCTATGTCGGCGATCCCGGCGTCGGCAAGACTGCCATCGCCGAGGGCCTGGCTCGCCGCATCGTGCAGCGCGAGGTGCCCGAAGTCTTGCAGAACGCGACGATTTACGGCCTCGACATGGGCGCGCTGCTCGCCGGCACGCGCTATCGCGGCGACTTCGAGGAGCGTTTGAAGGCCGTGCTGGCCGAGCTCGAGGCGATGCCCGGCTCCATCCTGTTCATCGACGAGATCCACACCGTTATCGGCGCCGGCGCCACCTCGGGTGGCGCGATGGACGCGTCGAACCTGTTGAAGCCGGCGCTCGCCTCGGGCGCGATCCGCTGCATCGGCTCGACCACCTACAAGGAATACCGCAACTACTTCGAGAAGGACCGCGCGCTGGTGCGGCGCTTCCAGAAGATCGACATCAACGAGCCGACGGTCGAGGATTCGGTCAAGATTCTGCGGGGCCTGAAGCCCTATTATGAGCGGCACCACCGCGTGCGCTACACCGCCGATGCAATCCGCTCCGCGGTCGAGCTGTCGAACCGCTACATCGGCGACCGCAAGCTGCCCGACAAGGCAATCGACGTGATCGACGAGGTCGGCGCATCGCAGATGCTGCTGCCCGAAAGCAAGCGGCGCAAGACGATCACCGCCAAGGAAGTCGAGGCCGTGGTCGCCACCATGGCGCGAATTCCACCCAAGAGCGTGTCGCGCGACGATCGCGAGGTGCTCAAGAACCTTGACCGCGACCTCAAGACCATGGTCTTCGGCCAGGACAAGGCGATCGACGCCTTGACCGCGGCGATCAAGCTCGCCCGCGCCGGCTTGCGCGAGGCCGAGAAGCCGATCGGCAGCTACCTCTTCTCCGGCCCGACCGGCGTCGGCAAGACCGAGGTGGCGCGGCAGCTGGCGCGCACCCTCGGCATCGAATTGAAACGCTTCGACATGTCGGAATACATGGAGCGGCACACCGTGTCGCGCTTGATCGGCGCGCCGCCGGGTTATGTCGGCTTCGACCAGGGCGGCTTGCTGACCGACGCGGTCGACCAGCATCCGCATTGCGTCCTGCTGCTCGACGAGATCGAGAAGGCGCATCCCGATCTGTTCAACATCCTTTTGCAGGTGATGGATTACGGCAAGCTCACGGATCACAATGGCAAGAACGTCGACTTCCGCAACGTCATCCTGATCATGACGACCAATGCTGGCGCCTCCGACCTGGCCAAGCCGGCGATGGGCTTTGGCAACGACGTCCGCACCGGTGACGACGAGGAAGCGATCAACCGGATGTTCACGCCCGAGTTCCGCAACCGGCTCGACGCGGTGATCTCGTTCGCGCCGCTTCTGCCCGAAACGGTAGGCCGCGTCGTCGACAAGTTCATCCTCCAGCTCGAGGAGCAGCTCGCCGATCGCAACGTCACCATCGAGCTCGACGAGCCGGCGCGGAAATGGCTCGCCGAGAAGGGCTATGACCGGCTCTACGGCGCGCGACCGCTCGCCCGCGTCATCCAGGAGCACGTCAAGAAGCCGCTGGCCGAGGAGTTGCTCTTCGGCAAGCTCGCCAAAGGTGGTGTGGTCCAGGTGCGGCGTGACGGCGACAAGCTCGTTTTCGTCTATATCGAGGCGCCGCCCAAACTGCCGAGCAAGGATTCCGGCGAGCAGCCGGAACAGGAGCTCGTCGACCAGTAAGCGAAAAGGCCGCCGCAAGGCGGCCTTCCTTTATGACTGGCTACGTGTGAATTGCGATGCGGCCATCCAAAACAACAGACGATGATGTATCTGCAGGATGATTTTCGACCACGGCGCGCGCGGCAAAGCAACATATTAGAGCGTCCAACGCGTCGGGTGACTCAATCATTTTCGCACGAAGTCCGTCTTCGAGCTTAAGGCCACCTCTAAAAACCCCGTATTTTCAGGAATTTTCTTTGGCGGCGATCGGCGGTCGGGTTTTCTGCCGTGATTTTTTTGGCTGGCGGCGCCGGTTTTGCCGCGGTTTTCCGCGCTATG
>JBOHLS010000041.1:0-15728 GCA_050729835.1 Allostellaceae bacterium | reverse complement strand
CGCCCCGCCCGTCTCCGCCAACACCTTCGTGATCGCCGCCGTCAGCGACGTCTTCCCGTGATCAACATGCCCGATCGTCCCCACATTGCAATGCGGCTTCGTGCGCTCAAATTTTGCTTTCGACATGGGTCTGGTCTCCGCTCGATCTCGATCGTGTTCCCGCCGCTCAGGCCATCTTGGCGCGGACTTCGTCCGCTACCGCCTGTGGCACTTGTTCGTAGTGGTCGAAGTGCATGGTGTATTGCGCGCGTCCCTGACTCATCGAGCGCAGGGTATTGACGTAGCCGAACATGTTGGCCAGCGGCACCATGGCGTTGATGACTTCGGCGTTGCCGCGCTGATCCTGGCCGGTGATCCGGCCGCGCCGGCTGTTCAGATCGCCGATGACGTCGCCCATGTAGTCGCGGGGCGTCACCACCTCGACGCGCATTACCGGCTCCAGCAGCTTGGGCGCGGCCTTCTGGATGCCTTCCCTGAAGGCGGCGCGGGACGCGATCTCGAAGGCGAGCGCACTTGAATCGACGTCGTGATAGGCGCCGTCGTAGAGCGTCGCCTTGAAGTCGATCACCGGGAAGCCGGCGAGCACACCGTTGTCGAGCGAGCCCTTGAGGCCCTTCTCGACGCCGGGGATGTATTCCTTGGGCACCGAGCCGCCGACCACGTCGTTCTCGAATTCGAAGCCCGAGCCCGGCGGCAGCGGCTCGAAGCGGATCTTGACGCGCGCGAACTGACCCGAGCCGCCGGTCTGCTTCTTGTGCGTGTAGTCGACCTCGGAAGGGCGCGTGATGGTCTCGCGATAGGCGACCTGCGGCGCGCCGACATTGGCCTCGACCTTGAACTCGCGCTTCATGCGGTCGACGATGATCTCGAGGTGGAGTTCGCCCATCCCCTTGATCACGGTCTGGCCGCTTTCCTTGTCGACCGCGACGCGGAACGACGGGTCCTCGGTGGCAAGACGCGCCAGCGCCTGACCCATCTTCTCCTGGTCGCCCTTGGTCTTGGGCTCGACCGCGATCTCGATGACCGGATCGGGGAATTCCATGCGCTCGAGCACCACGGGCTTGTCCTGATCGCACAGCGTGTCGCCGGTGGTAGTGTTCTTGAGGCCCGCGAGCGCGACGATGTCGCCGGTGCGCGCTTCCTTGATGTCTTCGCGGTGATTGGCGTGCATCAGCAGCATGCGGCCGATGCGCTCGCGGTTGTCCTTGACCGAATTCAGGACCTGGATCCCGGTCGCGAGGATACCGGAATAGATGCGCACGAAGGTGAGTGAGCCGACAAACGGATCGGTCATGATCTTGAAGGCGAGCGCGGCGAAGGGCTCGTCGTCCGAGGCCTTGCGGGTGATGGGCTCGTCGGTGCCCATCTTGACACCCTTGATCGCAGCGATCTCGGTCGGCGCCGGCAGGTAATCGACCACCGCGTCCAGGAGCGGCTGCACGCCCTTGTTCTTGAAGGCGGAGCCGCACAGCACCGGGACGAAATTGAAGGCGACGGTGCCCTTGCGGATGCACTTGATGAGCGTCGCCTCGTCCGGCTCCTTGCCGCCGAGATAGGCCTCGAGTGCGACGTCGTCCTGCTCGACTGCCATCTCGACTAGCTTGTGGCGGTATTCGTCGGCCTGGGCCTTGAGGTCGGCGGGAATGTCGATGTCGTCGAACTGGGCGCCCAAGGTCTCGTCGCGCCACTTGATCGCCTTCATGCGCACGAGATCGACGATGCCCGAGAACTCGCTTTCGACGCCCATCGGCAGCATGACGACCAGCGGCTTGGCGCCGAGCCGGTCGACGATCATCTCGACGGTGCGGAAAAAATTGGCGCCGATCCGGTCCATCTTGTTGACGAAGCAGATGCGCGGTACGCCGTATTTGTCGGCCTGGCGCCACACGGTCTCGGATTGCGGCTCGACGCCGGCGACGGCGTCGAACACCGTCACCGCGCCGTCGAGGACGCGCAGGCTGCGCTCGACCTCGATGGTAAAGTCGACGTGGCCCGGCGTGTCGATGATGTTGATGCGATGATCGTGCCAGAAACAGGTGGTCGCGGCCGAGGTGATGGTGATGCCGCGCTCCTGCTCCTGCTCCATCCAATCCATGGTGGCGGTGCCCTCATGGACCTCGCCGATCTTGTAGGAGCGGCCGGTGTAATAAAGGATGCGCTCGGTCGTGGTCGTCTTGCCGGCATCGATGTGAGCCATGATGCCGATGTTGCGATAGCGATCGAGGGGGGTCGTGCGAGGCATGTGAAATCCGAATCCGCCGGCTTACCAGCGGTAATGGGAAAAGGCTTTGTTCGCGTCCGCCATGCGGTGCGTGTCTTCGCGCTTCTTGACCGCGTTGCCGCGGTTGTTGGCGGCGTCCATCAACTCGCCCGAGAGGCGCTCTTCCATCGTGTGCTCGCTGCGCCCGCGCGCCGAACCGATGATCCAACGGATGGCGAGCGCTTGGCCGCGCTCCGGCCGGACTTCGATTGGCACCTGATACGTGGCGCCGCCGACACGCCGCGAGCGGACTTCGACCGCCGGCTTCACGTTGCCGAGTGCGTCGTGGAAGATGCGGATCGGGTCCTGGCCCGAGCGCTTGGCGACGCGATCGAGCGCGCCGTAGACGATGGTCTCAGCGACCGACTTCTTGCCCTGGTACATCAGACAGTTCATGAACTTGGTGACGACGACGTCGCCGAACTTGGCGTCCGGCAGGACTTCGCGTTTGACGGCAGCGCGGCGGCGCGACATCGGCGGCTCCTACTTCGGACGCTTGGCGCCGTACTTCGAGCGGCGCTGCTTGCGGTCCTTCACGCCCTGGGTGTCGAGCGTGCCGCGGATGATGTGATAGCGAACGCCGGGCAGATCCTTGACGCGACCGCCGCGGATCATCACCACCGAGTGTTCCTGGAGATTATGCCCCTCGCCGGGGATGTAGCTGGTGACTTCGAAGCCGTTGGTGAGCCGCACGCGCGCGACCTTGCGCAGCGCCGAGTTCGGCTTCTTGGGGGTCGTGGTGTAGACGCGGGTACAGACGCCGCGCTTCTGCGGACTACGCTCCAGAGCCGGCACCTTGTTGCGCGCGACCTGCGCGCGACGGCGGTGGTTCACCAGCTGATTGATCGTCGGCATCTCTCTCGCATTCCCTACAAGCGCAACAGCCGCGCAAGCGTGCTGGCTGCACACCGTCACGGCCGAAAATCAGTCCCCAGGAAAGGCGCACCGTCTTGCACGGTGCCGAGCCAGTCGAAATCACGCGACCGAGCTGCGTCTAGGATGGCTACCTACTGCCAGCCCCCTCAAGGGTGCGCGGATACTATTGATCCGACTTACCCCCGTCAAGCCGCATAAACCCTGGCTTTGGGGATAATTCCCGATTTGCCGGCGGTGCTCGCGACCGCCGCCGCGGCCACGAAAAAGGGGCCTCAAACCGGGGCCCCTTTTCCTTACGGATGACGCCGTCTCAGGCGCTCTTGCGGCCCTCTTCGAGCGCCGGCGGTTCCTGAGCGGGCGTCCGGGCGGCCAGCTCGCGGTCGCGGTCGGTGGCGATCTGGCGCCACCGGGCCATGATGCTACCGGTGCCGGCCGGGATCAGGCGGCCAACGATGACGTTCTCCTTCAGGCCCTGGAGCACGTCGGTCCGGCCGGAGACCGCGGCCTCGGTGAGGACGCGGGTGGTCTCCTGGAACGACGCCGCCGAGATGAACGAGTTGGTCTGCAGGCTCGCCTTGGTGATGCCTTGCAGCACCGGCCGCGCTGTCGCCGGCTTGAGCTTCTCGGCCTTGGCCTTGGCGTTCTCGGCGTCGAAATCGGGGCGATCGATCTGCTCGCCGGCGAGCAAGGTGGTCTCGCCGGGGTCCTCGATCTCGACCTTCTGCAGCATCTGGCGGACGATCACCTCGATGTGCTTGTCGTTGATGCGCACGCCCTGGAGCCGATAGACCTCCTGGATCTCGTTGACGAGATAGCTCGCCAGCGCCTCGACGCCGAGCACGCGCAGGATGTCGTGCGGCACCGGATTGCCGTCCATCAGCAGGTCGCCGCGCTGGACGAAATCGCCCTCCTGCACGCTGATGTGCTTGCCCTTGGGGATCATGTATTCGACCGGCTCTTTTTCGCCGTCCTGCGGCACGACCAGGATGCGGCGCTTGGTCTTGTAGTCCTTGCCGAACTCGACGCGGCCGTCGATCTCGCTGATGATCGCGAAGTCCTTGGGCTTGCGCGCCTCGAATAGCTCGGCGACGCGCGGCAGGCCGCCGGTGATGTCGCGGGTCTTGGACGATTCACGCGGGATGCGAGCCAGCACGTCGCCGGCACGGACCTCGGCGCCGTTCTCGATCGACAGAATGGAATCGAGCGAGAGGAGATAGACCGCCTCGCGCCCGTTGGCGAGCGTGAGCGTCTTGCCCTTGGCATTCTTGATCAGGATGCGCGGCTTCAAATCGCCGCCCTTGGCCTGCTGCTTCCAGTCGATGACGACCTTGGACGAGATGCCGGTCGCCTCGTCGAGCACCTCGCGCACGGAAACGCCTTCGGTGAGGTCCTGATAGTGGGCGAAGCCGTCCTTCTCGGTAATGACCGGCAGGGTATAGGGATCCCATTCGACCAGGCGGTCGCCTTTCTTCACCGCCTTGCCTTCGTCAGCAAGCAACTTCGCGCCGTACGGCACGCGGTGCCGCGCCTTTTCGCGGCCGGCCTCGTCGAGCAGCGCGAGCTCGCTGTTGCGACTCATCACCACCGGGATGCCGTCGGAGTTGACGACGACGTTGCGGTTCTTGATCCGCACCGTAGCGTCGAACGCCGCTTCGATCGACGACTGCTCGGCGCCGCGCTGCACCGCGCCGCCGATGTGGAAGGTGCGCATGGTGAGCTGGGTGCCCGGCTCGCCGATCGATTGCGCCGCGATGACGCCGACCGCCTCGCCGATATTCACCACCGTGCCGCGGGCCAGGTCGCGGCCGTAGCACTTGCCGCATAGGCCGCTCTGCGTCTCGCAGGTCAGCACCGAGCGGATCATCACCGAATCGAGGCCAGCGCGATCGATGCGGTCAATCGCCTCCTCGTCGATGAGCTCGCCGGCCCGGATCAGCTTCTCGCCCTTGATCGGATCGGTGACGTCGACCGCCGCGGTGCGGCCAAGGATGCGGTCGGAAAGGGCGGCAATCACCTCGCCGCCTTCGACGACGGCGCGCATGGTCAGGCCCTTCTTGGTGCCGCAATCCACCTCGGTGATGATCGCGTCCTGCGCCACGTCCACCAGGCGGCGGGTCAGGTAGCCCGAGTTCGCCGTCTTCAAGGCGGTGTCGGCCAGGCCCTTGCGGGCGCCGTGGGTCGAGTTGAAATACTCGAGTACGGTAAGGCCTTCCTTGAAGTTCGAGATGATCGGCGTCTCGATGATCTCGCCCGACGGCTTGGCCATCAGGCCGCGCATGCCGGCGAGCTGCTTGATCTGCGCCACCGAGCCGCGCGCGCCGGAATCGGCCATCATCCAGACCGAGTTGATCGGTCCGCCGGGATCGGCCGACTTGATGACGCGCATCATCTCTTCGGCGACCTTCTCGGTGCAGCTCGACCAGACGTCGACCACCTTGTTATACTTCTCGCCCTGCGTGATCAGGCCGTCGAGATACTGCTGTTCGTACTCCTTGACCTTGGCCTGGGCCGCGGCGACGAGCTTCTCCTTCTCGGGCGGCACGACCAGATCGTCCTTGCCGAACGAGATGCCGGCCTTGCACGCCTGGGTGAAGCCCAGCGCCATGAGCCGGTCGCAGAAGATCACGGTCTCCTTCTGGCCGCAGTGGCGATAGACCTGGTCGATGACGTTGGTTATCTCCTTCTTGGTCAGGAGGCGGTTCACCACGTCGAAACCGAAGTTCGGATGGTCGGGCAGGATCTCGGACAGCAGCATGCGGCCCGGGGTCGTCACGACGGTCTGGAAGATCGTCTCGCCGTTGGCGTCCTTCACCGGCCGCCGCGCGCGGATGCGCGTGTGCAGCGAGACCGTCTTGGCCTCGAGGGCACGCTCGATCTCGGCCCCGTCGGCGAAATATGGAATGCGGTGGAAGGTGACGCTGTCCTTCTTCCGCAACTGCTCGAAATTGGCGACCTTGCCGGACTTCAGCGGATCGGCCTGATCCTCGCGATCGAGCAGGACGACGTGATGCGCCTCGACGGCCTGGCGCAGCTCGTCGATGGTGCGGAACTTGACCTCTTCGCCCATCCAGTCGGCGCGCTCGAGCGTGATGTAATAGAGGCCGAGCACGATGTCCTGCGACGGCACGATGATCGGCTTGCCGTTGGCGGGCGACAGGATGTTGTTGGTCGACATCATCAGCACGCGCGCCTCGAGCTGGGCTTCGAGCGACAACGGCACGTGCACGGCCATCTGGTCGCCGTCGAAGTCGGCGTTGAACGCGGTGCAGACCAGCGGATGCAGCTGGATCGCCTTGCCTTCGATCAGGATCGGCTCGAACGCCTGGATGCCCAGGCGGTGCAGCGTCGGCGCGCGGTTCAAGAGCACCGGATGCTCGCGGATCACCTCCTCGAGGATGTCCCACACCTCGGGGCGCTCCTTTTCGACCATGCGCTTGGCCGCCTTGACCGTGCTGGCGAGGCCGTAGAGCTCGAGCTTCGAATAGATGAACGGCTTGAAGAGCTCCAACGCCATCTTCTTGGGCAAGCCGCACTGGTGCAGCTTGAGCTCGGGGCCAACCACGATCACCGAGCGGCCGGAATAGTCGACGCGCTTGCCGAGCAGGTTCTGGCGGAAGCGGCCCTGCTTGCCCTTGAGCATGTCGGACAGCGACTTCAAGGGCCGCTTGTTGGCGCCGGTGATGACACGGCCGCGGCGGCCGTTGTCGAACAGCGCGTCGACCGCCTCCTGCAGCATGCGCTTTTCGTTGCGCACGATGATGTCGGGTGCGCGGAGCTCGATCAGGCGCTTCAAGCGGTTGTTGCGGTTGATGACGCGGCGATAGAGATCGTTGAGATCCGAGGTCGCGAACCGGCCGCCGTCGAGCGGCACCAGCGGGCGCAGCTCGGGCGGGATCACCGGCACGACGTCGAGGATCATCCACTCCGGCCGGCTGTTCGATTGGATGAATGCCTCGATCAGCTTGAGCCGCTTGACCAGCTTCTTGCGCTTGGCCTCGGACGAGGTTTCGCGCAGATCTTCACGTAGCTTCACCTGGTCGGTCTCGAGGTTGATCGCCTCGAGCATCTTCTTGAGCGCCTCGGCGCCGATCGACGCCTGGAAGCCTTCCTCGCCGAACTCGTCCTGGGCCTTGAGAAACTCGTCCTCGCTCATCACCTGGTGGAGCTTCAACGACGTGAGGCCGGGCTCGGTAACAACGAAGCTCTCGAAATAGAGCACCTTTTCGAGATCCTTCAGCGTCATGTCGAGCAGCAGGCCGATGCGCGACGGCAACGACTTGAGGAACCAGATATGCGCGACCGGCGAGGCCAATTCGATGTGGCCCATGCGCTCGCGCCGCACCTTGGAGAGCGTAACCTCGACGCCGCACTTTTCGCAGACGATGCCGCGATACTTCATGCGCTTGTACTTGCCGCACAGGCACTCGTAGTCCTTGATCGGCCCGAAGATGCGCGCGCAGAACAGGCCGTCGCGCTCCGGCTTGAAGGTGCGGTAGTTGATCGTCTCGGGCTTCTTGATCTCGCCGAACGACCAGGACCGAATGCGCTCGGGGCTGGCGATCGAGATGCGGATCCGGTCGAAGCTCTGGGGCGCGGTGACCTGGCCGAAGACGTTCATCAACTCGTTCATTGAACGATCCCTTCTCTCGAAACTTGCGTCAGGCGATCAATAGGTGCTCTGTTCGAGCTCGACGTTGAGCCCGAGGGAGCGCAATTCCTTGACCAGCACGTTGAAGGATTCGGGAATGCCCGCCTCGAAGTTGTCGTCGCCGCGGACGATCGCCTCGTAGACCTTGGTGCGGCCCGATACGTCGTCGGACTTCACCGTCAGCATTTCCTGCAGCGTATAGGCGGCGCCATAGGCCTCGAGCGCCCAGACTTCCATTTCGCCGAAGCGCTGGCCGCCGAACTGCGCCTTGCCGCCGAGCGGCTGCTGCGTCACCAGGCTGTAAGGCCCGATCGAGCGCGCGTGGATTTTGTCGTCCACCAGGTGGTGCAGCTTCAGCATGTAGATGAAGCCGACCGTGACCCGCTGGTCGAACGGATCGCCGGTGCGGCCGTCGACCAGCGTGACCTGGCCCGAGGCCTCGAGGCCGGCTTCCTTCAGCATGGCGACGATGTCGTCCTCGCGCGCGCCGTCGAACACCGGGCTCGACACCGGGATGCCGTGCCGAAGGTTGTCGGCGAGCTCGAGAATCTGGCCGTCGCCCATCTCCTTGATGTCGTCGCGGTCGGTCTTGTCGACATAGACCTGGTTCAAGACGCGCCGCACCTCGCGCGTCTGGTTGCCCTGACGGCGCGCCTTGTCGACAATCTCGCCGACCTGGCGGCCGAGATTGGCGCAGGCCCAGCCGAGATGGGTCTCGAGAATCTGGCCGACGTTCATCCGGCTCGGCACGCCGAGCGGATTGAGCACGATGTCGACCGGAGTGCCGTCCTGGAGATACGGCATGTCCTCGACCGGCATGATGCGCGAGATCACGCCCTTATTGCCGTGGCGGCCGGCCATCTTGTCGCCGGGCTGGAGCTTGCGCTTCACCGCGACGAAGACCTTGACCATCTTCATCACGCCGGGCGGCAGCTCGTCGCCGCGCTGGAGCTTCTCGACCTTGTTTTCGAAGTGATGCTGCAAGACGCCGATGGAATCATTCATCAGCTTCTTCAGCCCTTCGATCTCGGTCATGCGCTTGTCGTTTTTGACCGCGAACTGCTTCCACTGGTGGGGCGAATATTCGGACAGCACGGTTTCGTTGACGCGGCCGTCCTTGAAGCCCTTGGGGCCCGAGGTCGCTTCCTGCCCGACCAGCAGCTCCTTGAGGCGGGCATGGAAGCTGCGCTCGAGGATGGTGCGCTCGTCGTCGCGGTCCTTGGCGAGACGCTCGATCTCGGCGCGCTCGATCGCCAGGGCGCGCTCATCCTTGTCGACGCCGCGGCGCGAGAAGACGCGGACTTCGACGATGGTTCCCGACACGCCCGGCGGCAGGCGCATCGAGGTGTCGCGCACATCCGAGGCCTTCTCGCCGAAGATCGCGCGCAGCAGCTTCTCTTCCGGCGTCATCGGCGATTCGCCCTTGGGCGTGACCTTGCCGACGAGGATGTCGCCCGGCTTGACGTCGGCGCCGATATAGACGATGCCCGCCTCGTCGAGATTCTTGAGCGCTTCCTCGCCGACGTTCGGGATGTCGCGGGTGATCTCTTCCTGGCCGAGCTTGGTATCGCGCGCCATCACCTCGAATTCCTCGATGTGGATCGAGGTGAAAACGTCGTCCGACACGATGCGCTCGGAGATGAGGATCGAGTCCTCGAAATTGTAACCGTTCCACGGCATGAAGGCGCAGAGCACGTTGCGCCCCAAGGCCAATTCGCCCAACTGGGTCGACGGGCCGTCGGCGATCACGTCGCCGGCCTTGACCGTGTCGCCGACGCGGACCAGCGGCCGTTGAGTGATGCAGGTGTTCTGGTTCGAGCGCTGGAACTTCAAGAGATTGTAGATGTCGACGCCCGGCGATTCGGTCGAGGTGTCCTCGGTCGCGCGGATGACGATGCGCATGCCGTCGACCTGGTCGACGATGCCGGCGCGCCGGGCGATGATGGTGACGCCGGAATCGCGCGCCACCGTCTCCTCCATGCCGGTGCCGACGAGCGGTGCCTCGGCGCGGATCAACGGCACCGCCTGGCGCTGCATGTTCGAGCCCATGAGTGCGCGGTTGGCGTCGTCGTTCTCGAGGAACGGGATCAGCGCCGCCGCCACGGACACCAACTGCTTGGGCGACACGTCGACGAACTCGATGTCCTGCGGCCGCGCCATGACGAAGTCGCCGCTCTTGCGGCAGTTGGTCAGGTCGGCCTTGATCCGGCCGTGGCCGTCGATCTCGACGTTGGCCTGGGCGATGGCGTAGCGGCCTTCCTCCATGGCGGAGAGATAGACCACGTCGTCGGTGACCTTGCCGTTCACCACCCGGCGATAGGGGCTTTCGATGAAGCCGTACTGGTTGACCCGCGCATAGGTCGCGAGGCTGTTGATCAGTCCGATATTCGGGCCTTCGGGAGTCTCGATCGGGCAGATGCGGCCGTAATGCGTCGGATGCACATCGCGCACCTCGAAGCCGGCGCGCTCGCGCGTCAGGCCGCCCGGCCCGAGCGCCGAGAGACGCCGCTTGTGCGTAATCTCGGAGAGCGGATTGGTCTGATCCATGAATTGCGAAAGCTGCGACGAGCCGAAGAACTCGCGCACCGCCGCCGCCGCCGGCTTGGCGTTGATCAGGTCGTGCGGCATCACGGTGTCGATCTCGACCGAGCTCATGCGCTCGCGGATCGCGCGCTCCATGCGCAGCAGGCCGATGCGGTACTGGTTCTCCATCAGCTCGCCGACCGAGCGCACGCGGCGGTTGCCGAGATGGTCGATGTCGTCGATCTCGCCGCGACCGTCCTTGAGTTCGACCAGCACCTTGAGGATGGCGAGGATGTCGTCCTTGCGCAGCGTGCGGACCGTGTCCTCGGTCTTCTGGCTCAGCCGCGAGTTCATCTTGACGCGGCCGACTGCCGACAGGTCGTAGCGCTCGCCGTCGAAGAACAGGCTGTTGAACAGCGCCTCGGCGGTCTCCAGCGTCGGCGGCTCGCCCGGGCGCATGACGCGATAGATGTCGATCAGCGCCTCTTCGCGCGCCGAGTTCTTGTCGATCAGCAGCGTGTTGCGGATGTAGGGGCCGCCGCTGGCGTGATCGACGCCGACCGCCGGCACCTCGGGAATATTCGAGCCCTCGATCGTCTGCAACATCTGCTCGGTGATCTCGTCGCCGGCCTCGGCATAGATCTCGCCGGTCTCCTCGTTGATGAGGTCGACCGAGATGAAGCGGCCGATCAGGTCTTCGGAACCCACCTGAATTTCTTTCAGCCCGTCGTCGAAGAGCTTTTTCGCCAGTCGCGGCGGCAGCTTCTCGCCGGCATCGAGCTTGACCTTGCCGGTGCGCGCGTCGATCAGGTCGTGGGTCAGCTTGTGGCCGCGATAGCGGGTGGGATCAAAAGGCGCCTTCCAGCCACCCTTGGTGTTCTTGCCAGGCTTGATGCGGGAGAACGGGGTCGGCGTATAGAAATAGGCGAGGATCTCTTCCTTCAACATGCCCTGCGCCTCGGCCGGCAGCAGCGGCTTGTTCTCGGCGGCGCGCTCGCGGCGGAGAGCGGCGGTCGCGGCGCCGTCGAGCGCCAGCAACAGCGTCGTCACCGGCAGCTTGCGGCGGCGGTCGATGCGGACATAAAGGTGATCCTTGGCGTCGAACTCGAAGTCGAGCCACGAGCCGCGATAGGGGATGACGCGGGCGGCGAACAGGTACTTGCCCGAGGAATGGGTCTTGCCCTTGTCGTGGTCGAAGAACACGCCGGGCGAGCGGTGCATCTGGGAGACGATGACGCGCTCGGTGCCGTTGATGATGAAGGTGCCGTTCTTCGTCATGAGCGGCATGTCGCCCATGTAGACGTCCTGCTCCTTGATGTCGCGGATGGAGCGCGCCTTGGTCTCCTCGTCGATGTCCCACACGACCAAGCGCAGCGTGACGCGCAGCGGCGCGGCATAGGTGATGCCGCGCTGCTGGCATTCCTCGACGTCGTATTTCGGCTCTTCGAGGTCGTAGCGGACAAACTCGAGGCGGGCGCGATCGGAGAAGTCGCGCACCGGGAAGACCGACCGGAAAACCTCTTGCAGGCCGACGCTGGCCCGGTTCTCGGCCGTCACACCCATTTGCAGGAAGTGATCGTAGGAGCTTTTCTGCACCTCGATCAGATTGGGCATCGGCGCAACCTCGGGGATGCGTCCGAAACTCCTGCGAATGCGTTTGCGGCCGGTGAACGACTTAGCCATGGATGCTCCTCATCATCGCGTCGGACTTGGGGGCGGGTTCCGACGCGGCAGTTCTTCGACCAGGCTTTACGGTCGACTTCCCAACACCCGATTGCCGTTGGCGGGGCACTGCAAAATCAAATTTTGCAAAAGAACAAGCGCCGACGAGCGCGAGCATTCCCGCGCTCCGGCACTGCTACCGGCAGGAAGATTGGGCATGTGCGCTATATATCGCCCCATCTTCCACGCCGGTCAAGCCCTTCGGAGCTATTTCACCTCGACGGTGGCGCCGGCGTCCTCGAGCTGCTTCTTGAGCTTCGCCGCCTCGTCCTTGTTGACGCCGTCCTTCACCGGCTTGGGCGCGCCTTCGACCAGGTCCTTGGCCTCCTTGAGGCCGAGGCTGGTGATCGCACGCACCTCCTTGATGACGTTGATCTTCTTCTCGCCGGCAGCGACGAGGACGACGGTGAACTCGGTCTTCTCGGCCGCGGCGGCGGCGCCCGGCGCGGCACCCGCAGCGCCCGGCATGGCGGCGACGGCGACCGGCGCGGCCGCCGAGACGCCCCACTTCTCTTCGAGCTTCTTGGCGAGATCGGCCGCTTCCAGAACCGAGAGCTTCGAGAGCTCTTCGACGATCGTATCGAGATTAGCCATGGGTCCTTACTCCTCGGGTGAACGGGTTGGGTTGGTGAATGGGGACGAAGGGTTCAGGCGGCCTTGCCGCTGCGGGCGTGCGCCGCAACGACGCGCGCCAGCTGGCCGGCGGGGGCCTGCAATACACCGGCGATCTTGGTCGCGGGCGCGTTGAGCAGGCCGACGATCATGCCGCGCAACTGGTCGAGCGACGGCATGGAGGCCAGCGCCTTGATGCCGGCGACGTCGAGCTGACGCTCGCCGAGCGCGCCAGCAACCAGCTTCAGCTTGCCGTTCTTGTCGGCATAGGCGACGGCGACCCTGGCGGCCGCGACCGGATCGCGCGAGAAGGCAATCGCCGACGGCCCCTTGAACAGCGGCTTGAGCACCGCGAACTTGGTGCCATCGAGCGAGCGTTGCGCCAGCTTGTTCTTGGTGACGCGGAAATTGGCGCCGGCGGCGCGCATCTGGCGCCGCAGATCGGTCACTTCCTCGACGGTCATGCCGCTCTGGTGCGTGACCACGACGACCGTCGTATCGGCGAGCGCCGCATGCAGTGAATCGATCAGCTGCTTCTTCTTGGCCCGGTCCACGGGACATCTCCGACTTTTGACCCGCCCAAAGCCATCGGCTCCGACGGATCGGTTGCACAAAGGCGCGCGGGACCCCGCGAGGGATCCTTCACACCCGGTTGGACCTGCCCCAGAAGTGCGGCCGGCGGCGATGCCGCGGCCCGACTCCCGTCTCATGCCGGCGGGCTCGAATGAGCCCCTTAAGCCCGAAGGCACCCGCAATCTCGGACAGGAAGAGCGGCCTTTTGGGCCGCTCCCGCCGGGGCCATGGCCCCGGCAAAGCGTTACAGCGCGACCTTAATTACCCGGTCAGCGCGGAAATCTCCAGCTTCACGCCGGGGCCCATGGTCGAGCTCAGGCTGACCTTCTTGATGAAGGCGCCCTTGATGCCCTGCGGCTTGGCGCGATTGACGGCGGTGACGAAGGCCTTGAGGTTGGCGAGCAAGGCCTCTTCCGAGAAGCTCGCCTTGCCGACGCCGGCCTGGATCAGGCTGGCCTTGGCGGTGTTGAACTCGACCTGGCCGCCCTTCACCGCCTTGACCGCCTCGGCGACGTTGGCGCTCACCGTGCCGACCTTGGGATTGGGCATCAGGCCGCGCGGGCCCAGCACCTTACCCAGCCGGCCGACCATGCCCATCATGTCGGGTGTGGCAATGCAGCGGTCGAAGTCGATCTTGCCGGCCTGGACCTGCTCGGCCAGGTCCTCGGCGCCGACGATGTCGGCGCCCGCCGCCTTGGCGGCCGCCGCCTTGTCGCCCTTGGCGAAGACGGCGACGCGCAGGCTCTTGCCGGTGCCGTGCGGCAACACCACGGTGCCGCGCACGTTCTGCTCGGCCTTGCGCGGATCGACGTTGAGGTTCATCGCCACCTCGACGGTCTCGTCGAACTTGGCGACGGCGCGGGACTTGACGAGCTTCACCGCCTCGGCCGGGTTGTAGACCTTGGCGCGGTCGATGCCGTCGTAGGCCTTCTTCAGGCGCTTGCCCATGTGCGATGCGCGAGCCATGCGTTACTCCACCACCTCGAGGCCCATGGACCGCGCCGAGCCGACCAGCATGCTGCAGGCACCCTCGATGTCCTTGGCGTTCATGTCCTTCATCTTCTTCTCCGCGATCTCGCGGATCTGCTTCATCGTCACCTTACCGACCGTGCCCTTGCCGGTCGTGCCCGAGCCCTTCTCGATCCCCGCGGCCTTGCGCAGGAAATAGGAGTTCGGCGGCGACTTGGTAATGAACGTGAAGCTGCGGTCCTGGTACGCGGTGATGATCACCGGCACCGGCATGCCGGGCTCGAGATTCTGGGTCTGGGCGTTGAACGTCTTGCAGAACTCCATGATGTTGAGGCCGCGCTGGCCCAGAGCCGGGCCGATCGGCGGCGAGGGAGTGGCCTTGCCCGCCGGCACCTGCAGCTTGATGAAACCGACAACCTTCTTCGCCATGCGCGTCTCTTTTCGATCCGGTTAGGTTTTCTCGACCTGGGAGTATTCGAGCTCGACGGGCGTGGCGCGGCCGAAGATCGAGACCGCGACCTTGAGCCTGGCTTTCTCTTCATCCACCTCTTCCACGAGCCCGTTGAACGACGTGAACGGGCCGTCGCAGACGCGGACCTGCTCGCCGACCTCGTAGGTGATCGACGGCTTCGGCCGTTCGATACCTTCCTGCACCTGTTTCATAATGCGGGTGGCTTCGGTCTCGGTGATCGGCACCGGCCGGCCCTTGCCACCGAGGAAGCCCGTAACCTTGGGCGTGTTCTTGACCAGGTGCCAACTCTCGTCGGTCAGGTCCATCTTCACCAGCACATAGCCCGGGAAGAACTTGCGCTCGGCGCTGACCTTGGCGCCGCGCTTGACCTCGACCACTTCCTCGGTCGGCACCAGGACCTCCTCGAACTTCTCGCCGAGGCCCTTCTGCTTCGCCTGCTCCTTGATCGACTCCGCGACCTTCTTCTCGAAGCCGGAATAGACGTGGATGACGTACCAGCGCGACGCCATGGCCTCAGCCCCCGATCCCGAGGACGAAACGCACGCCCATCGCCAGGATCTGGTCGACGATGAAGAAGAACAGCGCCGCCGCGATCACCATGGCGAAAACCATGGCGGTCGTGACGGCGGTCTCCTTGCGCGACGGCCAGGTGACGCGGTTCACTTCCTGGCGGACCTGCCGCAGAAATTCTAGCGGGGTGATGCTTGCCATAACAGATGCCGTTGGGAGGTGCCTTATATAACGTCGGGTCCGGGGATTTGCCAGCCTTATCGCCCAGGGCGGGCGCGGATTCAGCGGCTGGCAGGAGCGGAGGGGCTCGAACCCCCAACCCCCGGTTTTGGAGACCGGTGCTCTACCAATTGAGCTACGCTCCTATTGCTTCCGCGGATCGCCAGCCACCACGCCAACCCTGCCGACCCGCGTAAGGATAGCCTGTCCCGGCCCTTTACTTAATAATCTTGGCGACGACGCCGGCGCCGACGGTATGGCCGCCCTCGCGGATGGCGAAGCGCAGGCCCTCGTCCATGGCGATGGGGGCGATGAGCTCGACATCCATCCGGATGTTGTCCCCC
>JBOHLS010000040.1:0-17521 GCA_050729835.1 Allostellaceae bacterium | reverse complement strand
ACCCGCTCGCGCAAATCAAGCGAATAGGCTTTTGGCATCGCAAATCACCTCCTCCTGGAAGTGAATCACAAACCCACCTTCTTAGGAATCCCCGCCGATTCAAGCTGACTGTCCGACGCTCTAGGCTGCCGATCAGGCCCATCTCGATCCGGCGGCGGGGTGTTTTGCCGACCATGTAGCGGCTGCCGCGCCAGAACAGCACGATCGCGCCGCCGAGTAGGCAGTTGGCCAGCACGATGCTGAAGGCTTCAGGGACGAGATTGCGCAGGCTGAGGCCGAGGAAACCGCCGGCGAGCATCGCGTAGCCGACGGCGAAGCTGCCGACGACGGAACGGTGGCGGCTGTTCGACAGCGCCAACGTTCCGAGGACCGTCGCGATCCCGAGAAGCAGCGCGGTGGTGATTGCGCTTAGCGTGTGGATGTCAAGTTGCACGGTGGGTGGCCGGTTCGCGTCGCTGGTGGAGCCCGAACGCGCGACCGTGAACCAACCTACGGGCGCGCCCGTAACGTACTATGCGGGCCGAACCCGTAGCATTTGGTTAACTAGATGCGGCAGGGCTATCAGCCCTTGGCGCGACCGTGACGCTCGAGCAGCCGGGCGCGCGACATCCAGACGGAACGACGGGCGCCGGTTAGACTGGCGTGGTGGAGCCCCGTGGGGTTAAACGCCCATAGCAACATACCGAGCAGGCAGATCTCGCCCAACCCGTGGAGCCAATCGGCCAAAGAGGCCGGACCGTCGGCAACTGTGTCGAAGCCACAGCCGGCGAAGGGCGCTTCCAGCAGCCGCCCGTCGAAGCGCAGGCAGCCGCGCAGGGCGACGAATTCCGGCACGTTTTCCGCCTTCGCTTCGGCGGCTAGCAAGCGCAGGCTTGTCCGTGCGCAGCGCGCGGACCCTGCGGCCCAACGCAAGGTCACGCCGCCGGTCGGGATCGCCGGCACGTGCTCGTTCCAGAGATGGAGACCGAGCAGCGGATCGCCGCTGCGGATATGTGTGCCGTCCGACAGATCGAGCGCATGCGAGGCGACGGCCGGGGCCACGCGCAGGATGCAATCGGGGCGGGTGGTGAACTCGACGATGCCGTGCCGGTGCCGTAGATAGGCGTCGAGACCGAAGATCGACCGGCGCAGCCAGCCCGCCCCCGCGCGGGCCGACGCCGCGCTGACAACGACGGAGCCAATGGTCAAGTCCTCGCTCATCCCGCCTCGAAGGGCTTGGCGTTGCCGCGACCGGCCGGAATGTAGACCTGTATTGGACACCTCCGGCGCCGTCCTTTCAATCCCCACGGTGACCGATCGTTCCGCCGGGATGTGGCCTTTCACCTGTGGTCCGTTCACGCCCCCGCATGCGGTCTGGCGAAACCGGCTGTCCGGGTCTAGGATTTGATCCGGTGACCGTAACTGACGGGAGGAACGTCATGACGGCAACCATCCGTAATCCGATTGAATGGGGCCTCGACCAGTTGCGCCATGCCGCGGCCGGGTTCGGGGCGGCGGGCCGCGCGCTTGAGCATATTCCGGCGACCCTGCACTCGCCGCTTCTGACGGTACGGCGCGTCGGTCTCGCCGATCTGCGCGATGCCTTGGCGCGCGGCGCCGGCGATTTCGGCGCTTGCCGCAGCGACGTGATCTTTCTCTGTGCCTTCTATCCGCTGGCCGGACTTGTGCTCGGCCGGATGGTGTTTGGCGCACATCTGCTGCCGCTGCTGTTCCCGCTGGTCGCTGGCTTCGCGCTGCTCGGTCCGCTCGCGGCGGTCGGCCTCTTGGAGATGAGCCGGCGGCGCGAAAGCGGCGAGATGGCGACGTTCGCAACCGCATTCCGGGTCGTGCATGCGCCGTCTTTCGCGGCCATCGTCATGCTCGGGCTGCTGTTGTTGGCGATCTTTCTTTTGTGGATGGGCGCGGCCGCGCTGATCTATCGCGCCACGCTCGGGCCGGCGCTCCCGGCGTCGCTCGGCGGCTTCGTCCACGGCGTGTTCGCGACGCCACGCGGCTGGGCGATGATCGGCGTCGGTATCGGCGTCGGTTTCCTGTTCGCGGCGCTGGTGCTGGCGATCAGCGTGGTGTCGTTCGCGTTGCTGCTCGACCGCGACGCCGGAATCGACACGGCGGTGTCGACCTCGATCCGCGTCGTGGCCGAGAATCCCGGCACCATGGCGGCTTGGGGCGCGATCATAGCCGGCGGGCTGGTGATCGGCTCGTTGCCGTTGCTGCTCGGCCTGGTCGTGGTCTTTCCGATCCTCGGCCATGCCACGTGGCACCTCTACCGCAGGGCGGTGCGGCGTTGATCCAATCGAGCCGCGTTGCCGCCATAATCCTGGCTAAATTGAGCCGGCGGCACAGACTGATCACGCGCCGACCGGGCGGCGACCGGTCATGCTGACGGCATGGTGGAACTGTCGGGCCCGGCGCCATTGGCGGCGCGGGGCGGGCGTCTGCGACTTTTCTATCTCGTCTATCTCGGCGTCGGCGCATTCGGCACGCTGATCATCCTCGGCGTCCGGCTGGTGCTGGCGAGCCATGTCGAGTTCTGCGGCTGGCGCGACGCCTGTTTCTACGAAACCCTCGCTCAACAGTTTGCGCAGCACCGCGGCTTCGTCCTGCCGTTCGTCTGGAATTATCAGGTCGGCAACATCAGCCTGCCCAACCCGGCGCTCGAATACTGGCGGCCGGGCATGAGCTTCATTCTCGCCTTGCCGGCTGTGTTCGGCTGGGGCGTCACGCTGTTTTCGGCTGCTGTGCTCGACACGGCGGTGACGCTTCTGCTGAGCCTGTCGGCGGCATGGCTCGCCTGGCGGATGACGGCGGACCGCCTGGCGACACTGCTCGCCTATTTCCTCTGGCCTGTGCCTGGCGCCACTCTGGACGATGCCGCTGACGCCCGATTCGGCGCTGTTCTACGCCGCGGCGGTGGCGTGGGTTCCTGGCGCTGGTCACGGTCGAACGCCAAAATCTCGGCATCGAGCTGATCGGCGTCATGATGATCGGCGTCGCCTATTTCATCCGCAACGACGCGATCGTGCTCGGCGCGACGCTCGAGGGCCTGGCGCCGATCATCGTGCGCGACCTGCTGGCCACCTGCCGCAAGCTCGCCGAAGCTGGGCAGACGCTAGTGATCGTCGAGCAGAACGTCACCGCCGCGATGACGCTGGCCGATCGCGTCTACATCATCAACAACGGCCACATGGTCGAGGCGATGAGCGCGCAGGCCGTGCGCGACCAGCCCGAGGTGCTGCACCGCCATCCCGGGGTTTAGGGCCGGCTGTCGTTCACTCTTTGGCAACCATGCGCTGTCTAGGTTCGTCGCATGCTCCAGCTCGAATCGTTTATGTTGCGGCGGTTCTACGCGGACTGGGAGGTCCGGCGGCGCGGCCACGAATTTCCCGCACGCCGAGATTTTGATCCGTGCGATCTCGCCTATGTGCTCGGCTACGTCTCGCTGATGGACGTGCTGCGCGATCCCTTGCGGTTCCGCTTTCGCTTGCAGGGCACCGGCATCGCCGAGCGGACCGGCGTCGACATGACCGGCAAATTCGTCGACCAGATGAAAGATCGCCGCCATCGCGACATGGCGACCGGGCATTTCAGCGAAACGGTTGAGACGCGCCGGCCAGTGGTGAAGATCCGGCGTCCCTACGTCACCGACGTGCGGGTCTGGAATTGCGAAATCCTCGTCGTGCCGCTGGCGAACGTGAGCGCGGATATCGACATGCTGATGAGCTGCATCGCTTGGGACGAGGTCCGCGCGTCGGAGCGCGCGGCGGCCATGCAGGCGGGCGCCGGCCTCGACCGCCGCGCCTGAGCCGCGCGCGGCGATCGTCTTCAGAGGAACTGCGGATGCGTCCAGTTGCAGGCGACGCCGGCGTTGGCGTGTTCGTCCTCGTGGAGCGAGGGAAAGTTGAAGTATTCGTCGACCGTGCGCCATTGGTGCGCATCGGCGTTGTAAACGTAAAGCTGGACCGTGAGATCGCCGCAGCGGGCGGCTTCGCAGTCGCTGTCGGCGATCGCCCACAGCAAGATGCCGCTGCCCTTGCATAATTGCTGTCTGAAGGTGAGGTATTTCGTGCCGTTGTCGTCGAGAATGTGCACGTTGTCGAGATACATGCAGACGTCGCCCGCGCCCCACCAGCGCTCGGCGCGCGCTGATGACGGTGCGCCGACGATGACCGCAAGCGCCAGGATAACAGCCAATATTCCGATGATCGAACGCGGCGACCGCATCGCTTTCCCTCGTTGCGATGAGCCCGGCGGCAAGCTTACGGCGTGTAAGGCGGCTTGGTCCAGCCTTTGGGCGAGAGCGTGAAGATCTCGTGGCCGGTCGATGTGACGCCGATGGTGTGCTCGAACTGCGCCGACAGCGACTTGTCCTTGGTCACGGCGGTCCAGCCGTCGCTCAGGACCTTTACCTCGTAGCGGCCGGCGTTGATCATCGGTTCGACGGTGAAGAACATGCCTTCGCGCAGCGCCAAGCCCTCGCCGGGCCGGCCAAAATGCAGGATCGAGGGCGCGTCGTGGAAAATGCGGCCGACGCCATGGCCGCAAAAATCGCGCACCACCGAGAAACGGAAGGATTCGGCGTAGGACTGGATGGCGTGGCCGATGTCGCCGAGCGTCGCGCCCGGCTTGACCACCGCGATGCCGCGCATCATCGCCTCGTAGGTGACGTCGACCAGCTTCTTCGCCTTGACGCTGACCTTGTCGCCGACCAGAAACATGCGGCTGGTGTCGCCGTGCCAACCGTCGAGGATCACGGTGATGTCGAGATTGACGATGTCGCCTTCCTCGAGCACGCGGTCGCCGGGAATGCCGTGGCAGACGACGTGATTGACCGAGGTGCAGATCGAGCGCGGGAAGCCGCGATAGTTGAGCGGCGCCGGGATCGCGCCGCGTTCGACGATGAAGTCGTGGCACAGCCGGTCGAGCTTGTCGGTGGTGATTCCGGGCTGGACTGACGGCGTGATGAAGTCGAGCACCTCGGCGGCAAGGCGGCCGCCCTTGCGCATGCCGGCGAAATCGTCCGGCCCGTGCAGGCGAATGCGCCGCTCGCCAGGCTCGCCGCGGCGCAGAGCAGGGGCAACCTGATCGTTCATCACGCCGTCATAGGTAGTCGCTTTGCGAGCCGCTCGCAAGGCGAGGGCGGCGCCGATATCATCCGCCGATGACCTCAATTCGCGGCCTCGGCCGCGGCATTCCGAGCGCGCATGGCGCCGCTTGCCGGGCTGCTGTATCTCGGCTCCGGCGTCGGCCTTGCCGCGATCATCGGCTGGCGACACTGGCGCGGCGCCGCCGAAGGCGCGACGCTGCGCGCGGCCGGTCTGTCCTGGCTGGCGGCGACGGTCGTCGCCGGCGTCGCCGCCGGGCCGGTGCTGCTCATGCTCGGTCTGGCCCGGATGCAGGCCGCGACCGGCGCCTTGCTGCTCAATCTCGAAAGCGTTTTCGCGCTGGCGATCGCTTGGCTGGTTTTCCACGAGTTCGTTGACCTGCGGATCGGTCTCGGCGCGGCGGCAATCGTCGCCGGCGGCGTCGTGCTGTCGTGGGGCGACTGGCTCGGCTTCGATTGGGGCAGCCCTGTGGATCGTCGCCGCCTGTATCGCCTGGGCGGTCGACGACAACCTGATGCGCAAGATTTCAGCCGCCGATCCGCTGCACATCACCGCGATCAAGGGCCTGGTCGCCGGCGCGGTCAACGTCGCGTTGGCGCTGGTGCTCGGCGGTGCCTGGCCGCCGCCCGCGGTAGTTGCCGCGGCCGGCATCGTCGGCTTTCTCGGCTATGGCGTGAGCCTGTGCCTGTTCATGGTCGCCCTGCGCGAGCTCGGCGCAGCGCGCACGATGGCGTATTTTTCGGTCGCGCCGTTCGTCGGCGCGGCGCTGGCGATCGTCGGTTTCGGCGAGCCTGTGACATCCGCTTTCCTGGCCGCCGCCGCGCTTATGGCGGCGGGCGGCGTGCTGCACCTGACCGAGCGGCACGAGCACGAGCACGTCCACGAGCCGATGGAGCACGAGCATTGGCACTGGCACGACGAGAATCACCAGCATGCGTACGGGCCCGACGACCCGCCGGGCGAGCCGCACAACCACCGTCACGCCCATGCGCGGCTGGTTCACAGCCATCCCCAATATCCCCGATATCCATCACCGGCATCGGCACGGATGACGCCGCCGGCCGCGAGTCCGAGCCGATTGCCCCGTCGGACGATTGGGGCTAAGCAAAGCGCATGAACGACAACGCCGCGCCGGGCAAGGGGTTCACCGCCTGCATCCTGGTCATCGGCAACGAGATCCTGTCCGGCCGCACCCAGGATACCAACGTCGCCTATATCGCGCAGGGCCTGGCGCAGGTCGGCGTCGTGCTCAAGGAGGCGCGCGTGATTCCCGACGTCTGCGACACCATTGCCGCGACGGTGAACGAGCTGCGCGCCAAATACGATTACGTGTTCACCACCGGCGGCATCGGCCCGACGCACGACGACATCACCGCCGAATGCGTCGCCCAGGCCTTCGGCGTCAAGAACGTGCTCAATCCCGAGGCGCTGGCCATTTTCCAAGCGGTGTTCAAGCCCGAGGACCTGAACGAGGCGCGGCTTCGCATGTGCCACACGCCCGAGGGCGCGGCGCTGATTCCAAATCCGGTGTCGCGCGCGCCGGGATTCCGCAAAGAGAACGTCTACGTCATGGCCGGCATCCCGCGGGTGATGCAGGCGATGTTCGACGGCGTCAAGCCGACCCTCAAAGGCGGTCCGCCGGTGCTGTCGCGCACGGTCGGCTGCGATCTGCCCGAGGGCACGCTCGCCCGGGGACTGTCAGCGGTCCAGGACCGCTATCGCGATCTCGATATCGGTTCCTATCCCGCCTTCCGCCGCGGCGGTGGCTTCTGGGTGAGCCTGGTGCTGCGCGGCCACGACCGCGACCGGATCGAGCAGGCGGCGGGCGAGGTGGCGGCGATGGTCAAAGGCCTGGGCGGCAATCCCGCCCTCGAATAGGCCCGATTTGGGCTGCTAGGATGGCTCCGGGGCCCGCGTGGCGGAACGGTAGACGCAACGGACTTAAAATCCGTGCCGGGAAACCGGAGTGCTGGTTCAAATCCAGCCGCGGGCACCACGCCGAAGGGCCATTATCGCGCCCATTACATCACATTAATGTCATAGTATAACTATTTGATATTATAGTTTTAATCTCAAAGAGCATCGGGTCGCATCCGACTGCGGCCAGAGAGCTATGGAAATAGCCCGTCGGCTCAGCTACTTGTAGTGAAACACAACCGAGCCAATCAGGGCATCGGGGGGACCGTCCGGGCGGCCGGCGAAAGGCCGGAAATTCCAGATTGTATAAGCATTTAGCCGGTTTCTCTTGCTTGACCCACAGGGCGGTACAAGGATTTCGCGGGCGCGCCGCCCGCTTCGGAGGGCATGAATGAGCACACGCAGCAAAGCCGCGCTCAAGAAGAAACCGGCGGCCAAGAAGGTCGCGCCGGCGCCCAAGAAGCTCGCTGCGTTGAAGCGGCCGGCCACGCCTTTGCCGTTGCCGCCGCGGCCCCCCGGCATGCCGATGCGGCCGCTGGCCGGCCAGCTGGCGCGGCCGATGGGGCCGGCGACGCTCGCGGCCAAGCCTGCTGCCGCCAAGCCGGTGGCCAAGTCGGCCGCGATCCGCCCGGGCGAGAGCCCGGCGCGCCTGGCGCTGGCGCAGCAGGCCGAGGAGCGGCGCAAGGCCGCGACCCGCAAGCTCTTTGCCCGGCTGCGTTCGCTTGAGGCGATCATCGGCGCCGATCTCAGGAAGCGCGGCAGCCTGCTGCTGTCGCAGGCGGTCGATCAATGGTACGCCGAGGCGATCAGTGCCACCGCGACCGACGTCAGCATCACCAACGCCGCGCGGGCGGTCATCTCGCATATCTGATCCGTCGCGTTTGGGCGCGGCATTAGGTTTTGGCGGTGCGGCGCTTGCGCGCCGCGCGGGCGGTGATTTCGCACATCTGAAGGGCAGGCGGCCGTGACCGCCTTGACCGGTCAGCGCGCGGCGGTGTGCTCTTCCGCCCGGAACAGCGCCAGGCCGCGCAACAGATCGACCGCGCGCACGAACTGATAATCGCGGTCGGTGCCGAGCAGGTTGGGCTCGAGCGCCACATTGCCCGATACCGGCAGCGGCTTGGCGCCGGGCGGCAGGTTGCCGCCGGGCGTTGCCGCAGCGCCGGGCGCGGCGGCCGGCTTCGCCGCCGGCGCGTTGTCGTTGGCGGGTGCCGCCGGGGGGGCGGCGGCGGTTTCCGGCACGGTCGTGCCGTCCGGGTTCTTGAGCGCGCCCTTGAGGTCCTCCTCGCGCAACACCGGTCCGAGCGCGATCTTCTCGATCTTGGCCGGCGGCACGAGGACGTCGGGCTCGATGCCGGTGCCCTGGATCGAGCGGCCGGACGGCGTGTAGTAGAGCGCGGTGGTCAGACGGATGGCGCCGCCGCTCTCCTTCACCGGCAGGATGGTCTGCACCGAGCCTTTGCCGAACGAGCGCGTGCCCATGATCACCGCGCGATGCGTGTCCTGGAGTGCGCCGGCGACGATCTCGGAGGCCGAGGCCGAGCCGCCGTTGACCAGCACCACCATCGGCATGGCGACGGGCACCAGGTCCTTGCTCGCCTGCGCGCCATAGCTGCGCGTATCGGCGGCGACGCGGCCCTTGATCGAGACGATGTCGCCCTTGGGGATGAAGGTGTTGGCGACCGCCACGGCCTGGTCGAGCAGGCCGCCCGGGTTGTTGCGCAGGTCGAGCACCACGCCGGCGAGATGGTTCTTCGATTTGGCGTTCAGGTCCTTGATCGCCGATGCGAGCGCGCTGCCGGCGCGTTCGGAAAAGGTGCTGATGCGGACATAGCCGATATTACCGTCGACCAGCCGCGACTTCACCGGATCGACCTTGATGTCGGCACGCGTCAGCGTCAGCTCGAAGGGCTGCGCGCCCTGACGCCGCATGGTCAGCGTGACCTTGCTGCCGATCGGGCCGCGCAACTTGTCGACCGCCTGCGACAGGGTCATCTCGCTCACCGGCGCGCGGTCGATTGCGACGATCAGGTCGCCAGGCATGACGCCGGCCTTGGCCGCGGGCGTGTCGTCGATCGGCGACACCACCTTCACGGCGCTGTCCTGCATCGTCACTTCCATGCCGAGGCCGCCGAACTCGCCCCGGGTCTGCACCATCATTTCCTTGAATTCCTTGGCGTCCATGTAGCTCGAATGCGGATCGAGGTTGGACAGCATGCCCTGGATGCTGCCCTCGACCAGCTTCTTGTCGGTAACCGGCGTGACGTAGTTGGCCTTCACCTCGTTGAAGACCTCGGCGTAGAGCGCGAGCATCTTCGACGAGACCGGCTGCTCGGGCGCGGCGATGGTCACGCCGGCCGCGAGCGCGGCGAGAACAAGGACGGCGCTGCCGGCGCCGAGCAGAAAGTAACGCAGCGATCGATTCATGATTTGCCCACCAGATTGAAATCGTAAGTGCCGATCCCTTGCAGGATGGCGAACTTGCAGCGCGCGCCGTTCTTGCCGGCGACGTGGTGCGCGCGTTTGGGTGGCACCACGCCGGTCTGGCCGGGGCCGATCTCGAGACACACGGCCGGCGCCCGGGTCTCGACCACGGTCACGCCCTCCATGCCGAAATAGGTGTCGGACACGTTGCTGTGCCAGTGCCAGGGAACCTCTTGGCCGGTGCCGACGGTGAATACCGTCATGCGCAGGTCGGGGGTGTCCGCCAGAACCTCGACGGCTTCGATGCTATAGGGCCGTGGCGACGGCGGCGATGCGGTCATGATCTCCTGGCCGATAGAGGGCGTCAGATTAGCCCGCCGCGCTGCCGACGCAAAGTCATTCCGCCGCATGCGCCGCGGGGGCCGGGGCGCGGAACGCGGCCAGCAGCGCCGTCTCGCGCGCCTTGGCGGCAACGATCGCCCGCTCCTTGACTTGGCCGAAGCCGCGGATGCGCTCGGGGATGCGTGCGATCTCGACGGCGAGGGCGTGATTGGCCGGCGTCAGGTCGGCGACCAGCTCGTTGACGATCGCCTGATATTCCGTGATGAGCCGCCGTTCCATCCGGCGCTCGGGCGTACGGCCGAACGGATCGAACGCCGTGCCGCGCAAGAACTTGATCCGCGCCAGGACCTTGAAGGCGGTGAAAACCCACGGGCCGAAGGCGCGTTTCTGCAGTTCGCCGGTCGCGGGATCGCGCTTGGCCAGGGTCGGCGGCGCCAGGTGAAATTCGAGCCGGTACTGGCCGGCGAACTGGTGGTGCAGCTGCTTGACGAATTCGCCGTCGGTATAGAGCCGTGCGACTTCGTATTCGTCCTTGTAGGCCATCAGCTTGAAGAGGTTTTCGGCGACTGCCTCGGCGAGCTCGCTGCGGTTGCCGAGGCGCGCGCGCTCGGCGCGCTCGACCGCGCCGACGAATTCGCGGTAACGCGCGGCATAGCCGGCGTTCTGGTAGCGCGCGAGGAACGCCGCGCGGCGCTCGACCAGCTGGCCGAGACCTTTCGCCGGTTGCGGCGTCTCGACGGCGACCGAATGGACCAGCGCCTCGACGCGGCGATGATCGTGCGCCGCAAGCCGGCCCCAGGCGAGCGCATGCTTGTTCATCTCGATGGCGACGCCGTTCAGCTCGATGGCGCGCTCGATCGCCGCGATCGACAGCGGCACCAGCCCTTTTTGAAGCGCGTAACCGAGCAAGAATACGTTGACGGCGATGCTGTCGCCCAGCAGCGCGGTGGCGAGCCGCGTGGCGTCGACGAAGTCGACACAGGATTCGCCGGCGGCGTTGCGGATCGACTTGCTCAGCGCCACGGTCTCGAAATCGACGTCCGGGTTCATCACGAAGGCGGCAGTCGGCTGGTAGTCGCCGTTGACGACGGCGCGGGTGACGCCGTGCTCGATCCGTGCCAGTGATGTCGGGCTCGCCGCTACCACCATGTCGCAGCCGAGCACCAGGTCGGCGCTGCCGGCGGCGATCCGCACGGCGTGCAGGTCTTCGGGCGTCGGCGCGATCCGGACGTGACTCAGCACCGCGCCGTTCTTCTGCGCCAGGCCGGTGAAGTCGAGCACTGAGCAGCCCTTGCCGTCGAGATGCGCCGCCATGCCGAGGCTGGCGCCGATGGTGATGACGCCGGTGCCGCCGATGCCGGCGATCAGGATGTTATAGGGTGTGTCGAGCTTCTTCGGCGCCGGCGGCGGGATGTCGGCGATGTGCTCGGCGATCGAGCGCAACTGCCGGTGCTGCGCCTCGAGCCGGCGCAGCTCGCCGCCGTGGATGGTGACGAAGCTCGGGCAGAAGCCCTTGAGGCACGAGAAATCCTTGTTGCACGACGATTGGTCGATGGCGCGCTTGCGGCCGAATTCGGTTTCGAGCGGCTTGACCGCGACGCAGTTCGATTGCTCCGAGCAATCGCCGCAGCCTTCGCACACCGCCTCGTTGATGAACACGCGCTTGGCCGGATCGGGATAGGTGCCGCGCTTGCGCCGGCGGCGTTTCTCGGCGGCGCAGGTCTGGTCGTAGATCAGGATCGTCAGCCCAGAAATTTCCCGCAACTCGCGTTGAACGGCATCGAGCTCGTCGCGATGGCGCACCGTGACGTCGGCGGCGAATGTGCCGCACGGATACTTGTCGGGCTCGTCGGTGACGACGACGATCTGTTTGGCGCCTTCGGCGGCGACCTGACGCGCGATCTGGCCGACGCTGAGCTGGCCTTCGACCGGCTGGCCGCCGGTCATGGCGACGGCGTCGTTGTAGAGGATTTTGTAGGTGATGTTGACGCCGGCGACGGCGGCGGCACGGATCGCCAGCAGGCCGGAATGCGAATAGGTGCCGTCGCCCAGGTTCTGGAAGACGTGCTTGTCCTCGGTGAACGGCGCCTGGCCGATCCAGGCGGCGCCTTCGCCGCCCATGTGGCTGTAGGTCGAGGTCGCGCGTGGCATCCAAATCGCCATGAAATGACAGCCGATGCCGGCGAGCGAGCGGCTGCCCTCGGGCACGCGGGTCGAGGTGTTGTGCGGACAGCCGGCGCAGAAATACGGCAGACGCACCGATTTGTGGCCGGTCTCGGCAGCGCTCTCGAACGACAGCAGCCGTTGCAGCCGCTGCTCGATCTCCGGCGTCGCGGCGCCGAGGCGCTTGAGTCGCGCCACCAGCGCCTGCGCCACCATGGTCGGCGTCAGCTCGCCGGCGCTCGGCAGCATCGTCGCGCCGCTCTCGTCGGTCTTGCCGACGATGCGCGGCCGCCGCGCGGCGTCCAGGTTGTAGAGCGCGCGCATCAGCTGGTCCTCGATGAAGCCGCGCTTCTCCTCGACGACGAAGATTTCCTCGAGCCCGTCGGCGAAGCGTCTCGCGCCCTCCGATTCAAGCGGCCAGACCATGCCGACCTTGTAGAGTTGCAAGCCGAGCGTCCGGCTTTGAGCCTCGCTCAAGCCCAGATCGTCGAGCGCCTGGCGCAGATCGAGATAGGCCTTGCCCGCCGCCATCAGGCCGAGCCGCGCCCGCGGCGGCGCGAACACCAGGCGGTCGAGAGGATTGGCGCGCGCGAAAGCGGCAACCGCCGCCATCTTCGGCCCGTGCAGGCGCCGCTCCTGGTCAAGCGGTGTGTCGGGCCAGCGGATGTTGAGCCCGCCGGGCGGCAGCTCGAAATCCGTCGGCGCGACGAGATTCAGGCGCTGCGGATCGACGACGATCGAGGCCGAGCTCTCGACCGCCTCCGAGACCGCCTTGAAGCCGGCCCAGACGCCGGCGAAGCGCGACAGCGCGAAGCCGTAAAGGCCGTAATCGAGATATTCCTGCACCGTGGCGGGATTGAGCAGCGGGATCATCGCCGCCAGGAACATCTGCTCACTTTGATGCGCCGTGGTCGACGACTGGCAGCCGTGATCGTCGCCGGCGAGCGCCAGCACGCCGCCATGCGGCGAGGTGCCGGCGAAATTGGCGTGCTTCAACGGGTCCATCGAGCGGTCGACGCCCGGACCCTTGCCGTACCAGATGCCGAAGACGCCGTCGAATTTCGCCGTCGGGTAGAGATTGACCTGCTGGCTGCCCCACAGCGCGGTGGCGGCGAGGTCCTCGTTGACGCCGGGCTGGAAATGGATGTCGTGCGCCGCGAGGTGGCTGAGCGCCTGGTGCAGCGCGGCGTCGTAAACCGCCAAGGGCGAGCCGCGATAGCCCGAGATGAATCCGGCGGTCCTGAGGCCGGTGGCGCGGTCGCGCTCCTGCTGCAGCATTGGCAGACGTACCAACGCCTGCACGCCCGACAGGTAAACCCGCCCGGAGCGCAGCGTGTATTTGTCTTCCAGCGTGACCTGCGCGAGCGTCATTGGCCTGATGCCCGCCTCCCAACCTAGAGAGTAGGAACTCCCACCCGGCAAGACAACGGCTAGCCGGCGTAGCTCAGCGAATTACCGGGGTGGCGAGCGGGCGGAGATAAAACTTCGTCCTGCGCGTCCGGTCGGACAGTTTCGGTCACGGGGGCCCATTGACGGCACGCGCCGCGCCATGGCCATGTTCCGCCGGGCAGGGGAGGAATGGCGGATTCAGCGAAGCTGTCGGCACTGGTGGTGGCACGCAACGAGGCGGCGCAGCTCGGCGCCTGTCTCGAGACGCTGCGCTTTGCCGACGAGGTCGTCGTGCTGCTCGATCGCTCGACCGACGGCTCGGCGGCGATCGCGCGCGGCGCCGGAATCCAGGTCGTCGAGGGCGCGTGGGACCTCGAAGGTCCACGCCGTAGCGCCGGCTACGCCGCCTGTGCCGGCCCGTGGATTCTCGAAGTCGACGCCGACGAGCGCGTCACGCCCGCCCTGGCGGCCGAGATCGCCGCCGCGCTGGCGGCGCCCCAGGCGGATTACTTCCTGGTGCCTATGGCCAACCATATCGGCGGCCGGCTGGTGCGGCACGGCTGGGGCGCCTATAACGGCGTGGCCGCCAAGTCGGTGTTGTTCCGCAAAGGGGCAAAGCGCGTGCTCGGCGGCCGCGTCCACCCCAAGATCGAGCTTCAAGGCCGGCGCTGCACCCTCGAGAACCCGATGCTGCATTTCGTCGATCGTGATTTCTCCGACCTGTTCGCCCGGCTCAACCGCTACACCGACCTGGCGGCGCTCGACGCGCGCGACGCCGGCCGTAGGCCGAGCGTGGCGCACGCTTGCCGCCGCTTCTGGAGCCGCGGCTGGAAGAGCTACGTCGCGCGCCGCGGCTATCGCGAAGGCGTCTACGGCATCGCGCTGGCGCTGTTCTCGGCGCTCTATCCGCTGCTGATCGAGCTCAAGCTGGCGACGCTGGGGGACAAGGCATGAGCGAACGCCGCCCCACGCCGCTGAGCGAGCGTCTCTATCGCCGCTTCGCGCTCAAGTATCACGGCCGTTCTCTCATCACCGGCCTCCAGACTCGGGCGCGCGAGCGCAGCCTCGACTACATCGAGAAATATATGGCCGAGGCGACCATCTTCGCCGACCGCTGGGATTTGCTGTCCTTCGCGCTGAGTGCTTCGGCGAAGGACGGCCTGGCGCTCGAGTTCGGTGTCGCCGACGGCGGCAGCTTGCGACATCTGGGCGCCAGCGGCCGCGCGCTGCACGGCTTCGACAGCTTCGAGGGCCTGCCCGAGGCGTGGTCGGGCACCTTCGAGCGCGCCGGCAAGTTCTCGCGCCGGGGCGCATTGCCGCCGGTGCCGACCAACGCGA
Organism: Allostellaceae bacterium; assembly: GCA_050729835.1. Taxonomy (GTDB): domain Bacteria; phylum Pseudomonadota; class Alphaproteobacteria; order ATCC43930; family CGMCC-115725; genus REEB95. The sequence goes on along the minus strand of JBOHLS010000040.1, from coordinate 2,846 downwards.
CGCTGCACAAAGGCTGGTTCGACAAGACTCTACCCGAATTTTTGCGCGCCCATGCCGGACCGATTGCCTTCCTGCATGTCGATTGCGACATCTATTCCTCGACCAAGACGGTGTTCGACCATCTGGCGCCGCGGCTCGGGTCTGGCGCGGTCGTCGTCTTCGACGAGTATTTCAACTATCCCAACTGGGAGCGCCACGAGTTCAAGGCGTTCCAGGAATTTGTCCGCGACAGCGGCTTCTCCTACCGCTATCTCAGCTTCGCGCAGAAGAACGGTCACGTTGCCGTGCAGTTGGGCGAGAAGAACGAGGCGGCGAAACGGCTTGCGGCCGAGAAGCTGAAAACCATCGTTGCCGACTAGCCGCGATAGAACTCCTCCGGAATCTCGGCCAGCGTCGACGGATGCAGCTGGTCCGGCGTCAGACCGTAGAATTTCTGGAAGCTCATGATCAACGGCCGCCACTTGTCTGGATCGAAGCGGTCGTGTTCGCCGTCCATCAATATCGAGTCCTCGATATGGGTGCCGCGGATGCGCACTTCGAAGGCGATCCGGCGGCCGCGCCGGTTCGGATCGTTCTGCGCCAGCGGATGCACCGCCTCGACCGTCGCCTCGAGCTGTACCGGACATTCGCGCACGCGTGGCGCGGCGACGATCTCGGATGGATCGGACGTCAGGCCGGCGAGGCCGAACTTGTCGCGTACGAAGCGATAGCCGCGTCAGGCGGGCACGGCTTCGGTACCGGTGGTCTTGGCCAGGCGATTGACGGCGGCAACCTGGTCGACGCTCGGCAGATTGAGCACGCATTCGCGCGTCCGCAGCATGTTCTGCGGCATCTGCGACGACGCGGCGAGGCCGAGCAGGCAGCGCCAGCCCAGCCACCAGGCCGACGACATCGGCGCGAGGTTGTAAGAGCCGTCTTCATTGACCGTGCTAATCAGCACGACCGGCGTGCCGAAATAGAGGGTCGCGGGTTCGCAGGTGCGGTGCATGGCCCTGTCCTGTTCCGTTGTCAGAACAGACCATGGGACGCCGGCGGTGCGGATTCATTCCGCGGCTTGCCGTCGAATTCGGTGTCTACAAAATTCTCGTAATGAAGTCGTCCACCCACGTGCCTTCCCAATAAAGTCTACGCACGATGCCAGCGGCGACAATTCCCGTGATGGCGCCGCCGAGGACGTCGGTAAGGTAATGTGTTCCGACATAAAGGCGTGACACGCAGATCAGTAAGGCGCCGGTCAACAAGCCAAGCGCTCGCCTTCGCCAGCCATGAAACAAGAAAGCCGTGTCAATCGCGACCGTTGCGGTGGCGTGGTCGGAGGGAAACGACCAGTCATTGCTCCGGCCGATGATCAGATGCGTTAGACCGGCGTCATTGGGGCGCACTCGATGCACGAACAGGAGAACAACCTGGTTTAGCGCCAGCCCGCCGAAGAAGGAGAGCGCGGCGGCTACGCAGGTGTGCCTGACGCGCAGCCGTTCATGCCTGCTCCACCACTGCAACACAACGAGCAGGACAAGGAGCGGAACGCCGAATTCGCTTGCCGCGATCATGAAGGAGTCGAGTAACGGGCTGCTGCCGGGCGGCGCATTGATCCATCGCGTGACAACCTGATCCATTGAGCTCATTCCTGCCTACAGCTATCAGCCTTCGATCGACATGGCGCGACCTTTAGATCATCGCTATCCGAGGTAGCGCCCGAGCCGCACCGCGGTCTGGCCGCGCGTCAGATGCGGCGACGGCATCACCAGCACGCAATCATCATACGGCGTGACCACGGTGCAGCCGCCGTCGCGCGCGATCTCGGTGCCGGCCTTGGGAATCACCTCGAGGCCGCGATAGGGCACAACGAAGCGGAAATCGTCGCTCGCCACCGTCACCGCCGCGGTGACTTCGATGACGCGCTGCGGTGGAACTTTTGTCAGCTCGCGCTCGGCCGCTGGCGGCGGCTCGATCGCGCCGCAGGCGGCCAGGAAGCGGTAGCAGGTCCGGGTTGCCACCTCGGCCGTGCCCGCTTCCCAATGCTGGCCGCATTCGACCAGCAGCGCGGTCTTGGGCGAAGTCGAATCGGCGAAGCCGGCATAGTCGCGCAGGCGCGGCCCGGCGGCGTGGCCGCGGTCGCGCACGATCACTGTCGGCGCGCGCAGGCGCCGCGCCAGAGCGACGCTCTTGTCGACCAGGCCGGCGAGGATCAGCGGCGTGTCGCTGAACTGCATCGAATGGAGATCGAGCAGGACATCGGCGGAATCGAACACCGGGCGCAGCGTTCGCGCGCGCGCCAGCTCGACGCTGCGCCGCTTGCCGTCGAGCGTGGCGCGGTCCCACAACCGGTTCATGTCCTCGTCGACATAGCGCGACGCGTTGGGCTCGGCGGGATCGAAACGGCCATAGGCCTCGACGTTGCAGAAGACGAAGGTGAGAGTGCCGCGCGTCGGCACAACCTTTTCGCGCAGCAGACGGTCGAGCGCGATCGCGCCGCAAATCTCGTTGCCGTGCATCAGCGCGTTAAGCACGACATGCGGACCCGGCGGCGCGGCGCGCAACGTCGTGACATAAGGAATGCCGGCGTTGCCGGCGGCATAGGGCGCGAGATCGGGGACGGCGAGCTCGACCGGGAACCGCTCGATCATTGGCGTTACGCACCCCCCTCCCTGACCCTCCCCCTCAAGGGGGGAGGGAAGAGGAACGTTTTTTCTGTTGGCGACACCGAACCCATAAAAAATTAGGGGCTGGCCTAGATAGCTGAGAAAGGCTATCGGGATCAGATGGTTGGGAAGAGACGGCGAAGTCGGTTGCCGACCAGTATTCAAGAGACCCTGATCGCGCACTTCGTTGCCGGGGCAACCGCT
>JBOHLS010000039.1:0-17816 GCA_050729835.1 Allostellaceae bacterium | reverse complement strand
GGGCAACGCGATCCTTTATTGGCCCTTCATCGTCTTGGTTGTGGCAGCGCCGGTCATGCGCCCCCTCGCCTGGCTGTTCGCCGCGCGCGCCAGCAAGGCGCACTTGCGCGCCAGCCCCCAGCGATAGATTAACGGCTAGGTTGTCCCGGCGCGCGTAACGACGTTCTGACCTAACCGCCTCGATGGCGCGCGCGATGGAAGCGGCTGTCAGCCTGATGCTCGAACTCACTCTGCCGGTGCGCCGCGCCGCGTTGGCCCGAACCCATTTCGAGCGGGAACATCCGCTGGCCAGTGGCGAGGGGCGGTGAGGGTGCACTCTACTACGGGCCAGTCGAGGATACGAAGACGCGCAGGCATCTTTCGGCACCGCTGGCGCCCTGGAAGATTGCCCTACTCCGGCTCTACCGAGATGTCTACCACCAAGCGATGACAGGCGGGGTTGAAAACCGTCATGTCTTTCCATCTCCGCGATCGACCAGGCACAAGCATCCGTCGACCGTCGCGCGGGTGCCGTCGTCAGGCTCAGAGGACCCGCGGCTCGTGGTGAATGAGGCTACAGGACGCCCCTACGAGGATTACGAGCTTTCGAAGGCCGCGGCCGAAATCCGGGAGGTCGCCGGGCTGCCGAGTCACCTACTTCTTATGGACCTGCGGCGGACCTGCATCTCGGCTCTGGGCGACCTCGGGGCGACCGAGGACGAGCTCATCTCGGTCAGCGGTCACCGCGACCGGCAGATGCCGAACGTCTATTCGCTGACGAGCTATCGTCGGGCGCTCGCCGCCATGAGCAGGTGGTGGGAAGAACGGAAGGCGGCCTGATAGTCCAAACCAAAATCGGAAACAGTCCAAACCATGGTGCCGACGTGCGGATTCGAACCGCAGACCTACTGATTACGAATCAGTTGCTCTACCGCTGAGCTACGTCGGCATCTAAAGGCGGCAAGGCGGCCGACCCTACAACCGCGCGTCGCGGAGCGTCAATCGGTGCTCCGGCCATGAGCGGCGGCAACGCCGTCGCTGCGCTGTCGCCGCGTCCGGGCCGCAGGCGCCAAGCTAGCTGATCGAAGCTGCGGCAGCGCGGGCAGAGCGGCGCCCAGGTCGTGGTCTCGAAGCCGCAGGCGTTGCAGGCATAGGCCGGATCGGGCGTCGGCGTCCGCACCGCGCGCTCGCGCCATTGCCGGGCGTGGCCGCCGTCGGCGTGCTCGGCCTCCTCGAGCGTCGCCATAAGCCGATAGAGCCGTGGCGGCGCGTCGTCGCGGTCGATGCCGGCCTCGGCCAGATGCCGGCGCGCCTCGCCCCACAACCGCGCTCCGAGCGCCGCCTCGGCCATCGCGACGCGGCCCTCGACGTGATCGGGCTTCAGCCCCTGCAGCCGCTCGAACCGCTTGACGCGCGCCAGCGGCGGCTCGTCGGCATGGAGTGCACCATAGGCCGCGGCCAGCGTCGGATGCGGCGCCGCGCGCCAGCCGGCCTCGATCGTCTTGCGCGCCCGGCGCGGGCTGCCTTCGGCGGCGAGCAGGCTCGCGTACCACGCGGTCGCCGGCGCGAAGCTGGGATCGGCATGATGCGCTTGGCCGGCGAGCTTCAGCGCCTGGCCGTTGCGTCCCGCCGCCTGCGCTGCGCGGCCGCGCTCGTAGAGGATGGCGGCGTGGTGATGACGGCCTTCGTCGGACGCGACCGCGCCACGCCGCAGCGCTTCGGCCAGCCGCCCTTCGGCCGCATCCCAGCGTCCGGCGCGCGCCTCAAGCTCGACCAGCGCGCGTTGCACCCAGCCGGTGCGCGGCCGGAGCGCGCGAGCGCGCTCGACCAGCTTGAGCGCGACGCCGTCCTCGCCACGCGCCAGCGCCTGCACCATCAGGCCGCGCAGGCCGAGGAACTCGGTCTCGGGCTCGGCCAGCATGGCGGTGAAATAATCGTGCGCCGCCGCCGTGTCGCCTTTAAGCTGCGCCGCTTGCGCCGCCAGCAGCCGCGTCAGCGGCGGCTCGTCGAGCAGCGCATTGGCGCGGCGCGCGCAACGCTCGGCCTCGTCGGGATCGCCTGCCGCCACCGCCGCCATGCCATAGGTCAGCGCGCGATAGCCCTCGCGTCGCCGCCGCTCGCGCCGGGCGCGGACGAAATTGCGCGGCGCCGCCGCCAGCCGGCGCAGCAGCGTGAAGCTCCAGCCGAGGACGAAGACGACCAACGCCGCGCCCAGCACGAGCGCCGCCACCGAGGTGTCGACGCGCCAGCCGTGCCAGACCACGGTCACGGCGCCGGGCCGGTCGGCGAGATAGACCGCGGCGCTGACGACGACGGCGATCGCGACGAGCGCGACGAGAATGCGCCTCACGGCGTTTGCGGCGCCGGCTTGGCGGCAGGTGCGCCCGTCGAGGCGGCCAGCGCCGGCACGACCTCCTGCAGCGCCGCGGCCACGACAGCTTCGGCGTCGAGCCGGCGATGCGCGGCCTTGAGCCAGGTTTGCGCGGCATCGCGGGCCGGAGTCGGCGCCGCCTCGATCGCGCCGACCGCGCCGGCGAGATCGCCCTGGGCCAGCTCGACGCGCGCCGCGTCGATGGCGGCGATCGTCGGATCGGGCGGCGTTGTGGCGTCGCCGACGCGCCGGACGACCACTAGGCTCGCCAGCTTGGCCCAGAAGCGCTTGGTCCAGCCCTCGTTTGCGGCCGCCGTCGGCGTCGCCAGCAGCATCGCCGGCGCGGTCGCGGCGTTGAAGCGCGCCGCCAACGCCGCGGTGCTCGGAATCCCGGTCGCGGCCTGCGGCTCGAGCGCCAACAGCTTCACGCCGAGTTCGTGCGAGGCGAGCGTCTCGGCCGCCTTGAGCTCGCTCGGAAACGGCCGCGAGGTCGCGACCGCCGCCGAAAGCTGGCTCAGCGCCAGGAACAGCATGCGTTCGGGATTGTCGCCCGAGCGGGCGAGGCGGCCTTGCAGCGCGGTGATGCGTTCGGCATTGCCGTTCACCGCCGATTGCATCTGCTGCGTCGCGTCGTCGAGGCGCTTGATCGCGGCGGCGAATTGCCCGGTGTCGGGCGCCGCCTGATGCACCTGCTTCTCGAGGGCGTCGAGCCGCACGAAGATCTGCGCGTTGGTGCTTTGCGCGTCGCGCAATGCCTGGACCTCGGATTCAACGCTGGCAAGCTGGCTGGTCAGCACCCGGCGCACGCCGTCGTCGGCCGGCTTGCCCCAGGGCAGTACCTGCGCCACAGGCGGCGCCCAATAGGGCGATGTGCCGGTCAGGCCGAGAACGAACGCCAGCGCCAGGGCAAGCCCGATCATCACCGCCGTCCGCCGACGTTTGCGGCGCCGGGCATTGGTGTCGGTGGCGGTAGCGTCGATCACCGGCGGTTCGCTCACGGCGACGGCCTCATGGGTGTTCTTCCCTGCCTCCAACGCGCATCACGGACAGCGCCCGGTCGAGCGCCTCGAGCAATGCGGCCTCGTTCGGCATCGCGGCGACTTCGATCCGGCCCCAGGTCAGTGGGCCGAGCGCCGTCGCGACCGCCGGACTCAGCACGACCGCCGCCACCCCCGCCGCGCGGTCGCCGATTCCAGCCGCGCGCGCGAGCCTAACAAAGGTTTCGGCGGTGCGGGGAGAGAAAAAGACCGCGCCAGCGACCGTGCCGGCGGCAAGCGCGGCGCGCGCCTCGGCGCTCAAGCGGTCGGCGGCAACTGCCTCGTAAAGCCGCAGCCGCCGTATCGCGAAGCCCGCGCGCGCCAACTCGCCCGCCAAATCGCCGGCGACCGCGCTGGCCGCAGCATGGATCAGCGCGCCGGCTGCAGGGTCAAGCCGTCGCGTCGCCAAGGCGGCGAGCGCGTGGACATCGCCGCCGGCGCTCTCGACCCGGGCGAAGCCTGCCGCCCGCGCCGCCCGGGCGGTGGCGTCGCCGACCGCAAAGGCCGGCAGGTCGCATTGCGTTGCCGCGGCGGCGAAGGCACGAACGCCGTTGGCGCTGGTGAACAGCACCGCTTGCGCACCGGGCCGCGCTGCGGCGAGCGTGGCCGGCGCATCGGGCGCGAGTGCGATCGTCAGCAGCGGTTCGAGCAAGGGTTCGATGCCGCGCACCGTCAGCGCCGCCACCAGGCCGGCGGCGTCTTCGCGCGGCCGCGTCACCAGCGCCTTCATGCGAAGAAATCGGGGCCGCCGCGCGCCTTGAGCTCGGCGCCGGCGTCGCGGCCAAGCGCCACGGCGTCGGCGGCCGCGCCGTCGCGTCGCGTACGATGCAGCCGGCTGCCATCTGGGCTGACGATGGCGGCGTCGAGCGCCAATCGCCCGCTCGCGATCGTCGCCAGCGCGGCGATTGGCGTCCGGCACGAGCCGTCGAGCGCCGCCAGGAACGCGCGCTCGGCGGCGGCGCAGGAAGCGGTTTCGGCATGATCGAGCGGCGCAAGGAGCCTGTGGGCTTTCTCGTCGTCGGCGCGAATCTCGACCGCCAGGATGCCTTGCGCTGGTGCCGGCAGCATCGCGTCAGGCGGCAACGTCGCCGTGATCTTGGCGGCGAGGCCGAGCCGCTTCAAGCCGGCGACGGCGAGGATGGTCGCGTCGGCCTCGCCGGCCGCGAGCTTGGTGAGCCGCGTGCCGACATTGCCGCGCAGCGGCACCACCATGAGGTCGGGGCGTGCATGCAGCGCCAGCGCCTTGCGGCGCAGCGACGAGGTGCCGAGCCGGGCGCCCTTGACCAGCGCCGCCAGCGAATTCGCGCGCGGCGACAGCAGCGCGTCGCGCGGATCCTCGCGCGGCAGGCAGGCGACGACGACGAGGCCCTTAGGCAACGTCGCCGTCATGTCCTTCATCGAGTGGATGGCAATGTCGATGCGACCGTCGCGCAGCGCCTCCTCGATCTCCTTGGTGAAGAGGCCCTTGCCGCCCTCCTCGGCCAGCGGTCGCTCGCCGGCGCGGTCGCCGCTGGTGCGGATGGCGACGATTTCGATCACGGTGGGCGCGGCGAGTGCTGGGTGTACGGCGGCCAGGCGGCGCTTAAGTTCGTCCGCCTGCGCCAGCGCAAGGGGGCTGCCGCGCGTGCCGATGCGCAAGAGGGGTGGGGCCATGGCCCTGTTCTTAGGCACAAGGCCGCGGCAAGGGAAGGTGCTATGGTCCGCCCATGCTGGTCCTGGGCATCGAAACCAGTTGCGACGAAACCGCCGCCGCGGTGGTCGAGGACGCACCCGCCGTCGACCGACGCATCCGCGTAACCCTGGTGTTATCGCAGCTCGCCGAGCACCGCCCCTATGGCGGCGTGGTGCCCGAGATCGCCGCACGCGCGCATCTCGAGCATCTCGACGGCCTGATCGCTCGCTCGCTCGATGCCGCTGGCGTTGGCCTGGATGACCTCGCCGGCATCGCCGCCACCGGCGGCCCGGGCCTGATCGGCGGCGTCATGGTCGGCGTGATGGAGGCCAAGGCGATCGCCTATGCGCGCGCGATTCCGTTTGTCGCCGTCAACCATCTCGAAGGCCATGCGCTGTCGGCGCGGCTCACCGACGACGTGGCGTTTCCCTATCTCCTGCTGCTGGTCTCGGGCGGCCATTGCCAGCTGCTGGTGGTCGAAGGCGTCGGCGCCTATCACCGGCTCGGCACGACCATCGACGACGCCGCTGGCGAATGCTTCGACAAGGGCGCCAAGCTGCTTGGCTTGGGGTATCCCGGCGGCCCAGCGATCGAGCAGGCGGCGCGCGCCGGCGAAGCAGCGCGCTTTCCGTTGCCGCGGCCGTTGGTCGGTCGGCCGGGCTGCGATTTCTCGTTCTCGGGCCTGAAGACCGCGCTGGCCGAAACGGTGCGGCGGCACGGTGTGCTCGACGACCGCGCGTGCGCCGATCTGGCGGCCTCGCTCCAGGCGGCGATCTTCGCTTGCCTGCTTGACCGCACGGCGAACGCCGCCGCGCGCTTCACGGCGCGCCACGGCGGCGGCCATGCGCTGGTCGCGGCCGGCGGCGTCGCCGCCAATGCCGCGCTCCGGCCGCGCCTGGCGAAGCTCGCGGCCGAATGGAAGCTGCGCTTCGTCGCGCCGCCGCCGGCGCTGTGCACCGACAACGCGGCGATGATCGCTTGGGCCGGGATCGAGCGCCTCAAACTTGGCCTCGCCGATCCGCTCGACTTCGCGCCGCGACCGCGCTGGCCTCTCGATCCGGCGGCATCGCGCGCACGTTGAACCCCGCCGGGCGTCGCCCTAGGATTGCCGATGCCGGTCGCCTCAAGGGCCGGCCAACAGAACTTCGGGAGGGGAAAAGACCATGCATTTCCGTGCTTTAATGGCCGCGTTCGCATGTGTGGCGCTGCTGGCCGGCGCCGCTCAGGCGCAAACGCCGGCGCTGACGCCGACGCCGCTGACTTCAATGCCGAAGCTCGCGCCCGCCGGTTCGCACAAGCTCAGGGTACGCGTCGATTCAATCAAGAACGGCCACATGATTCCGAGCGAGTACGCGTTCTGCAAGGCTGCGGCGCAGAACCACATGGCGTTGTCGGACGACAAGAGTCCGCACATCGCCTGGTCCAAGGGTCCGGCCGGCACCAAATCTTACGTCGTTATCGTCTATGACACGGACTCGCCGGCCGAGCACCGCGAGATGATGAACAAGGAAGGCCAGACGCTGACCGCCGCGGTCAAGCGCAAGATCTTCTTCCACATGGTCGTGGCCGACATTCCGCCCAAAGTCACCGCGCTGCCCGAAGGCGCCGAATCCGGCGCGCTCGTGAAGCATGGCAAGCCGGCATCGTCCAAGATCGGCGTGTCGGCCGCCAATGGCTATACCCAGGCCTTCGCCGCCAACGACGCGTTGAAGGGCACCTATTACGGCTATGACGGGCCGTGCACGCCGTGGAACGACGAGAACACGCATCACTACCACTTCACCGTCTACGCCATGAGCGTGCCGTTGCTCGGTCTCAGCGGCGATTTCGGCGGCGAGACGGCGGTCGCGGCGATGCAGGGCAAGGTGCTGGCGCAGGGCGAGCTGCTCGGCGTCTATTCGACCAACCCGGCGGTTATGGCCAAGCTGAAGAAGTAACGAAAACAAAATCCAGGGAGAGAGATCCATGAAAATCCGTTTGTTGATTGCCGCGCTCGCGGGCGCGGCGCTGGTCGGCGGTGCTGCCCAGGCGCAACAACCCTCCGCGCCGCCGCCTTACGGTCCGCCGATCACCCTGGCGCAGGCGAAGAAGGTGATGACCGCTGCCGAGGTCGAGGCGAGAAAAGCCCCGTTCCCGGTGGCGATCTATATCGTCGAGCCGAGCGGCAAGCTCGTGATGATGGAGCGCATGGACAACACGCAATACGGCTCGGTCGCGCTCGCCCAGAAGAAGGCCGAGACCGCGGCGAGCTTCAAGCGGCCAAGCCAGGCGCTCCAAGATCGCGTCCAAGCCAACGTCTACCTCCTCCAACTCGGCGGCACGGCCGTCGGCGGCGGAGTGCCGATCGTGTCCGGCGGCAAGGTCATCGGCGCCATCGGCGTCAGCGGTTCGCCGACCTCGACTCAGGACGAGAAGGTGGCGCAAGCCGGCATCGACGCTCTCGAGAAGAAGAAGTAATCGCGTCTGCGCTTGATCGAATAACGCTTTCCGTGCTTCATCGCTCGCGGTGAGGCGCGGGAGGCGTAAGTTTTCGTGCAGACCTTCGGCATCATCGGCGGCGGTGCCTGGGGCACGGCGTTGGCGCAAGTCCTGCGCCGCGCCGGCCACGACGTCGTGCTGTGGGCGCGCGAGGCCGAGGTCGTCGTCGCCGTCGCCGCCGGCGAGAACCCGCTTTTCCTGCCGGGCTTCAAGCTCGAACGCGGCATCCGCGCCACCGGCGATCTCGCCGTGGCGACGCGCGCCGACGCCGTGCTGCTGGCGCCGCCGGCGCAATATCTCCGCGACATCGCCACGCGCCTGGCGCCGAATCTGTCTACGAATGTGCCGCTGGTGCTGTGCACCAAGGGCATCGAGGAAAAGACCGGCGCGCTGATGAGCGAGATTGCGGCGGCGGCCGCGCCCAATGCGCCGCTCGCCGTGCTGTCGGGCCCGACCTTCGCGCACGAAGTGGCGTCCGGCCTGCCGACTGCGGTGACGCTGGCCGCGGGCGATACGGCGCTCGGCACCAAACTGGTGGCGGCGCTCGGCGGCCGCGGCTTCCGGCCCTATCTCTCGGGCGATCCGGTCGGCGCCCAGGTTGGCGGCGCGGTCAAGAACGTGCTGGCGATCGCCTGTGGCATCGTCATGGGCAAGCGGTTCGGCGACAACGCGCGCGCCGCCTTGATCACACGCGGTCTTGCCGAGATGGTGCGTCTCGCCGTCGCCAAAGGCGGCAAGACCGAGACGCTGATGGGATTGTCGGGTCTCGGCGATCTGACCCTCACCTGCACCGGGTTGCAGTCGCGCAACCTGTCGCTCGGCGTCGCGCTCGGCGAAGGCCAGACGCTGGCGTCGATCCTCGCCGCCCGCCGCTCGGTCGCCGAGGGCGTCACTTCGTCGGCGGCTTGCGTCGCGCTGGCGCACAAGCTCGGCATCGAGATGCCCATTGCGCAGGCGGTTGACGCCATCCTGCACCGGGGCGCCGCGATCGACCGCGAGATCGAAGGTCTGTTGGCGCGTCCGTTCAAGGCCGAACTGGCGCCGGACCGGGCCTGATGCCTTCTTGCGTTGCTATCCGGCATGTCGCCTTCGAGGATCTCGATGCCTTCGGTCCGGCGCTGGCGGCGCGCGAATACAAGGCAAGCTATCGCGACGCGCCCACCGACGATCTCGCCGCCGCCGATGTTGCCGATTGCGACCTGCTCGTCGTGCTCGGCGGGCCGATCGGTGCCTACGAGGAGGATCGCTATCCCTTCCTCAAGCCCGAACTCGCGCTGATCGAGAAGCGGCTCAAGGCGGGCAAGCCGGTGCTCGGCATCTGCCTCGGCGCCCAGCTCATGGCGCGCGCGCTCGGCGCCAAGGTCTATCCCACCGGCTTCAAGGTGATCGGTTGGGCCGGGATCAGCCTGAGCGCCGCCGGCCGCGCCTCGGCTCTCGCTAAGCTTCCATCTGGAACGCGCGTGCTGCATTGGCACGGTGACACCTTCGATCTGCCTTCGGGGGCAACGCATTTGGCCTCGACGCCGCGCACGCCCAACCAGGCCTTCGCCGTCGGCCGTCACGGCCTGGCGCTGCAATTCCATCTCGAGGTCACCGGGCCGGGATTGGAACGCTGGCTGGTCGGTCATGCGGTCGAAATCGGCGCCACGCCGCGCGTCACCGTGCCGCGGCTGCGGGCCGACGCCGCCAAGTACGCCGCCGAACTCGTGCCGCACGGCTGCGCCGTGCTCGACGCATGGCTCGACGGGCTCAAGGGATGACGCAGCGGCGCATCGTCGTCCTCACCGGCGCCGGTATTTCGCAAGAATCGGGCCTCGACACCTTCCGCGATCCCGGCGGCATCTGGTCGAGATATCGCATCGAGGACGTGGCGACGCCCGAGGCCTTCACGCGCGATCCGCACAAAGTGCACGATTTCTACAACATGCGCCGGCGCAACCTGCTCGCCGGCCACGTCAAGCCCAACGCCGCGCATGCCGCGCTGGCCGAACTCGAGCGGCGCTGGCCGGGCGAATTCCTGCTGGTGACGCAGAACATCGATGATCTGCACGAGCGCGCCGGCTCCGCACGGCTCATCCACATGCACGGCGAGATGCGCAAGGCGCGGTGCATCGCTTGCAACACGGTAGCGGCCAACGATGCCGACCTGTCGCTCGACACCGTGTGCGCGGCCTGCACCCGGCCCGGTGGCCTGCGGCCGCACGTTGTCTGGTTCGGCGAGATGCCGCTGGAGATGGAGCGGATCGGCGCGGTGCTGGCGGCCTGCGATCTCTTCGTCTCGGTCGGCACCTCGGGCAATGTCCACCCGGCGGCTGGCTTCGTCGCCGAAGCCAATGCCGCCGGCGCCCGCACGGTCGAGCTCAATCTCGAGCCCTCGCTTGGCCGTAGCCATTTCGCCGAAGGCCGCTATGGCAAGGCGACCGAAATCGTGCCGGAATTTGTCGCAGCATTGCTGGCCGAGCCGTAAAGCTTTTCCGGTCGCGGCTGGACGCTGCGGCGCGCGCGAGAGTAGATTCCGGCCCGATGGAGCGCTCGTTCAAGCAGGAGGTCCGGTCGCTTGCCCTGGGCGACGGCGAGATTTTTCGCGGCGAGGGCATCCTCGCCGTCACCAAGGCGCTGCTGCAATCGGGCGTCAGCTATGTCGGCGGCTATCAGGGCGCGCCGGTGTCGCACCTGCTCGACGTACTGGTCGACGCCAAGGAGACCATGGACGGGCTCGGTGTTCATCTCGAAACCTGCATCAACGAGGCCGCGGCGGCGGCAATGCTCGGCGCCTCGATCAACTATCCGCTCCGCGGCGCGGTGACCTGGAAGTCGATCGTCGGCACCAACGTTGCTGCAGACGCGCTGTCGAATCTGTCGTCACCTGGCGTCAAGGGTGGCGCGCTGATCATCATCGGCGAGGATTACGGCGAGGGCGCCTCGGTGATCCAGGAGCGCTCCTACGCCTATGCGATGAAGTGCACCATGCCGTTGCTCGATCCGCGGCCCGATCTGCCGTCGATCGTGCGCGCGGTCGAGGAGGGCTTCGAGCTTTCCGAGACGAGCCACGCGCCGGTGATGCTCGAATTGCGCATCCGCGCCTGCCACGTCACCGGCGAGTTCGCCGCCAAGGCCAACCGGCCGGGCGCCCATTCGACGCTCAATAAATTTGCCGCGCCGGCGCCGCACGACTACAACCGCCTGGCGCATCCGCCAGTTACCTTCGCGCAAGAGCGCCTCAAGGTCGAGGAACGGCTGCCGGCGGCGCGCGATTTCATCCGTGCGCGCAAGCTCAACGAGATCTTCGCCGGCGATCTCGACGACGTCGGCATCGTCGTCATGGGCGGGCTTTCTACCGTGCTGGTGCGTGCGTTGCTGCGCCTGGGGCTCGCCGATCTTTGGGGCAATTCGCGCATCCCGGTCTATTGCCTCAACGCCGTCTATCCGCTGGTGTCGGACGAAGTGCGCGAATTCTGCGCCGGCAAACGCGCCGTGCTCGTGGTCGAGGAAGGCCATCCCGACTACATCGAGCAGCAGATCAACGTCATCCTGCGCCGCGCCGACATCGCCACGCGGGTCGAAGGCAAAGGCATGCTGCCGGTGGCCGGCGAATACACCGCCGAGGTGATGCTCCAGGGTCTCGCTGCCTTCCTGGTCGCGACGCGGCCCGCCGGCGTCGCCGCCGACGCCATCGCCAAGGCGGTCGACGAACTCATCGCGCGCAAGGACGCGGCCGTACGCGACGTCGGTCATCTCCCGGCGCGGCCGCCGACCTTCTGCACCGGCTGTCCCGAGCGTCCGGTGTTCAGCGCCCTCAAGCTGCTGCAGCGCGAGACCGGGCCGACTCACATCAGCAGCGACATCGGCTGCCATTCCTTCGCCACCTTCGCGCCCTTCAGCATGGGCAACTCGATCCTCGGCTACGGCATGAGCCTCGCCGCCGCCGCTGCGGTCGGCCCCAACCTGGCCAAGCGGCCGATCTCGGTGATGGGCGACGGCGGCTTCTGGCACAACGGCGTCATCACCGGCGTCGCCTCGAGCCTGTTCAACCAGGGCGACGGCGTGCTGATCGTGATGCAGAACGGCTACGCCTCGGCCACCGGCCAGCAATACCTGCCGTCGAGCGCGCAGCACCGGCCGGGCGGCGCCGCCACCACCGACATCGAGCGTACGCTCAAGGCGCTGGGCGTCAAATGGCTCAAGACCGTGCGCAGCTACAGCGTCGCCACCATGATCAAGACGTTGCGCCAGGCGATGACGACGAAGGCCAAGGGGCTCAAAGTCATCATCGCCGACGGCGAATGCCAGCTGGCGCGCCAGCGCCGCGTCAAGGTGGACGATGCGGCGCGGCTCGCCGCCGGCCGACGCGTGGTCAAGGCGCGCTACGGCGTCGACGACGCGATCTGCACCGGCGACCATTCCTGCATCCGCCTGTCGGGCTGCCCGTCGCTCACCGTCAAGCCGAGCTCCGACCCGCTGCGCACCGACCCGGTGGTGAGCGTGGTCGAGAGCTGCGTCGGTTGCGGCCTATGCGGCGAGGTCGCGCATGCCGCGGCGCTGTGCCCGTCGTTCTATCGCGCCGAGATCGTGCGCAACCCGTCGTGGTGGGACCGCGCCGTCGACCGCCTCCGCCGCCGGCTGATCGCCGGCCTGGCCGGCGCGGCCAGGACCGCCGCATGACGGCCGAGATCCGCCCGCTCTCGATTCTGATCGCCGCGCTCGGCGGCGAGGGCGGCGGCGTGCTCACCGGGTGGATCGTCGCCGCGGCTGCGCGCTGCGGCTTTCCGGCGCAGAGCACCTCGATCCCCGGCGTCGCCCAGCGCACTGGCGCCACCACCTATTATATCGAGATCATGCCGGTGCCGGCGTCCGCGCTCGGCGGAAGGCGGCCGGTGATGGCGCTGATGCCCGGCATCGGCGACGTCGACCTGTTGCTGGCGACCGAGCTGGCCGAGGCGGCGCGGCAGATCGCCCTCGGCTTCGTCACGCCCGATCGCACCCACGTCGTCGTCTCGCTGGCGCGCAGCTACATCATGCCCGAGAAGACGGCGATGGCCGACGGAAGGCTCGACGATACGCGGCTGGTCGAACTCGTCGGCCGCCACGCGAGCGCCAACCTGATCCTCGATCTCGAGGCGCTGGCGCGCGACGCTGACGCGATGGTCAACGCCGTGATGCTCGGCGCGCTCGCCGGCACGGGCATGCTGGCGATTCCGGTCGGCGCCTTCGAGGCCGCGATCGCCGAAGGCGGCCGGGCGGCGGAGGCCAATCTGCGCGGCTTCCATGCCGGTTTGGCGGCGGCACAAAGCGGCCAGTCGCAGGCGCCGCATCCGCTGGAAAAACGCTGGCGCGCCGGCGCGGCTGATCTCGCGACGCTCGAAGCCGAAGCCGCGACGTTGCCCGAAGCCGTGCGGCCGGTTGCGGTCGAAGGCCTGCGCCGCCTGGCGCATTACCAAGACGCCGACTATGCCTGGGACTATCTCGACCGCGTCAAGCGCATCGTCGCCGTCGACGCGGCCGCCAAGCTCGGCGGCAGGCTCGCGCACACAACCGCGCGTCACTTGGCATTGCGCCTGTCGTTCGAGGACGTGATCCGCGTCGCGCAGGTCAAGTCCGATCCGGCGCGGCTGGCGCGCATCCGGACCGAGCTCGGCGCGGCGGCAGGCGACCCGGTGCGCGTCGTCGAATATTTCAAGCCCGGCATCGACGAGTTGTGCTCGATCCTGCCGCCGGCGCTGGCCCGGCCGATCCTGGCGCTGGCGGAGCGGCGCGGCTGGCTCGGTCGCGCCTATTGGGGGATGCGCATCAAGACCCATACGGTCGCGGGCTATCTGCGCTTGAAGGTGCTTGCTTCGTTGCGGCGCTATCGGCGGAAGACGCATCGCTTCCAGGCCGAGCAGCGCGAGATCGAGACCTGGCTCGCGGCGATCGCCGATGCCGCGCCGTTGTCGCCGCATCTCGCGCTCGAGATCGCCGAATGCGCCAACCTGATCAAGGGCTATGGCGACACCTGGAAGCGCGGCATGGCGAACTATCGCGCCATCTTCGAGCATGTAGTCCGGCCGGCGCTGGCGCGGCGTCTGCCGGCCGCCATCGCCGCCGATGCGGTGGCCAGCGCCCGCACCGCGGCGCTCGCCGATCCCGAAGGCGCGCGGCTGGCGGCGACGTTGGCCGAGATCGAAAAGCGCGTCGTGCTCTAGGCGGCCGAATAGTCCCGCACGCCTTGCCGCAATTACGCCCCGATTGAGCGCTATCGCATCGTGGTTCGCGTCGGCTCGCGCGAGAGAGGAGTTCCAATGCGGTTGATATTTGCGACGCTGGCCGTCGCCATGCTTCTGGCGCCCGGTTTGGCCGCGGCGTAATCGCAGTCGCAGATCACCTGCGCGCAACTGCCGAAGGCGGCAGATTTCGTCAACACCAAGCTCAAACCCGGCCCCAATACCGACGCCGCGCAGCAGGCGACATCCGATCAGCAATGCGTCGCCGAGCTGCGCCAGGTCGACTATTACGTCAAGCGCTCCTTGGCTGCCGCCCGCCGGGTCGCCCACGTGCGCTGCGGCGACGTGCTGCATCCCGACCTTGCCGGGCGGCGTCGATTATCACGGCCCGCCGGTTCCCGGCTGCCATCAGATCCACCTCTAAGCCAAAGCGTCGCCGCCGCCAGTTGCGGACGCGTGATTGGCCGCGCCATTGCCGACGGCGCTAAGATCGCCGCCGGCACGGGGGTGGGGCGATGCGCAAGGTCGTGATCTGGGACGCGCCGACGCGTCTTTTCCACTGGCTCACGGCCGTGCTGGTCGTCGCCGCCTATGCGACGTGGCGGCTCGATTGGATGGATTGGCACGCCTGGATCGGCACCGCGCTGCTCGTGCTAGTGCTCTTTCGCCTGCTGTGGGGTCTGGTCGGCAGCGAGACCGCGCGCTTCGCCGGCTTTCTCGCCGCGCCGCGCGCCGCCTTGGCGCATCTCGCGCACCTTTTCCGCCGCGAGCCCGATCGTCAGCGTGGTCACAATCCGGCCGGCGGCTGGATGGTGATTCTGCTGCTGGCGCTGCTGCTCGGCGAGACGCTGACCGGCCTCTACATCAACAACGACATCGCCGATGACGGTCCATTGACCCATATCGTGCCGGCGCCGATCAGCAACCTGATCGACGCGCTGCACACAGTCTTATGGTGGACGTTGCTCGCCGCGGTGACGCTACACGTCCTCGCGGTTGCCCTTTATTGGGCGGCCAAGGGCCAGAACTTGGCGCTGCCAATGATCACCGGACGCAAGACGCTGCCGCCGGACGCGCCGCCGCCGGCTTTGGCCGGAACGGTCCGCGCGCTCGTGATTTTCGGCGGCAGCGTTCTCATCGTCGCTCTGCTTGTCAATTTCCTCTAGGCGACCGTCACATCTTCGCCTTGGGCGGGACCACTTGGCCGCGGATCTCGCCGCCGGGGTGATCGGTGCTGTGCACGTTGATGTACCAGTCGCCGGCCGCGAGCTGCTGCGCCTGTTCCGGCGTCAGCGTGGCCTTGCCGACGATTGGGCTCTTCACCGGGCTGCCTTTCTTGGTGATCCAAATCACCACGGGGCCGCTCTGCCCGGCGGCGCCGTGGTGGAAGTGCGCCATGGTCGCGGCGCTCGACAGGCCGCTATAGGTCACGTGCCAGGTCAGCACACGCGTGCTCGCGTTCCAGGTCAGGTTGGCGACTCCTTTGCCCATCGTTCCCGACGGCGGCGTTTCCGCGGCTGCGGTCAACTGCACCTTGAATTTCACTGGCGCGGCGGTCGCCGTTCCCGCCCAAGCGACGCAGGCCAATGCCGCGAGCGCGAGGACAATCCGCCGAGAAACTGTACCCATCATGCCATCCCTCCTTCGATCGGTTTGTTTGAGCGCGGCGTCGGTCCGCAAGCGGCGACCCCATCGCAGATCGACACAAGTCTAGGCGTTCGGCCGTCGCCGATATAGAGGGTAATCGCCGGCTCACGGCAACGTTACGAAACCGACCCGCATTGGGCCGGAAACCGGGCGTTTGCAGGTCGCTCGGGGCGCGCGCATGACGAAATCGGGCTGGCGGACCCGGCGAGATTCGAACTCACGACCTCTGCCTTCGGAGGGCAGCGCTCTATCCAGCTGAGCTACGGGCAACCGCTAAAAACACCCAAGAATCAATCTGTTACGAAAGTGATTCTACTAGCGCCGAATCCTCAAAACAAGCCCTGTCACAAATTCAGTGTGACAGGAGTGTGCCAGAAATCGTCATCGGGAATCTCGCCTACCATGCATGGGCTATGGAGTACCCGAGCGATTGCTTATAGGCGCTCGGGATAGGAAAGCGGTTTTTGATGTACACAACTTTTCAACTAGCAGCCGATGACGTTAGTGACGCAATGATACTTCCTACGATAAAAAATCTATAGTTAGAATCTCTCCTCAGGGAGCTTCCAAAACCAGCGTCACATGCGTCACACGCGTCATCCAGGGTGCTTAAGGGCGTTGGAGGCTTTCGGTTGCTCCTGATGGCCATTGATGGCCGTCGATGAAAACTTGATGCCCCTGCACCCTATGGCGGGATGAATGGTGCGCGTAGCGCCAGCGCTGGCGACCGTTGCTTGATCGCCGCGGATTAGCTCCGGCCACGTCTGATATTGTCGTAAAACTCATCACCAGAAATTTTAAGAACACTTTTCATTGCCGTTTTTGCCGCGTCTCTCGTCGAAGCCCAGTATTCTGAAAAAGAAAATATTCTCACTTGGTAGCGATAGTGTTCGTATGCCTCCGTCCACTGGCGGATTGGAAATATCTGCGCGACGGCGACACCCGCATCCGTACTTTTCGATCCGCCCACTAAGGTGTCTATGTCCTCAAATTTCGGAGGCGTCGGGGCATCAACCCAAACTCCCGCCTGAGCCAACGCTTCAGAAACGCTGGTTCCTAATTCGGGTCGACTCTTGATTAATTCCACACCGATGGCCCGCTCTAAATCAGATATGAGCGACTCGCGGAGTTTCTTGTCGTGCAGTTTCAAAAGGAACTCTTGGATTATCACCCGTGACGCATGTGAGGCCGATGGACCGCTAATGCTATAGACCTCTCTCGGCAAAAATCGGTTCACAAGCCTATATGTGTAATTGCTGAGGATCCGATCGCTGGTCTTGGTTTCACCTAGGCCAGGCAGGGAGGAATCAGTCATTTCAAGAAAACGAATCATAATTCTTGCAGCAGTTTCCTTGTTTGCCTTCCAAATTTTGAGGTTCCGCCGCAACAACCTTTCCAACAGTCCTTCCGAAGCTCGGACCTTGCCATGGTGGTAGATGTAGCTGAAGAGCATCATCTTGCAGATTACAATTTGTTCGATAACGTTCATTGCTCGGCGGGAGAGCCTAAGCCTGTACGTCTCAAAGTTAGGATAGCGAAACTTATGCGTGGCAGGCAGTCGAGTGATTTTGTGTCCAAGACGGGAATAGAGCTTTTTTAATTCATCATCGCCATCTGCCAAAAATTCCTTTACGAGACGTACATCATAAAGGTACCGGTCAATATCATATTTCAGTGGTAATCCCGCCGCTGTCGCGTCGCGCAGCAAATAATCCAATTTGTCGGCGTCGAATCCTGACGACACAATATCCCCAAGGAATTGCAGAAAGGGGTGTCCGGATCTTCCGACAATGATTAGAGCTACATTATTTAGGTCAATGGGACCATTGTAATCATCAAAAAACGCCCTATCTCCGATTAGATTTTTGCCTGCTCGATCTAATAACTGCGAAACAGCTGGCGTGAGAGTAAGGCAGAAGGAAAGCACCTCACCAGCACCCTTTTGTTTTCCGACAAACCTCGACAATTCTTTCGACGCATTCACGAGTGGCTTGAGCCCCTCAAATACGCGCTCCGAGGTATGACTGAAAAGGCTGTGACCCGTATCATGCAGGAGTGCAGCCAGTCGCAATTCCTGCTTAAACCGCAATATCTCTATGTCAGGCTTTTTTGAGCCAATCGCTCTAGCTATATCGCGGATATCGCCCCGCTGCTTATGGAGAACCGCATCAAAAACGCGAGAAGCGATGGTTGCCGCCCCAAGGCTATGTTCAAACCGACTGTGTCGAGCAGAGGGATAAACATGATAAGCGAGGCCGGTTTGATGCACGTCCCGCAGTCGCTGTAACAGAGGCGAGTCAATTAGAGGCCACCTCTAAAAACCCCGTATTTTCAGGAATTTTCTTTGGCGGCGATCGGCGGTCGGGTTTTCTGCCGTGATTTTTTTGGCTGGCGGCGCCGGTTTTGCCGCGGTTTTCCGCGCTATGCGGCAA
>JBOHLS010000038.1:0-17968 GCA_050729835.1 Allostellaceae bacterium | reverse complement strand
ATGGCAGTCCTTCCTCATTTGATGCTTGAGGCCAGTACCTGGACCTCGTTTCCACCATCAGTGTGAAGGACTGCCGCCTTCGTCTCTACTCATCCGGGCCAGACCCAGCCGCGATACCCCATCTACCCCCGGTTTGCCGTGGCGGACGAGAGGGTCTACAAGGCGTTCCGGCCGGCCCAGCTTTTCGCCGACGGGTTTCATCTCATTACGCCGCTGCTCTGGGTCCTTTTTGTCTGCACGCTGATGACCTTCTTTTTCGTCAATAGCTGGCTTCCGATCGTGCTCACCAGCGCCCATATCTCGGCCGCGCACGCGGCCCTGGCGACCTCGCTCTTCCAGGCTGCCGGCATGATCGGCGCATTCATCCTGTGCCGGCCGATCGATATCATGGGTTTTGCCCCGCTCAGCGTCGTCTATATCCTTGCACTTATTGTGACGCCGCTGATCGGTTATGCCGCGCACGCCGAATGGCTGTTGATGGTCGTCGTGTTCTGTTCGGGGTTCGTCCTTTTCAGTCTGCAGTTCGGCATCAACGCGGTGTCGGCCATGATCTATCCGACTTCGATCCGCGCCAACGGCTCGGGCTGGGCGTTCGGGGTCGGACGCCTCGGCGCCGTCTCGGGCCCGATTGTCGCCGGCGTGCTTTGGGGCATGCACCTGACCATCGAGCATCTGTTCCTGATCCTCGCCATTCCCTTGGCGGCCACCGTGATCGCAAGCCTGATTCTCGTGCGGCTCTACTATCTGCGATTCCGGGGGTCGGGCTCGGGCGGCGCGATGCCGCGGAGGGCGTCGGCGCGTCTGGCGGATCTTGACCATAACGCGGCGGTTTTGCCCCATCGCGCGAACATCGAGTTACTAATAATTTGGACAATCAACAACCGTATCTGACGCCGGCACCCAAAGCTGCGCGCGACCGAATGTCGAAATCAAACGCTTGATATTGAGTTGTAATTTGGCCGGTCTAGTCCTAGAACGATGCGCCAAAATTATTACAACGGGAGCGAGAAGGGTGCGAGAAAAGACCAAACGGAAGGTGGGCGCGAAACGCATGTGGATCCGGCGCTGGCGCCAGGTCGGTCGGATCTCGGCGACCGAGGAGAAGACTTTCGAGAAGCATCTCGAGCGGACCGGCAAGCTCCTCAAGCCCGCGACGCCGGCGCCGAGCGGCGCGGGTAGCGCGCGGAAAACGCCCGCTCACGCCGGGCTCCCTGGCCAGGCGCCGGCGCCGACATTCCCGACCGGGCCGGTGGTAACCATCCAATACGACCCGTCGCGTTTCCGCATCGAATTCACCGCCATTCGCCGCGGCCGTCGACCGAAGGCGGCGCGCGGCTGATCCGCGGTCGCTGTCGGAGACTCGAAGCCGGGTTAGCGAAGGGCGGCGATCTGGGTGCCGGCGAAATGTACGGCCGGATCGAAATAGGCCCACCAGCCAGTGTCGTTGATCGCGTAATAGGCGCGATAGCGCGTGACGCGCGCGAGCGGATCGACGGTCGTGGTCAGGCTGTCGAGCACGAAATCGCGCCCGTCGACGGTTACGATCAGGATGGCATGGCCCTGGTTGCTTTGCCGGTCGTGGACGACGGCGACGCGCAGGTCGCCGTCGGGAACGCCGGAAGCCTTGAGCGCCAGGTATTTGCTGATCGCGTAGTCCTGGCATTGCCCGCCGTGCGCTAGGAACTCGAACGGCGTCTCCCAATAGGCAGGCGATCCCCGGTTCTGGGTCGCCGGCATATAGCGGATGGCGTTGAGATATTCGTTCGCATATTCGACCCGATCGGCCAGCGGCCGCGACTTGAGATCAGCGATGAATGCCGCCCATTGCGCCTGCGCGCAGGTGCCGTCGGAAGCGGCGATGCAGGCGTCCGGCTGCTGTTGGGCGGCGAAACGCGCCTCGACACCGGTCCAACGCGCGAACAGCGACACGTTCGAGGAATAGATGACCTGCGGCGGAAACAGAGTCTGCTGGATCTGCGCCTCGGGCGTCGGTTGCGCCAACTGAACCGCTTGCGGCGTCGTGACGGCGCGGGCCGCGAGCAGGATGACCAGGGTCGCGGGGACGAGAAGACGGAACCAACGATGGGGCAGCAAGCTCGGACCTCATTCGGGGGCTCCGCTATCCCCGGGTCGGATACCCGTGGACCGGAGGCTTTGCGTCCCCGAATTGCCCCGGGTTTGCCGTTTCGTGAGGCGTGGACGAAGCTCGCGCCGCTCGCCACCATCAAAGCGCGCGATGATTGAAAAGCCTTAAACACGGGCTTGGCCGGGTCCACGGCCTTGGCCGACGGTTAATGTGGCATTAACCATATTCGTGGTCTGGTGCGCGGTACGGAGGGTTTGTTGCCATGGCGTCTCGTACCGCGTTCAATTATGCGTCCGGCCGCTCGCACGCATGCGTCGGCTCGTTCGATTTTCTGAAGCTGATCGTCTGGGTGGCGGCCGCCATGGTGTCCTGGATGGGAATTGCCATCATCGCGTCACGGCTGGGTCGATAGCTCTTCCCGCCAGCCGACTGAGATTTTGCCGACCGCGCTTTCGCGTTTATCAGCCCGCATCCTCAATACCCGCGCACTATTCATATCCGTCGTCTTTGTAGAGGCTGACCTTACTCCGGGTGATCGAGCAGACACTTGCGAGTATTTTAGGCCGCCCTCGGAAGCCGTCACGCTGCTTGGCAACGACCAGAAGCCGCCAAGTGCGCGGCGCGCCTCGGGTTTTCCGCATGGAATGTACTTGCCCCCCGTGCGAAAATATAGCCATGTCCGAACGGCCTCGGCGGCTCATCATTGGCATCACCGGCGCCTCCGGCGTCATCTATGGCGTTCGCATGCTGCAGGCGCTGCACGAAGCCGGCGTCGAAACGCACCTCGTGGTAAGCCGCGCCGGCCAGATGACTTTGGCGCAGGAAGAGCCGCAGCTTAAACTTGCCGATCTCGCCGCCCTGGCGAGCCACGCCTATAGCGAACAGGATATCGGCGCCACGATCTCAAGCGGCTCGTTCAAGACCAGCGGCATGATTGTCGCGCCGTGTTCGGTGCAGACGCTTTCGGCCATCGCCACCGGCGTCACGACCAATCTCGTGTCACGTGCGGCGGACGTGATCCTGAAGGAACGGCGGAAGCTCGTCCTGCTGTTGCGCGAAACGCCGCTCCATCTCGGTCATCTGCGCGCCATGACGGCGGTCACCGAGATGGGCGCAATCGTCTATCCGCCGGTGCCCGCGTTCTATCCCCGCCCGGTTCAGATCGATGAGATCGTCGACCATACTGTCGGCCGCGTGCTCGACCTCTTCGAAATCGAAACCGGTCTGGTCGCTCGCTGGCGCGGCATGAAGGAAAAAGGCACGCGCGCTTCGGCGCCAGCCGATGACGGCATTTCGGCCGCGACCACCGACGCAGGGTTCAAGCCGCCGCGCCGCTGAAACCCTTAAGGGCTGCCAAAAGCGGCGCTCCGTCGGCACGTGCCAGCCCGAGATAAATCGCGAGATTGGCGCTGGCGTCTTCGAGCCGACCTGTGGCATCACGTACCCCGGCCGGCGGCGCAAGCGCGGCCAGGCGACGTTGACAGATCCGTTCGGATTCGAGCTCAAGCGCCTTGACGCGCTCGTGCAGCGCGTTTGCATCCGGGTCGGTTGCGGCGAATGACTTCAGGCCGCGAAGGGCTGCGCGCAGGGGCTCGATAACGTCACGGCGCCAGGGCGCGATCAATTCGTCAGCCGCATCAAGCTGCGCGGCGTCGATCCGGCCGCGCCCGCTTATGCCCAGCCAACAACAGTAAAGCGCGAGATTGACGCCGAGCCCACGCCGGTTCTGAAGCACCAGACAAGCCGGCGCGACGCCTGGCAGCGCATAGAACGCGAGCGAGAATTTCCAGAACTCACCGGCAGCTTGTGAAGCAGCTTGTTTCACGCCGACACCATCAAAAGAGTCCGCAGCCAGGCCGAGGTTATCGTATGCACGACCCTCTTCTCCGCCGGTGATTGCAGCCGAGGCACAATCCGCGGCGCGCCACGCGCAACGACAGCCTAGTGGATATCGCCCGAGTCATCCAGCCACCCGCCGAGAAGGAAGATTGACGGTTTTACCGCGTCAAACCTATGGTCGGTCGATGAAAACCGCGGCGTCCCCCACAACAGTACCGACGCCGCTCATTGCGGCGGCAGGCGTTGCCAAGACCTATCGGACAACGGATGGTGGGACAATCGAGGCGTTGGCGCCGTTCGACTTGACGATCCCAGACGGCGAATTTATTTCCATTGTCGGGCCGACCGGCTGCGGCAAGAGCACGCTGCTTCGCCTGATTGCAGGCCTTACCGAACCGAGCGCGGGCCGCCTCACGCTTGCCGGCAAGCGGATTTCCGGCGCTTCGCGCGAGGTCGGCGTTGCGTTCCAGCACGCGACGCTGCTGCCTTGGTTGACGGTGACGGATAACGTGCGGCTGCCACTCCGGGTCGGCGGCTGGCGCGCCGGCAACAACGATCGCGTCCACGAATTGCTGTCGATGACGGGGCTCACCGGCTTCGAGGACAAATACCCGTATGAGCTCTCCGGCGGCATGCAGCAACGCGTTGCCATTTGCCGGGCCTTGGCGCGCGATCCGCGGGTGCTGCTGATGGATGAGCCGTTCGGAGCGCTCGACGCGTTGACGCGCGAACGCATGAATGTCGAGTTGCAGCAGCTTTGGTCGCTGAGCGGCAAGACGGTGGTCTTGATCACGCATAGCATCGCCGAAGCCGTGTTTCTCGGCGACCGCGTCGTGGTCATGTCGGCCCGCCCCGGCCGCATCGTCGGCGATCTGCCGATTGACCTGCCGCGACCGCGCGCATTCGATACGACGCCGGGAGAGCCTGCCTATTTGCGGCTGACGCGCGAGATTCGCGTCATGCTCGACCGCGGCGCGGCGGCAACGCCATGAGCCGGCTTGCCGCGGAAGACCTGTCGCTCGAACGCGCGGGCGCGAGTTATGGCCTCGGGCGTCTGGCGCGGTTCGCGCTCACGCTCGGGGGCGGCATCGTGCTCGTGCTGCTTTGGCAGCTGTGCGTCGATTGGCTGAAGGTTCCGCCCTACATCCTTCCGCCGCCGGCCGCGGTGCTGCGCGCGCTGTGGTCGGGGTTGGATGTGCCGCTCAACAGCCAGGCCGGGTTCTATCTTCCGATCGCCAGCACACTGTCTAACGCGGTCAGCGGCTTTGTCATCGGCGCCGTGCTCGGCGTTGCTACCGGATCGCTGATGGCCGAATCGCGTGCCGTCGAAATCGTGCTCATGCCTTATGCCTTCGCGCTGCAGGTCTTACCGAAGGTCGCGATCGCGCCACTCATTGTCATCTGGTTCGGCTTCGGCGACGGCTCGAAGATTGCAATGGCGGCCTTGTTGGCCTTCTTTCCGCTGATGGTCAACTCGTTCACCGGCATCCGTAGCACCGAACCAGAACGCCTCGAACTGATGCGGGCGCTGTCGGCGTCGCGGTTTGAAACCTATCGCGTCGTCAAATTGCCGTCGGCCGCACCCTATATTTTCGCTGGCCTCGACATGGGCATGGTCTACGCATTGCTGGGCACGATCGTCGCCGAATTCCTCGGTGCGCAGCAGGGAATTGGTGTCACTATCGTGCAGGCGCAGGCGGCGACTGACGTCGCCAGCGTGTTCGCCGCCTTGATCCTGCTCGGCGTGATCGGCATTGCGCTCCATCTGGTGATTCGTTTCTGTGAACGGCGTATTATCCATTGGACCGTCAGGCATAAGACCTGACGGCCGTAATCGGGGGAGGAAACCGTGCGACTGACGCGACGCGACGCGATTCTATCGGGCCTGGCGGCCGCAACATTTGGCCCCGCGGCATGGGCGCAGACTCAAGTGCTGCCGACCCTGAAACTCGGCGTCGGGCTCAAGATCCTCAACGCCACATTCATGAACGTCATGATCGGCGAGCGCCTGGGCTTCATGCGCGAGCAGGGCTATCACCTCGAAGGCCTGGCGCTCGGCTCGCTGAGCAGCACCTTCATCGCCATGGACAAAGGCGATATTCAATTCGGCGTCATCAGCCCGTCGGTCGCGTTGCCGCTTTATGCCAAGGGCCAGCTGCCGCCGATCCAGGCGTTCTACGAATATACCTATCCGTACAAATGGGACGTCGCGGTCAAGCCGGGATCGCCGATCAAGGACTATGCCGACCTCAAGGGCAAAAAGATCGGCGTCTCGAATCTGGGCGCTACCGATTACCCGGTGACGCGCGAAGTGCTAAAGAATCTCGGCATCGATCCCGACAAGGACGTGTCCTGGGTGGTGGTGGGCGAAGGGGTCAGCGCCGGCGTCGCGCTCGAACGCGGCGTGATCGACGCTCTGGCTTATTACGATACCGGTTTCGGCGCCATCGAAGGCGCCGGCATGCAGCTCCGCTATCTGCCGCGGCCGGACCGCATTCCGTTTATCGGCGGCTTCTTCATTGGTGCCCGCCGCGACTACATCGCCAAGAACCGTGCCGCCTGTGTTGCCTTTGGACGCTCGATCGCGATGTCGACCGTTTATATCCTGGCCAATCCCGCGGCCGGCGCGCGCGCTTTTCTCGATATGTTCCCGGGCACGGCGCCGCGCGGCGTCACGCCCAGCGAAGCGGTGCAGCGGACGATCGAGACGGTCAAGCGCCGGCTGACGCTTTATCGTCCGCCTTACAAAGGCGCCAAGCTCGGCTCGATCCAGGAAAAGGAGTGGCGAGCCGAGGCGGACTTCATCGGCCTCAAGATCGCCGACGTCAAACCGCTCTTCACCAACGCCTTGATCGACGAGATCAACGAGTTCGACAAGGAGAAGGTGATCGCGCTGGCCAAGGCGGCGAAGAGCTGAGCGTTACTTCTTCGGCTGTGTCTCGACGCTGCGCACCGGCGTCTCGGGCGTGAGACCGCCGCGGCGCCGGGCATAGGTCTCGCGGCCGCTTTCTTCCCAATCGCCGGCAACCGCGCGGCGGGCATAGCGTTCCCAGATGTCGTCCCAGTCGCCGAGCGAGTAGCCATGCCAGGGCGGCGCCGGATTGAGCGTCGGCAAGCCGAGTTCTTCCCAGATCTTTTTCGCGCGCTCCATGTATTCCTTGGCCGGCAGCGCCAAGGGCGGCATCGCATGCTTGAGTGTTGCGTCGATCAGCAGCGTCGATTCCTCATTGCGCGGGCCGGATTTCGGTGCGTGGCCTCGCGACCGGTACGGCGCTATGTGGATATCCTCGATCGGATTGCAGCGATAGGCGATCGACCACAGCACCGCGTCGGTGCTCAACGGATCGATGTCCTCGCTCACCGCGATCACGACCTTGCCCCAATCGCCCTTGAGCGACGCCGCGCCCTGCAGCGCGCGCCAGATCTCGGTATGTGGCGTATTGTTCGCAAGCTGCACGAAAATCATCGGCCGCAGATCGCTCAGCGGCTCGTGCATCACCGTCTGCCTGACCTGCTTGATGCCGAGCACATCGCGTAAGTGGGCGAGGAACAGCGGCTCGTACGCCACCTTCTTGATCGTGCTGGATTCGCTGGGTGTGACCTGGCTGATGATCGACACCAGTACCGGCGATTTCTTGTGCGTGATCGCCGTGACCTGCATGGACATGTTGAAATCTTCCAGCGCGACGTGGCCATGGCTTTCGCCGAATGGCCCTTCGGGCTCGAGCAACTCGGGGTCGATCAGGCCTTCGACGACGATTTCGGCATCGGCCGGCACGTCGAGATCAATCGAAACGCACTTCACCATGCGCACGGCTTCGCCGGCGAGACCGCCGGCGACCGCCATTTCATCCATGTCGAGCGGCAGCTTCTGCGGGCCGGTGAAGACCACTACCGGCGCCGCGCCGAGCACGATGGCGCAGGGCATCGGCTGCTTGCGCGCGCGATGTTTCAGCCAATGCTGATAGCCGCCGGCACCGCCGATCCGCGTCGCCATGCGGACGCCCAGCCTGTCCGTCGCCTTGAGCTGTGCGCGATAGGTACCGGCGTTGCGAATGCCGGTTTCTGGATCCTTGGTGATACACAGCGTCATGGTGAAATAAGGGGCGGCATCGAAGCCGGGCGTCGAAATCGGCACCGGCAACGCTGCCAGGCCACCGCCCGGTGTCTTGAGCGCATCGCCGGTGACCACGACCTCCTGACAGGGCGCTTGATTGACGCGCACCGGCGGAATTGGGTTGGCGATGGCGTGCATCCAAGCGGCGCCGATCTCCGCCTCGGGCCGGCCCATGCCGATGGCATAGATCTGGCGCGACGAGGCCAAGGCGCCGACCGCGACGGGGATGTCGTATTTACGGCCTTTGGAATCGACGACGTTAGTGAACAGGAAGGCACGGCGCTTGTCATCGGGTACGCGGCCCTGGAATTGCCAGCGCACCAGCGGATGCAGCTCGGTATCCTTGTTGATCGGACGGTCGACGCGGACGAGAAGGCCGCGCGTCTCGAGCTCGCGCAGATGCGCCTGGAAATCGGGTTTCGGCCCGGCGGCTTGACCGCGTGCGCGGCGTTCGGTGACGTCGTCCATGTGCGCTGCCTCCTGGCCGGTGACTATACCAGCCGCCGCCTAGAGATGGAAAATCCGCTTCGCCGTCTCGCCGAGGATTTGCCGGCGTTCCGCGTCGCTGAGCGGCGTCTCGACGACGATCTTGGTCGGATTGTCGTCGCCAATCGGGAATGGATGGTCGGAGCCGAGCACGACCTTATCGCTACCGGTAAGATCGCAAAGGAAGCGCAGCGCACGTGGATCGAACAGGACGGTATCGAAATAGAGCCGGCGGAATGCGTCGGCAGCATCGGCGTACTGATTAGGATGGATCGCGTTGTTGCGTTGCAGTCGGCCGAGTGCATAGGGCAGTGCGCCGCCACCATGCGAAATGACGAGCCGCACACCATCGTACTTCTGCAAGTGACCCGAATAGAGCAGCCGCGTTATCGCGATGCTGGTGTCCGCAAGACGGCCGATGGCGTTGACCATATCGTAGGTGCCGAGTCGATCGTCGCCGCAAACGAACATCGGATGGACGAACACCGCGACTTGTTTCGCCGATGCCGCCTCCCAGAACGGCGTGAGATCAGGATCATCGAGCGTGCCGCCCATACCTTTCGGCTGGGTCCCGATCATGATCCCCTTGAAACCCTGACTCAGCGCTTCTTCGAGCACTATCGCGGCAAGAGTGCCACTTTGCAGCGGCACACATGCCAACGGCCGCAGCGCAGGCAGGGCTGCGGCCGCCTTGAGCATGTGCGCATTGACGAAGCGGCACCAATCGGCACCTTCCGCCGGCGGCAACTCGTAACCAAAGATGTCGATCCAGCCGCCCGCGAGTTGGCAGTCGATCTTCTGCGCAACCAGCCACTCGTGCCGCTGGTCGAGATTGATCAGCTTGGGTGAAACCGGCCGTGTCGGCGCGTTGCCCGCGAAAGCCAGCTTGACGCCGGCGCCTTCGCTGGTCGCCACGATAGAGGGGAAGAGGCGCTGGCTACTCTTCACCTCTTCGAGCAACGCGCCCGGAACGAAATGCGCATGCGTATCGACGATCATGATGAAGCCCCCTGATCGGCGACGGTTTCATCGGCGAGAGCGCGCAGGATCTCCTCGCGGATCTTGGCGCGCTGCGCGCTGATGAGATCGCGGCCAGCCGCTGCGGTGTAGATCAGCCGCGCCGGCCGACGGAAGACGAGGACGCGCCGGCCGAGCTGCAACGCCTCGTCGATCGAATGGGTGATGAAGATGCTGGTTGCGCCGGTATCGCGCACCAGGTCGAGAAACTCGGCCCGCAGCGCGTTGCCGGTCAACTCGTCCAGGGCGGAGAACGGTTCGTCGGCCAGCAAGATGTCCGGCTTAACGGCAAAAGCGCGCGCGATCGAAACGCGCTGGCGCATGCCACCCGACAGCGCGTGGGGATAATCCAGGGCATGCCCCGCAAGGCCCAAACGCTCGAGCCAGCGCGCCGCAATCGCCTCGCGTTCGGCCGGCGGCACCTTGTTGATCTCAAGGCCGAGGGCGATGTTCTCAAGCGCGTTGCGCCAGGGCATGAGCCTATCGCTCTGGAAGACGATGCCGACCTTACTGCGGAACCAGTCAAAATCGCGGTATGGATCGCGACCCTGGACACGAACCGTGCCAGCAGATGGCTGGATCAGCCCGGCCAGCAAATTGAACATGGTCGATTTACCGCAGCCGGTCTTGCCGAGCACCGCGACCAGCTCGCCGCGGGCGATGGTGAAGTTTAGGTCGCGCACCGCTTCGAATGTGCCGCCGTCCGAGCGTTCGAAGCTTTTGCTGACGTGATCGAAAGCGATTTCAGACGCGGCGGCGCTCATACGGTCCGCTCGGCGGCCGGCCGATAGCGCAGCGCCCAATTCTCGATGACGGTAATCACGCGTTGAACCACGAGCACGAAGAACACCAGCACCAGCGTCCAGGCAATGGCGCCGGCCATGTCGAAGATCTGTTGCTGCTGCAGCAGGGCGTAACCGATGCCGCCGGTTGCGCCGACCAACTCGGCCACGACGACGACGCGCGTGGCGTTGCCGAGATTGACCTTCCACGCTGTCAGAATGCCGGGAACGATCGTCGGAACCACTAGCATCCGAATGAGGTCGTAACGCGACGGCCGGAACGACAGCATCATCTCAAGCAGGTCTTTCGACATCGAGCGATAGGCGTCGAGGATCTGGAAGGTGAAGGCCGGCAGCGTCGTCATCACCATGATGAAGAAGATCCGGAACTCGATGCCGCGGAACCAGATGATCGAGATCACCACCCAGGATAATGCCGGAATGCCCTGATTGAAATTGAGGAGCGGATATGCATAACGCGCGAAACGCTCGGACCGGCCCATCAGGAAGGCGAGTACGGCGCCGAACCCGAAGGCGCCGACCAGTCCCTCGAGAATACGCGCCGACGTCTCGATCACGTCGGTCAGCGAGTCGCGCGTGCTGAAGATCGCGACGAAATGGCGCGCGACGTCGACCAGTGATGGAAACAGGAAATGCGGAAAGAACAGCGACGTGATCTGCCAGGCGACGGCAAGCCCGGCCATCGCGACCCAGCCCTCGTAGCGCAGGTGCGGCCGGCCGGAGACGGGCCGCGCCGCTGCTTCCGCCATCAGTGGATGTCCTTGGCGTAGATCGAGGCGTCGGACGGCATCGACGGCACGGCACCAACGGCAACGCCGGCGCGATAGACCGCCTCGATACCTGCCTTGAGCCGCGACGCCGGTTCGACGTTCATGCCGAGTCGCGTATTATGGCGGATAAGATCTTCGAGCACCTTGCGCTGTTGATCGTCGGCTTTGGTGCCGCCGATGATCGCGGCTGCCGCCGCCGGATGTGCGCTGACCCACGCCGCCGCCGCCTTATAGGTATGGAAGAGCGGCGCGATCAGTTCGGGATGCTTTTCGATCCACGAACGCTGCGCCGCAACACCGAGATAGGGGATCTTCTTGGTGTGCGCGAAACGCCGCCATGCTGGCCCAATATTCAGGTCGAGCGTCCGGATGGTCGGCTTCTTGGACATAAGGACCGAATACGCCGGTTCCCAGAGCTGCACCGCGTCGGCGCGGTCAGCGAGGGCATAGCCGACCAGGCCCGGCGTCGCCGTGTTGATAACAGTGAAGCTGTTCGGCGCCAGGCCCTGCTGTTCGGCGAGCCAGGCAAACATTGAATAGTTGGTGGTGCCGTGCGCCGCGGCCAGCTGCTTGCCTTTGAGATCGGCGAGCGTCTTGATGTCGGGCCGCTGCGTGACCACCGCACCCCAATAATCGAACAGGTTGAAGAGGTACGCCGCCTTGACGCCGCGAATGTCAGCGAGGCCGACGGTCAGCACGGCGCCGCTGCCGCCGAGATCGAATTGCCCGCTATTGAATTCGGCGGTATAGGCGTCCGGCGTGCGTTCCACAAAGGTGATGTCGAGACCATTGGCCGTATCCAGATGCTGCGCCTTGATCACCGGCGGCAGGAATGCTCCGAGCGAAGGCGGATTGAAGACGACGATGGTGAGCGGAGTCGCCGCCCGTGCGCCCGTGGCGCAGAATATCGGCGCAAATACCGCGAGTACGAGCAACAGACCCAGACGCTTCATAACGACCTCCCCCCTATATGATTTATTCTGGACGATCCTTGATTGCGAGCATATCGCCAAGCGCGGCCACAGTCATCGGCACGCTGGCGATGTGCAGACCGAGCGGCGACAACGCGTCGTTGACCGCGCTGGCGATCGCCGCTGGCGCACCCAGATAGCCAGCTTCGCCCGAGCCCTTCTGGCCGAAAGTGGTGTGCGGCGACGGCGTGCAGTGGTCGACGATAGTGATGTCAGGCACTTCGTGCGAGCTTGGAATCAAATAGTCCATGAAAGAGCCGCTCAGCAGCTGGCCGTTCTGATCGTAATAAAACCGCTCGTAGAGCGCCGCGCCGATGCCGTGCGCCACGCCGCCATAGATCATGCCGTGGACGATGTCGGGATTGATCATCACGCCGCAATCGTGGCCGATAAAATAGGCGCGGAGGGCGGTCTGGCCGGTGACGCGATCGACCTCGGCATATACGACGTGCGCCTCGAACGCGTAGCACGGATACATCTGCACGCGGCCATCGGCGGTCGGCAGCGCGCCGCCGGTCGGAACCTCCCAGACATGGCTGGCCTGAAGGCCGGGTTCCATTCCCGGCGGCAGCTGATGGAACTTGCGATGGGCAATTTCGACCAGCTGCGTCCAGCTGAGCCGCTTCGCCGGATCGGCAGCGAGCGCGACCGCGCCCTCGGCGTAAATACACGCCTCCGGCGCGACGCCGAGGTTGTGCGCGCCGATGGCGACAAGCTGCGCCTTGAGCTTGCGTGCCGCGCCCGCCGCAGCGCCGCCGAGCATGATCGCCATGCGGCTGCCGACCGCGCTGTTGCTTGGCAGCGCGCTCAATGAATCCGCGTGCAGCACGCGGATAGTATCGGGATCGCATTCGAGAATTTCGCCGACAACGGTCGACACCAGCGTCTCGTGGCCTTGTCCCGAGGACGAGGTGCCCATCGCGGCTATCACCGCGCCGGTCAGATCGATTTTGATCTGACAGCCTTCCATCCAGGTGGTGGTCTCGTTCTTGGGGTTGAGCAG
This sequence comes from Allostellaceae bacterium, assembly GCA_050729835.1. Lineage (GTDB taxonomy): Bacteria > Pseudomonadota > Alphaproteobacteria > ATCC43930 > CGMCC-115725 > REEB95. The sequence continues at coordinate 4,876 of JBOHLS010000038.1, read as the reverse complement.
TGGTTCGAATGCCGAATTACCGCCACTCGGTTCGAGACAACATGACAGACCGATGCCGGCAAGCTTTCCCGCCGAACGCGCAGCATCGCGTCGCCGGACCAGATCCGCCCAGTGCGCCGCCGCGAGCACCTTGTCGAGCACGGCGTGGTAATCGCCGCTGTCATAGCTGCTGCCGCTCGGGATGGTATAGGGAAATTCGTCCTTGCGGATGAGATTGCGGCGGCGCAGCTCGACGCGGTCGAGATCGAGTTTGGCCGCGATAAGGTCGATGCCGGTCTCGATCGCGAAATTGGTCGGCGACTGACCGAAACCACGCACGGCTTCCTCCGGTGTTTTGTTGGTCGAGACGCTGATCGGCTCATAAGCGACGCTCATGATGCGATAGGGTCCGACGATGGCGCCGACGGGCTTGCCGAGCTGCAGCGGCGCGCGGCCGGCATAGGCGCCGACGTCGTCGATGGCGCGCATCTTCATCGCGCGCACTACGCCGTCGTCGCCGAACGCCATCTCGATATCGAAAATGCGATCGGGGCCGTGCGCGTCGCCGCCGCGCATGTTGTCGAGGCGATCCTCGATCAGGCGAACCGGCGCGCCGAGCTTACGCGCCAGATAGCCCGCGACAATGCTGTGCTTGAGGCCGCGTTTGACGCCGTAGCTGCCACCGACATCGACGTCAAAATTCACCCGCACGGCGCTGCCCGGCAGCCGCAGAGCGCGGGCCAGGTTTTCGGGAAACTTTGGCATCTGGATCGACGCCCAGATATCGAGCAGTTGGTTCGCAGGCGACCAGTGCGCCAGCACGCCGAAGGTCTCGATCGGCACCGTCGCGCTGCGATGCCAGCGCGCGCGATAGGCGATCTTGTGCGATGCCGCCGCGAAATCAGCATCAACCGGCCCCCACACGAAAAGCCGGTGCAGGAAGATATTGCTGCCGTGATCGGCGTGGACCGGCGGCGCGTCCGGCAGCATCGCGGCTTCCGGATCAATGACGTGGGGCAGCGGCTCGTATGTCACGTCGACGAACTCGGCCGCGTCCTCGGCCAGCGCGCGGGTTTCGGCGACGATAACGGCCACCCATTCGCCGACATAGCGGACGACGCCATGCGCCAGCGGATAGCGCTTCATCTTGGGGAGATCGAGGCCGGTGAAGACTGGTTCCGTGGCTTGCGCCAGTTCGTCGCCGACCACCACCGCGCGCACGCCCGGCAGCGCGAGCGCCGCGGTGATGTCAATCCGGACGATGCGCGCGGCGGGGTGTGGGCTGGTCACCAGCGCGACATGCAGCATGCCAGGAAGCGTCACGTCGGCGACATAACGGCCGGCGCCGACAACGAATCGGCGATCCTCTTTCGGCCGGCGCTGCCGCCCGATATAGCGAAAGCCGGTTGGTGCTTGGGCCGTCATGGCTGTCCCGGCCGATCGGCTGCCGGCTCATTGGTGACCCTGAGCCGCCGGGCAGCGAGCACGATCGCCTCGACGATCTGCTTGTAGCCGGTGCAGCGACACAAATTTCCGCCGATGGCTTCACGGATCTCCTCTTCGGTCGGCGCCGCGTTGTGCTGTAACAGCGCATGCGCCGACAGCAGCATGCCGGGCGTGCAGAAGCCGCACTGCAACGCATGCACTTCGCAGAATGCGTCTTGCAACACGCTCATGCCGGCGACATCCGGCGCCAGGCCTTCGACGGTGACGACCTCGCAACCCGCGGCCTGAATGGCAAACATCAGGCACGATCGGATCGGTTGGCCGTCGAGCAGAACGGTGCAGGCGCCGCAGATGCCGTGCTCGCAACCGGCATGCGTACCGGTGAAGTTGAGGACCTCGCGCAAAAAATCAACCAGCGTGAGCCGCGCGGTCACGCGCGCCGCGCGTTTCTCGCCGTTGACCGTAACCGTGATCTCATGCTGCGACATGTTTTATGCCTGCCTGCGCAACGCGTCATCGCGCGCCTCGGCAATCGCGCGAGCGGCGAGCGCTCCTGCCATCCGTCGGCGAAGGGCCGCCGAGGCATGGATATCCGGCACGGCGTCGATGCCGTCATGTGCCAGGCGTTCGGCTTCCGCCAGTTCCGCGTCACCAAGCTTGGTCCCGATGAGCTTCTGTTCGATTTGTGCGAGCCGGACCGGTGTGGCGCCAGCGCCACCGACGGCGATCGCCAGTCGGCGACAGACGCCGCCTTGGAGCACAAGCTGGACTGCGACCGCAGCCAATGCAAAATCGCTGCGCCGGATGCTGGTCTCCTGGAACCCGGTGCCGACGAAACCTTGCGCGAGCGGAAAGCGCACGGCCGCCAGGCATTCGTCTTGCGCCAAGGCGGTAACCATGGGCGAAACGAAAAATCTGCCGATTGGAATCGTCCGGTTTTCCGTCGCCGAACGCGCCTCGATCTCGGCTTCGAGCGCCAGCGCCGCGAGCCCGATCTCGGCTGCGGGATCGGCATTGGCGAGGCTGCCGCCGATGGTGCCCCGATTGCGCGTCTGGACATGGCCGACAAAGGACAAGGCCTTGGCAAGCAGCGGTAGCCGTGAACGTATGGTTGAGTCCGCGAGCGCCGTCGCCTGGCGCGTACAGGCGCGGACGACGACCTGTCTGTTGTCAGACTCGATCCCTTGCAGTTCCCCGATCCGATTGATGTCGATCAGGACAGCCGGGCGCGCCAGCCGCATGGCGAGTAACGGCACCAGCGTCTGGCCGCCGGCAAGCAGCCGTGTTTCGCGTTCACCTTGGTTGAGTAGCCGACAGGCTTCGGCGATGGTGCGCGGCTGCGCGTAATCGAAATCGATCGCCTTCATCGCAGCCACTATAGACGTCAACCGAAACTGAGCCTAGCGGCGTCCCGCCGGATCGAGCGCGGTGCAGGTGTGCGGATCGCTACATCCAGGCTCGCATATGCCGACCGGCAGGACGATTACGGATGCTTCGAATTTTGCAACGTCGGTCCTCGGCGCGACGGCGCGGCGAGCCGCGCGACCCCAAGCAAAAGGCGGTTGAGGCGTTCGTCCGCCGCCTGATGCTAAAGACGGCCATTCTTCGGCTGAAACCGAGCAAGCGATGGGGCGACAAATGACTCACTCACCCGATGCCGTCGCTTTCCGGGCCGAAAAAGATGGTCGCCTTGCTCACCGAGCCCGACCATCTTCAGGAGGACCAAATGGCTCACCTTTACGACCGAGCCAGCCTCCACGGCATCGACCAGTTCTTCATGCAACTGCGCCGACGGCTCAATATGGCCGAGCGCTCGCTGACCGTGGCGACGAGCGGCCGGGAATATCACATTTATCAGCCCTACAACCCCGCGGTCCTCGCGAAGCTGATCGAGGTGCTGCGTGTCTACTACAACTACGTCATCACCGGCAGCGACGGGAAGACGCCAGCGATGCGTATTGGGCTGCGGTCGAAGCCTGCGACACCTCAGGACATCCTCGCATTCAGGCCGCGAGGCCGGCCGAACTCGCGACGCTGAGGAGGATGCCAGCTTTCAGCGTTCTCCTCGCTCCTCGTCTTCGCCGATCTGTTGCTGAAGCATAAGCGACAGAAGCGTGCTGTTCGACGGCCAATGGCCGCCGCGTGAGCCGGCGTGGGCGGTGACCTCGTCGGGGCGCTTAGGATTGTGCTGCACGAATTTGCTCCTGGCGTCGATGTAGACGCGGCCGACCTCTTCGGGCGGCATCCGGGAAATCCAGTCCTTGGCCTGCCGCCCTGCGCTGCGCAGGAACAGCGACAGGTCCTTGACCGAAATTGGGATCTTCATGTTCAGCCCGTCGAGGTCCGATTGCTGATAGCGGGATGCTCGCTTCAACTCCTCCAAAATGAACTTCGGGGTCAGACCCGGATCCTTTCCGGCTGCCGCCCACGCCATTGCCCCGAGCGGGATCAGCCGGTGATGCAGCTGCATGACGTCCACGATGTCGCGCGGCTCTTCGCGACCCACGGCGGCCAGCAGCTTGTTCGTCGCAATGTCCACCGGGTGTAGTCGGTAGCCGAACTGCGGATCCTTCTCTATCGGAAAGAAGCGAAAATCGCTGTCGACCGCCCAATCGAGCAAAAGCGCGTCCGCGCCCCCCTGGATGACGCCCCGATACATCGTCGGCTGGCGGATCTTCCACGCGATCGAAAGGCCGGCCGAACGCAAGGCAGCTTCATCGGCGGCGACCGCCTGAAGAAGCTTCTCCGCCTTGTCGTGGAAGATGTCGAAGTCCTTGGAAACGCGCAGGCCGTCAGCGTTGAGGACTGCGCCGCCTCCGAAGTAGCTGTCCTCTGTCCGGGCCGCGGCGAGCGTTCGTAGCACTCTGGTCTGAAAGGACGTGAGCGGCACGGGCGGCCTCCTCGATCCTTGTGGCGAGCACCATTCCCGAATGGCCACCGTGGGTGCGCAGCCCGTTGGCGATCACGCCCCAGGCCCGGGTGCCAGATTGTCGGTCGGAAAGCCACCAGAGGCACGATGAGCCGAAATCTCGGCGTGCCTCCAGGCAAAGCTTTTCCAGGGATGCGCGTCGAACGGTCATCTTGGCCCAATCGGGTTTTGCGCGCTGAAGCTAACTCTAGGCCACTAAGATGGCGACTTTCATACAATCCCGCAATGGGCGCTGACACCGGCCGGGAGCGGCACTCTAGCCCCGAAATCCGTCAAAATCCTCACCGTAATCAACTGGTTAAGCTAGCGGCTCGGGGGCTATGGGCCAGGTTCTTCATGGCAGCGCCACAACGACGGAGGTGATCCGTCGAACGATACAACATAGTCAAGCGAGCCTGAGAGCCGATTCAAGAAGTTAGGATTCAGGAGCAACGGGCTGGCCTGGTCAAGCGGCGGAGCATGATGCGGATCATGGCGAGACGGACGAAGGCGGCGGCGGATCGGGCGTAGCGCTCGAAGTCG
>JBOHLS010000037.1:0-18491 GCA_050729835.1 Allostellaceae bacterium | reverse complement strand
TGTTGCACATCGCCAAGGAACGCCTCGGCCCGGCCGACGACGATTACCGCGCCATCCTGCGGAGCTGATCCCACAAAATCCTGGTAAAATAGCGATTCCAGGGTCAAATACCGATAACGAGTCCACCCGGGGCCGGCACGTCGATCAGCGTCATCTTCCCGAAGAGCCGCGTCGCCGCACCGGCGACGGCGCGGGCCTGCGCCTAGCGAACCGGCTCCTCGTCGTTCGCCGGCGACGGCACCACGATGAAGATCAGATCGGTCAAGCCGGAATTGTAGATCGCGTGCTCGACGCCCGGCGGGATGAAGATCACGTCGTGGCGGCGGACGATGCGCCGCTTGCCGGCGATCTCCATCGTGCCCTCGCTTTCGAGCACGTGATAGACCTGCTCCTGGACCTTGTGCGTATGCGGCGCGACATAGGCCATCGGCTGATAGCATGAGATGCGGTGGTCGAGATGGATCGAGCCCTTGGTCTCGCGCATGACCAGCGGCTTTGACAAAGCGCCGCCGAAATGATCTGGAAACTGGCGCCACGGCACCTCGGCGACGTTCTCGACGGTGGCGCGGCGCGGGCGTGATTTGCGCGCCGGTTTGCGCATCGCCTTGCTCTTCCGCGTCGCCATCGCTCAATCCTCGCCGGCCGGCGTCGGCGCGACATAGGGCTTGCCGAAGACCGGCTCCTTGTGCGGCGTCGGCGGCAAGGCCCAGGCGCCGATGCCCGGCGGCCGCACGTTGGCGTCGACATGCACCTCGAGCAGATAGGGTTTGTTCGCCTTGATTGCGTGGGCGAGCGCGGCCTTGAAATCCTCCGACTTCGTGACCGTCGCGGCCTCGACGCCGCAGGCGCGCGCCAGCGCTGCGAAGTCGGGATTGTAGGGCCGATTGTTGGCGCCGCGATAGAACGCGGTGCCGAGCTCGCGGCCATCGAAGAATCCGTATTGGATGTCGCGGATTGCGGCCCAGGCGAAATTGTTCCACACCACCCAGACGCAGGGAATGTCGTACTCGACCGCCGTGCAGAGGACGTGCGGCACCATGGTGAAGCCGCCGTCGCCGCAGACCGCGACGCATGGCCGCTCCGGCGCCGCGAGCTTAGCGCCGAGGATCGCGCTCGGCCCGAATCCCATGCCCGAGAAGCCCCAGGTGTTGAGCATGGTCTGCGGCCGGCGCACCTCCCAGAACTGCATGAACCAGTTGTGGTGGACGCCGGAATCGAGCGAAACGATGGCATCGTCGGGCAGCACCGCGCGGCAATCGGCGACGATGCGCTCAGGTCGGATCGGCGTGGTGTGCAGCGAAAAGTTCGGCCGGACATAGGCCTCCCACTCGCTCTTCCACTGCGCGATCTGCGCGTGCCAAGCTGGCAACCGGCCGCCCTTGGGCAGCTGGCGGCGATCGATCTCGGCCAAAAGCTGTCGCAGGAAAGTACGCGCATCGGCGAGGACGGCGAGATCGGGCGCGTAGTTGCGGCCGAGCTCGGCATGGTCGACGTCGACATGGATGAGCTTGGACGCCGGAAAGTTCCACGAATAACCGGGCAGCCACGACGACGACGAGCGATCGTCGAAGCGCGCGCCGATGGCGAGCACGAGATCGGCGTGGCGGCCGGCCTGGTTCGCCGGATAGGTGCCGTTGCGGCCGATGAATCCCAACGACAGCGGAGCGCGCATGTCGAGGCAGCCCATGCCGTTGGGCGAGCTCAGCACCGGGATGTCGAGGCGGTGGACGAGCTCGGTCAGCTCGGCGCCGGCTTCGGCAAGCGTGACGCCGTGGCCGATGAAAATCGCCGGCCGCACCGCCGCCAGGAGCAGATCGACGGCGCGCGCGACATCCTCGGGCGCGGCGCCGGCGCGCCGCGTGTTGAAGCCGCCGGACGTCGGCTCGAGCGCGACCTCGGCCTCCTCCTGGAAGAGGTTGAACGGCACGTCGACGTTCACCGGTCCCGGCCGGCCATTGTTCATGGTCAGCGCCGCTTGGCGTAGCGCCAGCGGCAACATTTCGACGCGCGACGGCTGGAAGCTGCGCTTTACCACCGGGCGGACGACGTTGGGAAAGTCGGCTTGGTTGTGGCGATTGAGCTCCTGGAACGGGCCGCGATTGAACTGCGAGGTCGGCACGTTGGCGGTGAGCGCCAGCAGCGCTGACGAATCCGTCTGGGCCAGGGCCAGCGCCATGATCAGATTGGCCGAGCCCGGGCCGCACGAAGTCAGCGTCGCGACGGCTTGGTGCTTGATGCGAAAGTAGCCGTCGGCCATGTGGCCCGCCGTCTGCTCGTGACGCGGCGAGACCAGCTTGATCTTGTCGCGCACGTCATAGAGCGCGTCGAGCAGGCCGACATTGCCGTGGCCGCAGATGCCGAACAGGTACGGAATCTTCTCGCGGATCAAAAACTCAGCGATGAGCTCGCCGCCTTTCATGCGGGCCATCGGCGTGCTCCCTATGCGGCTTCCAGGAATGCGCCGGCGCGCACCACCTTGGCCTTCGCCAAGGCCGTCCGCAGCCGTTCGACTTCGGCGGCGCCGACCGGCACCAGCGGCGGGCGCACGGCGGCGCAGGGAATCCGGTCCAACAGCACGAGCGCCGCCTTCATGCGATTGTGCATGTCGACGAAGGGATCGGCGTAAAACGCCACGGCGAGCGGCTGTAGACGATCGTTCAAGGCCCGTGCCCGCGCCAGGTCGTTCGCCTGCACCGCCGTGAAAAGCGCGCTTTGCAGATCGGCGACGACGCTGCCCATGCCGGAGAGCAGCCCGCGGCAGCCAAGCACCAGCGAGCTCAGCAGCCATGAACTATGCGTCGTCAGGACGTTCACCGGCGGCTTCCGGCTTTGGAGCACGCGGATATGCGTCTCGTGCTGCGGCACGACATTGCACCAGTCCTTGATCGTGCGGATCGTGGGGACTTCGTCAACCAAACGCAGCAGCCGGTCGAGCGGATAGCCCTGGCCGCCGGCGAGCGGATATTGGAAGGCGATGAGCGGCAGATCGGCGGCGTCGGCGATCCGCTTGAAATGCGCCAGCACCATCGCGTCGGTCTGGCCGAGGATGAAAAGATTGGGCGGAAACACCAGCAGCGCCGAGGCGCCGCCCGCCGCCGCCAGGCGCGCGATGCGTGCCGCCTCGAGGCTGCCGTCGGCGTACACGCCGTTCACCACCGGCATGCGATCGCCGATCTCGTCCATCGTCAGATCGAGCACGCGGCGCTGCTCGTCGAAACTGCACGAGGCGACCTCGGTCGCATGCGCGTTGACGGTGATCGCGCTGATGCCGGCAACGCCAGCGACATCGCGCAGATGCCGCCGATAGGCGCCCTCGTCGATCTCGAGATTTTCGCGGAAAGGCAGGATGCAGGCCGGAATGACGCCTTTGGGCTCGAAATTCGCGTGCCGCGGCATGATCGTCCTTCCCCTTCGGATACGCTTATACAAGGCGCCGTGGTGCACCAGGTCGGCCGAATTATCCCTCTTTGCCGGCCGCTCGGCAAAGCCCCGCTGGACCGGTTTCCGCCGCAACCTCGATCGGGGTTGCGGGCGCCACCGGCGAATACTACCGTTGGACAAAAGCCGCGAAAGCCCGCGAAAAGGTGCCCAACGGCCGAAGAATTAAGAAGCAGAATCCTAGGGAGGGAAACCCATGCAAGGAATGGATTGGCCGCTGACTCGCGTCGCGCGGAGCGGATTGAAGTCGCTGCTTCTCGGCGCCGGATTGATCGGCGCGCTGTCGATCGGAATGGGAACGGCCGCGGCGCAAAGCACACCCGCGCCGGCACCGGCGGCGGCGCCGACGCTGAAGCTCGGGATCGTGACTTTCCTTTCGGGTCCGGCGGCAGGGCCGTTCGGCATCCCGGCGCGCAACGCGGCCGAACTCGTGATCGAAGCGATCAACAAAGGCGCGTTGCCGGCGCCTTACAACACGAAAGGCTTCGGCGGTGCCGAAGCGCAGGAGGTCATCGTCGATGAGGCGGGCTCGACGACCGAAGTCGTGCAAAACTTCCGCAACTTGGTGCAGCGGCAGAACGTCAACGCCGTCGTCGGCTACATCTCGTCCGGCAGCTGCCTCGCCGTGGCGCCGGTGGCCGAAGAGCTCAAAATGCTGACGGTGTTCTTCGATTGCGGCACCCCGCGCATCTTCGAGGACGCCAAGTACAATTACGTCTTCCGGACCAGCGCGACCGCGACCATGGATAACGTTGCCGCCGCCCGCTACCTCAAGGCGAAATTTCCGAAGAGCAAGAGCTACGCCGGCATCAACCAGAACTATGCCTGGGGCCAGGATTCCTGGCGCGATTTCGACGGCTCAATGAAGGTCCTGTTCCCGAGCGACAAGGACATGGTGTCGGAATTCCCCAAGCTCTTCGCCGGCCAGTACGACGCCGAGATCTCGACCCTGCTCGTCGACCGGCCCGACATCGTCCACAGCAGTCTGTGGGGCGGCGACCTCGAGAGCTTCATGCTCCAGGCGTCGGCGCGCGGGCTGGAGAAAAAGTCGCGTCTGGTGCTGACCACCGGCGAGACGACGATGTTCCGGCTCCGCGGCAAAATTCCCAACGGCGTCATCCTCGGCGCCCGCGGTCCCTATGGCGTGTTGGCGCACAAGGACGCGCTCAACGACTGGTTCCGCAAGAGCTTCCAGGACCGCTATAACACGCCGCCGGTCTATTCCGCCTATCAGATCGCGCAGGCGATCCTCGGTCTGAAAATCGCCTACGACAAGGCCGCCACCGGCAAAGGGCTGCCGACGACGGACGCAGTGCGCGCGGCGCTCACCGGGCTCAAATACGATTCGTTCGGCGGGTATGTCGACATGGCGCTGGGTGACGGGCACCAGGCGGTGACGGAAACCGCCTACGGCGAGTTCAAGTTCGACAAGAAGACCGACACGCCCGAAATCACCAACGTCGTCTATTACCCCGAGTGGTGCGTCAACCCGCCGCCGGGCGTGAAAAGCGCCGATTGGATCAAAGGCGGCATGAAAGGCGCCAAGTGCAGCTAACGCCGTCGGGCGGGCCGGAGGCGCGGCTTCCGGCCCGCACGGAGCGCATTCAAGGCCGGCATGCTCACCTTTGTCGCCATCGTCGTTGACGGTCTCGTCTATGCATCCTGGCTGTTTCTTGTCGCGGTCGGTCTGACGCTCATCCTCGGTGTCATGCGCGTTCTCAACGTCGCGCATGGCGGCTTCTATTCGTTCGGCGCCTATACCGCCGCCTGGGGCGTCGGGCTTTATTTCGAGCGTGGCTGGCCCGATGCCGGCAGCTACCTGGTCCTGGCGGCGGCGGCGATCGCCGCCGGCACGGCGCTGGGCTTGCTGATCGAGCGCGGATTGTTGCGCTGGCTTTACGACCGCGACGAGGTCGTGATCGTGCTCGTGACCTATGCGGTGCTGCTGATCCTTGAGGACGCGGTGCAGCTGATCTGGGGCACCGATCCGTATTTCGCCTATCAGGCCAGCGCGTTGCTCGGCAATACCGACATCGCCGGGCTGCCCTTCCCCAACTACAACCTGCTGCTGATCGCGCTCGCGGTGGTGACCGGCGGGATTCTCTGGTGGATTCTGAATTACACCCGCCGCGGCAAGTTCCTCCAGGCGGTTATCCACGACCGAGAGATGAGCGTCTTCCTCGGCATCAACGTCGCGCGGCTGTTCACGATCACCTTCATCATCGGCGCGATCCTCGGCGCGCTTGGCGGCGCGGTCACTGCGCCGATCATCTCGGTCTCGCCCGGCATCGGCATCGAGGTCATCGTCCTCGCTTTCGCCGTCGTCGTCATCGGCGGCATGGGCAGCATCCCCGGCGCCATCATCGGCTCGCTCCTGGTCGGCCTGGCGCACGCGGCGGCGGTCCACCTGCTGCCCTCGGTCGAGCTGTTCGTGATCTACGGCGTGATGTCGCTTGTGCTCGCCTTCCGGCCCCGCGGCTTGTTCGGGCCGGCGCAGCTGCGGCGAATCTGAGCGAGATGGCCGCCGACCGTACCGTTCCGGGGCTGGTCGTCGCCGCTGCCGCGCTGGCGCTTGCCGGCTTCTTCCTGCCGGCCTGGATCGTCTTCATCGTCGCGATCAGCCTGGCCAAGGGGCTGGTGGTGCTGGGCTTGGTCGTGCTGTGGCGGACCGGCCTGGTCTCCTTCGGCCAGTCGCTCTATTACGCCCTCGGCGCCTATGCCGTCGGACTCGCCCATCTCTATTGGGGCCTGACCGACGCTTTCGTCGCTGTGCTACTCGGCATGGTGGTGGCCGGCTTCGTCGCCTTCGTGATCGGCTTTCTCCTCGCCCGCTACCGCGACCTGTTCTTCGCGATGCTGAGCCTGGCCTTCGCCATGATCCTCTATGGCGTTCTGGTCAAAAGCGAAACCCTCGGCAGCACCGACGGATTCGTCATCTCGGTGCCGACCTTCGCCGGCTTCGCGCCGGGCGCCGACACCGCCCAGGCCGTCCTGCTCGCCTTCACTGCCGTCATCGTCCTGGCGTCAGCCTATGTGGTCGACCGCTACCAGAAATCGACCGCCGGCCATCTCACCACCGCGATCCGCGACAATGAAATCCGCGTCGAGTATCTGGGATTTTCCGTGCGCCGCGCGATCCACGTCAAATACGTGCTGGCCGGCGTCCTCGGCGGCGCCGGCGGCGCACTAGTGGCGATGGCGGTCGGCCACATCGATCCCGACCTGGCCTATTGGACGACGGCGGGCGAGTTCGTCTTCGTCGCCGTCCTGAGGGGCACGGCGAGCGTCGCGGCGCCGTTCTTCGGCTCGATCCTGTTCGAGGTTCTGCGCAGCTTCGCGGCGCAATACGCCGCCCATTTCTGGCACATGGTCCTCGGCGTGGCGCTACTGCTGATCATCATGTTCCTGCCCGACGGGTTGTGGTCGTTGTTCCGCAGGCGGGCGCGGGCGCCATAGCGTGGAGCCAATCCTCGACGTTCAGGGTCTGGACAAGAGTTTCGGCTCGGTCGTCGCCGCCGCCGACATCAACGTCGCCGTCACGCGCGACGAGATCGTAGGCATCATCGGCGCCAACGGCGCCGGCAAGACCACCTTTGTCAACATGGTCACCGGCTATATCAAGCCGAGTCGCGGCATCATCCGTTTCGGCGGCCGCGACATCACCGGCCTGCCGCCGCGCAGCATCATCAACGCCGGCATCTCGCGCTCCTTCCAGGTGCCACAGCTGTTCGCGACCGCGACCGCCTTCGACAACGTGCTGATCGCGCTCGGCATCGCCCATGACGGCACCTTCCCTGTGTGGCGGCCGCTGCGCCGCGCCGAGCTGGTCGCCGCCGCGACGCAGATCCTGGAACGCTTCAGCATCGCCGGACACCGCGATCAGCTGGCCGGCCAGGTGTCGCAAGGCGTGCGCAAGCTGATCGACATCGCCATGGCGACGGTGCATCGGCCGCAGCTGCTCCTGCTCGACGAGCCGACCAGCGGCGTCAGCGTCGAGGAGAAATTCGCGATCATGGACGTGATCGTCGCGGCGCTGCGCGATCAGAAAGTCACCATCCTGTTCGTCGAGCACGACATGGAGATCGTCGCCCGTTTCGCGACGCGCCTGCTCGCCTTTTACGAGGGCACCATCGTTGCCGACGACGTGCCGCGGCGCGTCATCGCCGATCCCCAGGTCCGCCGCTACATCATCGGCGAACGCTATCGCTTCGGCGCGCCGCCATGATGGCGCCGGACGACACTGCCCTCGCCGTCAACGGCCTCAATGTCGACATCGGTCCGGCGAATATCCTGCGCGGCGTGACGCTCGCCGTGCCGGCGCGCAAGATGTGCGGCCTAGTTGGGCGCAACGGCGCCGGCAAGACGACTTTCATGCGCGCGGTGATGGGCCTGATTCCGGCGCGCGACGGCGCGATCCGGTTCGACGGCGGCGATCTGCGAGCGGCGCCGGCTTTCCGGCGCGCCCATCTCGGCATCGGCTATCTGCCGGAAGACCGCCGGCTCATGCCGCATCTGAGCGCCGAGGAGAACATCCTACTGCCGGCGTGGATTACCGGCGCGGGCGAGACCGCCGAACGGCTGCGGTGGATTTACGAGTTGATGCCCGAGGTCGCGGCCAATGCCAGGCGGCCGGCCAATCAGCTGAGCGGCGGCCAGCAGAAGATGCTCGCCCTGGCACGGGCGCTGATGTACGGCACCAAGCTTCTCCTGCTCGACGAACCCTTTGAAGGGTTGGCGCCCGTCGTTGCGCAGCGCTTCGGCGACATCCTGCTGAAGCTCAAGGAAACCGGACTCGCCGTGCTGATGGCGGAATCCAGCGAGATCCACGCCAAGGATCTGTTCGACCGGGTCTTCGCCATCGAGCGCGGCGTGGTCTCGGCCGGCTCATAGACAAGGACGCAATCATGCCCGACACACCACACTACGAGATCCACGCCATTCGCTATGCCCGGCACGGCCGCCGCGCCAGCGAGAACTTCCTCGGCGGCGATCCGCATGACGGGCCGATGCCGATCGACTATTTCGTCTGGACGGTGAGCGGCGGCGGCCGGACCTTCGTCGTCGACACCGGCTTCGGCGCGGCACAGGCGCGCCAGCGCCAACGCGAGCTGCTGCGCTCGCCGGCCGACGGGCTCAAGGATCTCGGCATCGATCCGGCGCGGGTCGCGGACGTGATCGTCACCCACATGCATTACGACCACGCCGGCAATCTCAACCTGTTCCCGAACGCGACGTTCCACATCCAGGACCGCGAGATGCAGTTCGTCACCGGCCGCTGCATGTGCCATGAGACCGTCCGCGGTGGTTTCGAGGCCGACGACGTGGTCGGCATGGTGCGGCGGCTGTTCGCCGGCCGAGTGCAATTTCACAATGGTGCCGAGGAGATCGCGCCCGGCCTGTGGCTGCATTTCATCGGCGGCCATACCATGGGCTTGCAGTCGCTGCGGGTGATGACGCGGCGCGGCTGGGTCGTGCTCGCCTCCGACGCGGCGCATCTCTATGCCCATCTCGACCAGGGCCGCGCCTTTCCGATCGTCTACAACGTCGCCGACATGCTCGAAGGCCATCGCACCTTGCAGCGATTGGCGAGCTCGCCGCGGCACATCATTCCGGGTCACGATCCGCTGGTGATGCAGCGCTATCCGGCATCGAGCCGCGTGCTCGAAGGCATCGCCGTCAGGCTCGACGCCGACCCGATCGCCTAAACCTTGGCCTTTGTCGCCGGCAGCTTGACGAGATAGCGGCCGACCGCGGTGTGATCGGTGCCGTCCGGCAGCGCGCCGGCCGCCGCGTCCCACAGGTCGGCAACGGCATCGGCTAAGGGTGCCGGCACGCCGACCGCATGCGCCAGATCGTCGGCCGTGCGCACGTCCTTGGCCATCAGCCGCAGCGGAAACCCGGCGTTGAAGGTTTCCGACAGGATGAATGGCTTGAGCTTGACCTCGGTGGTGTTGTTGCGGCCGGTCGAGGCGTTGAGGATGTCGGTCATCAGCGCCGGATCGAGTCCGAAGCGGCGGCCGATGGCGATCGCCTCGACGGCGGCGACCAGACCGGCGGCGGAGACGTAATTATTGAGCGCCTTCATCGCGTGACCCGAGCCGAGATCGCCGGTGCGGAAGATCACGCGGCCCATCGCCGCCAGCACCGGCTGGATGCTGTCAACGGTCGCGGCCGCGCCGCCGACCATGATCGCCAGCGAGCCGTCCACCGCCCGCTTGACGCCGCCCGAGACCGGCGCGTCGGCGAACTCGAAGCCAGCACGCAGCAATTCCTCGCCCAGCGCCCGCGTCCCCACCGGATCGGACGAGCTCATGTCGACGATCGCGCGGCCCGGTGGCAGATGCGCGCGCATCGCCTGGACCACGTCGCGCACAATCTTGCCGTTGGGCAGCATGGTGACGACCAGCGCGGCCGACGCCACCGCCGCCGCCAGCGTATCGGCGACTTCGCCGCCGGCGGCGGCAAAACGCTGCCGCGCCGGCGCGGCAGTATCGAAGCCGGTGACGCGATAGCCGGCGCGGACCAAGCAAGAGCCCATCGGCACGCCCATGTTGCCGAGGCCGATGACGGCGATCCGTGCCGGCGGCGCCATCGCTGGTTTGGTCGTCATCCCGTGCCTCCCGCGCTCAATCGCGGCCCAGCCATTTGTGGAACGCCCACAATCCGATGAGCAGCAATCCGCCGATGATTGGCACCGACACGGCGACGACCAGCGGCTCGTCGACCGCATGGCCGAGCGCCGTAGCGCCGTGCGCGACGTCGCCGACCAGACCGGCGCCGTAATAGGTGATCGCAGCGATCGAAAAGAACTCGACGGTCTGTTGCAGGCGGAGCTGCAAGCGGGCGCGGCGGTTCATCGACAGCAGCAGATCGCGATTCTGCGCCGCCAGCGTGACATCGATGCGGGTGCGCAGCATGTCGCTGGCGCGCGCCACGCGCTCGGACAGCGCCTCGAGCCGCTGCTCCATCGTCTCGCAGGTGCGCATCGCCGGCGACAGGCGGCGCTCCATGAATTCGCCGACGGTCTGGCGGCCCTCGATGCGCCGCTCGCGCAACTCCTCGATGCGCTTCTGCACCAGCGCGTAATAGGCGCGCGCCGCGCCGAAGCGATAGGGCGTGCGCGCGCCGAGCATCGCCAGCTCCGCGGCCAGGCCGGAGAGACGCTTGAGCAGCGCCTGCTCGTCCTCGAGCGCCTCGACGCCGGTGGTCGCCTCGGCGATGCCGGCGAGATTTCGCTCGATCGCCGTCACCGCCGGATTGATCTCGCGCGCCAGCGGCAGCGCCAGCAGCGCCATCATCGTATAGGTCTCGATCTCGAGCAGCCGCTGCACCAGCCGCCCGGCCTGGCGCGGCGACGTCATGGTGCCGCCATGCGCGATCATGCGGACGAAATTGTCGCGGTCGGGCCGCAAATCGGTCCACAGCTGCGCCAAGCCGCCGGCGGCGAAGCCGCCGACGATGTTGCCGCCCTCGAACAACGCGGCCACGGCAGCCGGCGCCGGCGGCTCGCCGGCGGTCAGCGCCATCTGCACCGCGGCAACCACCTGGCCGCGCAAGCCGGCGATCCAGTCGTGCGGCAGCGGCAGGGCGTTGACCGGCTCGAACAGTGCGCTGCCGTGCCACGGCAAGACGAACGTATAGGTGGCGAATTCAGCGTGCCGTTCCCAGGTGAGGTGCAGCCCCTCGCAGGCGAGCTGGACGTGCGATGCGCCGGCCGGCGGCGGCGGCACGTCGTAAGCGGTGCAGAGTCGCGTCAGGCCGGCACGCTCCGTGGCGCTGTCGCCGCCGGTCAGCGCGAAATGGATGATTCGCGCCGGCGCCTCGACGACGCCGTAGGGCCGCGCGTGTAGCTCCCGGGCCAAGGTGTCGAATTGCGGATGCAGTGCGGGGCCGCCGACGAAGGCGGCCCCGGAGGTTTTGGCGGGCGGCTGGCTCATCGGCCCGCAGCATAGCGCAAACGAACTAACTGCGGTCGAGCGTCTGACGGATGGCGTGGGCGAGCTCGTCCTGGCGATAGGGCTTCTGCAACAGGGTGAATTCGGCGATGCCGGCGCCCTGCTGAGCGACCGCATAGCCCGAGGTCAG
This sequence comes from Allostellaceae bacterium, assembly GCA_050729835.1. Classification (GTDB taxonomy): domain Bacteria; phylum Pseudomonadota; class Alphaproteobacteria; order ATCC43930; family CGMCC-115725; genus REEB95. Next base: position 6,968 of record JBOHLS010000037.1, on the reverse strand, counting down.
CAGCACCTTGAGGCCGCGTTTGAGGCGGCGCGCACGCCGCGCCAGTTCGTCGCCGAGCATGCTGCGCGGCATCGAATAGTCGCTGAACAGCAGATCCACCCGCGACTCGCGCTCGACCAAGGCCAGCGCCGCCGACGCATCGGCCGCGGTCAGCACGCGATAGCCGAGCGAGCGCAAGCTCTCCGCCACCATCTCGCGCAATTCGGCGTCGTCCTCGACCACCAGCACGGTCTCGGCCTTGCCGGCGGCGACATGCGCCACGGCCTCGACGCGATCCTTGGGTGCGGCGTCGGCGCGCGGCAGATAAAGCCGCACGGTCGTGCCAATGCCAGGCTCGGAGGTGAGCTCGATATGGCCGCCCGATTGCTTGACGAAGCCGTAGACCTGCGACAGGCCGAGGCCGCTGCCTTTACCCACCTCCTTGGTGGTGTAGAACGGCTCGAAGGCGCGCTCGATCACTTCGGGTGTCATGCCGGACCCGGTGTCGCTCACGGTCACACGCACATAGCGGCCGGGCGCGACGCCGACGCCGGAATCGGCGTTGAGCGCGATGGTATCGGTCTCGATCGAAACCCGCCCGCCCCCCTCGGGCATGGCATCGCGCGCGTTGACCACCAGGTTGAGCAGCGCCGCCTGGAACTGCGCCGGATCGACGCGGCAGGGATCGACCGTGAGATTGAGCAGGAACTGGATTTGCACATGGTCGCCCGCCGCGCCGCGCAGCAGGTCGCCGAACTCCTTGATGACGCGGTTGAGGTTGACGGTCTCCGGCCGCAGCGATTGCCGGCGCGCGAACGACAGCAGCGACTGGGTCAGGCGCGCGCCGCGCTCGGCGCCGCGCATGGCGGCCTGGATGAGCCGCCTGGCCGGTTCGGTGACGACGTGGTGTTGGAGCTGCTCAAGGCTGCCGAGGATCACCGTCAGCAGATTGTTGAAGTCGTGCGCCACCCCGCCGGTGAGCTGCCCGATCGCCTCCATCTTCTGCGCCTGGCGGTACTGCTCTTCGAGCTCGGCGCGGCGCTCGGCCTCAGCCGCCGCCTGACGGGTGCGGCGGAGCGCGATCACGCTCGCCGCGATGAGCGACAGCGTGACCGGAACGCCGTAAATCAGGTGGCTGGCCATCAAGCGTGCCCAGGCAGCGACGATCGCGGCCCGGTCGACGCCGGCGACGACGTAGATCGGGAGATTGTCCACCCGCTCGTAAGCGAACAGGCGCTCGGTGCCGTTGGCTGTCGATCCGGTGCTGTAGGTCCCGAATTCCGGATCGCCGCGGATCTCCCGCATCAGCGGGCTGCCGGCAGCAAACTTGACCGGGGCACCCGCCGACGGATCGCGGGCAAGCAGCACGCCATCGTCGCGCACCAGGCTGGTGCTGGAATCGTGCTCCTCGGCAAGCGCGGCATAGAACATGGTGAAGTATTCCGGATTCATCACGATCTCGATCAGGCCGCCGGGCGTGTCGCGGTCCGGCTTGGGCCGGGCGACGATGAACTCCATCGCGCCGCTCAACTTGGCGCGCCCGACTGTCGAGATCAGCAATGCGTCCGCGCCGGGCCGGCGGACGCGGAAATCGGGGCGCGGCTCGGCGACCAGGTCCGGCGCGGGAAACTGCGCGTCGGTCGCCGCGACGCGGCCGTCCGGCGCCACCAGCCGGATCATCGCGGCCTGCGGCAGGCTCGCCTTGATCTGCTTGAGGAACTGGTTGAGCTCGGGCGACTGGGCGATCTGCTCCCAGGTCATCGTCGCGGTGTGGTCGGCGATGCGGTCGGCGGCGAAAGCGTCGGTCTGGAAGACGGTCTGCGCCTGCTGCGCGGCGACGTCCGCCAGCCGGTCGATGCGCTCGCGGGCATCGGCGAGCGTCGAGCGGTAATTGAGCCAAGCGGCGCCGGCAAACAGCAGGATCGGCGTGGCGATTGCCGCCGCCAGCAGCACCTGCAACGGCCGGATAGCGTCCCGGGCGGCCGATTCAGCGCGTTCTGCCAATCGCTTCCTCCCTGGCGGCTATATTAGCCGGCGAGCCGCCAAAAGAAAAATGGGTCTTCGGGAAGTCGTGTGGGTAGTCTGAGGGCGCAAACGTCGCGGGAATGCGCATGGCTGTTGAGTTTCCCGTGTATCGCGAGGCGTTGGATTTTGGCATCGTGACGGGATGGCCAGACCAGCGAGAAGAGAGCGGCGCCTGGGGGATGCATACGCGTTCCCGGGGTTTCGTCCACAGCCGACGGTACGGGGCGTGTTCGGCGACCCGAAGGCGCGGATCATCAGCCTTGCCCGACGCTCAAAAGAACGGCCTGCGGGCGCTGCGGGCGGATTCATTCAGGTTGGTACGACCGGCGCATCCGGCGGGTTCGCGATCTGTCGTGCGGCGACGCGCGCGTCTTCCTGGAGGTCGAAGTCCGGCGCGTCCGATGCCGGATCTGCGGTGCCGTGAAGCGCGAGAAGCTCGACTTCCTGGCGGACAATCCCCTCTACACCAAGCGCTTCGCCCATTACGTGGGCCGGCGCTGCCGGGGGGGCGACGATCAAGGACATTGCCAGGGAGCTGAAGCTCGACTGGGACACGGGTCAAGACGCTGGAGAAGCAGTCCATGCAAGCCCAGCTTGCCCGCGCGGGCACGCCGGGTCCCAAGGCGATCGGCATCGACGAGATCTCGATCCGCAAGGGCCATAGCTACCGCATCGTGGTGAGCGACCTGATCCGCCGCCGGGCCGATCTGGTTCGGCGGGTCGGATCGCTCGGAGGCGAGCCTGGCGCAGCTCTACGACTGGCTGGGCCACAAGAAGAGCCGCGGCATTCGCCTGGCGGTGATGGACCTGTGGAAGCCGTTCCGCAACGTGACGCGCGAACGGGCGCCGCAGGCCGCGATCCTGTTCGACAAGTTCCACGTCATGCGCCATCTGGGGGAGGCGCTCGACAAGGTCCGCAAGGCCGAATACGCGCGGCTCAGCGGGCAAGGACCGGCGCTTCATCAAGGGGCAGAAATACACGCTGCTCACGCGCCACGAGAACCTCAGCCTGGAAGGCAAGAGATCGCTCAAGCTTCTGCTGGCAGCGAACAAGCGGCTGAACACGGCCTACGTCCTGAAGGAGTCCTTCGGCCAGCTCTGGGGCTACGAGCGCGAGGGCTGGGCACGGCGCTTCTTCGAGAACTGGCGCGCCAGCCTGAAATGGCAGCGGCTCGAGCCCGACCAGAAGTTCGCCGAGATGATCGACCGTCATTGGGACGGCATCGCCGCCTATTGCCGGCCCGAGAACAAGGTCTCGCTCGGCTTCGTCGAAGGCCTCAACAACAAGATCCGCGTCCTCTAGCACCGCGCCTACGGCCTGCGCGACCAGGAATATCTGCGACTGAAGGTGCTCACATGCATGCTGCCCGCGCTCTGAACACCCTCAAATCATCCACTCGATTCCCTGATGAGCCAGAAAAATGGGCCGCGCTTTGCGGCGCGGCCCAAGTTCAGGGAGGAAAAGCCCGAAGGACTTGCGGTGGGACCGGAATCCCGAACCGCATGGTGGTTATACGGCGCAAATTCTCAACAAATTATTAAGTCGCGGTGGCGCCCAAAGGTTGCATGGTTAATCAGGCGCCGATGGCATCGAAATAATCGCCGATCGAGTGGGTAAGCGACCGTGCCACTTCCGTGCGGTAAGGCAGGCGGCGCAGATCGAGCTCTTCCGTGCGGTTCGATAGGCAGCCGATCTCGACCAGGGCCGATGGAATGTCGGGCGCCTTGAGCACCGCGAAGCCGGCGGAACGGTGGCTGTTGGTTAACATCACCACATGCCGGCCGAGCTCGTTAACCACGTCCTGCGCGAAACGGATGGAAAGATTGTTGGTCTGGCGGCGCGCCAGGTCGATGAGGATGCCGTTGACCTCGGGATCGTGGGTGTCGAGCTTCACGCCGCCGACCAGATCGGCGCGGTTCTCGCTCGCCGCGAGCAACGCCGCCTCGCGATCGGAGGCCCGCTCCGACAGCGTATAGACCGAGGCGCCGCGCGCGGCCCGGTCGGGCAGCGCATCGGCATGCACCGAAAGGAACAGGTCGGCGCCGGCGGCGCGGGCGCGAGCGACGCGGCCTTCGAGCGAAATGAACTCGTCATCGCGGCGGGTGAGCTGGACGCGATACCGGCGCGTCGTTTCGAGCTGCCGCGCCAGCTCGAGCACGGTCGGCAACGCGATGTTCTTCTCGTAGGTGCCGATGACGCCGATTGCGCCTGGATCGATACCGCCATGGCCAGCATCGAGCACGACCAGGGGCGAATTCGGCCTGGCCGCGGAGGCGGCGAGCACGCGCCGTACCGGCATAATGCTGGCGCCGGCGACGAGCGCGGCAACGAGCTGGTTGAAGCGGCGACGGTCGATGGTAGCGCGCGACAAGGCCAAATCCCTTCGCTAGACAGCGATTCCCATAGGGATGTTCAAGCACTTGACGGTAAAAATTAGGTTAAGGCTTAAGAAATGTCTATATCTATCTGAATAGATGGAAAATTTTTAATTCTAGCGCGAGATTTTGACGACCAGCCGGCCGCGGACGCCGCCTTTGAGAATGGCCGCGGCGAGCTTCGGCAGATCGGCCAGCGGCACGGTTTCGGTCATGGCATCAAGCTTGTCGAGCGGCAGGTCGCGCGCCAAGCGCGCCCAGGCGGCTTGGCGCTGGGGCAGCGGGCACATCACGGAATCGATGCCGATCAGGCGGACGCCGCGGAGCAGGAAGGGAATGACGCTGGCCGGCAGATCGCTACCGCCGGCGAGGCCGCACGACGCGACGGCGGCGCGATATTTGAGCTGGGTCAGCACGGTCGCCAGTGTCGTGCTGCCGACGCTGTCGATGGCGCCGGACCAGCGTTCGCTGTCGAGCGGCCGCGCCGGCGGCTTGGCGAGCTCGGCGCGGTCGACCAAAACGCTCGCACCCAACAACTTCAGATAGTCATGGGTCTGCGGTCGGCCGGTGGAAGCGGCGACCCGGTGACCGAGGTTGGCCAGGATCGCGACCGCGACGCTGCCCAGGCCGCCGGCCGCACCGGTCACCAGCACTTCGCCAGCGCCCGGCTGCAAGCCGTTGTCCTCGAGCGCCATCACCGCCAGCATCGCGGTGAAGCCGGCGGTGCCGATCGCCATGGCGCGCTTGGTGCTGATGCCGTCGGGCAGGCGCACCAGCTGGCTCGCCTTGACGCGCGCCTTCTGGGCATAGCCGCCCCACGAATTCTCGCCGACGCGCCAGCCGGTGAGCACGACCTTGTCGCCCGGCTTCCAGTCCGGCACGGTGGAGCTATCGACCGTGCCGGCGAAATCGATGCCCGGCACGTGCGGATATTTGCGCACCAGCTTGCCGATCCCTTGCAGGATCATGCCGTCCTTGTAGTTGAGCGTCGAATACTCGACCGCGACGGTGACGTCGCCCGGCGGCAGGTCGCTTTCCGGCAGCGACGCGACGCGCGACGTGACCTTGCCGGCGCTTTCCTCCAGCAGCAGCGCGGTGAAAGTGCCGCTCATCGCAGGCGTTCGAGGATGCTGACGTAATTGGCGACCGCGGCGCCGCCCATGTTGAACACGCCGGCGAGCTTGACGTTCGGCAGCTGGATGTCGCCCGCCGTGCCGGTAAGCTGCATGGATTGAAGGACATGCATGGAAACCCCGGTGGCGCCGATCGGATGGCCCTTGGCCTTGAGGCCGCCCGAGGCGTTGATCGGCAGCTTGCCGGTCTTTTCCGCGATGCCTGATTCGACGACCTTGTCGCCCTCGCCTTCCTTCGTCAGGCCCATCGCCTCGTAGATCAGCAGCTCGGCGATGGTGAAGCAGTCGTGCACCTCGGCGCAGGACAGATCGCCGAGCGTCACGCCGGCATGGTCGAAGGCGCGCTGCCAGGCAAGCGCCGCGCCTTCGTACCCGGTGATGTCGCGCTTGGACATCGGCAGGAAGTCGTTGACGTGCTCCGCGGCGCGGAACACGACGGCTTTCCTGGAGGCGAGCGCGGTGTCGATGTCGGTCAGCACCAGCGCGGCCGCGCCATCGGACACCAGCGAGCAATCGGTGCGGCGCAACGGCCCGGCGACGATGGGATTCTTGTCGGAGACCGTGCGGCAGAAATCGTAGCCCAGGTCCTTGCGGATCTGCGCTAGCGGATTGGCGGCGCCGTTCTTATGGTTCTTGGCGGCGATCCGGGCGAGCGCGTCGGACTTGTCGCCGTAGCGCTGGAAATACATCTGCGCGATGCGGCCGAAGACGCCGGCGAAGCCGCCTTCGATCTCGCCTTCCTCTTTGAGATACGCCGCTCGAATCAAGATGTCGCCGACCTGCGGACCGGTGATCTCGCTCATCTTCTCGACGCCGACGATCAGCACGCGGCGCGCGCGCTTGGCGGCGATGGCGTTAAGGCCCTGATGGATCGCGGCGCTGCCCGTGGCACACGCATTCTCGACCCGGGTCGCCGGCTTGAAACGCAGGCTCGGGTCGATCTGCAACGTCAGCGACGACGGGAATTCCTGGCGCACGAAGCCGCCGTTGAAGGTGCCGATGAAGATCTCGTCGATGTCGGCCGGCCCCAGCCCGGCGTCCCTGATGGCATCGGCGGAGACGCGGACGATCAGGCTTTCGATGTCCTCGCCTTCGAGCTTGCCGAAGCGCGAATGGGCCCAGCCAATGATAGCGGCGGTCATGGCTTCTCCTGCAAATCCAAACCGCGCCGACATGGCGCGGTTCCCAAGAACGAGCGCACCCCCTCACTCTTCCCTCTCTCCCCAATTGGGGGAGAGGGTTGCTTTAGGTTGGTGAGTCCTGAGCTTGTCGAAGGGCGAACCTTACCTAATGCTGGGTGAGGGGGAATGTCTCGACCCTGTCGTGAGGGACTCTCTCATGTCCGTTTTCAAGGGCTGATGGCGTGACGAATCGGCCGCTGTCGAGCGGTGATGAGCTTTCGTTTGGTGCGCAGGGCCGGAGGCGCGGCCGGTTTGTGCGACGGTCGATCCTTCT
>JBOHLS010000036.1:0-19118 GCA_050729835.1 Allostellaceae bacterium | reverse complement strand
CGGATTCCGACGAAGTCGGCCGCCTGTTCCAATCGATGGCGGCCATGGGTTCCGATGATCCCGGCCGGGTTCTCCGTCGTTGGCGGTGTGATCAAGTCAGGTGGCGGCGCCCGGGTCAAGCGGGGTTAGCTTGGCGGCGGCTTTGCGCATGGAATCTCCTTTGAGGGTGAGCCTGTGTGCGTTGTGGACGAGGCGGTCGAGGATGGCATCGGCGAGCGTCGGATCGCCGATGGCGGCATGCCAGGCGTCGACTGGGAGCTGGCTGGTGACGATGGTGGCGGCGCGGCCGTGGCGGCCGTCCATGATCTCGAGCAGGTCGCGCCGCTGTTCGGGCGCGAGCGGTGCAAGGCCCCAATCGTCGAGAATGAGAAGCTGAACGCGGGCGAGGTTCTTGAGGAGGCGGGCATGCCGGCCGTCGCCGCGGGCGAGTGCCAGGGCCTCGAACAGCCGTGGCACCCTTTGGTAGAGAACGGCGCGGCCGTCGCGGCAGGCCTTGTGTCCGAGGGCACAGGCAATCCAACTTTTGCCGACGCCGGTCGGGCCGCAGATCAGCAGATTATGGTGACGGTCGATCCAATCGCCGGCGGCGAGCTTTTGGAAGAGGGCGCGGTCGAGGCCGCGGACGGCGCGCAGATCGATGTCCTCGATCACGGCGGACTGGCGCAAGCTGGCGAACTTGAGCCTTGTCGTGAGGCGCTTGTTCTCGCGGTCGATGGCCTCGCGGTCGATCATCAGCCCGAGCCGTCCGTCGAAGCCGAGCGCCTCGATGTCGGGCTGCCGCCGCTGCTCCTCGAATGCCTTCGCCATGCCGTTGAGGCCGAGGGCGATCAGTCGTTCATGGGTCGGGTGGTTGAGCATGGTTCCTCCTGGTCAGTGGTAATATCCGCCGCCGCGGATATTGGCGTGATGGACGGGAGCGGTATCGGCGGTGCCGTCGTCGCGATAGGCTCGGTCGAGGCCGTTCTTCAGGATCGAGGCGATCGAGCCGTAGGTCGTTGCGCCGATGTCGAGCCCGCGGCGGCAAGCCGCCTCGAGGCGCGCGCCGCCATAGCTCTTGGCCAGGCGCAAAATGCCGAGGCAGGCCCGGAAGCCCTGCTCGGGATGGGGCTTGGCGCGCATGATGGCGGCGCACAGCCCGGCGGCGGCCGGACCGATCCGCTCGGCCTCGCGGCCGATGCGGGCCGGCGTCCAGTCGGCGTATCGGCGGTGGCTCGACGGCATGTGCTCGGCGATCGTGGTGTGGCGATTGCGCGCCGCCGAGCGGGCATGGCTGGCGACCCGCTTGCCCTTCTGGAACAACTCGACGGTCGTGTCGGTCATGCGCGCCTCCAGCACCTCGCGGATGAGGGCGTGCGGCACGGAGTAGAAGTGGCCGTGGAGCTCGACGTGATAGTCCGGCGCCACCCGGCACTTCTTCCATTCGGCGTACCGGTAGGGCTCGGCCGGCAGCGCCATCAGCGCCGGCTGGTCGATCGCCGCGAAGAATTCCCGGCGCGAAGCGCCGAGCTTGCGCATGAGCCTGGCATTGAGATCGCCGAGCAGTTCGCGGATCGCCTGGTTCAGTTCCTCCAGCGAGAAGAATTGCCGGTTGCGCAGGCGCGCCAGGATGAACCGCTCGACGATCAACACGCCGTTCTCGACCTTCGCCTTGTCGCGCGGGCGACGGACCCGCGCCGGCAGGATCGAGGTGCCGTAATGGGCCGCCATGTCCTGATAGGTCCGGTTGATTCCCGGCTCGTAGCGGCACGCCTGCGTGACCCCGGCCTTGAGATTGTCGCAGACGATCAGCTTCGGTACCCCGCCCAGGAAGGCGAGCGTGTCGACATGGACACCGATCCAATCGGCCAGCCCTTCGCTCCAGCGCGCCGCGGCGAAGGTGTAGTTCGAAGCGCCGAGCACCGCGACGAAGACATGGGCGGCACGGAGCTCCCCGGTCAGCCCGTCGATCACCGGCACCGTGTCGCCAGCGAAGTCGACGAACAGCTTCTCGCCGGCCACATGGGTCTGCCGCATCGTCGCGGTGATGCCCTTGCGCCACTCGCCGTAGAGATCGCAGAACCGGCTGTAACCGTAGCCGTCGGGATACTCGGCCCGATATTCTTCCCACAGCAGCATCAGCGTGACGCCGCGGCGGCGGAGCTCGGCGTGGATCCGGCTCCAATCCGGCTGTGGCCGTGTCGGCGCCGCGTAAAACCCCGGCGGCGTGAACAGCCGACGCTCCAGCTCGGCATCGTCGAGATCGGCCGGCCAGGTGATCCCGATCACCGCGGCACGCCGCAGATACTCGCCGACCGTGCTGCGGCTGATCCCCACCGACTGCGCGATCAGACGCTCGCTCGCCCCGCAGTCATGCTTCAGACGAAGTACTTCTCGAACCTTGCGCATCGGCAATCTCTCGGTCGGCATCCCATTCCCTCGCTCTCGTTGCGAGGGCACGGTAGCCGAGGGCAGATCGCCAACTTGGAGAGCAGCTACCCCCCGTTCACAGCTCCCAGGGGGTGGCCGGCATCCGTCGGAATCGGTGGCCGCCTTCCGTCGGAATCAGTGGCCGGCTTCCGTCGGAATTCGCATATTCGGCCCGCGCGTTGATGAGACGGCTGCCGATCGTTGGATCCCTGGCCTGGCCTAATGCGGGACGAGACCCCACCGCAAGAGGTCGAGGCGGCCCTTGCGAGTCCGGCTGACGAGTCGGCATGCTGTTGGCATGCCCCAACGTCGACCGCCCGTTCCGACCCTAGGTCAGCTCCGTCGTGAATCGTCCTGGCTATGGATCAACTGCGCCGCCGGCTGCGGTCACCATCGGGCGGTAGCGGTCGTGCCCTTCATCATCCGCTATGGCGCCAATGCGTCGAGTGACGTGCTGCGACACTCTGCCCGCTGCTCCAAGTGTGGGCACAAGGGCGCAACACTTCAGCATCCGAGTTGGGACGGGTCCCTTGTCGGGTGGATGCCGTTCCCAATGACAGCGTCGCCTTCCCCACGGAGCCGCGAAGAGTCCGACGGGCGCGAATGAACGACAAGGCAGGCGATTATCGCTTTTCCACTGGCCAATGTGATGTCAACGACAAACTGTCGCTCGACCGCTTCCGGCAGAAGCGCCGAGAATGGCTCGACCACCTTAGCCGCGACGAGCACCATTCGATCCAGATCCTTCTGTCGTCCATGGCGTGGAGAGACGTCGCGTACCGCTTACTCGGCGACATTGCTAATGGGGACGCAGCCAGCGGACTTCGCAATCCACTAGTAGCCGAAGCGCTGATCGACGGTTATTTCTCGGTTCAAGTTCTCGCGATCCGACGACTCATGGGTCGGGCCGTTGGGACAATTTCACTCTGGCGTCTGATCGAGGATGTCAGACAAAGCCGCAATCTTTTCACGCGAGAGAATTTCGTTGCCTTCGATGGCCTTCCATACGACTGCGATCAGGCGCGCGAGCGAGTGATGCCTGCAGTGATAAGGGCAGGGGCGGCATGGGCCGCACGTGAAGGTCCTGATGCGTGGGTCCCGGCACAGATGGCGCATGACTTGTTCGATAAACTCAGTGGAATACAGCCGTCCGCACGTCGGCGCGACGACCGAATCCCCAATCGGATCTTCGACCGTATCGCGCAGTGGCGCGATGAGGCGGACGCAGATTCGCTTCTCAAATGGTGCAACAATTTCCTTGCTCATGCGGCCGGCCGGCAAAGGCGCGACGGAATCGACGTCAGGGCCGTTGGACCAAATACCGACAAGGTGACAGCGATCATTCGATCATGCATCAGGGCGTCCGAGGGGGTGGCCTATTTGATCCGCGCCGCAGGCCACGGCTCTATCGTTCCCGTCGCCCAGTTCAATCAGCTTGAGCGGTTGAATGCCCCGTTGTCGGTCGCAGTGTTCGTGCCGACCCTGAGGGAGCGTTGGCACCTCCTTGCCGATGAGCGTGACAAGTTCCTCGACGGCGTAATGGAGACGCTTGTCGAGTGAGACGTTGGGAACCTTGCAGGTTTTTTTGCGACGGATTTTGCGACTGCCCTAAAACGGAGCAAGGGGCTGCCCGCTGCTGGCAGACAACCGCGTGATGTGGTGGGCTCCGGGATGCCCCGCTCACTCAGCACAAAATTCATCTTTCACACTCAGTCGACGATTTTTGGTAGAGACTTGAAGATATTCAGCTGCGACTGGAGGTCATTTAGGGTGATCCCCATCATCAGACCTATCCTGAAGGTGTCCGATCTGGAATAGCAGCGCCGCAGCCAAGGGCGTCGTCGCGGAAGGCCGACTGCCAATTCCGGCTAACCACGAGTTGGGCACAATTGAGGAATTGGGCGGCCGACAGAGACACCCCGGCCAGATTGGCGCCGTCGAGTACCGCTTTGAAGAAGTTCGCCCCATCCAGTTGGGCGCCGGACAGGTCTGCATCGCAGAACTTCGTTCCCCGCAGATCGGCGCCCCGAAGATCTGTCAGAGAAAGATCGAACCCGCTCAAATCAAGTCCTCGCAGCTGGGCACCGGATAAGTCTGGTGCCACAGGCTGTTCCGTCCGCCACCTATTCCACTCAGTCGCGCCGCGCCTGAGCAAGACGACATGCTCATCCCATGCCATCTTCAATCCTCGTCAAACCGTCGGGAAGTTTGGTGTTGATGTCGCGGTGGGCGCGATCGACCTGAGCCTGGGTCAGACCTTCCGTGTCACGGAAATTGGCCCCCGACAGGTCCGCGCCATCGAAGCGTGCCAAGCGCAAATATGCACCGCGTAAATCGGCTCCGCGCAACGACGCGCCAACCAGAAATGCGCCGCCGAGGCGGGCTTCTCGGAGGTCCGCTTCATCGAGCCGTGCGTCGCGAAGGCCCGCTCCGCGGAGGTTCACCTCACGCAGATCGGACCGCGTGAGCACCGCGGCCTCGAGAATGACGCCACTCATGTCTGCTGACCGTAAGCAGGCACCAGAGAGCGCCGCCATTGTCATAACACTGAACTCCATGTCCGCATGCGTCAGACAGGTGTTCTCGAGGCTCGCCGAAACGAGGTTAGCGCCGCTAAGCCGCGCATCCGACAAATCCGCACCGTCAAGGCGTGCCTGATGTAAGATCGCGCCGATGAGATTGGCTCTCTGCAGACAGGCCCGGGTGAAATCGGCCCCTCTGAGGATGGCGTGATCCATTCTAGCCCGCCGCAGATTGAGCCCCGAGAAATTCATCCCGGTCAGATCGGCGGATCCGAAATTCGCACGGTGGCCCTCGCGCCGCTCCGTCTCCACGTACAACCGATGCGCCGCAAGAATCTGCTCGATCTGTTCACGCGAAAGCACGCGAAATTTTCTCCTTATCCGGCGGTGCTTCAACTCCCGTGAGCGTGCCCTCGGCCTTCGCTTCAATGCGGGCGCTTCCCAGGCTTTATCGGACGCCGGCTCTCATCCGTGTTGCCGCCTGGACCATGTTTACGAGAGCCGGCCGCACTTCTTCCCATTTCCGTGTCTTGAGGCCACAGTCCGGATTGACCCAAATCTGGTCGGCGGCGAGCCTCTTGCTCGCCTTGATCAGGAGATCGGTCATTTCCTGGACGCCGGGAAGACGTGGCGCGTGGATGTCATAGACGCCCGGTCCAATCTCATTGGGATAGTGGTAGTTGGTGAACGCCTCAAGCAACTCCATCTTTGACCGCGCCGTCTCGATGGAGATCACGTCTGCATCCATCGCGCCGATGGAAGCCATGATGTCGTTGAATTCGGAATAGCACATGTGGGTGTGAATCTGCGTCTCATCCGCCACGCCAGAGGCGGAAAGACGAAAGCACTCCACCGCCCAATCGAGATAGGCTTGCCATTCTATCTTGCGCAGAGGCAATCCCTCACGGATCGCGGGCTCGTCGATCTGGATGATGCGGATACCAGCCTTCTCCAAATCGACGACTTCATCGCGCAGTGCGAGCGCGATCTGACGGCAAGTCTGATCACGGGGCTGATCGTCTCGCACGAACGACCATTGCAGCATCGTGACGGGTCCGGTCAGCATGCCCTTCATTGGCCGAGTCGTTAACGACTGGGCATAGGCCGACCATTCCACGGTCATTGGCTTCGGGCGCGAAACATCGCCGAAGATAATTGGCGGCCTGACATAGCGTGAGCCATAGCTCTGTACCCATCCGTGCTTGGTGAAGACATAGCCGGCGAGCTGCTCACCGAAATATTGCACCATGTCGTTACGCTCGAACTCGCCGTGAACGAGTACATCGATACCGATTTCCTCCTGCCACCGCACAGCCGCTTCGGTCTCCTTGCGCAGATAACCTATGTAGTTAGCGTCACTCAGTGTGCCCTGCGTGTGCGCTGCACGCGCTTTACGGACCTCTGCGGTCTGAGGGAAGGAGCCAATGGTAGTGGTCGGGAAAGCCGGCAGCGCCAGGCGCTCGTGCTGAAGGCGACGGCGTTTCTCGAATACCGCGTGCCGCCGTGACATATCCCTCGTCACGGTGGCCATCCTTCGTTGGACCGCCGGATTATGGATTTTCGGCGAGATCTTGCGGGCAGCAGCGGCTTGCGCCGACGTGGCCAATATCCCTGCCACGGCATCACGACCTTCGTTGAGCGCCTGGCCGAGGACCGTCAGCTCTTCGACCTTCTGTATGGCGAAGGCCAGCCAGCTTTTGAGGTCCGGATCGAGCTCCGTTTCTTGTTGAAGATCAACCGGCACATGCAGAAGGGAGCAAGAGGGAGCGAGGATCAGCTTGTCCAAACCGCGGCGCTTGACGAGCGGCTCGACACGATCAAGAAGGGCGGGGAGATTTGCCCGCCAGACGTTGCGGCCATCGATCAGTCCCAGGGAAAGCACGAGGTTCGCTGGTGCCTTTTTAATCACCGCGTCAAGTTGGTCGGGCGCGCGGACAAGATCGAAGTGCAACCCGGCAATTGGTAGGTTGAGCGCCGTGTCGTGATTGTCGCCGAGCGCACCAAAATAGGTTGTCAACAGTAGTTTTATGCTTGGCGCAGCTTGCGCGAAGGTCGAATAAGCCACTCTGAACGCAGTTCGTGCCCGATCATCCAAATCGAGCACTAGCGCCGGCTCATCGATTTGCACCCAGTCTGCTCCGGCAGCACCGAGGCGGCGGAGAATCTCCACATAGATTGGCAGCAAACCGGGAAGAAGCGAGAGCAGATCGAAGTTCGTGTCACGGCTCTTGCCGAGTAGCAGATACGTCACCGGACCAAGAAGAACGGGTCGCGTGTGATATCCTTGACCCTTGGCTTCGAGGAACTCATCGATCGGTTTGGTCGACGCCAGCGTGAAGCGTTGCCCCTGCACAAACTCTGGCACCATGTAGTGGTAGTTGGTATCGAACCATTTGGTCATTTCGAGCGCCGGCAATCCGTGATTGTGCGTCTCGTGGCCACTATCATCTTCAGCGTCCTCTCCGCCGTGCGTGCCACGCGCCATGGCGAAATAAGTGTCGAGGGATATCTCCCCGCCAGCCCAGCCATAAATGGAAGGAATCGCACCAACCATGACGCTGGTGTCGAGCACATGGTCATAGAGAGAGAAGTCGTTGCTCGGGATGTGTGTGACTCCGGCAGTGTGCTGACGCGCCCAGGTCACTGCCCGGAGCGCTGCGGCGTCATTGAGGAGTGCCTGCGCAGTGATCTTGCCTGACCAATGGCTCTCAAGCGCTGTCTTCAACTCACGACGCGGGCCGATGCGCGGGAAGCCAAGGGTGCTGACGATGATGGACATTGAGTGCCTTTCGTGTCGACCGACGCGCGGATACGCGGCGTGTGATGAAGAGGGGTAACCAAGCCTCGAGGTAACCGAAGCCAAATTGAGCAAGCAGTAGGGGGCTTAAGACTCGGGCTGAACCCGCTTCCCACGGTTGTTGCGATGGGCAGTTTCCACTGGTGTTAGGCGATCGGTTGCGACCGGTAGATTGCATCCATCATGGCACCGGAAAGAGAGCAACATCGGCATACCCCATACTGTTGGGGGCTGGACCGAGGGGAGCGCATGCAAGAAGTTCGGATGGCGATTGCCATAGCTTTGCAAGCGACCCACCGGGGCACCCCGCCCGAGAGGACGTACAGATGTCGCGGCAGGTCTCCTGGCTCGCGGGTCAATATTGCTGTCTGACCTTCCCGATGCTTTTCGGCACCAGTGACACGTTGCGACAGCAACTCGCCGCTTACAGTTGCGGGGGCAGCCCCGGCATTGGCGTCACCCCGTTAGGGACGACACCGCACCGGATTCCCTCTTAGCTCTCGGCCAAAAAATAGGCCCAAAGAACCACGACGGCTCTAGCTAATCCGAGAATACCTTACTGTCAACTTGGCTCCTGCGAGGTATGAGCACGGGCGCCAATACGGTGCTACATGGCCAGCGTATCGCCTTGAGCAACGTACCGGTCGGCGAAATACAGAGCGACTGATCCTCGATCCCCTAACCATCCGAACGTGGCGGCAGGCCGATAACGACTTTAATCGGCGATGCGAAGGAATGAGGTTGCTGTCTTGCTTCCATAAGACGCGAAGCGGCTTCGCCGACGAAAAGATCGCCCTTGACGAGGTTAGCCAGCGGAGCACAAGATTTAGCGTCCACGGTTCCCCAGGCATCTACATCTGGGGCTAAGAGGGAAGCCGGTGCGCCGTGTTTAGCGGCTATGCCGGGGCTGCCCCCGCAACTGTAAGCGGCGAGTTGCTGTCGTCTTGCGCCACTGATGCAATCCGCATCGGGAAGGCTCGACAGCCACTAGGACCCGCGAGCCAGGAGACCTGCCGTGAACAGTGAACGTCCTCGGGCGGGGTGCCCCGGTGGTCGCTTGCCGTTCGACGGCGATTGACCGTCCCGTTTTTCCAGGCAATGCGTCCGCTGCGTGCTCCCCGGCTCAACCGAAAGGGTGCCGCATGTCCTCGCCTGCTTATGATTTCGACCGCAATGGTCATCTCGTCTTCCGCGTGCCGCCGCCGAATCCGCCAAGGCCGGAATCCTCCGCCGCCATAAGGCGCGCGCCCGCTCCGGCGCCGCTCGCGGCGCCGCCGAAGCCAAGCGATCTGCAGCTCGATCATAGCCGCGATGGTTTGTTGACGCCCTTCGGCAAGGCCACGCTCCAGGACCGCTATCTGCTGCCGGGCGAAAGCTTCCAGGACATGTTCGCCCGCGTCGCCTGCGCCTTCGCCGACGATCGCGACCATGCCCAGCGGCTTTACGACGCCATGTCACGGCTTTGGTTCATGCCGGCGACGCCGATTTTGTCTAATGGCGGCACCACGCGCGGCCTGCCGATCTCGTGCTTTCTCAATTCGGTTCCGGATTCGCTCGAAGGTATCGTTGCCACCTGGAACGAGAATGTCTGGCTCGCCTCCAACGGCGGCGGCATCGGCACCTATTGGGGCCGGGTGCGCTCCATCGGCGAGGCGGTGAAAGGTTCCGGCCAGACCTCGGGCGTCATCCCGTTCATCCATGTCATGGACGGCCTCACCCTGGCGATCAGCCAAGGCTCGCTGCGGCGCGGCTCCGCCGCCGTCTATCTCGACATTCACCATCCGGAGATCGAGGAATTTCTCGAGGTTCGCAAGCCCTCCGGTGATTTCAACCGCAAGGGCCTGAACTTGAATCACGGCATCAACATCACTGATGAATTCATGGACGCGGTCGGTGCGGGAAAACCCTTCGCCCTGCGCAGCCCGAAAAACGGCGAAGTCATCCGCGAGGTGAACGCCCGCCAGCTTTGGCAGAGAATCCTGGAGACGCGGCTTCAAACCGGCGAACCCTATCTGCTGTTCATCGACGCGGTGAACCGCGCGCTGCCCAAGCACCAGCGCGAACTCGGCCTCAAGGTCTCGACCTCCAATCTGTGTAGCGAAATCACCCTGCCGACCGGCCGCGATCATCGCGGCGCGGAACGTACGGCGGTGTGCTGCCTGTCGTCGCTCAATATCGAGACCTGGGATCAATGGTCCGACGCGCCGGGCTTCATCGAGGACGTGTTGCGCATGCTCGACAACGTGTTGACGCATTTCATCACGGTGGCGCCCGGCAGCATGGAGCGCGCGCGCTATTCGGCGCTGCGCGAGCGTTCGGTCGGGCTCGGTGTCATGGGCTTCCATTCCTTCCTCCAGGCGAAGGCCATACCGTTCGAGAGCGCGCTGGCCAAATCCTGGAATCTGAAAATTTTTCGCAAGATCCGCCGGGAGGCGGATGCCGCCTCGGTGAGCCTCGCGCAGGAACGCGGCCCTTGTCCCGACGCGGCAGAACGCGGCATGAACGCCCGCTTCAGCCACAAGATCGCCATCGCACCAACGGCCTCGATCAGCATCATTTGCGGCGGTACCAGCGCCTGCATCGAGCCGATCCCCGCCAACATCTACAATCACAAGACGCTGTCGGGCGGCTATGTCGTGCGCAACCCGGCGCTTTCCAAGCTGCTTGCCGAAAAGGCCGCCGATACGCCGGAAACCTGGCAGTCGATTCTCGAACACGAAGGGTCGGTGCAGCATCTCGACCTGCTCAGCGACGATGAGAAAGCGCTCTTCCGCACCGCCTTTGAGATTGATCAACGCTGGATCATCGATCTCGCGGCCGACCGGATGCCGTTCATCTGCCAGAGCCAGTCGCTCAACCTTTATCTGCCCGCCGCCATCGACAAGTGGGATTTACACATGCTGCATTGGACGGCTTGGAAGCGCGGCATCAAGAGCCTCTATTACTGCCGCTCGAAGTCGGTCAGCCGCGCAGATTTCGCCGGCAGGCTCGAAAAAGCCGAGCAACAAGAAACGCAATCCATCCGCACCGATTACGAGGAGTGCCTGGCATGTCAGTGACCGGAATTTCCTATCTTGATCCGCGCGTACTCATCGGCACCGGCCGGGTTGGGCTATTGACCGCGACCGGCACCTACGACATCGAGCGTTATCCCTGGGCTTATGACTGCTGGAAGCGCCAGCAGCAGACCCATTGGATGGGCGAGGAAGTGCCGCTCGGCGCCGACATCAAGGATTGGAGCTCGGCCCGCGTGACCGATGCCGAGCGCGCCCTGCTAACCCAGATATTCCGCTTCTTCACCCAGTCGGATGTCGAGGTCGGCGACAATTATCTGAAGCGCTACATCCCGATCTTCCAACCGCTGGAAGTGCAGATGATGATGGCCGCCTTTTCCAACATGGAGACAGTGCATATCGACGCCTATGCGCTGCTTTTGAAAACGCTGGGCATGCCCAAGGCCGAATTCGCGGCCTTCCGCGAATACGAGGCCATGCGCGCCAAGGCCGATTACATGCACGGCTTCGGCGTCGGCACGGTCGCGGACGTGGCGCGCACCCTCGCCATGTTCGGGGCCTTCACCGAGGGCATGGCGCTATTCGCGAGTTTCGCCATGCTGCTCAACTTCCCGCGCCACAACAAGATGAACGGCATGGGGCAGATCGTAAGCTGGTCAGTGCGCGACGAGAGCCTGCATTGTGAGGGCATCATACGGCTCTATCACGAATGGCACCGCGAAACCGGCGCAGTCACGAAGGCAGTGCGCGACGATATCGTCGACGTGGCGAAAACCATGGCGGGTCTCGAGGAGCGGTTCGTCGATCTCGCTTTCGGCTTGGGACAAATCGACGGCATGGCCGCCGCGGACATCAAGGCCTATGTCCACTACGTCGCCGATTGGCGCCTGACCCAGCTCAAGCTGCCTCCGGTCTTCGGATATTTCGGCGAAACCGAAGGCGGCTACCGCCAGCTTCGCCCACATCCGCTGCCTTGGCTGGTCGAAATCCTGAACGGTGTCGAACACGCCAATTTCTTCGAGCAGCGCGCGACGGAGTATTCCAAGGCGGCAAGCCGCGGCAGTTGGGATCAGTTAGATGGCGTATGGGCCGTGTTCGACGGCCAGAAAGCAAGTCGGCGTCAAGCGGTATAGGTTGAGACTGGATAGCGTCGGTGATGAAACATCAGATTGCTACAAAATGAGTAAGTATGACTCGCGGTGATTGTGAGCCGGCGAAGGTTACTAAATTGGCGCGATGAGAGAGTGTGACTCCCGGTAGTTGTGGGCCCACGAAACCGACTCAGATCGGAACCGCCAACGAGTGTCGGTCTCGGCCAATGCGTGCCCCCGCAACCACTTTTGTTATAACTCTCTCGGTGTTCTCATTTGATGCCTCGTCTTGCCGAATATCGCGGCACGAATGGCAGGAGTGATGCGTATTTCATTTCGTAGCGTTGGCCTTCGATACCGGCCAGCAGCGCACACGTCGAACAGGTGTAGTAGCGATTTCATGCTCCCACTATCACTGATCGCGGAGGGCGTGAAGATTTGCTTAGCCGCCGTAGCCGGCATGGTTTGGCGCCGCCACGGCGAATTGCGCCGCGCGCTTCGCGTCGGCGACGAGCGTCGCCGGATTCGGAAGGTCGCTCTCCGTCCAGCGCGCCCGGATGTTGCCGTTGCGGTCGAGCATCAGCTCGGTCTCGCCGCCGTCGTCTTTGGTGCGGAAGAGCGTCAGCGTCTCGACCACCTCGGCCGACACGCCGACGACATAAGGCGGCCGCGTGCCCGTCGACCAAGTCTCGCCGCCGCCGGGCCCGACGGCGACCACCGTCAGTCCGGCGGCGGCGAGCTGCGATCGCGCCGCGGCCAGCTGCTGCAGCCGCGCCACTGGCGCCGGCGGTGTATAGAGGATGAGCAGCACCGGCCCCTTTTTCTCCGTCTCGCTCAGCCTCTTCTCCGCGCCGCTGGTCTCGAAGGTGAAGTCGAACATCTGCGGCGGCGTCGCGGCGCCGCTAAACTCGGGTCCGACCTCCGCGGTGAGCACCCCTGTGGCTACCGAAAATGCCGTCCGTGCTCGCATGCGGACCGAAGATCGCGTTACATTGAAGAAGCATGATCGACGTCGTAAAGCTGGTCGCTGGCGTCCTTGCCTCGATGTTCAAGTCGCGGGCGCGACTCGAAGCCGAGAACCTCGTCCTCCGCCATCAGCTGATGATCTTGCGCCGGAAGATGCCAGCCCGACCGCGGTTAAGCGTCGTCGACCGGCTGATCTTCGTATGGCTCTACAGGTTGCGCTCGTCGGTCATTAACGCTGTTGCCATCGTGCAACCCGAGACCGTCGTGCGGTGGCACCGAGCAGGATTCCGTTTGTATTGGCGCCGGAAGTCGCGCTCGTGGGGCGGTCGGCTTCCGATCTCGGTCGAGTTACAACGCCTGATTCGTGAGATGAGCCTTGCCAATCGGTTGTGGGGCGCACCGGGCATTCATGGTGAGCTGCTGAAGCTCGGCATCGAGGTCGCGCAGTCGACAGTTGCCAAATACATGGCGCGGAACCGTCCTCTGCCGGGCCAGAACTGGAAGACCTTTCTCCGCAACCACGCCGCTGGGATCGCCGCGATGGATCTGCTCGTGGTGCCGACGATCGGTTTCCGGCTCCTCTATGCGTTCGTGATCCTCCGCCATCACCGAAGGCACATTATATCTTTCGCGGTCACATCCCATCCGACAGCAGAATGGATCGCGCGGCAGATTGCCGAAGCTTTTCCATGGCAGGAGGCGCCACGATATCTTATCAGGGATCGCGACGCGGCCTTTGGGCTCGCCGTCCGGCAACGTCTCGCAGTGATGGGAATCCGTGATCGACCGATCGCCGCTCGATCACCCTGGCAAAATGGATATATCGAACGTCTCATCGGCTCGATTCGCCGCGAATGCCTCGACCATGTCCTCGTCTTCGGCGAACGCCATCTCCGAACTGTTCTCAAATCCTATGCGGACTATCATAACCGGGTGCGGACTCATCTATCTTTGGACAAGGATGCGCCGATCCATCGTGCCGTCCGCCACGTCGGCCCGATCATGGCTATTCCGATGCTCGGTGGCCTCCATCATCATTACGTTCGGATTTGATTTTCAGTAGGCACAGGGCGCGATTTGTCGTTGCCCAGCACGCTCAAGGGCGCGATTCTGGGCTTGCAACCGCCGGGAATCCGGCGAATGTCGGCTGACATGCTGTAACGATTGATGAGGGACATTTGCATGGAACGAACGATCAGCGGCAGGTGCCTTTGCGGCGCCTCCGCACATCGAACCCAGGCTGAACCAATCAACATTCGCGTTTGTCATTGCAAGCTGTGCCAGAGAGCAACCGGCGCTCCATTTTTCGCCCGCGTTCTCGTCCCGCTAGACGAACTGGAAATCTCAGGTCCTGTGCGATGGCATAATTCATCGCCTGAACTGAGAAGAGGGTTCTGCGGCAATTGCGGCAGCGCCATGTTCTCGGAGCGAACGAGTAAGAATGTTATCGGCCTCAGCTTCGGCAGCCTCGATGAACCTGACGCTTTCGAACCGCAGGAGCACATCTGGGTGTCCAAGAAACAGGCATGGCTTCACTTCGACGATGGCCTTCCGGTGCACGAAGGTCCAGCGCTGACATAGCCGTCGTCCCGAATGGTTACGGAGCCGTCCAGAGGGGCTCATCCTGGGGCCGGGCTGTTCGTGTCGGCCAATCCCGCATCGGCGATGCCTGGGAAGCGCGCTCCAACGGCGACAATCCGAAGCACTATCTTCGCGTGAGGCTCGATGACCCGAGCCTGAGCGAGCCGATCAGCGCTGCGCTTTCTCCATCGAAGAGCGGTGGCACGGCTCAGCTCGTGTGGAGCCGGCGCCGACCTGTCGACTCATGAGATCCGGATAAAGGTGCCGCCATCACTCAGTCGGAATCCGGCACTTTCGATCCCGTTAAGGGCGGCTTCAGAGCTACGCGATACCGATCCAACACCAGTGGCTGCTAGCGTGATGGGGCGAAACCGCGCGCGACACTGTCCCGTTTCCAGCCGTGCAGTCGGTGGGAAGATAGGTCGACGGATACGGGCAGACCTAGCGCGGTCGAATGACCTGCCATGCGGGCACACATGAGATCCGACGAAGCCCGATCAGTGAACAACAAGAGACCCGAGCTCGAAAAAAACATATTTAAGCCGAGCCCGTTGGTATTCGAAGCAGCGGACAGGCAATGCCCTGCCGGTCGAAAAAACGCGAAGTTCCAAAGGCAAGAGAGAAAACGACCGCTCCGCTTGCGAGATAGCCGGAATAAAATGCCGGGTTGAACAGCTGGTCCAGCGGTTGTGCGGCGATCAACCGAATCACCAGAGCGGGCAGGGCGAAGCGAAAAGAGAATGCGCTCAGGGCATCGAGGGCAGCCGGTGCAATGAGACCCGCCCAGGTCGCGGCCCAACCCAGGGCGATGACACCGAAAACCGGGAGACTCAGGTAGAGCAAAGTTGATCACGTGCTCGCCGCGGTGCGCCGCTCGATCGCCCGGATCACCGCAACCATGTCGGTGTCGCCCAAGCCGAGTGCCAGGGTCTCACAAAAAAGTGCGTGGCAGACATCGAGAAGAGGAGACGCAACACGGGCTTTACGCGCCGCATCAGCGACTAGCCGATTGTTCTCGAGAACGTTCGAGATCGAGGCTTGCACCGCAAAGTCTTGCGCCAGGAGCTTTGCCGCCTTGACCCGCGACACATCGCTTGCCATCGGCCCGGCGTCAAGGGCGGCGACGAGTTGCGCAAGATCAAGTCCATGCCGGGTCGCGAAATGCACCGCCTCGGCGAGGCCGGTCACCATGGTGATCAGAAAGATGTTGACCGAAAGCTTCATCAGCAGAGCCTTCGGCACGGATCCACATTTGATCATCTGATGGCACATCGGCCGAAGTAGCGGCTGCACCCGTTCAACCGCCGAGCGTTCGCCCGCCAGCATCGCGACAAGCTGACTAGCTTCGGCCGGCTTCCGCGAGCCAGAAACCGGAGACTCGACGTAATGGCCCCCCGCAGCCCGAATATCCGCCTCGAGACCATGGGAATACTCCGGCGAGGTCGTCCCCATGTGAACAATTGTATGGCCCGCGACATTCGCAGCGAATTTGGACGTGTTGCGGCCCAAGACGCTGTCAATCGCGCCGCCGTCGACGAGCATCAGAATGACGGTCGCGCATCGCTGAAGGATTTCGGCTGGATTCCTTGCGACCGCGGCGCCGGCTTCGGCTAGAGGCCGGCATTTTTTAGGCGAGCGATTCCAAACCAACAGTGGCACGCCGGATCGCACTAAGTTGCGAGCCATCGGTTCGCCCATGGCGCCCAGTCCGATAAAGCCAACTGAATCCGGGTCAGTCACTGGCGTGTCTCTACGAAAGCCCCGGATCACTCGCAGACGAGCGACCCGCTCCGCAGCTCCAGCCCGAATGACGAATTCTCAGTGTCTCGTCGCGAGGAACCGATCGCCGCAGCTCGAGGTGATAGGGATCTGCCAGAACCGCCTGAAATCCCATCCTGTGAGCGAGAGCAAGCATTGCCCTATTCTCGGCGAGCACATAACCGATCAATTGCGTCAGACCATGGCGTTCCGCCCACTCAATGCCGTACTCGAGCAGAGCGCGCCCGATGCCGCGGCGTTTGCAATCAGACCGTACCGTGACCGCAATTTCGGCGATGTCTCCACCCTGAAACCCAAGGCTGAGAATGCCGAGGATTGTCCCGGCCGCGTCGAGGGCGGCAAAGGCAATGCCCGGATTTGGGCGTACGAGTTCGGAAATTCGATGCTGGGCGGACAAGCGCAGGAGGCCGAACCGCATTCGCACATCCTGTTGGCTGAGCTGACGGAAAAATGCCTCGCATTCGTCTAGATCCCTGGGGAATACCTCGCGGATCCGGAAGGGACGAGTCACAGCGGATGCGGCGAACGCCTTCGTCATGGCCAACGGGTGATGCGGACCCAATAACGGCAACGCTAGCAATTCGTCTGCCATTCGAATATCAAATAGGTCTGAAATAACACTTCATGGAATCGGAATAGATGAAATCGACATTCGATCTCAATGCCCTGCGGACGATCGTGATCGGCGCCGAACTGGGAAGCTTTGCGCGCGCGGCGTCGCGACTTGGCCGATCACAGTCAGCGGTGAGTATGCAGCTCAAGAAACTCGAGCAGCAGACCGGCCGTCCATTATTCCGCCGGAACGGACGCGGGCTTGTGCCAACCGAAGCGGGGGATGCGCTTCTCGCTTACGCGCGTCGTCTCGTTGCGTTGAATGACGAGGCCGCTGCGTCGCTCGGCGCACTAGCGTCGGTTGCGACGGTCAAGCTCGGGCTACCACAAGATTTTGCTGAGGATGTTCTGCCCGAGGTCATGCTGCGGTTCGCACACAAATGGCCGCTTGTTCACATCGAAGCCCACGCCGGCCGTAACTACAGTCTCGATGACGATGTCCAAGCGGGCCGCCTCGACGCCGCGGTTACGTTCTCGCAGCCTAGTGCCAATGCGCGCGGGACACCCATCGCTTCCCTACCGATGGTGTGGTTAGGGGCAAATCGTGCGGCGCGGCGACGTGCGACAGAACAGGCAATTCCTCTCGTGCTCTTCGACCACCCGTGTCTGTTCCGCCAGACTGCGCTCGCGGCGCTCGAAGGCCGGGGAATACGTTGGCGATTGTTGCTTACGACGCCCAGCCTTCCGGGTGTCTGGGCTGCGTTGCGGTCGACGCTCGGTATTACGATCAGAACGCCATACCGCGTTCCGCCCGGTATTCGTGACGTGGGCAAGGAACTCGCATTTCCTCGGTTGCCACATATCGACGTGCGGTTGCATGCGGGAAGCGCGCTTTCTCCCGCCGGTTCTGACTTGCGGGATGTGCTTCACGAAGTTGTGCGGCAGCGACTGGCGGCGTCGAGCGGCCACACCCATAGGTGAAGAGTCGACGGACACGGAGTCCACAACGCGTCTTCGCTTTGGCAAATGAGTGCCAGGGCGTTATCGGCCGGTCGCGTTAAAATTGGGATCGCCTTAGGCGAGCAGCTCTCTCGCGCCATGCCACAGCTGGTGCACGACTTCTGCGGCCGGTTCCGCGATGGCCAAGCCGGCTGCCTGGCCTGCCCAAGCCTGCATGCGGTCGACATCGCCAACCTTCTGCGCTGTGCCGCGCATCGTTGCCGTCAAACCGCGTTGCACCGGATAAGGCGCCGGTATGGGCGCATCGGGTGCAGTCGCGGCGCGCACATAGGCCGTGGCCAGGCTGCGGCCGGCACGGCCGCTGAACACGCGGCTGACGACCGTATCCTCCGGCGCGATACCAGCAAGTGCATTCGCCCATGCTGGCGGCAGCTTGGCCTCGGGACAGCGCAGGAATGCGGTTCCGATTTGCACCGCGCTGGCGCCCAAGGCGAGCGCCGCCGCGACACCGCGCGCGTCGGCAATGCCGCCGGCGGCAACGACTGGCACCGAAACGGCGTCGACGACTGCAGGCAGCAGTGCGAACAGGCCGACCAGACGCCGCTCAGCCTCGTCGGCGTCGAATGCGCCGCGGTGGCCACCGGCCTCCATGCCTTGAGCGACAATCACGCCAGCACCGGCCGCGGCCGCGGCGCGCGCTTCGGCCACTGTCGAAACTGTGGCGAACCAGACTATGCCACGTTGCTTCATTCGCGCGACAAACTCGGGTGAATAGAGTCCCATTACCGATGACACGACGGCCGGCGCGGCTGCGAGAAACGCTTCGCATTGCTCGCACGATGCACGGCCTGACAATTTGCTGGCAATTTGATTGAGCGGCGCCAGCGGCGTGCAAGCGGGCAACGCGACCGGCATGACGATCAGCAACAACACGATCTCGGCCACCACGACCGGCAGCAACAACGCGATCGGCGTGATCGTCAGCGCGACCGCCTCGACCGGCAACGTGAAACAGACCGGCGTCTGCACCGTCAGCAACAGCGGCACGCTTTCCGGCCAGGTCGGCTTCACCGACGGCAGCACCTGTCCTCCGTAAGGCACCGGAAACTCCGGGGTGTGCGTTGTTCGGGCGATTTCTGCCTCTGACCCTGGCTGTGTGAAAACGCCAGACGCACTGGCGCCTACGGTGCGGCGGTACAAATAGGCGTGGCACGTCCCGTGCGCACTCGGACGACCGGCCGGGAACGGCCACGAGCACGTCCGCAACGAGCAGCGGAATGCTCTCACACCCAAGCGCGACGATGGCAGTCATGCGGCAACAGAGGCTAGAGCGGCGGACGTTCACGTGAGTCCGTATCCAGCGGCGGTGAAGTAATTTGTGCACTCAAGAGGCGTGAACAGGTCGCAGATATCGCCGATGGCTTGCCAGAGGTCGTCGATGGTCCGAACC
>JBOHLS010000035.1:0-21612 GCA_050729835.1 Allostellaceae bacterium | reverse complement strand
CAGCTCGTGCTCCTTCAGAACCCCGATAATCTGCTCTTCGGTAAACCGCGAACGCTTCATCGTCTGGTCCTTCCATCAAGGGCCAGACTCCAGTTCAACCCGGATTAAACGGCGGGGGCAACGTCACGCTGCATCAGCCTCGGATGGACCCGACGAACGGGCCATCCCCCTTCTCTAGTCGTCCACCCCACCCTCACAGGCTTCGATGAACCAGAAATCCTCCAGTCTCACCAACATGCTATTCACTCTTACTTGCATTGCAAACGCAAATGACTTGCAGTAGCGTAGGGGTCGTCGAGCTTCCGGACCCTCGGGTATCGCTGTCAAACCATGTGCCGAATGCGTTCAAAGGGTGGCCACCCGCGTCGGAGTTTTCGCCGCCGGGTTCGGCATGCGTGTCGTCCCATCACGGCCTCGCCGGACGCTGGCTGCCGTGGCGGCAAGGCCTGGAGTACGACGCCGGTCTATTCTTCATCTGCTACCAGCGCGACCCGCGGACCGGTTTCATCAAGATTGTCGAGCGAATGGCGAAGTTCGACATGATGAACCAGTTCGTCACTCACGTCGGCGGCGGACTCTTCGCGTGCCAGAGCGGCGCGACCGAAGGCGAGTTCATCGGTCAGCGCCTGTTCGAAAAGGCATGACCACACGGCCCGAATCTCCAACCGGAAAATCGAAGAAAGATCTCACAATGGCGTCGCCAATCCCCGGCCTCTCGACCGTTCCCCGCAAGATTCTCGCCTTCGTTGCGACCTCGTTCCTTGTTGGCATTCTTATGTCGCCGAGCCACGCCGCATCGGCCGAGACGCTGACCCTCTATTCTGGGCAGCACCCGCAGGTGGTGCGCATGCTGACCGACGCCTTCACCAAAGCGACCGGCATCGCCGTACGCATCCATTCCGGCGAAGGGCCGCAGATTGCCAATCAGATTTTGCGCGAGGGCAAGGGCTCCCCGGCCGATATCGTGTTCGTCGAGAACTCACCCGAGCTCGTGCTCCTCAACGGGCGCCACCTGCTCGCCCCGGTCGCGCCGACGACGCTGGCGCGCGTGCCGCGCCGTGACAGCGCGCCCGACGGTGATTGGCTCGGCGTCCTCGCCCGCCAGAACGTCCTGGCGTGGAATCCGTCGCTCATCAAGCAAGAGAATCTGCCGCATACCCTCGCGGCGCTGGCTGAGCCAAAATGGAAGGGAAAGGTCGCAATCGCGCCGAGCGATGCCGACTTCCTGCCCGTCGTCGGTGCGATGATCGCGACCGAGGGACAGGCAAAGACGCTCGCCTGGCTCGAAGGGTTGCGGCGTAACGCGGCAATTTATCAGGACGATGAAGGTGTCGTGGCCGCGGTCAATCGCGGCAGCGTCGCGACCGGCATCATCAACAACTACTATTGGGCCCGCCTGCACACCGAACTCGGCGCAGCGCACACGTCGAGCCGGATCGCGCATTTCGCGCCGGGCGATACCGGCAACCTGATCAATGTCTCGGGCGCCGCGGTCCTGGCGTCTTCGCATCACAAAAAGGCAGCCCAGCGCTTCTTGGCCTTTCTGGTCAGCCGTCAGGCGCAAGAGATGCTAGCGAAGAGCAGCGTCGATTACGAATATCCGCTCGTCACCGGCGTCGCGCCTAACCCGCTGCTGACTCCGGTTGCGGAATTGCACGCGCCGCAGATTACGCCATCTGCGCTCGGCGATGACCGCAAGGCCGCTGCACTCCTCCAGCGCGCGGGGCTGGTGTAACCCGATGAGCCGCGTTGCGGCATGGCGCAATTCGCAGCGGCCGCCGCGCTCGCTGATTGCGGCGGCAGCATTGCCGGGGTTTCTGGTTGCCGTGCCGATTGCAGTTACCATTGCGGACGGGCTGCACGCCGGATTCGATCGGATAGTAGCACTCCTCATGCGGCCCCTCGTCGGCGAATTACTCGCGAACACGCTACTGCTCACCGTGTCGGCGGTGTTGATCGGCACCGTCGTCGGCGCCGGCGCAGCGGTGCTCGTCGAGCGCACCGATCTACCCGGGCGCCGTCTGTTTTCGACGCTCGCGGCGGCACCGCTCGCGGTTCCCGCCTTCGTCGCGAGCTATGCTTGGGTGTCGCTGAGCCCCGCCTTCGAGGGGTTCGGCGGCGCGTTGCTCGTCACCGCCTTCACCTATTTCCCGCTCGTCTATTTGCCGGTTGCTGCCGCCTTGCGCGGTCTCGATCCGGCGTTCGAAGAGACCGCCCGCTCGCTCGGCGAGGCGCCGCTCGGTGTGCTGCGGCGCGTCATCCTGCCGCAGCTGCGGCCAGCGATCCTCGGCGGCGCATTGCTGATCGCGCTCAATGCCCTCATCGAATTCGGCGCCTTCGCGCTGATGCGCTTCCGCACCTTCACGACCGAGATTTACGCCGCCTATCAGACCGGATTTGGCGGGGGCGAAGCAGCCGCCCTTGCCGTGGTGCTGCTCTTCTTTTGCTTCGCCTGTCTCGTCGCGGAAGCGGCATTGCGCCGCCGACATTCCTATGCCCGGGTGGGGCGCGGCAGCCGTCGCCCGCCCCTGCCCTATCGCCTCGGTGCCTGGCGTGTGCCTGCCTGTGCTGCACTGTCGCTCGTTGTCGTGCTTGGGCTGGGGGTGCCCGTCGCGATGATCCTCTATTGGCTGACGCAGCACGGCGCCGCCGCGGTCACCCCGGACGAAGTGTCGCCGCAGGCGGTGCTGGATGCGACACTGACGACGGTCGGGTTAGGGCTCGGTGGCGCGGCATTGACGCTGGTGCTCGCGCTGCCGGTCGCCATCCTGTCGGTCCGCTGGGCCGGAAACCGGCTCGCCGCCATGCTCGAACGCGGCGCCTGGCTCGCCCAGGGAATGCCCGGGATCGTCATCGCTCTCGCACTCATCTCCGCGACCGTGCGCGCCTTGCCCTTCTTTTACCAAAGCACCCCTCTGCTTCTGGTCGCCTATGCAATCCTCTTCATGCCCTACGCGCTGGTTGCAATTCGTGCCGCTCTTGTTCAGGCGGAACAGCGGCTCGAGGAAGCCGGTCGATCACTGGGCCTCGGTTGGTTTGGCGTTCTTCGTCGCATCACCCTGCCGTTGATCGCGCCCGGGCTCGGCGCAGCGGCAGCGCTTGTTTTCATCGCCGTGACGACCGAACTGCCGGCAACCTTGCTGCTCGCGCCGATCGGCACCCAGACCCTGGCGATCCGCATCTGGGGCGATACCGATACGGTTGCCTTCGCCGCAGCGGCACCTTATGCCGCGATCCTCGTCGCAATGTCGCTGTCGGCGAGCTTCGTCCTTGCGCGGCGGTTTGGCCTCGGTCTCGTTCGGCTCGATCTCGGAGGCTGAGGATGAGCCAACTTCGCATCCAGGGCCTGACAAAGCGTTTCAGCGGCCGGCCGGTGCTCGAAGGGGTGGATCTTGCGGTGCAGTCCGGCGAGCTGCTTGTCGTTCTTGGCGCGTCGGGTTGTGGCAAGACGACGCTGTTGCGTCTGGTCGCCGGCTTCGAGCACGCCGATGCCGGTTTGATCTCGATCGGTGGCGTCGTCGTTGCGGCTGAGGGTCTGCACCAGCCACCCGAGCGCCGGGGCGTCGGTTACCTTGCGCAGGAAGGCGCCTTGTTCCCGCACCTGACGGTCGCTGGCAATATCAGCTTCGGCCTCGAGCGCGGGCCGGGCCGGAAGCGGCGCATCGGCGAGCTGCTCGAGGCGGTTGGTCTCCCGCAGGACTATGCGAAGCGCTTTCCCCATCAACTGTCAGGCGGCGAGCAACAGAGGGTTGCGCTAGCCCGCGCGCTCGCGCCGGCGCCCCGGCTCGTCCTGCTCGACGAACCCTTCGCAGCCCTCGATGCCGCGCTGCGGCAGGAAATTCGCGAGATGGTGGTGGGGGTGTTGCGACGGGCAAGCGCGACGGCCGTGCTCGTCACGCACGACCAGTCGGAAGCGCTGTCGATAGGCGACCGGATCGCGGTGCTGCGCGGCGGTCGAATTGCGCAAGTCGCGGATCCAGTCTCGCTCTATCGCGGCCCGGCCGATGCCGGGCTCGCCCAGTTCGTTGGCGAGGCGATGTTGGTCCCGGCCGTTGCCGCGAATGGTTTGGCGCACAGCAGCCTCGGCGTGTTTCCCATCGCCTCAGGCCGCCGTGATGGGCCCGTCGAAGTGATGATCCGACCCGAGCAGGTGAAGCTCGTTGCATTCGGTACGCCGGGCAGCATTCGAGCGCAGGTGACCGACGTGACCTTCTACGGCCACGATGCGATGGTTCGGCTCATTGTCTCCGGACAGCCTGAAATTACTTTATCGGCGCGGCTCTTTGGCCAACAGGTGCCGCAAGGCGCGGACGTTGGTGTCGCCATCGAAGGTGAGATCGTGGCGTATCCTCGTCCATCATGTCGCTTGCCTAGCGCAAGCTATCCCTGAAATGTGTCGAAGCTGCCTCCGGCGCGGACCGAAGAACAGGCGATCAGAACGAGCGAGAGGCGCGGCACGCGGGGTGCCCCATTACATGGGGCGCGAGGCGCCGGTCGACGACGTTGTGAGGACGGCGTTTAGCCCGGACGCCGCGGCATTCGCTTCGGTCGTTTCTTGTTTGTCGCACCCCGAGGCGGCACTATCTGATCGAGATCGACTGCAAGCGCGCCCGCCAAACGGCCGAGGACATTGACCGTCGCTTGGCGTAGCCCATTCTCGATCTGTGAGAGGTAGGGCTTGCTGATCCCGGTCGCATCCGCAAGCTGCTCGAGTGTTAGCCGGCGATACTCACGCCAGACGCGGATTGGGTTTTCACCGGCGAGCAGCCGGTCCACGACCGCGGCCGGAATAAGCTCCTGGCCCTTGGCCTTGGCGCGATCATAGGCACGAACGTCCAACTCGGCCTCGATGCGCTCGTACTCCGCCTTGGGCACCAGGACGAAGGCCTTGCCGTGTCGCTCAATGGTGTCGTAGCTCATTCGTAAACACTCCCACGTGGGCCGATGACCAACACCGCCAAAACGCGGTGCCGGTCGTCGAGTTCATAGATGACCCGCCAGTGACCAACTCGGAGCCGATAACCGGGCCGACCGACGAGCTTGGTGACATTGTTGTTCGGAGCGTGCGGGTCGCGGGCGAGGCGATCGATCTTGCCTCGGATCAGCTTCGCTAAGTTCCGTGGCATCCGCTGGAGGACTTTGATCGCATCGGGCGTAAAGCGCGCCTCGAACATGATGCTAAGTTAGCTATTCGCTAACACCACGTCAACAATGTTAGCTATAGGCAAACCCGCCAGATTGGGCGGAAAATTTACGGCTGACAGACCCGGCGTGATTTCCTGGCCATGGCCCCGTATGCCCCGTGGCTGCTTCGGCGCGTCGGGACCTGGGGCGGTCCGATCGAGGAATGTGAACGTCTATAGCGCGACAATCTGGATGATAAGGCTTCGCCCCACGCTCGATCTAAGACGCAAGGCAGCCCCGCGACGTACCGAGGTCATGCGGTAACCAACCCGCGAATCAGAGAAGGATCGACCGTCGCATACACCGGTCGCGTCTCCGGCTCTGCGCATCGACCAAACGAAAGCTCATCACCGCTCGGCAGCGGCCGATTTGTTACGCCATCAGCCCTTGAAAACGGACATGAGAGAGTCTAACCGGAAAGTAGATTCATGTCGTTGGCCTGACTAAGCGTGACCCCACGCTTCTTTCCTCTTTGATCGAGCGTGAGTGTCACTGGTGTCCCGACCTTGCTGCGAATCATCCTGACGATGTCGCGAAGGCTCTTCCCGGTTACGGGGTGACCATCGATCGCCACGATCTCGTCGCCACGCCGGATTCCAGAGGCTTCCGCCGGTCCTCCGGGCAAAACCCAGCGCGATCGGAGAGTTGAATCTTCGGAGCGGGCATTCGTCCTAAGCGGGTGGTCGCATCGCGGCGTTCTTCCAAGCTTTGAGACCAAGCCGGCCTGAGCCAGAGCCGTGATGTTCCAGAAGCTTGGTCCGCGAGATCCAGACCTGGTGGCGATGGCGACGTACACCCTGCCGCCTGAGACCGTTGGGATTGTAGGAATACGTCAGTCCCCACAACGCAATGCCATCGAAGACCTCATAAACATGACCGATCAACCTTCCCCCTGAACCCGGTTCGACCACATCGAACCCCAAGCGTTGGGCAAATCGGATGACCTGCGCCGTCCCGAGCCGCGTGTTGAAGGACGGTGTGCCCCGGATCGCCACGACGGGATCGAGCGATGCGTCCCGCTCGACATGGTCGGCGACGAGTGTCAGCGAATGGCGGTAGCGGCATTTCATCAGGTTAGCCCATGCCAAATTGCGCCCGCCGTTCCGCATCACCGGCAGTTGCTCGTTCCAAAAATGGAGATCGAGGATGGGATCGCCGGTCTGTACCGTTATCCCGTCGGAGAGCGTTATCGGGCCCACGGCAATGCTGAGGGCGAGCCGGAAGATGCACTTCTCGTCGTCAGTGAACTCGTAGATGCCATGCCTGCGTCGCAGCAAGGATTCGGCGCTGCGGATAACGCGCCCTAGATCGAGATACGTTTCCATCGTGAGACCAGCCCCGGTTCGAACCTGAACCCCGAAATTCCGAGCCCGCCGACGACAGTGCGGCACAGGAATATACGCCCTCGAAGGAGCAACCGTTGCCCCAGGATGGGGTCCGTTCGAAACTTGACGCACCCCCGCTGGGGCACTGGCCCCGCCGGAGTCCCAGAACGCAAGCGATATTCCGACCCAAACGGCGCTGCGTATCAACGAATTTGACCAGCGAAAGCAGGTTCTCAGCGGCACCCGAGACCGCCCTGCGACGGTCCCGGGTCTTGTTCCCTACGGCTCCGATTAACCGATATCGGCGACGAGTTTGCCGAACTCCTCGGGCGTAAACCCCCGTACTGTCGTCGTCCGCACGAAGCCTCTCGCCCCCAGGGTCGCCGAATATTTCGCCATGGCGTCGCCGTTCGGCATCTCGATCACCGAGATGGCGTCGTATTTCCCGGTCGTGACATAGGCGCAAACCATCCGACCACCGAGCTTCTGAACCAGCGCCTTGCTCGCCTCGTATCGCTTCGCAACATCCTTGATCGCTTTGGCGCCCTGTTCGGTGAACCTCAGATAACAGATAAACGTCATCATGCTAGGCCTCCCTGTGATTATTCTCCGCGAGCCAGGGTTTCACCGCTGGCACCGCATTCTATCGCTTAACTAGCCAAGCCGATCTGATTTACTTTTGGACGAGCAAATTCAAAAATGTTTCCAAGAGGTCAACATGCTGGGCTTCTTCGTCCTGTTGGTGGTCGCTGTGGTGGTGATGCTGGTCTATCTGGCGCGACCGGCGCGCGGCCGCGTTCGGCGACGCCGTTGATCGACGTCACACACCTTGCCCCTCGTTTAGATCGCGACGCGCGGGCTTCTCGTGCTGCTCGGCGTCGCGGCGCGCGTTGGCGGGGTATCCGAGGGTGATGCCGGATCCGGGCGGGGCAACCCCCAGCAACTCGAACGATCGTCTCTATTTGATCATAAAAATGGCCAACGCACCGCCGCCTAACAGCGCGAGGAGCGCGACAAGGAGGACATCGAGTCCGGTGTGCGTCAGATTGGATGGCTCGCAACCAGGTTCCGCGTGCGCTCCAAGCGAGTCCAAGCTGGAGCACCACACGCTGCCGATGCCGGCCACCAGTCTATCCATCGTACGCCCCCATGGGCTTTTTGTTCCTGCGACTGCCGCAGGTGATGGTTCTGCCCCGTAGCCGTTGGCGATCATGATCTTCAGGCCCGCTTGCGCCAAGGCGTTCCCTTGCTGAGCCGCGAGGCGCAGCCAGCGGAGGGCCTGCGCATTGTCCTTCGGAACGCCCTGACCGTGCGCGTATGCGAGGCCCATCGCGTACTGCGCGGGGGCTAATTCTTGGTCAGCCGCTTCGCGGAACCAGTGGACTGCTTGCGGGTAATCCGTCGGCACACCCTCGCCTTTCGCATAGATGATACCCAGGTTGTACTGGGCCACGGCAGATCCCTGCTCGGCCAATGGCAGCAGCAGCTTGCGTTCGGCTGCATAGTCATGCCGCGCAGCAGCCGCTTGGGCCGCCGCCAGCGTTTGCTCCGTCACATCGGCGGAGATTGAATGGGCAGTCGTCGGTATGCCGAGCATACCGACGATGACACTGATCATGAGAACCCGAATGAGACCCGCCGCCGCAAGGCCGTTCCGACGCGACACGCCAGTTCGACTGGCGGCACTTCTAGTCGGCATGGGCAATGATCGAGGTCGAAGCGGCGCCGCCAAGGCGACCCCCACCTAGCGCACTTGAGTGTCACATCTTACACGAACGACCCGGTCTCCGCATCCTCGTGAGCCTCAATGCCGGCCAAGTGATCCCGGGTGCCGCTCTCGGCAACGGCGGCACCACCATCTCGGTGAGGACACGCTGATGGCATTCACCCAGACCCAGATCCGCAAGCTCGCCGGCAAGCTCCACGTGCGGTTCGTCAAGGCCCGAACCGAACGGGGCCTGACGCTCTCCTACGTCGAGGGATGGCATGTCATCGACGAGGCGAACCGGGTGTTCGGCTTCGACGGCTGGGACAGCGAGACCATCTCAGCCGAATGCGTCTGGCAGGACGCACGAATCAGCCCCAAAGCCTGCAGCTATGCCGTGCGGGTCCGAATTGAGGTGCGGGCCGGCAAGACTGTGGTTGCCCGAGAAGGCACCGGGATCGGCCATGGCACCGGCGCCACCCTGGGCGAGGCCCATGAGAACGCGCTCAAGGAAGCTGAAACCAATGCCACCAAACGGGCCTTGGTCACCTTCGGCAACCTGTTCGGCCTTGCCTTGCCGCCTCAATCGGTCCTGACGGGATTAGAGCGACTCAATGCAGTATCTGAAACTTGAATGTGCTTGACGCTTTCATTTTCTGGCCGTGGCCGAGTCCGGCACGCGGCGTTCATCCGCGCCAAGTTTTTCGATACCCACGGGCGGGCAATCCGGCTATTGGATACGACAACCATTGTCGCCCCTTCGGAACACTTGATTAACAATGGATAATAGTCGCCCTTCAGGTCCAGCCCTGGCACGTGTTGACCTAGCGGCGCTTTGCCGGCGAATGTCGACACGTGATGCATCCATTGCCGTCATCGGTCTCGGCTACGTCGGGTTGCCGCTCGCCGTCGCGCTGGCGCGGCATTTCCGCACCATCGGCTTCGATATCGATCCGGCACGCGTCGTCGAATTGCGCACGGGCCACGACCGCACCGCGGAGTTGAGCGCAACCGAGCTCAAAGATACGACTCTGCAACTCACCGCCGACGACGCGGTCATGGCGGGAGCCGATGTGTTCATCGTCACGGTGCCAACGCCGGTCGATACCGACAACAAGCCCGACCTGCGCGCGGTGCGCACCGCCTGCGCGACGGTCGGCCGCCGGATGAAACCTGGCGCGATCGTGGTACTCGAAAGCACGGTCTATCCGGGCGTGGTCGAAACCATCTGCGGCACGGAGCTCGAGTGCGCCTCCGGACTCGTCAGCGGTCGGGACTTCTTTCTCGGTTATTCGCCCGAGCGGGCCAATCCCGGCGATTGGGTGCACACGGTCGATCAGATCGTGAAGGTCGTCGCCGGCCAGACCCCCGACGTAACCGAGGCGCTGGCGGCGATCTACGGCGCAGTGACGCGCGGCGGCGTGTTCCGCGCCGCCTCGATCAAAGTGGCAGAAGCTGCGAAGGCGATTGAGAACGCGCAACGCGACATCAACATCGCGTTCGTCAACGAAGTGACGATGATCTGCGGCCGGCTCGGCATCTCGGTCTACGACGTGCTCGACGCCGCCACCACCAAGTGGAATTTCCTCGATTTTAAGCCCGGCCTGGTCGGCGGCCATTGCATCGGCGTCGACCCGTTCTATCTCGCGCAATGCGCGACCGATCTAGGCCTGCATCCCGAAGTCATCCTCGCTGGGCGGCGCATTAACGACGGCATGGCAGATTTCATTGCCGCCGGGATCGCCGAGCGGCTCAAGCAAGCGCAACGCGATAAGCCACGCGCGCTGGTTCTTGGTCTCACGTTCAAGGAGAACGTGCCCGACCTGCGGAACTCCAAGGTCGCGGATCTGGTTGCCGGCTTGCGGCGCCGCGGCGTCGCGGTCGACGTTCATGACCCGCTCGCCGATGCACGCGAGGCCCAGGAACTGTATGGCATCGCGCTCGCGCCCAACCTGGAAGACCTCGCCGGCTACGATTGCCTCGTCGGCGCGGTGCCGCATCGGCTCTATACGTGTTTCGAGTCCACCGTGTTCGCGCGGCTGGTCAAGCCCGGTGGATTCATCGCCGACATCAAAGGCATGTGGCGCAAAAAACAACTGCCAGCAGGCGTGGCCTATTGGCAGTTGTGAGTTACACGAGAGTCCAACTAAAGTCGCCGGTATAGCCGGCTTCGGCAAAGACCGCCTGCCATTTGGCTGGGTAATCGTGGAATTTAGCGGTCAGCACCCAATCAAGAAATTGCTTGCGCTGCTCCTCGTCATGATAGGAGTCGACCTGCACATATGCCCGGCCGCCCGAAAGTCGTTGGATTTCCTTGAGGGAACGGATGACGCCGGCGCGATCGCAATTATGCAGCGTATTGATCGATATGACCGCGCCGAAGCTTCCGTCGGGAAACGGCAGTTGCTCGCAAGTGCCAAGATGCAACCGGCCCACCACTTCCGGCTCGCAATTCATCAGCGCGTATTGTGAGATGTCGAGACCGAAGGCCTCGAGCCCCGGGCAGGCCAGCATCAGGTCTTTGACCAGGAACCCTTTCGCGCAGCCGACATCAAGAATCCGGTCGCTTGGCTTCAAACTGAAATGCGCGACGATATCCCGCGCCACTGGAATCCAGCGTCCGTCGTAGCGATAGCCACCATAGCCGTAATCGCGCGGGCCGTCGAAATACTCGTGTCCATATTGCCTCGCGACTGCGATGATCTCGGCCGATTTGGCAGTAGCGCGCGCGTTCACGTTGCGCTTGGTCTGCGGCAGCTTGGCAAGAAGGTTGATCTCGGGCATGGGATTATGAGGTCAGTCGAGGCGGCGAAGCCGCGCTTGATTGGCATGCAGCCAGAGCGCGAAGGCATCATATGGCGTCAGTCGGAGTCCACCTAGCGCTTCGCGCGTGGTGAAGGCGCCGAATTCGCTGCCTTCGGCGAGGCGGAGCCCCGCAACCTGACTTTCGACGAGGCAAATCTCGAAGAAGGTCCGGTATATCGATCCGACTCCGCAAAACGGCATGTCGAAGGTGAAGCCGGAGAAATAGACCACAGCGTCGTTTTCGAGAGCGAGGCCGAGTTCCTCGTGCAACTCACGCCGTAGGGCGGCTGGATCGCTGGCGTCGCAGTTGTCGACCGCGCCGCCGAAACAACCCCAGTGGTCTGGAAAGAAGATGCCCGGCCGGCGATCTCGGTGTTGCAACAGGTAGCGTCCGTCCGGCAACAGGAGGATCGCCGCCACCGCATCGCCGGGCCGAAGCGGGAGCTGGTCGTCCAGGAAAAGGTCGGCCGGCCCGCTCACACGCCACGCCCTCCGGTCTTGCCGTGCCAAACCTTGGCGAGACCGGCCGTGAGCCCGACATAGGCGAAGTCGGGGAATGCGACGCGGCAAGCGGCTATGTCGAAGGGACGATACCCGTTATGCGGCATCGAGCCGGTGCGCGGACTGCCCTTGATCACGATCGCCTTGCCGGAAAGCCGCGCCACGGCTTCCGCGATCTCGCGGAAGCTCGTTACCTGGCCAGTGGCGATGTTGAGCACGCCAGTCGAACGACGATAAAGCATGCGCGCCGCGAGTTCGGCCAAGTCATCGATCAAGACGTGGTCGCGTCGCTCC
Organism: Allostellaceae bacterium; assembly: GCA_050729835.1. Classification (GTDB taxonomy): domain Bacteria; phylum Pseudomonadota; class Alphaproteobacteria; order ATCC43930; family CGMCC-115725; genus REEB95. The sequence continues at coordinate 9,798 of JBOHLS010000035.1, read as the reverse complement.
TCGCCCTCGCCGAACAGCACGATGGGCTCGCCTTCGGCGGCGAGCCGACGAAATCGGTTGGGCCCATAGCCGTTATGCGGATCGCCCGCCCCGTAGAGCAGGCTCGGGCGCAAGATCGCGAGCGGCGCCTTGATCGCGGTCTTGAACGCGAGTTCGCGGGCCAAATGCATGGCGCCGTGAAGACTCGTCGGCGCCATCAGCGAATCTTCGGTCAGCGGCAGCGGGCCATCGGCGTAAACCGCGTCCGAGCTAATGTTGACGACATGCGCAAGTGGCGCTTGCACCGCCGCTTCGACCATGGCAAGCGTTATGGTCATGTTGTCGCGCAGCATGCGCGCGTCGCGACAGGGCACCGCGGCCGAGACTGCGACAAACGCATCGCCCGGACGGAGCTTGGCGGCGAGCTTGGCCGATGCATCAGACCCAAGCAGGTCGATTTCGCGGCGCGACAGGCGCACGACCGGCACATTATCGCGCTCGAGCCGGCTGGCGATCGCATGACCCACGAAACCTTGGGCTCCCATGATCACGACGCGCGCGGGCCTCGTCGGACTGAGATTTCCGTGGATCAACACGTTCAGCTCTGCAATGGCGGCATGCCGAGGGCATGGTACAGGAAGCCCGCCTTGGCGGCAGCGCGCCCGTCCAGCATGCGATACGGATCGACCAGGATGCGCCCGGCCATGCGCCGCTTCAGTTCGGCGATCGGCAGATTACGGAACTCCGGCCAGGGCGTGGCGATAACTAGGGCGTCGGTTTCATTGGCGCAATCGAGCGCCGTGGTGCAGCCCGTCGCAAAAGGCACGACCTTAGCCGGCACGACGGGGTCGTAGACGAGGACCTTGCACCCCTGCAGATGGCCGAGCAGCGCAAGCGCCGGCGAATTCTTGGTCGAATGGGTATTCTCCTTATAGGCGAGACCAAGCACGCCCACCCGCGCATTCGGATGTTCGGCGAAAAGCCGCGTCTCCAGCACGCGCCAGCACCAATCCTTGCGATATTGCGAATTGGCGAGCCACGCCTTGACCACACCCGCATCGGTGCGTCGCGCGGCAGCGAGATCGAGCACGGTGCGCAAGTCGCGCTCAAGATTACCGCCAGCGATGCCGAGGCCGGGATTGAGATAGCTATATTCGCCGATGCGGCGATCGAGCTTCAGCGCCGGAATGATCTCGGACCAGTCGGCGTCAACCGTCTCGCATAGCTCGGCCAGCGTATTGGCAACGCTGACCGAGGCGACAAGACAGAAATTGATGCTGATCTTGGCAAGTTCGGCGCTTTCGTAACGCATCAGCAGGATCGGACAGGCGAAAGATTCGAGCACCGCGCGGTATTTCGGCGGCAGCGGCGTTGCCGGATCGGCGCAGCCAACGATGAACCGCTCGGGGTGCAGGGCGCGTTCAACCGCCCGCCCGAAAATCAGGGTTTCAACCTGGTAAATCAATCTGTTATGTGGCGGGGCTGCGAGCTCACGGGTAAAACCGGGCGGCACCTGGCAAAGCACGACGAGAATGGCGTCGGCCCGGAGACGCGGCACGACGCGTTCGATCAGGGATCGCACCGGACCGAGATCGCTCCGGCCTTGATCGTCGGTCGGCACGTCAATCGCAATATACACCACATCGCAAGCGCCGAGATCGCCCGGCTCGGCCGTGAAAGAAAGCCGCCCGGCGTTTTCCGCCAGCAACGCGTCGAGACCGGGTTCGACGACCGGTAGTTGTCCGGCCTTCAGCCGAGCAACCAATGCCGCATCTCCGTCATAACCAACCACGGCGAAGCCGCGCGCCACGGTCGCGGCCGCCGAATTAATCCCGAGATGGGTCATGCCGGCAAAGCCGACGACGACACCGGTCATCGGATGATCTCGTTCGAGAGGCGCCGCAGAGTCTTCTGAAACCACAGATCGTTCGTCAGGTCGGTGGGCGCCCTGAGCTCGCACAGTTTCTTGAAATGAGCATATTCGAGAGCCCAGGTCGGATCGCCTTGAGGCAACGTCGTCACCTCTTCCTTTGGCTTGCCCGACGGCAGGACGCGAATCCGCTTGCGGAAAGTCGAGGGCCCCCATTTGCACAACGATTCGATGTGCGCCGAGCCATTCTCCGCCAGGACATCGCACGTGAAGTGATTGCGCCACATCAGTAGCGTCATCTCAAGCTCAAGACGGGGTCGGCTTTCCTCGGAGCCAATTACCACATGGTCGGGTGCGCTGTTCTCGAACCGGTTGGCGGCGACGATACGGAAGGTATCCGCGATATCGCCGAACCAGAACCGGCAGGTATCGAGCAGATGCGAACCTAAATCGGGCAACACCCCGGCACCCTGGTCGCGCCAAGCACTCTCGCGCACCAGCCGCGCGGTGCCGTTGCCGTAGAACATGCGGCAGGAATAGAGCCGACCGAGCTCACCCGATGCGATCAGATCGCGCATGCGGACATAATGCGGCTCGAAGCGGTGGTTGTAGGCAACATAGCATACGGCATTGTTGGCACGCGCCAATCGCTCGAGCGAGATGATTTCCGGGTCATGCGCCGCCCAAAGCGGCTTTTCAACCAAGACGTGCTTGCCATGCGACAGCAGATAGCGCAGCAGCTCGACTTTGGGCTCGTCCGGCACGCAGCAGAGCACCGCATCGTAGGACTCGAGCGGCACCTGCTCGATCGCGCGGAAATCGACGCCGGATTTGACCGGGTCGACGGACCCGACGTAATCCTTGCCGGCGAACGTGCGGCGCTTTTCGCCTTGCACTCCCATACCGACGACGATCGCGCTTAAGCGGCTCATTGCTGATAGCGCGCGCGCTTCTCCACGGTTTCGATGCGCTCAAGCACATCGGCTGGCGCGACCGGAACGTTGCCGTCGACCTCGCACTCGATCGCCGCCGCCATCGAACCGATGATCGTAGCGACCACCGGGTCGCCAGTGACAAGCAGCGACAGGGTCGCATAAGCCAGCATGGCATCGCCGGCCCCAACGGCATCGGTCACGCGCTCGACGAAGCTGTCGACGACAAAAAAGGAATCGAGCGCTAGGTGATCGGACGAACGGCACGTCAGGACGCCACGGTCGCCGAGCTTGAGAATGAGAACGCGGCACTGGGATTCGTCATAGAGTTGCGACGCAAGCGGCCGGACGCCCGAGTCCTGATCGGCGAGTGCGAACCGCGCCTCGCGCTCGTTGGGCGTGATCAAATCGAATTTCTTGAATTCGGTAATGTTGCCCCAGCGGCTTGCAACCTGGCTGTCGGCGACCTTGAAGATTCCGGACGGGATCGCGGTGATGAGCGACGGGATCGTATGCCGATTGAAGATTCCATGGCGGAAGTCGGAAAAGACGACCGCCTCGGTCTTCTGGTTCGCGATCTGATCGCAGAGCTGGTTGAGGGTGTCGTCGACAATACTTCGATTCTCAAGCGTGTCAATCTTCAACAGGCGATAGCCTTCGGCGACGATGGCGTTCTTGTTGGTGGTCGGCCGCGCGTGATCGACGATTGCCTTGGTCTCGATGCCGCTCCGTCCCAAGCCGTCGAGAACGAAATCCTTCAGCCCGTCGCCGCCCAGCACGGTCGAAAACACGACATTGGCGCCGGCGGCGCGCAAATGCTCGGCGACGACCGCCGCGCCTCCAATATAGTCCTTACGCTCCTGGAACAAGACGCTCATCGTCGGCGTCTTGGTCTGGCCGCCGATCATCGCGCATTGCGTAAGGCTGTCGACGATCGTATCGCCGACGACATGCACGTGACGTCCGCGGAACTTGTCGAGCGTCCGGCGCAGGGCGTCGAAGGTGATGTTCGACATATCCATCAGCGTCAGAAGCTTTTCCGTGCGCAGATTTGGCGGTTCGATTTCGAGCAGGCGAGAAGACGAATAGACGACGTCGCCGGGCGTGAAGATCATCTCGCCACCGTAACCGGTGATGACCTCGGTCTCCTCGACCGTCTTCGGGTTGACGCCAGCGGCGGTGTATTCGTAGCCTTTGGCGAAGAAGTCGGGTTGCAACCTGCGGAGATTCATGATCGGCCTGTCGTTCGGATCGATCAGCACGTAATCGACGATCTCGAAGGCGGCGAGATTGAGCGCGCGCAAGTCCTGGGGCACATGCGGGCGCATGCGACCCTTCGTGATGTGTCGGTCGGCGGTGAGGCTTGCGACCAGGATATCTGCCTTGTTCTTGGCATAAAGCAGGTGCCGGAGATGGCCGGGATGGACCACGTCGAAAACGCCGTGGCACATGATGACCTTATTTGCGCGCGGCCGCGGCCCGACGATGCTCAACAGCTCTTCGACGGTCTTAATTTTGTGAAGGAACTTTCCGGTCAGATCGGAAATCATGATGTCTCTGCGGGCTCGCACCTGCCGAGAAACTTGAACCACGTCTCCGTGGCCTTGGCAATCGAGTCTGAATCCCACAGCGGCGCGTCGCGCCAGTACTCGATATCGGCGACAATGCGCCGTACCCCTTCCTCGAACGGAACCCGCGGTTTCCAGCCGAGTTCCGTGGTGATCTTGCCGATGTCGGCGAAGGTGCAATCGGGCTCGCCAGGCCGCTTCGGGATATGAACCACGCGCCCGCCAAGGAGTTCGACCAAGCGGTTGATCGATTGCGGCTTGCCAGCGCCCAGGTTCCATATCTTGCCGACCAGGACCGTCTGCGCCGCGGCGAAAAATGCCTCTGCGACGTCGGTCACATAGAGAAAATCGCGCGTCTGCGTGCCGTCGCCCACTACGGTAAACGGCTTGCCGGCGAGCTTCTGCCGCAGGAACACGCCGAACACCGCGCCATAAGCGCCCGATGTGCGCGACCGCGTGCCATAGGCATTGAAGATGCGGATCGAGTTCACCGGCAGCCGATAGATCTGATGCCAATGAAATGCCGCCTGCTCTCCCTGATGTTTGGACAGCGCATAGGGGTATTGTGGCCGGAGCGGGTGGTCTTCGCGGGTCGGCACGTCGGCCAACCCATAACACGAGGACGACGCGGCATAGATCAGCTTCCCAACCCGCGCCGCGCGAGCGCATTCGAGAACGCACACCGTGCCGAGCACGTTGGTCGACATGTACTCCAGCGGCATTTCGATCGACGGCACAATGTCGCCGATGCCAGCGAAGTGGAAAACGTACTGCGCCCCGGCGAATGGGTTGCGGGCCGGATCGAGACCGCGAATATCGGCGCGGTCAAATGCCAGATCCGGGTTCGCGCGGTGATGCGCCAAGTTGGCTTCGCGCCCGCCGACAAGATTGTCGATGACCCGGACGGCGAATCCCCGCTCAATGAGCAAATCAACCATGTGGGAGCCAATGAACCCCGCCCCCCCGGTGACCACCGCCGTCGGCTTGACGCTCATCGAACGTTCAGTTTCTTCATCGTGCGGATGTTGTAGTATCGGTCGTCGGTCATGCTGTTGGCGACCTTGCCGGCCTTGAACGCTTGGGAGAGGCCGCGAATGGCGTCCTCGATCGTGTATTTCGGGCGGAAACCCAGCGTGAGGGCAATCTTGTCGGAATTGATGTGATAGGAGCGGATGTCGTTGGTCTCGGTTGTGACGATCTCGATCGGCGGCCGACCCAGAATTTCCTGCTCCACCACCCGCTTTACCAGGAGCGCAATGTCCATGATGGACATATTCTGGTAACCAACGTTGAAGGTCTCCTTCTGGATCTTGGCGGTCGGCGCGGTCAGAAACAGCTCGACCGCGTCGCAATAATCCTGGACGTGCAGGTTGGGACGCAGCTGCGAGCCGCCAAAGACAGTGATCTTGTTGTTCGTGACCGCGTGATTGGTCAGGATGTTGACCGAGAGATCGAGCCGCAGGCGCGGCGCGTAGCCACAGACGGTCGCCGGCCGGAAAATCACGCCGGTGAAGGACTCGTCGGCATGGCGCTTGAGGATCGGCTCGCACAATCCCTTGTACTTGTTGTAGAGCGTCAAGGGCACGAGCGGATGATCCTCGGTCACGTCGGGCTTGTCGGAGACACCATAGACCGAGCTCGACGAGGCATAGACGAATCGCTTGACCCCCGCCGCCTTCACCGCCTTCACCATCGGCTCGAAGGCATCCATGTTGATGGTGGTCGAAAGCTTTTCATCGAGTTCGAAGCTCGCATCGTTCGAGATGCACGCGAGGCTGACGAAGGCGTCATGGCCCTTAACCACCTGCGCGAGGCCGGCGGCATCCCGAATGTCGCCCTTGATCACCGTGAGTCGGGGATTGCTCTTCGGCAGGAAATCATCGCCGAAATAGCATTTGTCGAACACGGTGACGCGATATCCATGATCCAAAAGTTGCGGCACGAGCAGCGAGCCGCAATAGCCGGCGCCTCCCGTCACAAAAACATTATCGAACAGCCTGGACACGAGGCTCTCTCCTTCTACTTCATGTGATGGTCGTCAGGCTGCGCGCGTCGTGCGGATCGAGTACCCAGCCGAGGTCGCATCGCGATGGAACATCTTCACGGTTTCAAGAGAATATTCATCAAGCCCCTTGCCGACGAGTGCGAACTTGGCGAGCAGATCGTTGGTCACGGTGATGATGTGGCAACCGATCTCGTCCGCTTGGAAGATGTTGAGCAACTCGCGCGGGCTTGCCCACAGCAACTCGGCCTTGGGAAGATTTGTCAGCGCTTTACGACACTCGACCATCAGCGGGACCGGATCGACGCCGGTATCGGCGACGCGGCCCGCGAACACGGAGACGATCGCCGGCACGTCAGGATTGAGGCAAGCGGCTACCCGCTTCACCTGCTCGACCGTCAAGATGGCAGTAATGTTGACCACCACGCCAGCCTTCGCCAGCGATTCAATGACAACGCCGGTGAAGCGGCCTTTGGTGTCGCTCACCGGAATCTTGACGTTGGCGTTGCGCCCCCAACTCGCGATGGTGCGGCCCTGGTCGATCATCTCGCCGAATTCGTCGGCGAAGACCTCGAGCGAAAGGGGACGGTCCGGCACGGCCGCGAGCGCGGCACGACCAAATGTTTCGTAATCGGAAACGCCAGCTTTGCGCATCAATGTCGGGTTGGTGGTAAAGCCTTTGATCAGCGGGTTGGAAGCAAGCGCGCGAATGCCATCGAGATCGGCACCGTCGGCGAATATTTTGATCTTGAGAGTTGCAACGCTGGTCATCGACCGACTAATGCCCCCACGCTTGGCGTGAAAGAACGATGTGAACCGCCTCGCTCAGCGAGTGTGCGATAAAATCCGCAGCCAAAAGGTACTGGCGACTTTCCTCATACCCCCGGTGGATGAAAACCGTATAACAGCCTGCCGCAGCCCCGGCAAGCACATCACTGTCGCGATCACCGACCATATAACTCATTGTCAGGTCAAGCCGATGTCGCTTTGCTGCGGTGCGCAGCATCCCTGGTTTTGGCTTGCGGCAGAGACAATTGTCAATCTGCCGGTGCGGACACATTTCGATCTCGTCGATTGGCAGCTCGTGCCGCAAGCGCGCATGCATGGCCGCGACCATACCGGAATCGACGAGCCCGTTGCCGATGTCCGGTTGATTGGTCACGATGCAGATGAAGAACCCGGCGCGCCGCAACCGGCGCATCGCCGCGGCAACCCCCGGAAGCAGCTGAAAATCTTCCACTCGTCGCGGCGCGACGGGCTTGCCGTTGATGACCGCCGTAGCATTGACCACACCGTCGCGGTCGAGAAAGACCGCACGCCGCCCTGCACCAGCTACCACTTGGTCGCTTGGATCTGGAGCTTCGGATGCGAGACCAGGCAGTGCCAGACCACGGCCTGAAACGCCTCGGTGTGCGGCGTGACCAGCTTATCATCTACGGTCGGAATCACGACCACATGATCGCCGAGCTTCGCGGTGGTGCCGCCGTCGCGGCCGACGACGCCAAGAATGGTTGCGCCGCACGACTTCGCGAGCTCCAGCGCGCGCACAATATTCATGCTGACATTGCGTTCGGCGTTGCCACCACCGACGGAAAAGACGAGCACGGCGTCGTTTTTGGATAGACGACTGGTCTTGAGCCAAGCAGCGAACACCGTCTCCCAGCCCTCGTCGTTGGTGCGCGCAGTCAGCTCGGAGACGTTGTCAGTCGGTGCATAAGCCTCGATGCCGCATAGCTTGCGGAAGTCGTTGACCGCGTGCGCGCAGTTGGCAGCGCTGCCGCCGACGCCAAGGAGAAAAAGCCGCCCGCCGCGTGCGCGCAAAGCCACGAGCGCGTCGGCAACCGCATCGATGCGCGGAACGTCGATCCGCTTCGCAATCTCGCCGACCTGTCCGAAATAGGTTGAAACGTGTGTCAAAATGCGCGTCCTTGGAAATTCCGCCCGATCTTAGGTATTTGCCTATAGTGCGTCAAATTGCGCGGCGATGCCAATCCGTGTATCTAAAGTTCGACGATTCGAGATATGGGACGATCAATGACCGGCAAGACTTATTGCATCTTGGGTGGCGGCGGCAGCTTTGGCATTCATGCCGCACTCTATCTTCTCGATCATGCCAAGCCGAAGAAAGTGATCGGCGTCGGCCGCAATCCGCTGCGCCCCTCGTCCTTCTCGCTCGATATCGATAAGCGGCCTGGCTACGAGTATCACGCGCGTCATGTCACTTACGAACTCGACCTGTTGCTCGAGCTTCTCGATAAGGAAAAACCCGAGATTATCGTGAACTTCGCGGCGCAAGGCGAAGGCGCGGTGTCGTGGAAACATTCCTGGCGTTTTTTCGAGACCAATTCAATGGGCCTGGCTCGGCTGACCGAGGAACTGATTAAACGCAAGTGGCTCGAGCGCTTCATCCAAATTGGCACTTCCGAAATGTACGGTTCCGTCGATCATGCGGCCACCGAGGACGAATCGATCAAGCCATCCTCGCCCTATGCCGCGTCAAAGGTTGCCTTCGATATGTACCTCGTTTCGGTCCACCGCTTTCTCAAATTCCCGATGAACATCATCCGCCCATCGAACGCGTATTGCCCGGGGCAGTTGTTGCACCGCGTCATCCCCAAGGCGATGTGGTGCGGCCTCAAAGGCGTGAAGCTGCCGCTGCACGGCGGCGGGCGCGCAGAGAAGTCGTACATTCATGCGCGCGACCTCGGCCGTGCAATATATCTCGTCGCCGAGAAGGCGCCGCTCGGCACGATCTATAACGCTGGATCGAAGCTGCCGACCTCGATACGCGAGGTGGTCGAGCGCTGCGCTAAAGCGCTCGGCATGCCATTCGAACAGCTATGCGAGATGAGCCCGGATCGGCTCGGGCAAGATTCTCGTTACTGGCTTGACAACAGCGCAATCAAGCGCGATGTCGGCTGGGAGGCGGAGATCGGTTGGGACGAGGGTCTAGCAGAGATGGTCGTCTGGTCGCGCAAATATTGGGATCAGCTCAAGGATTGGCCGACCGATTACGTCCTCAGGGGTTAAGCGTCTTCGAGGCGTTTAGCCTGCACAGATCGGTGTGTGGCCAACAACTGCGCGACCTATCGAATACAGCCGAAGCGACGCCAGGCTTGCGGTGGAACAAGGCGAGGACTTCATGGCCTCACCGATCGCTTGCTGAAATCTGCGGAGCGAGGCCGGATCGGCGATGCCGCTCTGTTTATCTCGGATCATCCACGCTGGCCACATGGCGTACTCCCCTAACATCGGGAGGCCGTGGGATGGCACTTGCGGCGACTCCGCGACGTTACATCCCTGAACATAGCAAGCCGGGATGTCAAATCGCTTCCAATCGTGACCCCCTTTTCGCGTCCAATAATGACCCCTCTGGAAGGGGCGGATTGGGCTTATCCGCGTAGTGCATAGGAGGGACCCGCGCCCGGAGCGCAGCGCCCTCGGCGT
>JBOHLS010000034.1:0-22250 GCA_050729835.1 Allostellaceae bacterium | reverse complement strand
TTGCACAACAACGCATCCAGCCCGCCCATGTCATCGCGTGGTCGCTCTGGCGGCGCGCCCATCAGGCCGAAGCACGCCTCGCTCACCTCAGACGTGCAAAGCTCAAACAGAAAAAGCAACTGTAGTGCTAAGGGCCAGTCGGCCGGCCGCATGGTGGCGGTGGTGGGCGACGCCGAACTCGACGAAGGCAACGTCTTCGAGGCGCTGCTCGAAGGCTGGAAGCAGGACGTGCGCAATTTGTGGTGGGTGATCGACTACAACCGCCAGAGCCTCGACGGCGTGGTCAACGACCATTTGTTCCGGAAGATCCAGCAGTTCTTCGCCACCGTTGGCTGGAAGGTGGTGACGCTCAAATACGGCAAACGGCTCGAGGCGGCATTCGCGCGGGCGGGCGGCGCGGCGCTGCGGCGCTGGATCGACGAATGCCCGAACGAACTCTATTCGGCGCTCACCTTCCAGGGCGGCGCGGCTTGGCGCGTGCGCCTCAAGGCCGATCTCGGCACCGAACCGGGAATCGCCGCACTCCTCGCCGTGCATGACGACGGTGCGCTGCACGATCTGATGACCAATCTTGCCGGCCACGACATGGCGGCGCTGATCCACGCCTTCGACGCCGCGGCGGACGACGAGACGCCGCATTGCTTCGTCGCCTATACCGTCAAGGGCTGGAACCTGCCGCTCGCCGGGCACAAGGACAATCACGCCGGGCTGATGAATCCGCCGCAGATGGAGGCGCTGCGCGCGGCACACGCGATCGCGCCGGGCGCCGAATGGGATGCCCATGCCGGGCTCGACGTTTCGCCCGAGACGCTGCGCGACTTTCTCGCGGCGGTGCCGCTGGCGTGCCCACCGGCCGCCGTGCGGGTTGCGCCGCTGCCGATGCCGGCGATCGTTCTGCGCAGCGGCGAAACCGCGTCGACGCAGGAAGGCTTCGGCCGCATCATGACCGAACTCGGCCGCGACGGCGGCGCGTTCGCGCGCCGGATCGTGACCTGTTCGCCTGACGTGACGGTGTCGACCAATCTCGGCGGCTGGGTCAATCATGCCGGCGTGTTCGCGCGTCGGGCGCGGCCCGACGTCTTCCGCGAACAGCATCTGCCATCGGCGCAGAAATGGCTGCGCACGCCGACCGGTCGGCACATCGAGCTCGGTATCGCTGAGAACAATCTGTTCCTGCTGCTGGCGTCGCTCGGGCTGGCCGAACCGCTGTTCGGCGCGCGGCTGCTGCCGGTCGGCACGCTTTACGACCCGTTCGTGGCGCGTGGGCTCGATGCGCTCAACTATGCCTGCTATCAGGACGCACGCTTCATGCTGGCGGCGACGCCGAGCGGCATCACGCTCGCGCCCGAAGGCGGTGCGCACCAGTCGGTGGTCGAGCCGTTGATCGGCATGGGACAGCCGGGCCTGACCTATTTCGAGCCGGCGTTCGTCGACGAGATGCAGGCGGCAATGGCCTGGGGCTTCGACCACATGCAAGCGGCCGATGGGGGTTCGGTTTATCTGCGCCTGTCGACCCGCGCGATCGCGCAACCGCAACGCACGCTGACCGACGTACTCCGGACTGCCATCGTGGCCGGCGGCTATTGGCTGAGATCGCCGCAAACCGGCGGCGAGCTTGCCGTCGTCGCCATGGGCGCGACGCTGCCCGAGGCGATCGCGGCGGTTGCGCAACTCGGCGAGCGCAACCCGCGCGTCGGCCTGCTGGCCGTGACCTCGCCCGACCGGCTCTATGCCGACTGGCAGACGCGCGGCCGCCATTCGCATGCCGCCCGGTTGCTGGCGGTTTTGGGCCGCGACGCGACACTGGTCAGCGTGCTCGACGGCCATCCGCTGACGCTGGCGTGGCTCGGCGCCGTGCGCGGCCAACGGATCAAGCCGCTCGGCGTAACGCGGTTCGGCCAGTCGGGCGACATTCCCGATCTCTATCGCGCCTACGGCATTGACGTGGCGGCGATCGTCGCCGCTGCGCTCGATGGCGCGTGTTAGACACAGCTAGGACCGGCCGCGCGATGCCTTCATGCCGCCGATGGCGAGAGCCGCGAACGCATCGGCGATGCGGCCGAGCGATGCGTTCGGTTCACGCCCGTACCATTCCATCGCCGCGTTGCACATCCCGAGCAGCGCCAGCGTCGCCAGCCGCGGATCGAGATCACGCCGCAGCTCGCCCGCAGCGATGCCGGCTTCGATCACGCCTTGCAGAATGGCTTCATAGCGCCGCGCGACCCTGCCGATGCGCCGGGCGCTGGCGCGCGGCAGGAAGCGACGCTCGCGCAGGAAACACCGCACGTAATCGCCGCGCTCCTCGACCGGCGCGAGATGGCCGCGGATGATCATGGCCAGCTTGTCGGCGGCGCGGCCCGGACCGCCGGCAATCGCCTGCGCCCGTTCGACGAAATCGCCGACGCTGCGCAGGCAGACCTGCTCCAGCGCGGCTTCCTTCGACGGAAAGTAGTAATAGAGGCTGGCCTGCCGCATGCCGAGGCGGTCGGCGACATCCTGCGTCGAGGCACCGTGATAGCCGCGCGCGGCGAAGACCGCGGCGACGGCATCGATGATTTCCTCGGCGCGGCGGCGCGGCCGGGCGGCCCGCGCGCCGCGGGCGGACGGCATGGTTGGTCTCCCCGTTCGACAATCGGCGGACGATAGGCGAAAGGTCTATCGGGTGATAGAAAAATTGCCGTCGAGGGAGGACGCCATGGCCAAGACCACGCAACCGCCGTTCCGCGCCGATCAGGTCGGCTCGCTGCTGCGCCCGCCGGAGTTGCACGAAGCCCGCGCGCGGGCCGCCAAGGGTGCGATCACGCCAGCACAGCTGCGGGAGGTCGAGGATCGCGCCATCAAGGAGGTCGTCGCGCTGCAGGAAGCGGCGGGATTGCGCGGCATCACCGACGGCGAGTTCCGCCGCGCCTTTTGGCATGTCGATTTCCTCACCGGTTTCACCGGCATCGCCGCGACGCAGGCCCAATACGCGCTCGGCTTCCGCGGCGAGCACGGCGAGACCGCCGAGACGCGCTCGATGCTGGTGGTGCGCGACAAGGTGCGTCGCAGCCGGCCGGTCATGCTCGACGACTTCAAGTTCCTCAAAAGCGCCACCAGCCGAACGCCAAAGGTATGCATTCCGGCGCCGACTTACATGCATATGCGCGGCGGACGCAAGATGGTGAGCGCAACGGCCTATCCCGACATCGAAGAATTCTGGGCCGACATCACCGCGGCCTATCGCGCCGAGATCAGGGACCTCGTCGCCGCCGGCCTGACTTACTTGCAGATTGACGACGTCTCCTTCGCCACGTTGTGCGACCAACATATCCGCGCCCAGGTCCGGCGCGACGGCGAGGACCCCGATGCCCTGCCAACGCGCTATGCGCAGATCATCAGCGCGCTCATCGCCGAGCGGCCGCCGGGTCTGCGCGTCACCATGCATACCTGCCGCGGCAACTTCCAGAGCATGTGGATGGCCGAGGGCGGCTATGACGCGGTGGCGGAAGGACTGTTCACCGCAGCCGTCGACGGTTTCTTCCTGGAGTACGACGACCAGCGCGCCGGCAGCTTCGAACCGCTGCGCTTCGTGCCCAAGGGCAAATACGTCGTGCTCGGCCTGGTCAGCACCAAGCGGCCGGAGATCGAAGCGAAGGACACGCTCAAGCGCCGCATCGACGCCGCGGCGAAATACGTGCCGCTCGAAAACCTGTGCCTCAGCCCGCAATGCGGCTTCGCCAGCTCGCACCACGGCAACAAGCTGACGATCGACCTGGAGCGGCGCAAGCTGGCGCTCGTCGTCGAGGTCGCGACCGAGGTTTGGGGCGGCGTTTAAGCCTGCCCACTCCTGCCCAGCCATAACCAAATTCGCGGGTTGATGGGTTTTCCACACGGGTTGTGCGCTGCAAAAATGGGCTAGACTTAGCTGGGCTATTTGCCAATTTTAGTGGGCGATAGTCCATCATATTGCCCACTATTAGATTGGGCAGGATTGTGGTTGACCAGCCTCCGATGAGCGTTCCGAATCAACTCCAAGCAACAAGCGCGCGACCGGCGCGCCGGGGATGGATGCGCATGGACAGCCAGTCGCTGCTGCACGAGATTTCAGGATATTGTCGCCGCGTCGGCATGGCGGAATCGACCTTTGGCCGGCTCGCCGTCAACGACGGCAAGCTGGTCAGCCGACTGCGCTTCGGCGGCCGCGTCACGGTCGAAACGGTCGACCGTGTGCGCGATTTTATGGTGCGCCACAAGCCGGATGCGACGCGCGCGCGCGCCGCGGCGGCGGCTGCACCGGCATCGGCGACGGTCTCGCCGCTGTTGGCGAAACCGATGCCGCCGGTCGCCGCCGAACTCGGCAACAAGAGCAAGGCCGACAAGAATTTCCGCTTCTACGACAACCGGCAGAAATACCTGCTCTTCGTCAACACCTGCGGTGAGAAATGGACGGTCGCCGAGCGCGTCGGCATGGAGCTCGGCAACATCCATCCGCGACCGCCGGGCATCCGCGTCTTCGACGCTGGCATGGGTGACGGCACCGTGCTGTCGCGCGTCATGCGCTCGCTGCACAACCGCTTCCCGACGACGCCGCTCTACATCGTCGGCAAGGAGATCAGCCTCGAGGACGTGCGCCTCACGCTCGAAAAGATGCCGGACCGGTTCTACGAGCATCCGGCGACGGTCATGGTCCTCACCAACATGTACTATTCCGAGGCGCCGTGGTTGACGCCCAACTCGGTCACCGCCGCGACCAGCCTGGTCTGGCACGAAGTCAGCCTGATGGGCGGCACCTCGCACGAGTTCGAGCAGCAGATCACCCAGCTCCAATCCTTCCTCAACCAGAATTGGCGCGCCAAGGTCAGCAAGGTCTCGGGCAACCCGATCTACGAGAAGCCGGTCGTGCTGGTGATCTATCGCGACGATTACAAATTCCTGCTCGATCCGTTGCGCCCGCGGCGCGGTGCGGCGCGCGCCGACTACGACCTGGTCATCGCTTCGCAGCCGTATCGAGCGCGCGCGCCGCTCGAGTTCAAGACGCAGAAGGTGATCGCGCCGCTGGCGCGCGCCCTGGCGCCCGGCGGGCGTCTCATCGGCATCCATTCGCACGGCAACGATCCGGGCCTCGAGATCATCGAGAAAATCTGGCCGGGCGAGAATCCGTTCCTGCACGACCGCCATCAGCTGCTGCGCGCGGTCAAGACCGAGCTCGGCAACGTCGGGCGCGACCTCAACTTCAACGCCTATGCCGATACGCGCTCGATCTTCCGCTATCAGATGCACACCCTGCCGAGCGAGATCAGCGAATCGATCGGCACCTCGACACTGTTCGCGGCTTGGAACGCCGTGATCTACGTCGCGCAGATCGAGGACCAGCGGCTGTCCGAGGTCATCGGCAACACCGCCTATCTCGATGCCACCCGCGAGGTGCTGCAAAAGCACGGCGGACTCTGGTTCTGGGACGAGTCCTACATCATCTCGCGCAAGCGGGATTCGGGATGATGCCGGCGACCCCGCACATCGGCGCCATGACGGAACCCGCTGCATCGCCCAATCGCCAGCGGCAGCGCATCGCCGACCTGTTGCGCGGGGCTTCGATCGAGCTGTCGGCGCGCGAGCACGGCGCCGAGCAACTTTGCCGCGGTTTTCTCGCACCCGGCACGCTGGTTTATATCAATTTCGCGCCCAACGACACCTACCACGCGGTCGTCGAGACCGCGGCGCGGCTGAAGCGCGCCGGTTTCCGTCCAGTGCCGCACGTTGCCGCACGCTATCTAACCGGCCCGACGCAGCTCGACGATTTGCTGGCACGCGCGGTCGGCGCCGGCGTCGAGCAGGTGCTGGTCATCGCTGGCGACGTCGATCGGCCGGCTGGCCCGTTCCATTCAAGCATCGAGCTGATCGAGACGGGGCTGCTGGCCAAACGCGGGATCCGCAGCGTCGGCGTCGCCGGCTATCCCGAAGGCCATCCCAAGATTGCCGCTGCCACGCTCGACGCGGCGCTGGCCGCCAAGCTCCTCCTGCTGCACGACGATGGCATCGCGCCCTACATCGTAACGCAATTCTGTTTCGACGCCGCGCCGATCCTGGATTGGCTTGCGCGCCTGCGCGAAGCGGGCGTCGCGGCACCCGTGCGCGTCGGCCTCGCCGGCCCGGCCAGCATCGCCACCCTGGCAAAATTCGCGGTGCGCTGCGGTATCGGCAATTCGCTGCTGGCACTGGTCAGCGGGCAGACGTCGATCGCCCGGCTGCTGATCGAATCAGGTCCCGAGAAGGTGATCCGCGCGCTGGCCGCGACGAATCTGGCGGAATTCGACGTGGCGGGGCTGCATCTCTTCGCCTTCGGCGGCCTGGTGCGGACCGGCAAATGGCTGCGCGCCGCTAGCGACGCTGAAGGTGCTGCGGCCTGAGGTCGGTTCGCTGCGATCAGACGCGGACGAGGGTATCGCAAGCCGCGGTCAGCAGACCCAGCGCAAACAGCATGAAATTCATCATCGCACTCTTCCGGCGCGAACAAGCACCACCGCGAGAGGAGCAAGTAACGTGCCAGCGGCAAAAATCCGCCGGTCGGCGGCGATATTTTCGGCGATCGTAAAGTCTGCCGACACCCGCCGAATGCCGCCGCCCGTGCAGCCAGGGATCAGCCCACCCAGCGGCGGGTGACCGACGCGACGTCGCTTTGGCGTGGTTGGCCCGGCGTCTTGGTCGTGCCCAAATAGAGAAAACCGATGATGGCGTCGGTCTCGGCCAGGCCCAAGGCGCGCTTCATCGCGGCGTCATAGGCGACGGCGCCGGTGCGCCAGAACCCGCCGAAGCCGAGCGCATAGGCCGCCACCAGCATGTTCTGCGCCGCCGCGCCGACGGCAACCACCTGTTCGACCTCGGGCACTTTCGCGCCGGCTTGCACCGCCGCCACGACGACGACAATGAGCGGTGCGCGCAGCGCCTTCTTGCGCTCGGCTTCGAGCTTGCCGGCCGGCGCCGCCGGCTCGCGGCGCCGGAGCGCCTCGACCAGCAGCGTGCCGAATTGGTCGCGTGCCGTGCCTTCGATCAGGATGAAGCGCCAAGGCTTCATCCGGCCGTGATCGGGCGCGGCGACGGCGGCTTCGAGGATTTTCTCGAGCTCGGCGGCCGAAGGGCCGGGTGCATCGAGCGCGGCTGGCGAGACGCGGGTGGTCAGGGCGGTCAGGGCATCCATGGCGGCGCTCGTTGTACGAAATCCGCGCGCGAAAAACGAGCGAACTCGACACCGGCGAGCACCAGCGGGCAAGCGTGGGCAGGGCGTTTGACGGCAGCCTATGCCGGCCATGGCGGCATCGGCGCTCCGAACCTATACTGATGCCAACCAACACGCGCGCCAAAAAGAGCGCGCCCCCGATGGGGAGGGCCGACATGACCACGAAGCTGGACCGCCGCGCCTTCATGGCCGGCACGGCCGCAATCGCCGGCGCGGCGGCGTTGCCAATCCCGGCGATCGCGCAGCAAAAGCCGATCAAGATCGGATTGATGACGGTGAAGACCGGCGGCCTTGCCGCTGGCGGCATCCACCTCGAGGAAGGCATTACCTGCTTCCTCAAGGACAAAAACTTCACTCTGGCGGGCCGCAAGGTCGAGCTGATCGTCGCCGACACCGCCGGCCAGCCCGCCGTCGCCAAGACCAAGGCGGTCGAGATGGTCGAACGTGACCAAGTGGATTTGATCATGGGCCCCCTCGCCGCCTTCGAGTGGCTGGCGATCGAGGACTACCTCGGCCAGCACAAGATGCCGACGATGGGCTTCGGCGGCGCCGAGGATTTGACGCAGCGGCACCGCAATTTCTACCAGGTGCGCACCTCGGACAGCTCGGCCCAGTGCCTCTACCCGCTGGCCGATTACGCGATCACGGCGATGAAGCTCAAGCGCACGATCACCCTCGGCGACGACTTCGCCTTCGGCTACGAGCAGGTCGGCGGCTTCCAGAAGGTCTACGAGGACGGCGGCGGGCGTCTCGTCAAGAAGCTGTGGTCGCCGTTCAACACGCCCGACTACACGCCTTATCTCGCCCAGATCGACCCCAGCACGGTCGACGTCGTGGTCCAGGTCTATGCCGGGGTCAACCCGATCAAGTTCACGCGCCAGTACCGCGACCAGGGCTTCAAGCTGCCACTGCTCGGCGGATCCACCGTCGCCGACGACAGCATCATGCGCAATTTCGGCGACGAGGCGATCGGGCTGATCGATTCGATCCCCTATACCCTCGACCTCAAGACCGAGGCCAACCGGCGCTTCATCGCCGCGATGAAGAAATATTACGGCGCCGACATACCGATCGGATTCTATGCGGCGGCGCTCTATGTCAACGGCCAGATCCTCGAGGCCGCGCTCAATAAGACCGGCGGCAAGGTCGACGACCGCGACGCGCTGATCAAGGCAATCCGGGCCGTATCGTTAACCGAGACTCCGCGCGGACCGGTCAAGTTCGACGACTACGGCAATCTGGTCTTCACCGTCTATATCCGCCGGGTCGAGAAGCGCGACGGCAAGCTCGTCAACGTGACGATCAAGAGCTACCCCGACGTCAGCCAGTTCTGGCACTACGATCCGAAGAAATTCCTCGCCGAACCGGTGTTCTCGCGCGACTACCCGCCGCTCAAGAGCTGAGCGGTCGACCGTCGGTGCCGGTCAGGCGTTGTCGAGCGTGACCCAGCCGGCCACCGTGTTGGTTTCGAGGTCGATGCACGCGAGGTGATCGGCGACCGAGCAAGTCACCACCGCCGTGTGGCTGTCGCCGATGAATGCCGTATGCGCGCCGCCGCGGCCGATTGCGACGCGCGCCAGCAATTTACCGCTCGGCACCGCGAAAACCCGCGCGTGATCGGCGGCGAAGCCGGTCACCACCGCGCGCTTGCCATCCGACGAGATATCGAGGCCGTGCGGATAGGCCTCGGTTTCGAGCAGCATCACCCGCTTCAGGCTGCCGGCGTCGAACACCGCAACGGTGTCATCGAGGAAGTTCGCGACCCAGATCTGGCTGCCGTCCGGCGACAAGCACACCGCGTGCGCCCAGCGGCCGCTGGCAACCGACGCGATCAGATTGCCGTCTTCGTCGAGCGCGGTCAGCGTGCCGTCCCAGCTATTGGCGACGTAAATGCGCTTGCGGCGGTGATCCGCCTTGGCGTGCGACGGGCCGTCGCCGACCGTGCAGCGGCCGACGACCGCGCCGTCGGACAGTCTCACCTTAGCCAGATCGGTCGCGCCCATGCACGGCACGAAGGCGTATTGCCCGTCGCTTGACAGCGCCGGATCGTGCGGCGTCGGGCCGACCTCGACCACCTGGGTTACATAATCGCCGGCCTTGGGGCGGACGATCGTCAGCGTGCCGGTCGCGCCGCCGGTGACACAGATGATCCCCTCGGGCGTCACGACGGGCAGTTGCGCCCCGCCGGGCGCCTGCCAGCGATGCTTAACCGCCAGGTCGGAACAGCGCAACGCGATCAGTTGCCCAGCTGCCGGATCGGCAACCACGACCTGGTCGGCTGTTTCATCGAGAGCGAGATGCGAGCCCGATTTGAGCGCCCGCGCGACGGCCGCGATTCGGCGCGTACCGCCGTCGATCCGCACAACCACCGGACTGCGTTGGCACGCCCAGACCGAGTCGTCGCTGCGCCCCGCCAGATGGTGGAACCCTGTTGGCTTTCCGAGCGTCGGCGACAGGCCGCGGACGAACGCCAGGTGCCACGCACCATCGGCGTCGTGCGTCGGCACGTGACGGATGCCGGCTTCCAGCAGCCACATGCGCGTGTGTTGCGGATAATCCGCCAGCAGCGCCTCGGCGTGCTCGCCTGGCGCCAACGCGTCATAACATTCGACCACCGTGCGCGCCGCTTCGACTTCGGATTTATCGCGACAATCGACCAGCATGATGCCCCTCTCGTCCTTTGTTCAACCGGCGGCCGGCGGCGAATGGCGCTCCTCGGTCAAACATAGTTCGGCTCGCGGTCGCGGTCGAGCGCGTCGCCGCCCGCGGCGATGCCGTCGAGATAATGCTCCCACACCACGAGATTGACGCGGCAGGCGTGCACCACCGCATCGGCGGCGCCCTGGCGCTCGGCGTGCTCGGCAATAGTCCTCCAGCCGAGATCGGAATGGGCGATGTCGGCGGCCTCGTGCAGCTCGAAGAACTCGAGATCGTCGTCGGCGAGGCCGAAAAGCTTGCCCCAGCGCTGCCGCTCGAGGCCGAACCAGCCGTGCTTGCGCAGGACGCCATCGCCGTAGCCCGAGATGTTGGCGCGCTCGGCGCAGGTATTGGCGACCAAGCCTTCGAGCCACGGCCGGTTGGACATCAACGCGTCCCACGCCAGCCACGCTATCTGGGTCGAGACCAGCGGCCGCGCGCTGCGGATCGCGTCGCGCTGCAAGCCGATTTTGCGGCCGAGCTCCTCGAGGATCGCCCAGTGCGGCCGGCCGCCGCCGTGCTCATGATCGGCGATGATCTCCTCGACGCAGGCGCCGATGATGCGCAACCGGATGTCCCAATCGGGACAGTTGGTGGCGACGCGCAGCTTGAGAACCGAGTTGCGATGGCGGGTGTTCTGGCGATGCTGGAAGACGAACATGGTGGCACGGCCGCGCGTCATCTTCTCGTGAAAGAAGCGCGTGCGGCGCACGAAGGCGTCGACTTCGGCGTCGAGCCGCGCGATCACCGAGCCAGCACCGCTGCTGGTTTTGGATTTCAACGCCCGTACGGTTGCCGCCATACGCTTTGCCGCCTTGCCGCTTTCACCGCAATGCGATCCTGCCATAGCGCGCGGGCCGGCGCGATATCAGCGCACTTCGCATCACGTGTCCAGCTCGGGATAGCGACGAAAGATGCCCCGCTCGTTGAACGGGATGCGGCGCTTGGACGTGAGATAGGCCTTAAGGCGCGGCCGTGCAGCAACGCGATCGCACAGCGCATGGACGTGCGGATGCCGCGCGCCCGTCCGCGCCATCGCCTTGGGAAAGGCATAGCGCAGGCCTTCGACCACCTGGAACAGCGACAGATCGGCATAGCACGGCTTCGCGCCGGCGAGGCCGCCGCGCGGATGCCGCGCCAGGATGTCCTCGAAATAGCCGAGGAATTTCGGCAGCCGGCTGGCGAGAAATCCGGCGGCGCGGCGTTTCGCCTCCGGCTTCTGATCCTCGTAGTAGAGGCCGGCGACGATCGGATGATGCGTGTCGTGGATCTCGACCAGGAAATCCATCAGCGTGAGCTGGCACTGATGGACCCAGAGCCGTCCGGCTTCGTCCTCGGGCGCGAGGCCGTGCCGGCCGCCGAGATAGAGCAAGCTCGTCGCCGTCTGGGCGATGAGCAATTTGCCGGCCTTGAGGAAGGGCGGCGCGAAGGGCGGGCGGCCGCCCGCCTTCATCATCTGCATCATCTTGGCCATGCCGCCCTTGCCGCGGGCGACGTCGACATAATCAGCGCCGGCGTTTTCGAGCGCGAGGCGAACGAACTCGCCGCGGCCCTGGATTTCCGGCCAATAATAGAGCTCGTAGCGCATGGCATAAGCCTAACGCGGGCGCGGGGGCTTAGAGAAGCCGCGCGAGCGCCGCGGCGACTTCGTCCGGCCGTTCGAGCGGCGTCAGGTGTCGCGCACCTTGCAAGACCGTCAGGCTGGCGCCGCCTATCCCCTGCCGCAGCGCCTCGGCCATGGCAATCGGCGTGGCATAATCCTCCTCGCCCACCAGGACGGTCGTCGGCACGGCGATCGCCGGCAGCGCCGCGCGCAAATCGCAAGCGCCGAGCATCCGGCAGCTTGCGGCATAAGCCGCCAGATCGTTGCGCAGAAAGACCTCGACCGACCGGCGGACGATCTCAGGATAGCGTATGCGGAAATCGTCGCCGAACCAGCGCGTCATCTGGAAATCGACCAGCGTGCCGAGCCCCGATTTGAGCGCGCGCTCGGCGCGTTCCGCCCATTGCTGCGGCGCCGTGGCGCCATACCACGCCGTCGTGTCGACCAAGCCGAGCGCCGTGACACGCTGCGGAAAGGCCGCCGCGAAAGCGAGTGTGACGCAACCGCCCATCGACGCGCCGGCAACCAGCGCCTTGCGCCAGCCGAGCGCGTTGAGCAGCGCCGCAAGATCGCGCGCGAAAATCTCGACCGTGTAGGGCCCGGGCGGCTTGTCGGAAGCGCCATGGCCACGGCAGTCGTAGACCAGGACCGCGGCCTCGCATGCCAGCTGTTCGGCGACCGGGCGCCAGAAGCCGTGATCCATCGCCAACGAGTGGATCAGCGCCACGCGCTTCGGCGCCATAGCATCGCCGAGCGTCTCGTAGGCGAGACGCGTGCCATCCGGCAACGCGACGGATTTTACCGTGTCCTTCCGACGCTCTTCCGGCATCGCCATTTTCAAACTGCAGGGCACTGGCGGAGAGGGTGTCTGAAAAATATCCATAATACGTCTTTAGAGTCAGTGTATTACGGGCTTGGCCCGCGAGGCATCCACGCGGCCGCCCACAGTAGAAGTTGAGACTTCAACGGACGACGGCGATGGTCAAGGAGATTTGATATGGAAGACCGAGAGATTCGAGCGGCTCTGGATCGCCACTGGGCCGCCACCGCTGGACCAAGGTGTGCCAATGCAATAATCTCTCTATCGCGCTGGTACAAAATATCCGTCAGGCCATGATTGCGCTGAAGGGCAGAAACAGGCCCACCAGCAGACAGCGTACCGCGAACGCGATCAGAACGCTTAGCATCGGATGTTTTCTCCCGCGCGCGAGCCAAACATGAGCGCCTATTCCTCATCCGATGCGTGATCGCAGTCCGTTTGCCGTAGAGGCTTTACGATCAGCCGCGCCCCATGATCGTAGGTCGCGTATAGCCAAAGCCATTGCACGGCGACCAGCAGCCGATGCTGGAAGCCAGCCAACAAGTAGATGTGAACCAGCGCCCACAGAAACCAGGCTGGCGCGCCCTTTAGTTGCGACCAGCCGAAATCGAAGATGGCGGACTGCCGCCCGATGATCGCGGCATTCCCGCGATTGTGGAATTGAAAGTTCGGCGCCGCGTTGCCGTTGCGAATTTTCTTCGCCAGAGTGCGGCCGAGATAATGGCCTTCCTGCTTCGCCACTTGCGCGAGGCCCGGAAGAGGTTTTCCCTCGGCATCCAGGACCAGCGCAACGTCGCCCAGGGCATAGACATTCGACAATCCCGAAACGGAAAGATCGCGGTTGACCTTGACGCGCCCCGTCTTGTCGGTCGGCACACCGAGGAGTTCGCTGGCCGGCGACGCCTTCACGCCAGCCGCCCAAGTCGCGAAGCCGATCGGTATCGTATCATCGCCCGCTTCGATGCAATCCTTTGAAATGCTCTTGACGGTGCAGTTCGTGCGCACCGTCACGCCCAAGGATGCCAGCTTGCGTTGCGCGTAGCGCGTAAGTTCCTCCGGGAAGGCGGAAAGTATTCGCGGACCCGCCTCCAGAAGAATGACGGTGGCCGAGCTCGTCTCGATGCGGTGGAAATCCTTTGCGAGCGTATAGCGCGCAAGTTCGGCGATGGCGCCGGCGAGTTCGACGCCGCTGGGGCCGCCGCCGACGACGACAAACGTCATGAGGCGCTTGCGCGCTGCCGGATCGTCGTTCATCTCGGCTTGTTCGAATGACAGGAGCAGGCGCGACCTGATCCTGCGCGCGTCGGCAATCGATTTCAGGCTTGGGGCAAACGCGGCCCATTCGTCATGACCGAAATAGGCATGCGTCGCGCCCACTGCGAGCACCAAGAATTCATAGGGAATCGATTTACCGTCGGCGAGCATCACGCGGCGCGCGGCAACATCAATGCCCGTCACCTCTCCCAACAGGACTTCAACGCTGGGATAACGCCGAAAAATTCTGCGCACGGGCTCTGCGATATCGGCCGGTGACAAGGCCGCCGTCGCAACCTGATAAAGGAGCGGCTGGAACAGGTGATAGTTCTGGCGGTCCAACAGCGTCACGCGTATGCCTGCGGCACCCAAGCCACGCGCCACCTGCACGCCTGCGAAGCCGGCGCCGATGACGACGACATGCTGTTTCTGACTGATTCCGGTCACGGCACGACCGAACTGGTTCGCAAATGGATCATGGCGCTGGCAAAGACTGACAAAGATATGCCTTTATAAGTCCGATTCTGCGTCATCCGATGCCTTATCGGGCTTGAACATTGCCACGATGTAATAGTGATAACCGGAGCATTTGCCGCTTTCATGCGTTTCCATCGGGCGCGGTCACTGCATGTAACGGCGCAATCGCGCGCGGGTTTCGACATCTCCCAATGGTCTTGAAAGCATCGTCCCATGCCTGATCGCAAGCTGTTGACCGGCCAGAAGGCCCTCGTAACCGGGGCAAACTCCGGCATCGGTCAGGGCGTGGCGATAGCCCTTGGCCGCGCTGGCGCCGATGTGGTGGTGAACTATGTCGAAGGCGACGATGCTGCGAATGCCGTCGTGGAGGAAATCCGCCGTACCGGCAGTAACGCCATCGCGCATAAAGCGGATGTCTCGGCAGAAGACCAGGTCGGTGAGATGTTCGGCCGCGCCGTCCGCGAATTCGGCACGATCGACATCCTCGTCAACAATGCCGGCCTGCAGCGCGATTCCGCTTTTGCGGACATGACGCTGGAAAAGTGGAACAAAGTCCTTGGTGTCAATTTAACCGGCCAGTTTCTCTGTGCGAGGGCCGCAATACGCGAGTTTCTGCGCCGCGGCGTTGTTCCGTCCGTGTCGTGCGCGGCCGGCAAGATCATCTGCATGAGTTCCGTGCATCAGGAGATTCCTTGGGGGGGCCATGCGAACTACGCCGCCTCGAAAGGCGGGATCAAATTGCTCATGGAAAGCATGGCGCAGGAGCTTGCGCCCCGGCGCATTCGCATTAACGGCATCGCGCCGGGCGCAGTGCAGACCCCGATCAATACCTCCGCCTGGGATACGCCGGAAGCGCTCAAGAGCCTGTTGACGCTGATCCCTTATGGACGGATCGGCTTGCCCGAAGACATCGCGCAGGCGGCCGTTTGGCTAGCGTCTGACGACTCCGACTACGTTGTCGGCACCACGCTCTTTGTCGACGGCGGCATGACGCTCTATCCGGGCTTCTCGACCAACGGTTGATGGAGGTGACAAAACGCTATGACGTCATCGTCATCGGAAGCGGTCCCGGCGGAGCATCGTTGGCGCAGAGACTCGCGCCGACCGGAAAACGTATCTTGTTGATCGAACGCGGCGACTATCTCTCGCGCTCGCGCGCCAATTGGGATGCGCAGGCGGTGTTTGTCAATGGCATCTATCAGACGGACGAAACTTGGTATGGCAAGGACGGGAAAAGCTTTCATCCCGGTCTGCATTATTATGTCGGCGGCAATTCGAAGGTCTATGGCGCGGCACTCTTTCGAATGCGAGAACGCGATTTCGGCGAAGTCCGCCATAAGGACGGCATCTCACCGGCTTTGCCGCTTAAATATGAGGTGTTCGAGCCTTATTACGCCGAGGCCGAGCGCCTGTTTCATGTTCACGGCCAGCGGGGCGAGGACCCGAGCGAGCCACCTTCCAGCGGACCCTTTCCCTATCCGCCGGTTTCGCACGAGCCCCGCATCCAGGCGCTGAACGACAGCCTAGCCAGCGACGGGCTGCATCCCTTCCATCTGCCGCTCGGCATTCTTCTGGACGAGAAGGACGGCAAGGCTACGCCGACCAGCACATGCATCCGCTGCGACGCGTTCGATGGATTTCCGTGCCTGCTGAACGGCAAGGCGGACGCGCAGATCATGTGCGTCGATCCGGCGCTCAAGTTGCACACCAACCTGACGCTGCTGACCAATGCCTATATCTCCAGGCTCGAAACGGACGACAAGGGCAGGACTGTGACGGATGTCGTCGTGACGCGCAATGACGCCGAAGAGCACTACTCGGCCGATATCGTGGTTGTCGCTTGCGGTGCGCTGTCGTCCGCGCTGCTCTTGCTGCGCTCTGCGAATGACAAACATCCCAATGGCCTTGCCAATGGCTCGGATCAGGTTGGGCACAACTACATGCGTCACAATCAGTCCATCCTGATGGCATTAATGCGCGAAGCGAACGATACGGTCTTCCAGAAAACGCTCGCAGTCTCCGACTTCTATTTCGGGGCGGACGACTGGGACTATCCGCTCGGCCTGATCCAGATGTGCGCCACGTCGCACGACGCGCAGATCAGGGGCGAAGCGCTGCCGGAATGGCTGGAATGGATGCCCAAAATGCCGTTCGAGGCGATGGCACGTCACTCGATGGATTTCTGGCTGTCGAGCGAGGATCTTCCGCGCCCAGAGAACCGCATTTGTTACGATGGCGAGCGCGTTGTTCTGGACCTTACCGAAGGCAATATGGAGGCCCATCACCGGCTCAAGAAAAAACTCGAGCAGATATTGACCAAGGCGGGTGCGCATCCGGTGCTGCTGGAGCGCCGCCTCTATCTCGGCAAGGATATTCCGATAGGCGGCACGGCACATCAGGCAGGAACGGCGCGGTTCGGGACAGATCCGGCAACGTCGGTCCTCGATCTCGACTGCAAGGCCCATGAACTCGACAATCTCTATGTCGCGGACGCCAGCTTCTTTCCGTCGATCGGCGCGGTCAATCCGACTCTGACCATCGTCGCCAATGCGCTTCGCGTCGCGGACCGGATAAAGGAACGTCAAAGATGACCGCCGCCTTTTCAAGTGATCTAAGCGGATGCGCCACGGCTCTTCCGCATTTCTGGGAACATACCGTCGGCAGCGGCCACGCGACACTTGCCTTGCGCGCCGATTGGCAGGCGCAAATGAAGCACGCGCACGATGAACTCGGCATGCAGCATGTTCGCTTTCACGGTATTCTGAGCGACGATATGGGTACGCTGGTCAGCGAGGGTGACACGTTTTTCTACTCGTTCTTCAACACCGACCAGATTTTCGATTTCCTGCTTTCGATCGGAATGAGGCCGTTTGTCGAACTAAGCTTTATGCCATCCACATTGTCCTCGGGTGATCAGACCGTTTTTCACTATCGCGCTAACGTCACGCCCCCGAAGGACTACGCGCAATGGGCCGTGCTGATCAGAAAGCTGCTACGACATTGGGTGGACCGCTATGGCCTGGGCGAGGTACGGCAGTGGTTCTTCGAGGTCTGGAACGAGCCCAATCTGACGGCGTTCGGCAGCGGAAAACAGGGCGACTATTTCGAGCTCTACCGCTACACCGTGGAAGCCATCAAAGGCGTCGACAAGATGCTGAAGGTCGGCGGTCCAGCGACAGCCGACAATGCGTGGATCGAGGATTTTCTGAACTTCTGCCGCGCCAACAACCTGCAAGCCGATTTCGTCAGCACGCATCATTACCCGACGGACGATTTTGGCAAGCCAGGCGACGACACCGAGGCACAACTCGCCGCAAGCAAGCGCAGCGCCTTACGGGAAGAAGCGCACATCGCGCGCAAGCAGGCCGGCAAGCTGCCTCTTTATTACACCGAATGGTGCACATCCTCGAATCCGCGCGATCCGATGCACGACGATCCTTATGCCGCCGCCTTTATCGTCAAGACGGTCCTTGAAGCGATCGGACTGGTTCAAGGTTACAGCTATTGGACATTCTCGGACATTTTCGAGGAAAACTATTTCCCTTCGGTGCCGTTTCAGGGCGGATTCGGCTTGCTGAACATTCACGGCATCGCCAAGCCCGCCTATCGCGCTTTCCAATTGCTGCATGAACTGGGCACGGAAATACTGCCAGTGGAAGGCGGCCATGAAACCGTCGATGCCTGGTTCATTCGCGGCGCCCAGCGTTCCACGCTGGTGCTGACGAACTTCGCGTTGCCGCGCCATCCGATCGAGACCCAGAAAGTTTATTTCTTGCTCAAATCCGCAAAACCGGGGGCGACAGCGTCCATCCAACGGATCGACCTCGATCACGCCAATGCCAAGCGCCACTGGGAGCAGCTCGGCAAGCCCGAATATCTCAGCGCCGCAACGGTCGACGCGCTCAAGGATATTTCCCGACTCCGCGAGACGCCAGTGCCGGTCAAATGTGACGCCGGCGCGTTAAGCATCGAAGTGTCGATGCCGCCCCAGTCCGTCGCCGCAATTCATTTCTCGTATTAAGCGCGATGAGCGATCTCGCGCAGCTTTCGGACGATGCGCTGATCACTCGGCTGCAGCGTGCGGCCTTTGCCTATTTGATCGATTACGCCAATGCCGATACCGGCCTTGTCGCGGATACCTCCCGCCAGGCATCGCCGTGCAGCATCGCCGTGGTTGGCTTTGCACTGTCCTGCTATCCCATCGCGGTCCGGAACGGATGGTTGTCGCGCGCAGATGCCGCAACCCGAACGCTCAAGGTTCTCAGGTTTTTTTCTCAATGCACACAAAGCGATGCGCCCGACGCCACGGGCTACAAGGGTTTCTACTATCACTTCCTCGACATGCAGACGGGCAAGCGCGTCTGGCAATGCGAACTCTCGCTGATCGATACGGCGCTGCTGATCGCCGGCGTCCTAGTGGCCGGATGCTATTTCGACGGCGGCAACGAGGAGAGTGAAATCCGCAAACTCGCCGACGCGATGTATCGCCGTGTCGACTGGCGCTGGGCGCAGAACGGTACCCCAGGCGTTTCACAGGGATGGAAACCCGAATGCGGCTTTCTCCATTATGGCTGGGAGGGATACAACGAAGCGGCGATTCTCTACGTTCTGGGTCTTGGCTCGCCGACCTTCCCGCTCACGCCAGCCGGATACGTCACCTGGAAGCTGACCTATCAGTGGGAAAACCTCCTGGACCGTGATGTTCTCTACTCCGGTCCACTTTTCACGCATCTGTTCTCCCATGCGTGGATCGATTTTCGCGGCATCCGCGATGCGTTCATGCGCGAGAAGGCTAGCGACTATTTCGAGAATACGAAAAACGCCATCGCCATTCACCGCGAATATGGCGAGCGCAATCCGCACGGCTTCAGCGCCTATGGTCGCGATTTCTGGGGCGTGACGGCGGGAGATGGTCCTGGCGATCAGGAAATGCGCGAAAACGGCAGAGATCGCCGATTCTTCGGCTATATGTCACGTGGCGTGCCTTACGGCCCGGATGACGGCACGATCGCACCCTGGGCGATGCTCGCAACCCTGCCCTTTGCGGCCGAGGCTGCGCTCACGGGCACGCGCAGCCTTCTCGATGTATATCCACAAGTCTGCGTCCAGGACAGATTCTCAAGCGGCTTCAATCCGACACTTCGCGGCAATTCAGGCGGCTGGCTTTCTGAAGGATGGTACGGGCTCGATCAGGGCCTGCTCGTGATGATGGTCGAAAATCACCGTACCGGTTTGATCTGGGAGATCGTGCGGCGCTGCAGCTACGTACGCGACGGGCTCAAACGCGCTGGATTCGAAGGCGGATGGTTATAGAGATGCAACGCACGACGCCAACAGCAAAGCTCGACGACGAAAACGCCTTTCTTCGACGTGTGCGGCCGGAAGATTGGAAGAATCCCACACCGCAGAGCGTTTACGATCTCACAATTATGGGAGCAGGACCGGCGGGCTTGGCGGCCGCGGAATCCGCTATACGGCTGGGCTTCTCTGTCGCACTCATCGAGCGCAACCGCATGGGTGGTAACTCGCTGAATGTCGGCTCGGTGCCGTCAAAGGCAATCATCCGCACGGCGCGCGTCTATGGCACGATGCGGGACGCCGAAGAGTTTGGCGCACCCCTCCCGAACGAACCAGCTCTCGAATTTGGCAAGGTAATGGCGCGCATGCGCCGAATTCGGACCCGAATATCGGGATACAATTCGGTTCGTGACCTCACCGCGCTTGGTGTGGATATTTTCTTCGGCAACGCCCGGTTCGAGAGTGCGGGCGTGCTTCTCGTTGATGACACGCACCTGCATTTCAAAAAAGCGCTAGTCGTTACGGGCGCGCGTCCCAGGGTGCCGGATATTTTCGGCCTCGATCAGACGGGTTATCGCACGAGCGCGACGATCTTCGAGATGGCGGCCCTGCCCAAGCGTCTCGCCGTCATTGGCGGAGGCCCGCTGGGCTGCGAACTGGCGCAAGCCTTTTGCCGGTTGGGTTCGCACGTAACTATCGTGCAAAACGATCCGAAGTTCCTGCCCCGCGAGGAACGCGACGCGGCCGATATCTTGTCCCGATCCATGGCACGCGATGGCGTGGAAATTCGCCTGAACACCACAGTCGTCGGTGCGCGGCGCGACGGCGGCGCCAAGGTTCTGGAGACCGTCAACAACGACGTAAAAGGCGACATCCAAGCTGACGAAATCCTGTTGAGCATCGGGCGGGTGCCCAATGTCGAAGTGCTTGATCTTGAAGCAGCCGGCGTCGAGTTCAACATGGACCAAGGAGTCAAAGTTGATGATTTTTTGCGTAGCACAAATCCGAATGTGTACGCGGCGGGCGACGTCTGCCTGGCGTTGAAATTCACGAATGCCGCGCAGTCATCGGCCCGCATGGCCGTTCAAAATGCATTGATGGGAACACAGCAGCGGCAGAGCAGTACTGCCACACCCTGGTGCACCTTTTGCGATCCTGAAATCGCGCATATCGGCCTGCACGTCTGGGAAGCGCGCCAGCAATCCATTCCCATCAAGAGTATCACCGTGATGATGCACGACGTCGATCGTGCCATCACAGATGGGCAAGACGCCGGTT
This sequence comes from Allostellaceae bacterium, assembly GCA_050729835.1. Taxonomy (GTDB): domain Bacteria; phylum Pseudomonadota; class Alphaproteobacteria; order ATCC43930; family CGMCC-115725; genus REEB95. Next base: position 1,610 of record JBOHLS010000034.1, on the reverse strand, counting down.
TCGTTAAGATTCACATCGCAGAAGGGACCGACAGGATTCTCGGCGCGACCATCGTCGCCTCGCGGGCCAGCGAATTGATCAACGAAATGGCTGTCATCATGAGTGCCGGCATCGGCATGAAAGCCCTGGCCGAGGTGGTCCACACCTATCCGGCGCAATCCGAGGCGATCATGCTCGCAGCGCAAGCCTATAGACGCGAGTTCGATCAGGCAGCCAAAGAGGCAGCCCAGCGGGCCGCGTCTGGAAAGGCGGCTGATGAAAAATAAGGCCGCGCATGAGGCTAGGCAATTCGTCTATCTCGCCGCAGCGGTGTCAGCGTTTGGCGGCATGCTCTTTGGCTAGGGCATCGGCGTCATTGGCCTGAACTATCATATTCATAGCTGCCAATTACCTCGGCTAGGGTATACGAACCCCATGTGGGGGTATTTTTGACGACTACGATGTCGCCAAGTTGTATACCCCACTCCATAATCATCACACTGAGATGTTCCCACACTTGGGACTCTTCTTCATCGAGAAGCTCTTTTCGATCGTTCTTTTGTTTTAGGAGTTTCAGATCAAGACGATCACTGTAGCCCAACCCCTGCCGCAATCGGCCCTCTTTTAGCTCTTTGGCGAAGAATTCTTGACTATCTTTGTCAATGTTCCAGATCCACACATTTGGCATGAAACCTCCGACCGACTGGTGCAGGCTAAAGACTTCCGCCTCCACTACTCCGCAGTCCAGCCTCGTCCAAAGTGTGCCCACAATCAACCGCTAGACTTCGGTACGCTGCGTGTGCGCTGCTCCCCGAACACTCAGCCGGTGTGAGGTAGAGTCCGCGACTTGAAAGGAGCGGACGATGAAGCGATCGCGGTTTCCGGAAGAGAAGATCATCGAGGTTCTGCGGCTGCATGCGGCGGGGCATGCTCAATCATCAACCAGATTGCGTCAGCGGCACGCTCGAACGCGAAGGCGGTCGCATCACGGGATAAACCTGGGCTGGCAGCCCGTATACCTTGCGCTCGTGATCCCACACCTCTACGGCGCTATAGCGCTTATGCTTCGCCAGCTTCGCAATCGCGTATGCGCTGGCCTCGTCGTCATGGTAGCAGTCCAACAAGCTCTCGACGCGCCGGATATGGCCGTCGATGAAGAAATAGCAGCGATAAGGCATAGGAACCTCCCTGCCGTTGACCGGGCCAGGCGGGAGCGTCCGCGGGCAGTTTTTTACGAGAGGTTTTCGCGTGTCTCTCAGCCGTCAGCGCCTGAAAGGCGAAACTGGCGATGGTGCAGTGTCGCACCAAAAGGCTTAAAGGGCGACTGGTTTCGAGTAGAATTCGATAGGGACGAGCCACGCCGCTGCCGGACGTCCTGGTGCTGCTCGCCAACTGTGCGCGGCACCGGAACATGAGTGACCCGTGCGCAGCCTAGCCAGACGATAGGTCACTGTATGAGAACCGATAAAGGGAGAGTTCTTAGACCCTATGTCCGTCTTGCGGCGATGAGGTGACCCGTCTCGCACTATGCGACTGACGAGGGTTGCGTCGGATGGTCCGACGCCGAGCCTCACGCATAGGAGACGGGTCATGGCGGAAGATATCACGTTCATCGGGCTGGATGTTCACAA
>JBOHLS010000033.1:0-26274 GCA_050729835.1 Allostellaceae bacterium | reverse complement strand
TTAGCCGCGCGGTCGCCCGCAGCGCGATGTGTAAGCCATGATCGTTGAAGCCGGCGAGCGTCAGCACAGCGGCGGCTAGGGCAAGCTGGGCGCACAGGGCCAGCATCGCCCAGCGCGCAGCACCATCGGCGAGGGGCGCGGCGCGGCGGGCGGGGAAAGCGGCGTCGCGAGCGGTCATGCGGGCTCACTCTAACGCCGACCGGGCAGGAAATTGTTAACGCCGCCACCCTAATCTTAAGGCTTCCAACCACCCCCGCTTTGACGCTCATGCCCGACGGCGAAAATCCGCAAGGGATCAAGAGCCCGGCCTCCACCGCCGAAGTGCGCCAGGCCTGGATCCGCGCCTTGGCCGAGGTGAAGCGCATGGCGACCGATCCCGGCCTGACGCTCGCCGGGATGCTCGACGCGCTCGCCGCGGCGCATGGCGACCGGCCCGCGCTGTCGGGTGAGGGCGAGTCCTTCACCTATCGCGAATTGGCCGCGCGGACGAACCGCATCGCGCGCTGGGCCGTGGCGGATGGCCTGGCCGGTCAAGCCGTCGCGCTGCTGATGCCCAACCGGCCGGAATACGTCGCAATCTGGCTTGGCCTGACGCGCGCCGGCTGCGCCGTGGCGCTGATCAACACCAACCTCGCCGGCGAGGTTCTGGCACACAGCCTAAAGGCCGCGCAGGTGCGGCGTGTCATAGTCGCCGACAGCTTGGCGCCAGCACTTGCCGCCATCGCGGATCGCCCGCGCGCTGGCGGCGCGATCGAATGGCAACGCTTCAACGATGGCGTCGCGCGTTTCGACAACACGCCGTTATCCACGACCGAATGCGCGTTGCCGGCGCAAAAAGACTTGGCGCTGTTCATTTACACGTCCGGCACCACTGGCGCGCCCAAGGCGGCGCGCGTCACCCATGGTCGCATTATCGAATGGGCGCTGTGGTTCGCCGGCATGATGGATGCCGGGCCCGCCGACCGGCTGTACGATTGCCTACCGCTCTATCATAGCACCGGCGGCGTGGTCGCCATCGGCGCCATGCTGCTCAAAGGCGGCTCGGTGCTGATCCGCGCGCGTTTCTCCGCGACGCGCTTTTGGGACGATGTGGTCGATGGCGGTTGCACCGTGTTCCAATATATCGGCGAGCTCTGCCGCTATCTCGCCGCCAGCCCGGCGCATCCGCGCGAGCGCCAGCATAAGCTGCGTCTCGCCTGCGGCAACGGCTTGCAGGGCGCGGTGTGGACGCCGTTCGCCGCGCGCTTCGGTGTGCCGCGTATCCTCGAATTCTACGCCGCCACCGAAGGCAGCGTGTCGCTCTATAACGTCGAAGGCAAGCCGGGCGCCATCGGCCGCGTGCCGCCCTTCCTGGCGCAGCGTTTCCCGGTGGCGCTAGTACGTTGCGACGCCGACAACGGCGCGCCGCAGCGCGACGCGGCCGGGCGCTGCATCCCCTGCGGTCCGGACGAAATCGGCGAGGCACTGGGCAAGGTGGTGGCCGATACACCGGCGCCGGCGCGGCAATTCGACGGCTACACCGACGGCGCCGCCACCGCGCACAAGCTCATCCGCGACGCGTTCGCGCCTGGCGATTGCTGGTTCCGCACCGGCGACTTGATGCGGAAGGACGCCGCCGGCTATTTCTATTTCGTCGACCGCATCGGCGACACGTTCCGGTGGAAGGGCGAGAATGTCTCGACGGGCGAGGTCGAGACCGTGCTACGCGCCTGTCCGGGCGTGGCCGATGCTGCGGTCTATGGCGTGACGGTGCCGGGGCAGGAGGGCCGCGCCGGCATGGCGGCGCTGACCGTGGACGGGAATTTCGACCAGGCCGCGCTGTGGGCGCATGCTGAAGCAAGGCTGCCGGCCTATGCCCAGCCGCTGTTCCTGCGCCTCGGCGGTGCGCTCGATTTGACCGGCACCTTCAAGCTGGCCAAAAGCCGGTTGGCGCGGGAAGGCTACCGCGACTCGGCGGATCCGGTATGGTTCAACGACCGCGCCGCGCGGGGTTTCGTGCGGTGCGATGCGGCGCTGATCCGTACCCTGGAGTTGAACGCCAAGCGCTGCTGAATTTCAGGCGGTGTTGCCGGCGTCGATGGTCATCACCGCGCCGGTGATGTTGCGTGCCTTGTCGCCGAATAGGTGATCGACCGCTGCCGCGATGTCAGCCACTTCGGGCATGCGCTTCAGCGCGCTGCGCCGCGCGATCTGCGCCCGGTGTTTCTCGTCGAGTCCGTGGGTCATCTCGGTGGCGACGAAGCCCGGTGCCACGGCGTTCACTGTGATGCCAAGCGGCCCCAGCTCGCGCGCCAGCGACCGGGTGAATCCCTCCAGCGCTGCCTTGGTCGCGCTGTAGACCGACAGGCCAGTATAGCCGGCACTGGCGACGATGGACGAGACGTTGACGATGCGGCCGCCCTGGCCGGTCATCATCGAGCGCGCGATATATTTGGTGAGCTCGATCGGCGAGGCGACGTTGAGCCGGATGAGCTGCTCGATGGCGCGGTTGGGCATGGTGCTGAGGATGCCGCTGGTGCCGATGCCGGCATTGTTCACCAAGCCGTAGAACGGCCCGAACTCGCGCACAAGATTTTTCACCAGCGCCGGGATGGCGTCGATCTCGCCCAAATCGGCGGGCCGGAAATGCAGCGCGCCAGCCTTATCCTGCTCTAGCGCACACCGCAGGCGCGGCAGCGCCTCGCCTTCTTTGCGGGCCAGCGCGATCACCTGGAAGCCGGAGCGGGCCAGCGCCTCGGCGATGCCCAGTCCCAGGCCGCGGCTGCCGCCGCTCACCAGCACGTTACGCACGGCGCACCAGTTTGCCCGCTTCGGACAGTTCCAGCGTCGGCACCGCGCGCAGGATGGCTGGCACCTTGTGCGCCGGCAATGCAGCGCGGCACGCCGCGAGAATGTCGTTCTTGAGCGCGGCGAGATCGCCGGCGGCGGGCTCGACCACGATGTCGGCCACCACCAGCGCGCCGGTGATCGGACTCGATTGCGCGCGCACCCGCGCCATCTTCACGCCGGGGCGGCGGGCGATCACCGCCTCGACCTCCTCAGGATGCACTTTCTGGCCGCCGACATTGATCACGCCTTCGCGCCGTCCGGCGAAACGATAGCGGTCGCCATCGCGCTCGACCATGTCGCCGGTGTCGACGAAGCCCTCGGCATCACGCAAGGCGCGCGCGCCGCCGGTGAGATAGCGGTTGGCGACGCGCGCCGAGCGAATGCGCAACGTGCCGTCGACGATGCGAAGCTCGGCCGGCGCATCCGCCTTGCCGACGAAATCGACGGGAAAGCCGGCCCGGCGGTCGCGCACGTCGAAAGCGAGGCCGGCCTCGGTCGAGGCGAAGGCGTGGCTGATCGCGGCCTGGGGGAAGGCGGCGGCGAGCTGGTCGAGGATCGCCTGGTCGGCGATCTCGCCCGACAGGCGGACATAGCGTGGCACCAGGCGCTCCGTCGCGCCGCTCATCAGCTCGCGGCGCCAATGCGACGGCGTGCCGGAGATATGCGTCACGCCGGCGGCGTCGGCGCGGGCCAGGAAATGCTGCACCGGCTCGGCCGCGTGTGACAGAACCAGTGAGCCGCCGCCGATCAAGGCGCGCAGCAGGATCTGCATCCCGCCATAGCGGCGCACGTCGTAAAAAGTGCTCCAGACCGGGTTTTCCTGCGCCGCCAAGCCATCGGCCACGGGCCCGGCGAGGCTCGCCAGATTGTGCGCCACCTGCTTGGGCCGGCCGCTGGTGCCCGAGGTCAGCAGCACCCATTCGGTGGGCTGGGCCGGTCCGGCCGGCGGCACGGCAGCTTCGGCCAGCGCCAGGCGCGGCAGGGCGGCGGGGATGGCGTCGGCCAACTCGGCGCGATCGCACAGCGTCGCGTCGATGGCGGCGTCGGCGAGGATAGCCGGCAGGTGCGGCGGTGCCAAGTCGGGGGGCGCGATCACCAGCCGCGCTGCCACGCCGTCGAGCGCCAGCAGGGCGCGGATGGTGTCGCGCTGGCGGTGCGTGGCAAGCAGGATCGAACGGCCGCGCCATTGCTCGGACGCGGCGATCGCGCTGTGGCCAAGCAACTCGGTCAGGGCAAACCGCGCCGCATCGTCGGCGACGAAACGGCCGGCGCCCAGGCCAACGGCCTTGGTCAGCCGGCGCAGCGTGCGTCCATCACTGACGGGCATTCTCGTAGAGCTTGATGAAGTCGCCGAGCGTCACCGGCAGCGTCTCGGCGCTAGCCTCGGCGAAGGGATCGAGGCCGAGCCGGCCCTCGAGCAGCGCCACTGTCACGGCGATGCACAGCGAATCCAGCCCGGAATCGAGCAGCGGCAGATCGTCGGTCAGTGGCGCCAGCGTTTTGTTCTGCTGCGCCGCGACTTCGCCGATCACTTCCAGCACGGTCGCGCGCACGGACATGGACTCAGACCCCGCTGGCGCGCGTCAGCGCCGGCATGCCGTTCAGTGCCGGAACGAATTCCGTGAAAATGTCGTGGAAGGCTTGCCACAGCGGCAGGATGCGGTCGTCGGGCCGCAGATGACGGGTCAGCGCGCCGTGACCATTGACGGGGTCGCTGTCGAAAGCGATGTGTGCCGATAGAAAATGCTTGAAGGCTAGCAGTGCCGGGTTCAGTGCGTCCGGCATCTTCATCATGGCGCGGAACACGGCTTCCAGCCCGCCATCCTCATAGCTGCTGATGCTGAGGGCGCGCGTCCGGTCGTCGATCGCGCGCACGTCGCGCAGATAGCGCTCGCCATAGGCGACGAAGCGACGGCGCTTATCCGCCGCGATCGGCGACAATTCGAGCGCGCGGTGCATGAATTCATGATGGTTCATCCGCTCGCCCGGTTCGGCCACGCCCGGCCACGGCGAGAGATTGTCGGTGTTCGATTCCTCGCGTTCGAGATGCTTCAGATTCTCGTCCTCGGGGGTGAGCTTGCGGGCGACCTCCATGTTCTCCTGGAACTGGACCGAGAAGAAGTAGTAGGCCCAGGCCGAATCGAGCATCGCGGCCTCGCTGAGACCGGCCCAATCGAACCCGCAAATTTCTCGGATGACGGCTTCGTAGGAAAAATCGGTTTCTTTCACGTTGGTCTGAGCCGTCATCGGCTGTCCTTTCCTGGATGCGCGCGAAGCCACACCACTCTGCGCGCCGATGCTGGCAGCAAATTGTAAAAAATTGATTGGATTTGGCGACGCCGCATGCGGCCAGCGTGCTGAATGTCTGTTTACCAAACGCGTATCCCGCCGCTGCGGCCCGGTGCCATGAAACCCGCGAATTCCTGGGCTTTTAGCGATTTTGCAACCTGTTCGGCAGCATATCGTACAGGTGAAAAAAGCTTCCTCCGACACCCCAGCGCGCGCCACGCAGATGCGGACGGAAACGCTCGCCCTTCATGCCGGCTATGCGGCGGATGAATCGGCGCACGCGGTGGCGGTGCCGATCTACCAGACCGTGGCCTACGAGTTCGACAGCGCCGATCACGCCGCCGCCTTGTTCAACCTCGAGGCCGAGGGCTTCCGCTACAGCCGCATTGCCAACCCAACCGTCGCCGTGTTGGAGCGCCGTCTTGCCGCGCTCGAAGGCGGCAGCGGCGCGCTCTGCCTCGCCTCCGGCCAGGCGGCGCTGCACAATGCGGTTCTGGCGCTCGCCGAGGCCGGGCGCAACATCGTCTCGGTGCCGCAGCTTTACGGTACCACCCACACGCTGCTGGCCCACGTGCTGCCGCGCTTCGGCGTCACGGCGCGCTTCGCCGCTTCGGGCTGCGCCGGCGATCTCGAACCGCTGATCGACGAAGATACGGTCGCGGTGTTCTGCGAAAGCGTCGGCAACCCGGCCAGCAACGTCGCCGACCTCGAAGCCGTAGCCAGCATGGCACATGCGCATGGCGTGCCGCTGATCGTCGACAATACGGTGGCCTCGCCGGTGCTACTGCGGCCGATCGAATTCGGCGCCGACATCGTGGTCCACTCGCTCACCAAATTCCTCGGCGGCCACGGCACCACGCTGGGCGGCGCCATCGTCGATGGCGGGCGTTTCCCCTGGGCGGTGCAGCCGCGCCGCTTCCCCGGCTTGACTCGGCCCGACCCGGCTTATCACGGCCTCATCTATGCCGAGCGCTTCGGGCCGACTGCCTTGATCGAGCGCTGCCGCAATTTCGCGCTGCGCACCACTGGCGCCGCGCTGTCGCCCTTGAGCGCCTTCCTCCTGTTGCAAGGCGTCGAGACGGTGGCGTTGCGCGTGGAACGCCATGTCGCCAATGCCCGCCGCGTCGCTGAAACACTGCGCAACGATCCACGCGTCGCCTGGGTGAATTATGCTGGCTTCCCGGACAGCGAATATTATCCGCTGGTGCAGAAATATCTTAGCGGCAACGCCTGCTCGCTGCTCACCTTCGGCGTCAAGGGCGGCGCCGAGGCTGGCATGCACTTTTACGACGCGCTGACGCTGGTGAAGCGGCTGGTCAATCTCGGCGACGCCAAATCGGTTGCCTGCCATCCGGCATCGACCACGCATCGCCAGATGACGCCGCAGCAGCAGGCCAAGGCCGGCGTCACGCCCGAAACCATCCGCCTGAGCGTTGGCATCGAGCATATCGACGACATCCTCGCCGATCTCGATCAGGCGTTGGACGCGGCCCAGGCCGCGGCGCGCGGGCCGCAGCGCTCGGCCAGCGGGAGCCGCTGATGGCCGCGCGCGCCAAGGCCGAGCTGGTGGTGGCACTGGTCAACAACATGCCGAACGCCGCCAAGCGCGCGACCAAGCACCAGTTCGCGAGCCTGATGGCCGCCGCGGCGCAGGCGATGAGCGTGCGGCTGCGTCTCGTCGTCATCGACCAGTTCCAGGCCAAGACAGCCGCGGCTTTCCGGCTGCTCGAGTCGGTGCGACCTGATGGCATCATCGTCACCGGCGACGAGCCGCAAGGCGCCGCCATCGCCAACGAGCCGCTGGTGCCGGCGCTCGCCCGGCTGGTGGACTGGGCGGCCGGCAACACTTTGGCGGCAGCCTGGTCGTGCCTCGCCGCGCACGCCGCCGTGTTCGCGCTCGACGGGGTCGAGCGCCGCCAGCTGCGACACAAGCTATCGGGCATGTTTGAATGCACTGCATCGTCCGACCATCCGCTGCTTGCCGGCCTGACTCACTCCTGGCTGACGCCGCATTCGCGGCACAACAGCATCGACGAGGCCAAGCTGTGGAGCAAGGGCTACACCGTTCTCTCGGTCGGGCCGCAGGTCGGCGTCGACATGTTCCTGAAGCCGGTGCGCGGCTGCCTGTTCCTGTTCCTGCAAGGCCATCCGGAATACGAGCCCGACAGCTTGTTCAAGGAATATCGCCGCGACGTGAAGCGCTTCCTTGCCGGCGAGTGGCCCGACCATCCCGCCGTGCCGGTGCGCTATTTCGGCCGCCGCGCCGACGCGAAGCTCGCCGCGCTGCGCCGCGACGTGCGCGAACTCCCGCCCAATGCGGTGCTGGCCGGCATCGACGCCGCCTTCGCTGCCGGCCCGGCGCATCTCCGCAATCCTGCCGCGACGCGGCTTTACGCCAACTGGCTTGCCTTGGTGGCCGAGGGCAAGGCACAGCACGCCGTCCCGTCCTGGCGCGACACGGCGCAACGGGGCGCGGCATGAGCGCGCTGTTCCCGCCGCTAGACCAGCGGCTGATCTGGGACCACCGGTTGACGGTGCTGCTCGACGCCGCCGAGCGCCGAGTCAATGCCGGCCCGGTCGCGCCGAGTTTCGATCTCGCCGCGTTCGCCACCGAGCTGGCGTCGTTCGATTTCAAGATGCCGATGCCCTTCGATGAAGCGCTCGCCTGGACGGTAGCGCAGCTCGAGCAGGGCGTGACGCACGTCACCCATCCGCGCTATCTCGGCCTTTACAACCCGCAGCCCAGTTTTCCGGCACAATGCGCCGACCGCATCACCGCCTCGTTCAACCCGCAGCTTGCCAGCCAGACCACCTCGCCCGCCGCGGTGGCGATTGAGGCGCATGTCATCAAGACGCTCGCCCGCCGCGCCGGCCTGCCGGTGGCGGCGGCCGGCCATTTCACCTCGGGCGGCTCCGAGGCCAACGGCGCCGCGCTCTTGTGCGCGCTGACCCGCGCCGAGCCCAGCTTCGCCGTCCACGGGGCGCGCGCCTTCAAGGGCGATCCCACCTTCTATGTCTCGCGCGACTGCCATCTCGCCTGGGTGAAGCTCGCCCACATGACCGGCATCGGCCGCGAGGCGGCGCGCTTCGTGCCGACCGACGGCACCGGGCGGATGGATTTGGCGGCGCTCGACGCGGCGCTGCTCGCCGATCGCAGCAACGGCCGCGTGCCGGTGATGATCGTCGCCACCGCCGGCACTACCAATGCCGGCATGATCGACCCACTGCCGGAATGCGCCGCGATCGCCCGCCGCGCCGGCCTCTGGTATCACGTCGACGCCGCCTGGGGCGGCGGCGCGCTTGCCTCCGACAGGCTATATGGCCGGCTCGCCGGCATCGCCGCAGCGGATTCGATCACCATCGACGCGCATAAATGGTTCGCCGCCACCATGGGTGCCGGCATGTTCCTGACCGCCCATCCCGACGCGCTGGCGAGCGCCTTCAACGTCGCGGCCGGCTTCATGCCGTCGCAGGCGGCGTCGGCCGATCCCTACATGAACAGCGCCCAATGGTCGCGGCGCTTCATCGGCTTGCGCCTGTTTTTGTCGCTCGCCACCGGCGGCTGGGTGGCGCACGGGGCGCATGTCGACCGCGCGGTCGAGCTGGCGCAGCGCCTGGCGGAGCGCGCGCGCGAGCATGGCTGGCGGGTGGCCAACGATCCCGCGCTGGCCGTGGTCTGCCTCGAGCCGCCGGCCGGGTCGGCGTCGGTGCGCGCCATCGTCCGTCGCCTGGTGGAAACCGGCAGCGCTTGGCTGTCCGTTGCCGCGTTCGAGGGCCGCGACGTGGTGCGCGCCTGCGTCACCAATGGCGAAACTGCGCCGGCCGACATCGATGCCGTCGTCGCGCTGCTCGAAGCGGTGCGCGCCAGTTTCGGCCGCGTCGCCGACCGCGTCGCGCTGTCGGCGTAAGAAACAAGGTAAGAACCATGTCCGACTCCGCTGCCAATCCCGCAGGCCTCACCGCGCTGTTCGCGCGCATCGCCACCAAGTTCGCGCACATCATGGTGCCGATCAACGACGCTGCCGCCGATAAGGACAATCGCCGGCCGGCCTTCTATTGCGTCCATTCGCTGTCGGGCGCGGGCGGCACGGATTTCGGCCATCTGGCGAAGCTGATGCCGGGCGTGCGTTTCTTCGGCATCCAGGCGCCGCCGGCCAAGGTCGAGGAGGACGAGTTCGGGTCGACTGTGCACGGCATCGCCACCTATTACGCCAAGCTGCTGGACAAGTATCAGCCGGAGGGCACTTTCATGCTCGGTGGCTGGTCCGCGGGCGCCATCATCGCGCTCGAAATTGCCCAGCTGCTGCGCGCGCGCGGCCGGGCGGTGAGCCTGCTAGTCGCCATCGACGCCGCGCCCAAGAATAGTGCCTATGCGCTGAGCCGCTGGCATCCGCTGTACCTCTACGAAATCGGGCGCAATTTGCCGAGCTGGATCCTGCGCGACGCGGTGACGATGAAGCGCTCGGTGCGCTCACTCCTCTGGCGCGTCATCATCAAGGGGGCGGCGCAGGCCAAGGCCGCGCTCGACGGCCGGGGTGCGCGCGAGAAGATGGATTTCCACGCGCTCGAGGAATTCATGGATGTGTCGTATTTCCGGCCGCACGAGCGGGCGTTCATGGAGCGGCTTTACGCTGCGGTGCTGGCCTACCGCCCGGTGAAATATGCCGGGCCGGTGGTGGCCTACGAGGCCAACACCAAGCCGCTGCTCGACCTGCCGCAGGTCGGTCGGGTGTGGACGCGGCTGGCGCCGCAATCGACCATCGTGCCGGTGCAAGGCACGCACCTCAGCATCTTGCGCCCCGGCGATGTCGAGGTGCTGGCCGCCGATCTGCGCCAGCGCATCGCCGACGCGTCGGAGCCGATGGCAGGCGTGGCGGCCCAGCCGGCGCCGGCCGACGCGCGCGGCCGCAAATCCACTTAGCTGGCGCCGTCCCGGTTTACCCGTTTGACAGTGGGTGCGGGCGCACTCGATGCTGTCGCTGACCTCGATCCGCCGCGGGCCCTTCGTCCTGCTGGAGAACCGGCTCGCCTCCGTCGTTGTGGCGCTGCCGTGAAGAACCTGGCCCATAGTGCATTCCTCCATACCGGAGAAAATAATGCACCATCAAAGCCTGGGACCAAACACCTAGGCGGTTATCAGTCTGCTTGACTCCCGTGTTCTGTCTTTGTTCTCATGGCCAGAAAGGGAGAGGCCATGCGAAAGCCGGTAACAATCGAGAAGCTCTACCTGGATTTCGACGGCTTCTTTGCCTCGGTCATGCAGCAGGCCATGCCCAGGCTGCGCGGTCAGCCGGTCGGCGTGATCCCCTTCGAGACCTCGGCCGCCAACTCAACGATGGTGATTGCCTGCTCCAAGGAAGCGAAGGCGCGCGGCGTCAAGAATGTCATGCGCGTCCCCGAAGCATTGAAGGTCTGCCCGGACCTTGTGCTGGTTACGCAACGCCCAGACCTATTCCGGCGCGCTCACAATACGCTGTTGAACGAGATTTATTGCGAGCTTCCCATCGAGACGGTCAAATCCATCGACGAACTCGTGTGCAAGCTCGGGCCGGAGGAAATTGCCGATCCTGTCGCCCTCGCGTGGCGAATCAAAAGCCGCATCCGCCAGAATGTCGGCGATCAGATCACCTGTTCAATCGGCTTCGCTGCCAACCGATTGCTGGCGAAGATCGCGTGCAAGATCGACAAGCCCAACGGCGTGACCATCTGGCGCCCTGAGGATTTGCCGAAGCCCTTATTCGCTCTGCCGCTCGCGGACATTCCCGGCGTTGGCGAACACATGGAAGGTCGCCTTTTCCGGGCGGCGATCTACACCACGCGCGACCTGTGGCACACCCAACCGAAGCAGCTTCGCGCGCTGTGGCGCAACGTCAACGGCGAGCGCATGTGGTACGCGCTGCACGGCTACGACATTCAGGCCATGCCAACGTCGCGCGGCATGTTCGGGCACGGCCGCGTCTTACCTCCTCGCTGGCGAGACTTTGACCACGCCCAATCCTGTTCCCGTTTACTGGTTACGAAGGCGGCGCGGCGGATGCGGCGCGACGGCTTTTATGCGGGGAGGCTGTGGCTTTCGCTCGACAACCACTATGGCGCTTGGTTCCGAGGGAGCGAGCTTCCCTGTGTGCAAGACGATTTCGCCTGCCTGAGCGCGCTCAACGTCCTGTGGGACAAGGTTCGCGCCGAGTTGACCCCGCGCACTGAAATCGTCCGCGTCAGCGTCGCGCTGTCGGAACTGTCGCCAGCAAATCGACGCCAGCTAGATATGCTCCTGGCCGACGACAAAGAGCGGCAACGCTGCGAATTGCTGACCAACACGATTGACGGCCTCAACCGAAAATTCGGGAAGCGCGTCGTCACCATCGGACCCTGGACGCCACCGCCCGGCGGTTACGCAGGCGGCAAGATCGCCTATAACCGCATCCCGAGCGCCGAGGATTTCTGGTGAACTGGAAGCGCGATATATCTCTGCGCGACTTGGACGATGGTGTGTTGCTGGAAGCGATGTGCCTGCGGTGCTTGCACGTCTGGCTGGAAAGTCCGACACACCTTCTTATCAAGGTGGTTCACCGCGACGTGAGGTTGGATGAAGTCGCAAAGAACTTGGCTTGCCTTCGGCCGGGCTGTCGCCACGTTGGCGTACGGCTAGCCTTGATCAAGAACGAGGACACCAGCGGGTTTGTCGGCGGGATGCCGTGAAGCGCGACATCAATGTTGGCGATCTTGAGCAGTCGGCTCCAACCTTGTCGACAATCACGTCGACGAGTTGTATAGGTGCGTCGTTGGCACCGACAAAACCACTGCGCGTTTCTCAAACGTGAACACGCTCATCCAGGAGTTCGAACCTTGAGGATCCATACGGCGTTCATCGCGTTGGCAGTTTTGGCGGCACCCTTGGCGGTGGTAGCGCCGGCACGGGCGGCTAATGTTTCGGTGGGGGTCGACATTGGAGGAATCGCCTTTGGTTTCTCGGACGGTTATTGGGACCAGAACCATCAGTGGCACCCATGGCGCAATCACCAACAGTTTACAGAATTCAAGCGCCAGCAACCCAATCACTATTTCGGCCACAAGCATACCCAAGAAAAAAACATGGGCTGGCACGACGAGGACCGGTACTGGGAGCATCCCGGTCCTGGTCATCCTGGTCCTGAGCATCCTTGAGGCGTTATGCCGTCGAGAAAAATGGGCCACTTCAAAGGCCCCTTTTTCATGTCTGCCGATCATAAAATTGGATGGCTGCGCTGAGGCCAAACGGCGATACACACCTAATCATGGGAATTATATACTTGACTCCCTCAGCCTGAAGCGGCGATGCCGCCGCAAACACCATGACCCAACGACGTTTGTCGCCTCTCCAACCAACAGCAATGCCGATGAGGGCTCCAAGAAGTACGGATATCCAAATAGCTGGATTAGGCATGAGCGACGCCCCCGACGCTGTCACACCGTTGTCAAAAACCACTGAGCAATAGGATGCATCGGCGGACAACCAGATTAAAAGTACAAACCTCGGACCTCACGACGGTGCCGCCTTTGTGCACTGTTACTGGCGCCGATAATTTTGTGATATCGGAATGCGCGGCTTGTTAGCCCGATAGAGCGAAAAAGAACCGGGAGCAACGTCAAGGCGCATGGCCTTCGAATAGCGGAAAAAGGCGCCGAGGGCCGAAGGGTTTCACCGGCCCCTGCGGCCGCCGATCTAACGGCGTATATTTACGAATTTGTGGGAGGTAATGGAACTCTGCCAATTTTCTGACTTTTCAGTCTTCTGATGTCCTTGAATATCCGTCGTTATCAAGAGGCCTAGTCAGAAAAGATTTGCTCTCCTTATAGCAGATTCAAATCAGGGGCTCGAACCCACCGAGAGGCAAGTTCGCTCATCGTATCAATCTGAGCTGAACTTCGCTTCTCAATCACGGGGTTGGTGCCGGACGAAATCGATAAAAACTTTTAATGGTGCGCGCATCTGGCGGCGACTCGGGTAATAAATGTGCCAGCCGGAATAGCATGGCGACCACTCCTCGAGCACGGGAACAAGGCGGCTCGCATCGATCAACGGCCGTACGTAAGGCTCGAGTGTGTAGGCTATGCCAATCCCCGCGAGCGCACCGCACAGCATCAGATCGACATTGTCAACGATGAGCGAGCCGTCGACGCGGACACGTTGTTTCCGCCCCGCCCGCTCGAACTCCCATCTGGCTATTGTGCCGTCCGCCAGTCGAAACCGAATGCAATTATGCGCGTGTAAGTCGTCTGGAGTCTTGAGTGGAAGATGCTTAGTGACGTACTCCGGAGATGCGACCGTCAAAATCCGCGCTGGGTGACTGATGCGAATGCTGACCATGTCACGTTCGATGCGTCTGTCGCGTCGAATTCCGGCATCAAAATGCCCACCGACGATGTCGACTGGTCCATCTTTGACACTGATATCGACACGAACCGCCGGATAGGCCTTGGCGAAGGGACCAAGAATTGGGCTGATTACCATAGTGGCGGCCAAACTCGACACGTTAAGGCGTAATAATCCGGCGGGGGTGTTTCGCAACGCGCCAACGTTCTCAACGGCCGTTTGGAGTTTGTTGAGTGCGGGTCTCACTTCTATGAGCAACTGTTGGCCAGCCTCGGTGAGAACCACGCGCCGTGTCGTCCGATTGAAAAGCCGAATATCGAGCCGTTCCTCAAGCGAGCGTAATGTCTTGCTCAAGGTTGATACCGACACGCCGAGCTCGGAGGCGGCTTTGGAAAAGCTACGGTGCTCCGCAATGACGACGAACTTTGCGATTTCCGCGAGTTCGGATCCATGCCTGTCCGTCATCGAGGATCAACCCGTTCGCACGATTAAGGGGATTCATACGCCAATCGAACGTCGATTTCTTGCCTCAGACAGAACATACCAAATTGGAAATACACCCAGAGAATCCAACGAAAGACGGCAGGATACTCACACCTCACCGAGCGGTTCTACGAAATGTCTATCGCCGCTTCTGTTACGCCTGTCGGCGAAAGGGTGGCGCGTGCCGCTCAGTCGTGAGGCTGCGTGGTTTTTGACTGATCGTGCCAGCCACCGCCAAGAGCCTGAAACAGGCTGACGGTCGCTTGCATGTGAGCGAGTCGATCTTGAACCAATGTGTCCTCCGCAGAAAACAATGCTGTCTCGGTATTGAGCACAGTCAGTAGCGTGATTGTTCCCGCACGATATTGAACCTGAGATATCTCGAAAGCCCGTCGCGCCTTGGCGACCGTATCGGCTTCGTCGGCCTGTTGCTCGGCAGTCTTCTGGGTTACGACAAGCGCATTTTCGACGTCGCCGAAGGCTGAAATGACTGCCTTATGATAATCCTGGAGGAGTTCGTCGTAGCGTGCTTTCGAATATTCGAGCTGCCCCTGAAGACTGCCACCTTCGAAGATCGGCTGCGTCACAGACGCCGCCAGCGCGTAAATTGCTCCCGCAGGCGTAAAGAGTGTCGAGAGAGCCGTGCTTTCCACCCCGCCTTCCGCCGTCAACGTAATATCTGGAAAGAATTGTGCACGCGCGGCCTTGATGTTGGCGTTTGCAGCGATAAGTTGCGCCTCCGCCTCTCGCACATCTGGTCGCCGCGCCAACAAGGCCGCCGGCAATCCCGGCGCCACCTTCGGTATCGAAAGCGCAGATAGGGAACTCTGCGTCACCTTGACATCCTCTGGTAGTTTGCCCAACAAAATCGCTAGTGCATCGACATTCTGAGCGAGTTGCTGCTGGAGCGGCGGTATGGCGGCACGCAAATTAGAAACGACGGTTTGCTGCTGCACAACATCGAGGCGGGTTGCCGTGCCAGCGCGGAATTGCGCTTCGACACCACGCAGTACACTTTCGCCATTGGCCAGATTTTGCTCCGCAACCTTCAGGCGGTCCTGCAATGCCACGACTTGGAAGTACGTGTCAGCCACGCCCGTGACCACCGTCAACCCCACAACCTGCCGATCGTAGCGCGATGCATTGGCCGATGCTTGTGCCGATGCCAGAGTCGCCCAGTTCTTGCCCCAGAAATCGACCTCATAGGCCGCCGCCGGCGCGACGGTGAAGTCGGTGATGTTGAGTTTTGAGCCGGACCCCGCTGCTAGAGTCCGCTCCCGGGCCGCGCTGCCGTTGAGGTCTATGGACGGAAGCAGCGGCGCTCCCGCAATCTCGACCTGCGCGTTGGCCTCGCGAACGCGCGCGACAGCTGCTTTGAGATCGTAATTCGCCTTTGCGGCCTGCGCTTCGTCCACGTCAAGCTGCGGCGACCCAAAGCCATGCCACCAATCGAGCGCCGGCCATATCGCGGCAGCATTCGTGTTGCTCCAACTCGAGGGAATTTGGAGCGCCGGCGGTTTGTAGTCGGGACCGAGATCACAGCTCGACAGTAGACCAGCGGTTATCACGCCGACGCCAAGGAGGGTCGCCCGAATCCAGATAAAGCGCCCAGGTTGCGACGCGCAGATCATCATTGCGCGTCGCCGCCACATCACGGATTTCGGGTTTCTGGCCAAATCTCACCTATCACTTGGCGAGACATTGACCGACATACAGTTGGTCCGTCCCGACATCAGACAATCCTCGAGGTTCCAGACCACGCGAAGCCTATCGGTGAGTATCAAGGCGACCACCGCGAGAAAGAGGATGACGGCAAGCCCAGCGAGGCTTCTCGTGATCCGATCATCGTCGTTGTCGTCGTCATGCGGAGTCATGGCCTTTCGTCCATCCGTGGACAGCCGACAGCCAATTGCCGTAGGAACTCATCTATTATTCGCCCGCTTGCACGGCGGCTTGGCGCCGTTGCCGGAACCGCTTCAGGCGATGGCTCGCACGGTCGAGGTACAGATAAATGACCGGCGTCGTATAGAGCGTTAGGCTCTGGGAGACCAGCAGACCGCCGACAATCGCAATGCCCAGCGGCCGACGCAGCTCAGAGCCGGCACCGTGTCCCAGCGCCAGCGGCAGCCCGGCCAAGAGAGCAGACATTGTCGTCATCATGATCGGGCGGAAGCGCAGTAGACAGGCCTGATGAATGGATTCCTGCGGGCTCTTGCCTTCCTTGCGCTCGGCCTCAAGCGCAAAGTCGATCATCATGATGGCATTCTTCTTGACGATACCGATCAGGAGAACGATGCCGACAATCGCGATGATGCTGAGGTCGTAATGGAACAGCATCAACATGATGAGCGCGCCGACACCGGCTGACGGCAACGCCGACAGGATGGTGAGCGGATGGATATAGCTCTCATAGAGCATACCGAGGACGATATAGACTACGAAGATCGCCGCCGCGACGAGGAGCGGTGTCGAAGACAGCGAGGACTGAAACGCTTGCGCTGTACCTTGGAACGCGCCCTGAAGCGTAATGGGGGCCCCCAACTGCCGCCGAAGATTCGCGATCGCATCGACCGCCTGGCCGAGCGAATAACCCGACGCGAGATTGAACGACAAGGTGACTGCTGGGAAGACGCCCTGATGGTTGACCGTCAGCGGTTCCACCTTGTTGATGAAATGCGCGACCGCGCTCAACGGCACCTGGGTACCGGTATTGGTCGAGACGTAAATGTCCGACAGTACCGTGGGATCGTCCTGGAACTGCGGCTGAACTTCGAGAATCAGGCGATACTGATTGGTCGACGTATAGATGGGCGCGATCTGCCGCTCGCCGAAGGCGTCGTACAAGGTCTCGTCGATCGTCTCCATCGATATGCCGAGCCGAGACGCAGCGTTTCGGTCAATGTCGACCGCGATGTGTGGCGAGGCGATCTCTTGATCCGATGCCACATCTTGCAGATCGGGTATCTTCTGCATCGCCCGCTCGACGATCGGCGCCCAATGATTGAGTTCGTCGGTATCGGTGTCGGTCAAGGTGTATTGGTATTCGTCCTGCGACAGCCGGCCTCCCACCGTCACATCTTGGCCGGGTTGCATGTAGAAATTCGCCCCTACGACTTGGGCGACCTTGGGTCGTAGACGCTGAATCACCTGCTCGGCCGATGCGGTTCGCTCGCTGAATGGCTTCAGTTGAATGAAGGTACGCGCGGTATTTTCACTCGGGTTGCCCCCGGTCGCACCGGTAAAGCCCATCACCGCTTGCACCGCGGGATCGGTAAGGATGATCTTCGAGAATTCCTTTTCGATGCTCGCCATTTGGGCAAAGGCGGTGTCTTGGCGAGCCTCCGCCTCGCCGAAAATGAACCCAGTGTCCTGCTCGGGGAAAAAACCCTTCGGGATGAAGACATAGAGGATGCCCGTCACCACGATCAGCGCCAGCGTGGCAACGAGCATCTGAGGCTGGTGGCGGAAAACCCATTGCAGACCGCGGTCATAGCCATTGATCAGCCATCGGAAGAATGCTTCCGCCGCCCGGTTGAATCGCCCGCCCGCCTCCTCGCTTTCGTGCTTGAGGAAGCGCGAGCACATGACCGGTGTGAGCGTCAGCGAAATGAATCCCGACATCAACACGGCAGTCGTGACGGTCATGGCAAATTCGTGAAATAGGCGGCCGATGATCCCGCCCATGAACAACAGAGGAATGAAGACGGCGACTAGCGAAATCGTGATCGACAACACGGTGAAGCCGATTTGGCCGGCGCCTTTGAGCGCCGCCTCGAACGGACTGTCGCCCGCCTCGATGTAACGAACGATGTTCTCGATCATGACGATCGCATCGTCCACGACAAAGCCAATCGCAATCGTCAGCCCCATCAACGAAAGATTGTCGATGCTGTATCCGAGAAGATACATCACACCGAATGTGCCAATGATGGACAGCGGAACGACGACGGCCGGGATGATGGTCGCCCACAGCTTACGTAAGAATAGGAAAATCATCAGGACGACGAGGGCAGCAGTCAGCATCAGCGTGAACTGCACGTCGGACACCGACGCCTGGATGGTTTCCGAGCGATCGGATATGAGGTCGACATGAATGGAGCGTGGAATGGAAGCCAACAGAGTCGGCATCATCGCCTTGATTTGATCGACGATGGCTATGGTATTCGCGCCCGGCTGACGCCGAATCAGCAACAACTCGGCCCGATGCTGGCCATTATACCAGGCACCGGTCCGCGGCTGGGTGCTTGAGTTGATGACGTCACCGATGTCCTTCACCTCGACCGGCGCGCCATTGCGGTAGGCAATGATGACATTGCGGAAGGCTTGGGCGTCGAATAACTGATCGTTGGTATCAAGCGTGATAATCTGGCCTTTGCCCTCCAGATCGCCTTTCGGTTCATCCACCGTCGCGTTGGTCAGGGCAGTGCGAACGTCTTCGAGGCCGATGCCCTTGGCCGCAAGGGTGATGGGATTGACCTGTACGTGAGCGGCATATTGCTGCTGACCGGCGATATCAACTTCGGAAACGCCGGGGACGGTCGAAAGCTTTTGAGCGAGAACCGTATAGGCGTAATCATCGACCCTGTAGAGCGGCATCGCGTCGGAATAGACGGCATAGATGAGGACCGCGCGGTCGGCGGGATTGGTTTCCTTGTAGGTTGGAGGATTAGGTAAATCTTTGGGTAGCAGTCCGCCGGCAGCATTGATGGCCGTTTGCACATTCTGCGCGGCAGCATCGATGTTGCGGTTCAAATCGAACTGGAGGGTGATACTCGTCGCTCCCTGCCCGCTGGTCGACGTCATTTGCGCAAGGCCCGGGATTGAGGCGAATTGCTGCTCGAGCGGCGTTGCGACCGACGACGCCATGGTGTCGGGACTCGCGCCTGGCAGTTGTGCCGTCACGACGATGGTCGGAAAATCGACGGTCGGCAGTGCCGAAACCGGCAGCAACTTATAAGTGCCCCCGCCAAACACCAGAATCCCCAGCATAAGGAGAGACGTGGCAATCGGCCGGCGGATAAAAGTCTCAGAAATATTCAAGGACGCAACTCTTTGCGGCGCGGGCAACCCGCTTGGACGAGTTCCATCAACTGCTCTTTGGTGCCGCGACAATGTTCACTTTGGCGCCGTCCGTCAGGCGCAATTGCCCGTTCACAACCACGCGCTCACCGGCCTTCAGACCGCTGCCGATGACGGCGAGTCCGTCCTGCGTCGCGAGGACCGTCGCATCGCGGTGGATAACCGTGTTGTCGGGCTTGATGACATAAACGTAATCGCCGCTCGGTCCCTCCATTACGGTTTGAGCCGGGACGGTCACCGCGCCCTTACGCGTCGAAACGATCAGTCTTACGTTGACGAATTCACCCGGCCATAGCCGTTCGTCCTGATTCGGAAATGTCGCCTTGAGTTGGACCGTACCCGTCGTCGTGTCGACCTGATTGTTGATCAGCGTGAGTTCGCCCTTTGAAAGCAGAGTTTGATCGTCGCTGTTATAGGCAAGCGCCGTTAGTGGCGCCTTAGCCCGATTCAGGCGTATGGCATCGAGCCGATTCTGCGGTGCGGTGAACGTGACGTAGATCGGCTTGAGCTGGACGATCGTGACGAGCGGCGTGGCCTGTGATGCCTGCACGAAATTGCCGAAATCGACCAATCGAGCGCCAGTGCGGCCACCGATTGGCGATTGGACGTTGGCATAAGTCAGGTTGAGTTGGGCGGCATCAATCTGAGCCTGATCCGCTTTGACGGCCGCTTCTAACTCCGCAACCGTTGCTTGCTCATCTTCGTAGACCTGCCGCGTCTGATAGCCGGGTTCGACGAGCTTGGCATAGCGCGCAAGATCGCGCCGCGCTCCCACGAGCTGCGCCTCATCCTTTTGTTTGGTCGCTTGCGCTTGTTCGAGCGCCGCCTGGAATGGCCGTGGATCGATCTGAAACAAAGGGTCGCCGGCCTTGACCTCCTGGCCTTCCTTGAAGAAGACCTTCGTCACCTGGCCATCGACCCGCGTGCGTACAGTGACGCTGTCGTAGGCCTGAACGGTCCCGAGGCTGCGGACGTAGACCGGTACGTCGCGCGCGACCGCCGTGCCGGCGGTTACCGGAACTCCCGATGCGGGAGCTACCATGGCTGACCGAGCCGATTCCGTCGTCATAAAGTGCCAGATCGCGAACGCAGTAATGGCGGCGAACGTGGCTAACCCCGCCGCTCCCGACCGCGATATCAATTGGTGACCCCAAACTCACGGAAACCCGGCCGGCTCATGCCTAATAGTAGGCGCACCTTCGGTCGTGCGTTTCTTTCAAAAATCAGCATAGACTGTTTCCAAATAGGAAATAGTTGGGGCCAAACAACGGCATACTACATACTATAGGCTGTGCATTGACCAATTTTGCCAATAACCTTATTTTCTAGGCGTTCCAATGGAGCCGCTAATGCCCACCATGAACGTCAGCCTGTCCTCCGAACTCGTCACTTTCGTCGAAGAGGAAGTGGCATCGGGTGAGTACAGCAAGGCAAGCGAAGTCGTCCGCGACGGATTGCGGCGACTGCTCCATGAGAAGGCCACGCGAGAGGAAAAGGCGGCTGTTCTTCATCGTGAAGTTGGCCGCGGCCTCGATCAGGCGCGCGCCGGACAATTCTCCCGGCGATCGGTCGACGATATCGCTGCCGCGGTCCGGACGCGATCTGAGCAAAAAGCGTGAGCGGAGCCAGTTATCGCCTCCCACAACTGGATAAGGGCCCAGTGCGCGATGCGTGCATAAATCTCTGACTTGGCGGCACGAGACAGCATGAGGTCGCCACTGTATCCGATGAAGGCGCAATGGCGCCTCCTTCGCAACCGATCCAAGCGAGCGGGCTCGATGCAGCGCATATGACTTCGGGCCAACAGCGGTCAAGCCACGAAACGAAATAGCCACGGCGTATCCCGTGTCAGCGCGTCAGTTCGCCGCTCGGAGCGCTCAAACCCGCTTGGCTACCCGTTGGCTCCCGTTTCGCACCATTTGGAGCTGATCTAGCTCCGTTCGCTGATTCCGGCCGCGGGGATCGGCAATGGCGGCTATACGGCTGAGATTCAGCGCTTTTGTGGTATTTAGCCCGTCGAACGGCTGTCGTGACCTCCGACGTAACAGGGCCAAGTTGATCGTGATGGACGTCGGTGGATGGTTTGTCGCACGGAACTCCCGAATGCGTACAGTGCGGCGACCAAAAAAACGCGGCGAGGCTCCGATCACCGGGGCTGATACACGTCCAAGAAATGTCTGAGATTATGGCAGCCGTTGACAGCTGCTAAGGCTGCTGCTTGGTCCAGCTTGGATCGGGATCGTATTCGGTGATTGCGCGCGCCAGCGTTGCGGTGCGGGGACCGAAATTCTTCTGATAGACGATGCCGTCCTGGTTGACGATTAAGGTCATGATCCCGCTATCGCCCCATTTTGCCGGATAAGCGACGAGCGCAAAGCCGCCGATCATGTGGCCGTCGACGACGTAGTCGAGCGCTCCACCCGGCGCGTGCGGTCCCTGCCGTGTCAGGATGCGGTAAAAGTACCCGTGGTAGGGCTGGGGCCGGTGCGGTTTCTCGCCTTTCGGCGTCGGCCCGTAGCCTTGGGCGCGCGCGTCGGCGACGAGGAGACCCATCGGGCTTTCGGGCGCGCTGGGCGCCGTCGGCCAGTAGAGACCATCGTGCTTGCCCGGGCTGCTCACGAAATGCTGGGCGTATTCGCGCATGCTGTCGTTGTCGCGATCCGCGGTCGCATAGTCGCGCTGCGCCGCGACATAGGCGCGGCAGACTTGGATGGCATTGAGCTCGTTGCGGCCGATGCGGCGATCGAGAATCGCCTGAGCGCCGGCCTTGGTGTCGAAATGCCAGGTCGCGCCCCGCCTCACGAGCGGGATCGGAAACGGCCATTCATCCTTGCCGACGACCAGGGTTGCTCTATCGGCACCTTCGGGCTCGATCTTGTGGAGCGCGTCGTAGGCGACGGCGAATTGCGCGCGGCCGTTCAGGTCGGCGACGCGGTCGCCCGAATAGACGATTTTATGGCTGCCGGAGCCGAGGATGGCGACCAGCGCGCGGGCGTCATCCGCATGTGCGGCCGCCGCCAGCGCCGCCGCCGCGGCATCCGGCGAGGCGAAGTTGCGTGGCGGCGCGGCGAAACTGTATGCGCTCGTGCCGGCCATCAGGAGCAGCACGGCGAGGAGAGATCGAACCGTCCGCGCGACGATGATCATCGGTGCGGCACTCCTTGCGGACTTGGCGCCGGACGCGCGGCAGGCATCGGGCGCGGCGCCGGGCGCGCCATCGGCATTGGCCGCGCGATGGGCGTCGCACGGCTCTGTGCACCGCGCTGTGCATAGGCGCGCACATTGGCGCCGGGCGACGGCTGGAATGCGCTGGCTGGCGCGGCCGAGCGGAAGATCTGTGGCGGCGCCACAGGACGGGCAGATGGCGCCGACCGCGGCAGCGCGGGCGGACGCGCAGCCTGCTGACGCGGCGGCGCGGCGGGCCGTGCAATTTGCGGCTGTGCCTGCGAACGCGCTCCGAGTTGCGGTTGCGGACGTACTGCCTGCGAACGGGTCTGCAGCGCTGGCCGGGCAGCCTGCTGCGGCGGCGCATACCCGCGGAAGTCGCGGGATGGCGCCAGACCCGGCAGCGGATGCTGGTATTGCGCGCGGCTGCGCGCGTCGCGATAGGGCACAGCGCCGCGTTGCGACGGATCAAAATGCCACGTGTCGCTCGTCACTGGCGGCCGGCCATGATTGATGCGATTGAAGCGATCGCGGTCGATGTGAATCTCGTGGCGATGCCAATCGAAATCGCCCCAGCCCCAGAGCGGCGCGACGACCGCGATGCCGAGGCCGAAGAAGAACCCCGAGACGACGAAGCCCGGCGGCGGTGCCAGGTAGATCGGTGGATAGTCAGGATAAGCCCAGGCGCCGTAAACGACGGTCGGATTGTAATTGGGCACGTACACAAGGGCGGAATTGGCCGGAACGATGACGATGGTGCCGTCTTGAGTCTCAACCGTCTCCTGCGGCGTCGAGATGAGAGTGCCGGCCGCCTGCGCCTGTTGGCGCAGGCGCTGCACTGCGGCCATGACGTCGTTGGGCTGCGCCAAGAAGGCATCCCCAAGCTGCTGCATCCAGTCGAGCCGGCCGTCCATCATCGCCAGGACCTGCGGGAATGGCACCAGCGACTTGACGCTCGGATCCCATGGCTGCTGGTCGAGCGCGGCCGCGAGCGCATCGCCGCGGAGCTGCGCGTTGCCGGGCTCGCGCACCCAGCGATCGGCGGCGACGACGTCGAGCGGGTACGTGGCCGCCATCAGCACCTGCGCCAGCAGCGCATCAGGATAGAGCGCGATCGGCGCTAGCAATTGGTCAAGCTGCGGTGGCGAGAACACGGGCGCCGCGGGCGGCGGCGGATAATTCTGGGCAACGGCGGACGGAGGCGCCAGTGCGACGAGCAGCGTCATCAACGCGGCGAAGAACCTGGCAATACCCACCTTGCTCCAAGGACCCCGCGGCACGTACCCCCTCCGATTTTCACGGGCGGTTCCAGTACGGAACTAGCCCGCGAGCTAGAACCTCTCAACATAGGGCGTTCGTAGCAATGACGCAAATCAAGGCGAGGAGCGATGAAGCAGTGATGGTGTTAGGCTTGTCTGATATCGGTGAAGCTGATGTATGCCGTTTGGAACTACGGCACCGACGGAATTTTTCCAATTGTGCTGGCCGTACTAGCGATTGCGGCCATGTATGACCTCGTGAGTGTGCAGTGGATCGCGCGACTGCTGCCAGCAAGTATCAGGTAGCAAGTTTATCGCCTAGCCAATTGCTACCGCTTCATCATCGCGGGTTTGATGCTTGCCTTGATCTTCGCAAGCTCGGTTTGCGGCTTTTTGATCTGGGCTTAGGTAATCACGGGCAATCGACGCATCGACCCCTTCGCATCGGGAGCGAGTCTATTTCACCGTCACCATTAGATGCATGGTGGGATGGATGGCACAGAGCACCTGGAAGGTGCCGGGGTAATCGAACTCCATGTTCACCGATGTGCCTTGCGATTGTTCACCGGAATCGAAATTCATGACTGGCGACTTGACGTAGATGTGGTGCGTCACGGTGTCGTCGTTGACGATGTGGAGAACGGTGCCGCGTGTGATCGTGAGCGTATCCGGATGAAACGTCCTGCCGCGCTGACTGACCGTGACGACCGGAGAATTACCGGCAATCGCATTCAGCACGTAATGAGATTTCGTATAATGGGGTTTATAGATGATGACAGCAGGAACCACTACCAAGAGAAATACCGACAGCGCGAGCGCGGTTGCGACCCAATCTCCTTTGCGAAGCGTCAAACGAATGGCCATCGCGACCTGTTCCCCGATAAGTCGATTTCTCGCATAACTGCACCACGCTTGGTTAGCATGTCTATTTCGAAAACCTCGCCCTCGAACGCCTCACAAGTGTTTTCGGGTTGTGTAATGTGCTGACGTGATTTTATACGATAAAAGCTTAACGAAGTTCTTCCCCATCCAAATAGCCACCAAGAACGATTAAAAATCCTGCCACCACAAAAATACGCCCGTTGACGAACCGCCCGCGAACAAGCTCTATGGGGTGTGATCGAACCGCACCTGCGGCCACCCGAACCGCTCGGCCGGCCGCGCGACTGGACGTTGCGCGAGATCGTCAACGCGATTTTCTACGTGTTGCGCGGCGGGATTGCCTGGCGGCTGTTGCCGCGCGACTTCCCGCCCTGGCAGACGGTCTATCAGTGGTTCGCGGTGTGGCGGGACAACGGCCTGTTCGAGACGATCAATCACGCGCTGATCATGGCTGATCGCGAACGCGTCGGCCGCCAAGCCAGTCCGTCGGCGGCCATCATCGACAGCCAAAGCGTGAAGACGACCGAGGCCGGCGGCCCGCGCGGCTACGATGCCGGAAAGAAGGTCAAGGGCCGCAAGCGCCACGCGCTGGTCGACACCGAGGGGCACGGCCTCATCATCAAGCCGCATCCCGCAGACATCCAAGACCGCGATGGCGGCGGGCCGCTGCTGCGCACGTCGCGGTCGGCGTTTCCGTTCATCGAAAAGGTCTTCGCCGACAGCGGCTATGCCGGCGAGCGCGTCGCCCGCGCTACCGCCATCGCCATCGAGATCGTGCGCAAGAATGCCGATCAGATGAGCTTCGCCGTCAAGCACCACCAGATCTGCGCGACGTTCGGGCGTTGGCCGGACGCCGTGACTTCCCATCGCGTCGTCGAGATGATCGCCAACACGAAGGCCCAGATCCCGATCCAGACGTCGCGGCCGACGACTTTCATCAGCGTGAAGGTCCAGACCGCCTTGTCGCCCGTCCCGGCGACGCTGCCGCTTCTCGCATAACCGGCATAGGTCTGCGCCGCAGCAAACCCTGCCGCGTCGGCAAATTCCGAAGTGCCAATCCAGGTGAGCTGGTCCCGGTTGGTTGGACAGGCTGGTGGCGAAGTTAAGGTGTACTCCGGTTGCTGATCACGCGGCCAGAATCCCATTTATGTGGAGAGCCTTTTGCTGCGGTTGGGCCTGTGGAGATGTGGGCAAGGCGCAAGCCTTGTCCATCATACCCACAGGCCCGCGAGCTCCATAGGCCTCGGCCGGTGTGCGTCCGGCGAGCGCAGAATGAGGCCTCGCTGTATTGTAAAAATTGACCCATTCGCGGATGACGCGCTCGGCCGCGAAGCCGTCGGTCATCTCGTGCAGGTAAACCCCCTCGTATTTGATCGTCCGCCATAACCGCTCGACGAACACGTTGTCGCGCCAAGCCGCTTTGCCGTCCATGCTGATCGCGATGCCCTTGGCGAGCAGCACGCCGGTAAACTCGGCACTGGTGAGCTGGCTGCCCTGGTCGGTGTTGAGTGCGCCGCGACGGCGCAGGAGGTGAAGGTGAGTTAACAACATCTCTTGAGCTTGCTGATCTTTGACCGGCGGCTGCGATGCCGCCCTGCCCGTCGAGAGGACGGGTAGAAGGGGGCCGAGAAGCTCGATCGGGCGTCGCCGATCGGGTGGCATAAGCAGATCGGCCTGAACTGTACCGGATGCGACCCATCGAACGCAGGCCGGGCTACCGGAGTGTCCATGGCGAGACAACGAAGTGGGCGACTGACGCCTCTGTATTTAGACCAGACTGCCTCCAATCGGCGCGATGGCGCTGGAGGTCTATAGCGCGACAATCTGGATGAGAACGGCGCGACAATCTGGATGAGACGCGGCAGCCGTGCGGAGAGATAATTGACGCTGGCGGCCGTCTTGGCAAGCGCTTTGAATGACGCGGAGCGTCAATCA
>JBOHLS010000032.1:0-26557 GCA_050729835.1 Allostellaceae bacterium | reverse complement strand
TTGCCGGCCGTGCGCCACGCTATCATCACTCTCTTCATCCGACCGCCGCCAGGGCGATGTCCCCACTGCCGAACGTGGGCCAGAACGCCGCGTCGGCATGAGTAAATCTGCCAAAGTAGTGCTAGGCCGCAAACTCAATTCGACGTGCTGGCCTGTCCGTTGGGCGCCGGCAGGTTGTCGGCGCGCAAGCACGCGCGGCGATAGTTCTCGCGGGCCGCGTTGCCCTGCGGCGTATAGTCTGGGAACAAGCGCGCGGCTTCGCGGGTGCAACGATCGGCGGCGGCCCAGGCGGCAGCGCTGTCGGTCTTGTAATCGGTCGCGGCGGCCGTCGCCGCCGTCAGCAGGATCAGCGCAAGACCGGCAAGAACAACGTGCAGTCGCTTCATCACGCGCCCTTCAGTTGCTTCGCGGCACGCCGGCGGCGGGCATCGGCGACGCCGGCGAGGAGCAGATAAATCGAATATAACACGGCGGGCGCGACGATCATCAGCACGGTTCTAGCCTGTTCCCGACGCAGTTGAATCTGCGCTTTGCGATGCGCCGCGGCGAGGCAGCTCTCGGCCGCCGGGCCCAGCCGCTCGCCGCATCGGTCGGCGATGTAGTCGTCGACCGTCGTGACGCGACCGTCGATGCGCAAGGCGGTATCGAATTGCGGAGCAAGCCGCGCCGTTATCGCCGCCGTCCAGGCCGCAATCAGCAGCACGACGTAGACCGAAGCCCGGCGGCGGCGCGGCGCAGCGGGCTTCGCCGCGGTCATGCGACCTCTGCCGCCCGTCGCACGCTCCAGATCATCGAGCTCTTGACCAGATACTCCTTGTGGCAGGTCTGGTCGGCCGCGATGCGTTGCAGCTCGTCGAGCCGCCGCGTTCGCAGCTCGGGATCGCGCTCCTGTAGCAGCTCCTTGTTGCGGATCGACTGCGCCTGGACGAATTCGATATTGGCGGCGCGGCGCTGCCGTACATAGCGGTCGAGCAGGCCTTCCGTCGCGTCGCCGCGCCACACCGGGCCGAGCTTTTCGGCCAGATTAAACGCGCCGTGCAGCGCGCCGTTGAGGCCAAAGGCGCCCAGCGGATTGTTAACATGCGCCGCGTCGCCGACCAGCAGCATGCGGCCGCGGCGGAACTCGCTCGCCACCCGCTGGTGCACGCGGTAGGTCGATTTGTGGGCGACGCCGTAAGCGCGATTCCACGGCAGAAAACTTTGCAACGCGCGCTCGACGAAGCCCGCCTCCAGCACTCGTTCTTCCGGCACCTCGGCATCCGTCGGGAACAGCACGCGCCACAGCCCGGGCGGGCCGTCGTGCGGCATCTTGAAGATCGCCGACCAGTCGGTCGGGTCAGAGACATAGGCGTTCATGGTGAAGCCTTCGGGCGCCAGATCGCGGTCGATGCCGGCGACCAGGAAGCGCTCGGGCCAGGTGAAGCCCTCGAAGGCGACGTTCATGACGTGGCGCACCGCGCTGCGGCCGCCGTCGGCGCCGACGAGATGGCTGCCGCGCACGGTCTCGATCCCGTCCGGCGTTTCGAAGCGCGCGACTACGCCGTCGGCATCCTGCGTCGCGTCGAGAAAGCGGCATTGCCAGCGCACGGCGCCGTCCAGCGCCTCGAACCGCTTGAACAGCAGCGGGGTGAGCTTGAATTGCTCGCAATGGTATCGGAACGGATAGGGCGTCAGGTCGGCGATCAACGACAGGTCCCACTCGACGATCACGCCCTCGCGGCGACCGCGGATCTGCCAGCGCGGCACGCGATAGCCGAGCGCCAGGAAATCCTGGCCGACGCCGACGGCGTCGAGCATTTCGAGCGTCGGCGGATGGAAGCTGCCGGCGCGCAGGTCGCGCGGCAGGCGTGGCTCGGCCTCGTAGACCTCGACGGCGACATCCTGAAGCGCAAGCCCGACCGCGACGGCGAGTCCGGCGGGACCTCCGCCGACGACGATCACTGGTGCGCGCGAACCCATCCGATCCCTCGCGAGGATCAGACCGGTTGGCAAACCCTCGTGTCAACGCGCATTTGAACGAAGCTGCCCCGCTACATCGGCGGCTTGATGCCTTTGCTCTCCACCGTGACGTTGGTCGTCGCCAGCGTGCCGTCGGGCTCCCTGGCGGCGAGGATGAAAACCGCACGCCCCGGTTTCAGCATGCGCGGGTCGCCGGGCGCATAGGCGACGATCGGGGTCTTGCGATCGACCTCGATGTCGGTGCTTTGGCCCTTGTAGGTTACCGTCAGCACCCGGCCGCCCTTCACCGTGGCGATGCCGGCGACGATCGCGTTCGTCATCAGGCTGTCGGGCGCGAGGTCCCACGGAAACTGGCCCTCGGGAATCTTGCCGCGCTGGGCCGGCAGGAAGATGTGCACCTCGATGGCGTGCAGGTTGCCGTCCTTGCCCCGGACCGACGTCGAGGCGACGAAATCGCCATCGTGGATGTCGGTCAGGCGCTTGTGGACTACGGTATGCACGGCGAAATCGGGCGCGACCGCGACCGTCACAACGGCGCCGGCCGGCGTCTTGACGGTCAGGGTGTGATCGGCGAAGGCGCTGATCGTGCCGCGCACGCGCGCCGGCGGCGTTCGTGGCGCCTGGGCATCGACAATGGACGCCGAAATGGCGATGCCGAGTCCAATCACCGCCGCCACGGTCGCGACTGTTCCACGCATGGTATGCCTCCAGGTTGAATAAACCGTCTTCGGCTTCTAGCACGGGCGCGCCGTGGGCGAAGATCACAGCCGCTTGAGCAGCTCAGGGCTGGCTGAAGCGCGGGGCGCGCAGCTCCTCGGCGGCGCGGCGCAGCCGGCCATAGGCGCGGATGCTGACCGGAATCGAGCCGATATACAGCGCGCCGATGGTCAACAGCGTGATCCACGGCTCGGTGGTCAAGAACGCCGCCAGCGCACCCACCAGCAGCAGCGTGGGCAGGACCCACTCGCGCGGGATGCGGAAGCTCTTGAACGCAAAGGTCGGCACGCGGCTCACCATCAGCGCCGCGACCGTCGCCAGCACCGCGCCGCACAGGATTGGCGAGCGGAAAAGCCCGATCTCGGTCTCGAAATAGAGAAACATCGGAATCATCACCAGTCCGGCGCCCGCCGGCGCCGGCACGCCGGTGAAGAAGTTGTAGGCATAGGGCGGCAGCTCGGCGCCGATCTGGGTGTTGAATCGCGCCAAGCGCAGCGCGGCGCACACGGCGAACAGCAGCGCCAGCGCCCAGCCGATGCCGTGCAGCGAGTCCATGGTCCAGATGTCGAGCATGATCGCTGGCGCGGCGCCGAAGCTGACGAAGTCGGACAGCGAATCGAGCTCAGCACCGAAGCTCGACGTCCCTTTCAGCAGTCGCGCGATCCGGCCGTCGATGCCGTCGAAGATGCCGGCGATGATGATCGCCGCCGTCGCCTGCTCGAAGCGACCGAGAAAGGCGAGGCGGATCGCCGTCATCCCGGCGCACAGCGCCAGCAGCGTCAGGATGTTGGGAATCATCCGGTTGAGCGAGAACGCCCCCATCGGGCGGACGCGGACGCGCGGGCGGTGCAGCGCCATCACTGCACCACGCCCGAACGTGCGCCTTCGTTGGCGCGCGCATCGGCCAGCACCGTCTCGCCGCCGACCATGCGCTGGCCGACGATGGCGAAATGCGACCACGACGGCGGCAGGTAGAGATCGGTGCGGCTGCCGAAGCGAATCAGGCCCAGGCGCTGCCCGGCGATCACGCTCTGGCCCTCGTTCAACTCGCACAGGATGCGCCGCGCGATCAGCCCGGCGATCTGCACCACCGCGATCTCCGTGCTGTCGGGCAGCGCCAGCCGGATCGCCATGCGTTCGTTGTCCTCGCTCGCCTTGTCGAGCGCGGCGTTGACGAACTTACCCTTGCGATAGACGGTCTTCACCACGTGCGCGGCCGCCGGCACACGATTGACATGCACGTCGAAGATCGACAGGAATATGCCAATCCGCCGCATCGGCGTCGCACCCATGCCCAGCTCGGGCGGTGGCACGACCTCGTCGATCACCGTCACCACGCCGTCGGCCGGGGCGACGACCAGACCCTCACGCTGCGGCGTGACGCGCCACGGGTTGCGGAAGAAGGTCACGCACCAGATCGTCGCGATCACGCCCAGCCAGCCGAGCGGCTGCGTAATCCAGAACAGGATCAGCGTGACCACGGCGAAGATCGTGATGAATCGCCAGCCATCGGGATGGATGGGCGGCAAGGCCCGGCGCCACATGGAATTCCTCCTGGGCGCGGACCCTAGCAAATCTTGCGCGCCTTAGCCCACAGCGATCGGCGGGAGCCGCCTAGGGCTCGCTGCGGTCCTTGCCGACCAGATAGATGATCAGGTCCCAGGCGTTGTGGATGCTGGCGACGATCAAGAGGCCAAAAGCCACCGCCAGTGTCTCGAAACCGCCGAGAGTTTGGGCCAGGATCATCGCTCCGGCGCCAACGATGCCGACGTAACCGAGCAACGGCAGTCCGCCGTACCACAGCCGGTCGACACGGTCGACCTTGCTATGCAGCACCTGCCAGAAGATATGGGTCGCGACGGCCAGGCCGACGAGCCCGCCAATCACGCCGATCGCGCCAAGCGTCTGGCGCGCGAGCGACGGCACGACCAGTAGCGCGCTAGCCAGCAGCACGACCGACAGGTGGATCACCGTCGGCGTCACGAACGAGGCCACCGCGGCGGCGCGCGCCCGTGTCATGTTGCGGCCGCCGATCGAGGCGACGATGAACATCGCGCCGATCAGCGTGCCGGCCGCCATCGCCAGGATGGCGTAGAAATCGTGCCAGCCGTCGAGCATGATTCAGCGCCCCTCCCGCCGCCACGCCAGGGTCAGCAATCCGAGCGCCAGGATCAAGGCCAGCGCGCCCGGCAGCAGGGGCGTTTCGCCGATCCCGGTGACGACATAGTCGCCGTTGCGGCGCAAGCCGATCCAGCCGCGCCCGGCCGCCGATTGTCCCGGGTCGACCGAACGGATGTCGGGCACGTTGCCCGGGCCGATCCAGAAGATGCCGCCGCCGGTGGCCGCGACGTCCGCCTTGACCTTGTCGTCGGTGGCGCGCACGTCGGACATCTCGATCGGATTGAGCGAGCCCGCCGCGGCGAGCGCGGTGCGTTGGCCATCGCTGACGCGATAAAGGCCGCTTTCGCTCACGCTCATGGACGCGTCGCTGCGCCCACCGTGCTCGGGCGTCAGCGTCAGCATTTCGGTCTTGCCGTCGGGCAGCGTCACTTGCACCGGCGAATCGTCGGGTTGGAGCGACTGCCGCGTTATCGTCAGCTTGTTGCCCCCGACCGCCGCGCGCAGATCGTTTTCCTCGAGGTCCGGTTCCTTCATCAGCCAATAGACGATGCGGCGCAGCAGCTCGGCCTGCGGGCCGCCGCCCTCGTAACCGCGGGTCCACAGCCACATCTCGTCGGACATGAGCTGCGCGACGCGGCCCTTGCCGACGCGGTCGAACACCAGCAGCGGCTCGCCCTGATAACCGGTCATCGCGGTCACGCCGCGCTGGGCCTGCGCGCCGATGGTGCGGAACCAGCGGCCCCACGGCGGCACGGCATCGGGTTGCGCCGGCAGGCCGGGCAGGTCTTCCGTCACCGGATCGCGCCGGCCGACCGCGGTGACTCGCGGCACGAACCCCTGGTTGAAGACGTCGCCGGTCGGCGCGGCGGGCAGAACGGCGCCGAGCGGCGTGCGATAGAGCGACAACGGCGTGGCGAAGGAGGGGCCGGCGGAAACCAGCAACGCGCCGCCGTCGCGCACGTAATCGGCGATGTTCTCGAGATAGGCTTGCGGCAGCACGCTGCGCTGGCGATAGCGGTCGAAGATGATCAGGTCGAACTGGTGCAGCTTGACGTCGAACAGCTCGCGGATCGGAAAGGCGATCAGGCTCAGTTCGCGGATCGGCGTGCCGTCCTGCTTCTCGGGCGGGCGCAGGATGGTGAAATGGATGAGGTCGACCGACGGATCCGATTTGAGGATGTTGCGCCACGTCCGCTCGTCCTGGTTCGGCTCGCCGCTGATCAGTAGCACCTTGAGGCGGTCGCGGACGCCGTTGATGACGAAGGCGGCGCGATTGTTGTCGAGCGTCAATTCGTGCGGCCCGGCATCGACCGCAAGCTCGACCACGTTGGATCCGCCGTGGTCGATCGTCACCGGCACCGTCACGTCGGCGCCGACCGGCACCGTTCGGATCACCGGCAGGCCGCCGTCCTTGCGGATGGTGAGCTGCGCCTCGCCGGCCGCCGTGGTTTTCGGCAGGTCCTCGACCCGCACGGCCAGATGCACGGTCTTGCCGACCAGTCCGAATTTGGGCGCGTTGCGCACGACCAGGCGCCGGTCGGCCTCGCCCGGCTGGCCGGTCAGCAGAACGTGGATCGGCGCCGCGAAACCCAGATGCGCCGGCGTCGGCATGTCGTGAATCTGGCCATCGGTGATCAGAATCGCGCCGGCGATGCGCTGGCGCGGCACGTCGGCAAGCGCGCGACTCAGCGCGGTGTAGAGCCGCGTTCCGTCGTTGACGAGGGGCGAGGAAGGATCCGGCGCCCCGGCATGCACCACGCGCACGTCGAGGTCGGACAGTCGCGCCAGCCGATCGGTCACGGTGGCGAGCGCCGCCGCGGCGTATTGCTGGCGCTGGCCGATCCGCATGCTCGGCGAGTCGTCGACGACCACCGCGGCGACGTCGTGCAACGGCGCGCGCTTCTCCTCGACCAGCGACGGATTGATCACGATCACCGCGAGGGCCGCCGCCGCGAGCAGCCGCAGCACGGTGCCGCGGGCGCGCCGCCAGGCGCCGAAGGTGATCAAGACCGCAGCCGCGGCGGCGAAGGCGGCAATCGCCCACCAGGGCAGCAGCGGCGAGGCGGCGAGGCTCCAGCCGGTCATTGGCCCAACCGCTCGAGAATCGCCGGCACATGCACCTGATCGCTCTTGTAGTTCCCGGTCAGCGCATACATCACCAGATTGACGCCGAAGCGATAGGCCATCTCGCGCTGCGGCTCGCCGCCGGGCACCGCGGCGTAAAGCGGCAGCCCGTTGGTGTCGACCGCCCAAGCGCCGGCCCATTCGTTGCCGCCGACGATGACGCTCGAGACGCCGTCATTGACGGCATCCTCCGTCGGCTCGACCCAGAGCTGGCCGCCGCTCCAGCGGCCGGGAAAGTTCTCCATCAGGTAGAACGACTTGGTCAGCACGTGATTGGGCGGCAGCGGCACCAGCGGCGGGATCGTCAGGCCCGCGGCCAGACGCTTCAGCCGCGCCTGTGCCGCGGCGGCGCTGAAGGCGGTCGGCTGCTCCTGGTCGCGGGTGTCGAACAGGATGATGCCGCCGGTATTGAGGTAATGCTGCACCCGCGCAACCGCTTGCGGCGACAACGCCGGCTCGCCGTCGACCACCGGCCAATAGAGCAGCGGGAAGAAGACCAGATCGTCGGTCTCGGGATCGACGCCCATCGGTACAGCGGCCTCAACCGCCGTGCGTGCGTTCAGCACCTCGGACAGGCCTGTCAGCCCG
This sequence comes from Allostellaceae bacterium, assembly GCA_050729835.1. Classification (GTDB taxonomy): domain Bacteria; phylum Pseudomonadota; class Alphaproteobacteria; order ATCC43930; family CGMCC-115725; genus REEB95. The sequence continues at coordinate 19,048 of JBOHLS010000032.1, read as the reverse complement.
GCTTTCGACTCGGCGTCGATGTCGGGCACACCGGTTCGCACATAGGCCAAGTGAAACTGGCTGACCGCCGCGATCGCTGCCGCGTCGGCATCGGCGGCTTGCGCCGCCGGCGCGGCGAGCAGAACACCCAAGGCGACAGCGCCGGCGGCCGCGCCCTGGCGCCAGCCGATCCGCGGCAGCAGGCCACGCAATGCGAAGCCGATCGCCAGATCGGCGAGCAGAAGCAACAGCGCTATGGCCAGCAGCGGCGGCCGGAAATCGACCTCGGCGCCGCGCGCGAAGCCTTCGCGCCGCACGCCGGGCGGCAGCGCCGGCAGCGGCGCGAAGTGCGTCACCGCCGATGCGAGGTTGAGCGCGACGCGCGCATCAGCGCTGCCGTAGAAGCCGGGCGGGTTGCGCGGCCCGGCGACGGTTTTAGCGAAGGCCCCGGCCGGGATGGTTTGGGCGGCGGCCGATGCCGCCTGCAAGCGGCCGAAGCCGTCGAGCGTTTCGATCGGCGGCAGCGGCTTGTCGCCGGTGCCCGACACGCCCTGGCTCACGGCGACAATGCGGCGCAGCATCTGGACCATCAGGCCGGAGATCGCCAGGTTCGACCATTCGGGATCGGCGGTGGTGTGGACCAGGATGAGCCAGCCCTTGCCGCGTTTTGCCGCCGTGACCAGAGGTGTGCCGTCGGCGAGCCGCGCCCAGGTCTTTTGCGCAAGATCGACCGTCGGCTCGGCCAGGACTTGGCGGGACACGGTGACGTCGTCGGGAATGGCGAGGCCGGCGAAGGGACTGTCGGCGCCGAAAGGCACGAGCTTGGCCGGCCGCTCCCACGACAGCGCGCCGCCGAGGGTGCGGTCGCCGCGGCGCAGGCGCACCGGTAGCAAGTCGTCTTCGGGCTGGGCCGCCAAGCGGGGCCCGGCGAAGCGTAGCACGGTGCCGCCGTGATCGAGCCATTGGGCGATGTCGCGCCGAACGCCGTCGCTCAACGTCGCACCGTCGGGCAAGGCGAGCACCGCGATGTCGCCCTTGATCAGGCCGTCGACATCGCCGGTGCGGACATCGCTGAACGGCGACAGCGCCTTGTCGAGATAATAGGCGCCGCTCAGCAGTGGCTGGGCGGCGTCGCTTCGCGCGACGATGCCGACCGGCCGGCGCTTCCACCGCTCGTCGAGCAGTAGCACCGAGCCGGCCGATGCCTCGTTCTCGATTGCGATTGCGGCGACTTGGTTGCGCAGCTCGCTCGGCATCTTCAGGCGGGCGACGGTCGCGCTCTGGCCAGCCGGAATCGTCACCGTCTGTCGCGCTAGCAGCCGGCCGTCGTCGCCGAGCGCGCGCAGGGTCAACGTCTCGGGCAAGCGCGGATCGGCGCGTCGCACCCTTGCCGTCAGGTCCCGGTCGTCGGTATCGGCAACCGCTAGCAATCGCGGCAGGGCGTTGCCGCTTTCCGCCATCACCGTCAGCGGACCGTGGCGGGCGAGGCCTGCGGCAAACGCCGCGGCATCGCCGCCATCGATGCCGTCGCTCAGCCACACGATCTCGGCCGCTTGCGTAAGACCAAGGCGCTCGAAGCGCGCCAGAGCCTGGGTGCGATCGTCCGGCCACGGGCGCGGCTGCAGATTGGCGGCGGCGGCGCGGGCATCGGCCGGACGCAGCCGCGACAAGTCGCCGGCGGCACGCCCGCCCGGCGGGTCGGCGGTTCCGAAGAGCACGATCTCGCGGCCTTCGCGGCCCGCCAGGTCGATCAGCCGGTCGAGGGTCGCGCGCATCGCGTCCCAATGCCGCGCCGCGCCCCAGCCGTCGTCGATGGCGAAAACCATCGGCCCGGCGGCCGTAACCGTGGCGCGCGGATTGAGCAGCGGTTGAGCCAGTGCCAGGATCACCGCGGTGGCCAGAACCACGCGGAGCAGGACGAGCCAAAGCGGCGTCCGTGCCGGCGTCTCCTCCGGCGGTGCCAATCCCAGCATCAGGCGCAGCGCCGGAAAGCGGATGCGCTTCGGTGCCGGCGGCGTCACCCGTAGCAGCCACCACAGCACCGGCAGCGCCGCCAGCCCGGCCAGCAGCCACGGTGCGGCGAAGGCGAAGGGGCCGAGCGACAGCATGCGTCTAGTGCTCCGACAGGATGCGGAAGAGGCCGAGCAGCGCGTGTTGCGGCGAATGATCGGTGCGGTGCGTGGCGAAGGTCCAACCCGCGCCGCGGGTCAACGCCGCCAACCCGTGGCGGTGGCGTTGCAGACGCTCGGCATAGCCGGCGCGGATCGATTCGGCGCGGCTGATCAGCAGCGGGCTCTCGCCTTCCAGCCCCTCGAAACGCACGCGCCCGGCGAAAGGGAGGCTTTCCTCGGCCGGGTCGAGAATCTGCAGGAGATGGCCTTTGAGGCCGGCATCGGCATAACGCAGGACGAGCGCGGCCGTCGCATCGAGCGGCGCTAGCAAGTCGCCGATCCAGACCACCTGGCCGTGACGCGGCAATTTCTCGTAAGCCGGCAGATCGGTCGCGGTCGCGGCGCGCTCGAGCAGCAGAGCGAGGCGGTCGAGCACGAAGCGGCCGTAAGCCGGCGCCAGGCCCGAGCCCATCAGCGTCACGCGCTCGCCGCCGCGCACCAGCAGCGCCGCGAGCGCGAGCGTCAGCAGATCGGCGCGGGCGCGCTTGGTCGGCAGGTTGGCGTCCGACGCGTAATCCATCGAGCGCGATCCGTCGCGCCAGAGATAGACGCTCTGCGCCGCCTCCCACTCGGTCTCGCGCACATAGACGTGCTGCGACTTGGCGGTCTCGCGCCAGTCGATGCGCGCCGCCGGATCGCCCGGCTCGTACGGGCGGAACTGCCAGAAGGTCTCGCCCTGGCCGGTGCGCCGACGGCCATGCGTGCCCCGCACGACGGCGGCGGCCACACGCTCGGCGGCAATCAGCAACGGCGGCAGCGCGAGCGAGGCTGCTTCGGCGCGGTGGCGTAGCGCCGGCGCGGCCATCAGCGCAACGGATCCAGCAGCCGGTCGATCACCTGTGCCATGCTCACGCCGTCGGCGCGCGCGGCGAAGGTGAGCGCCATGCGGTGGCGCAGCACCGGATGGGCGAGCGCCAGCACGTCGTCGATCGATGGCGCCAGTCGGCCGTCGAGCAGCGCCCGCGCCCGCGACGCGAGCATCAGGGCCTGGCTGGCGCGCGGGCCCGGGCCCCACGCGATGTGCGTGCGCGCGGCGTCGGCGGTGGCGTCGTCCGGGCGGCCGGACCGCACCAGCGCCAGGATCGCGGCGACGACGCTGTCGCCCACCGGCACGCGGCGCACCAGCCGCTGGGCCGCGAGTAGTTCGGCGGCGGTGAGCACCGGTGCGGCGGTCTCCTCGGCAATGCCGGTGGTCGCGATCAGCATCCGGCGCTCAGCGTCGAGATCGGGATAGCCGACGTCGATCTGCAGCAGAAAGCGGTCGAGCTGGGCCTCCGGGAGCGGATAGGTCCCTTCCTGCTCGAGCGGATTCTGCGTCGCCAGGACGTGGAACGGCTTGGGCAGCGGATGGTACTGGCCGGCGATCGAGACGCGGCCTTCCTGCATCGCTTGCAACAACGCCGACTGCGTGCGCGGGCTGGCGCGGTTGATCTCGTCGGCCATCAGCAGCTGGCTGAACACCGGGCCGGGGATGAAGCGGAAGCCGCGCCGGCCGCTTTCACTCTCTTCAAGCACCTCGGAGCCGATGATGTCGGCGGGCATCAGATCGGGCGTGCATTGCACGCGCTTGTCGTTGAGGTCGAGCACCGTGCCGAGGGTCTCGACCAGGCGGGTCTTAGCCAGGCCGGGCACGCCGATCAGCAAGGCATGCCCGCCGGCGAGCAAGGTGATCAACGCTTGATCGACGACCTCGGCCTGTCCGAAGATGACTCGGCCGATGCGCTGCCGCACCGCGGTGAGACGCGCGCCGAGCGCCTCGATCTCGCGCGCGAGATCGTTGTCGGCGCTCGCTACGATCGATTCGGTGGTACTCAACGGACGCTCCTGTCGGGGATGCGGATGGTTATGGACAAGGCCTCGTTTACCGGGCTCGCGCAACTGGCGACCGAGGCGGCGAAGCCGCCGCGAGCCGGCGCCGCGCCGCGCGATTGCGGCGATTTCGACATCCGCATCGCCCGCGATGGTAGCTGGTTCTATCGCGGCTCAGCAATCCGTCGCATGGCGCTCGTTCGCCTGTTCAGCCGCGTGCTCGCGCGCGACGCAACCGGGCAATATTGGCTGGTTACGCCGGCCGAACGCGGCCGTATCGCCGTCGAAGACGCTCCGTTCGTGGCCGTATCGCTCGATGTCGAGAACCCCGGCGCGGCGCAGCGGCTGATCTTCCGCACCAATGTTGACGAGATTGTGATGCTCGACGCGGCGCATCCCCTGCGCATCGCCGAGGATGGGATGACGCATACCCCGGTGCCCTATATCCTGGTGCGCGACGGACTGGAAGCCCGCATAGCCCGGCCGGTATTCTACCAGTTCGTGGAACTGGGCCGCGAAGAGCGGCGCGGGGGCGAAACGGTATTCGGCGTATGGAGCAACGCGAAATTCTTTCCGCTCGGCACGCTCGGACCGGCGGACTGACCGCCGCCGCCGTGCGTGCGCGCTTCGGCGCCTACCAGCCGGGGGTACGCTCCTTCGACAGCGAGCGGGTGCGCGGCGACCATATCCTGAGCCCCGACGAGAAGCTGCCGTCCGGCTTGCGGCCGGCCGCAGTGCTGGTGCCGATCGTCGACCGGCCGGCGGGGCTCGGCGTGCTGCTGACGCAGCGCCACGAGAAGCTGAGCGCGCATGCCGGCCAGATCTCGTTTCCCGGCGGCCGCGTCGAGCCGTCGGATGCTGATGCCGTTGCCGCCGCATTGCGCGAGACGCGCGAAGAGATCGGCTTGTCCGCCGATCGCATCACGGTGATCGGCCGGCTCGACACCTATATCACCGGCACCGGCTTCGAGATCGTTCCGGTCGTGGCGCTGCTCGCGCCGCCGCTGCCGCTGGCGCCCGACCCGCGCGAAGTGACTGAGATCTTCGAGGTGCCGCTCGCGGTCGTCGCCGATCGCGCTAACTATCGCCAGGAGACTCGCGAACTCAAGAACGGCCTACGCACCTATTTCGTCCTGGCGCATGACGGCCGCAACATCTGGGGAGCGACCGCCGGCATTCTGGTCAATCTCGCCGAGGTGCTGACGACGTGAGCGCGCCATGACCCGGGTGGCGCTCACCATCCTGCTGCCGCTGCTGGCCCCGACCGCGATCTATTTCCTCTGGCTGCGAGCCGTGGGCCGCGTCGGCGAGCGCAGCGTGCCGTGGACGTGGCTCGTCGTCGCCGGCCTGGTCGCGGCCGCTGCGGCGCTGGCGATCGTTGGCGTCGGCGCGGGCGGCAGCCAGGCGGGTCGCTACCTGCCGCCGCACGTGCAGGACGGCCGCGTCGTGCCCGGCCAGATCGTTCCGCCGGGATCGCGCTGATGCTCGAACCCGTCCGGACGATCAAGCCGCGCCCGTGGATGCGGGAAAGCGCCACGCGCCGCGTCATGCGCGCCTTGGCGGCGCCGGAGGGCGCGCCGCGTTTCGTCGGCGGCGCGGTGCGCGACACCGTGCTCGGCCGCACGCCGATCGAGATCGACGTCGCCACCCCGCTCAAGCCCGAGGCCGTGATGACGCGCCTCGCCGCCGCCAGCATCCGGGCGGTACCGACTGGCATCGCTCACGGCACGGTGACGGCGGTGGCGGCGACGCGGGCTTTCGAGATCACCACGCTGCGCCGCGACGTCGAGGCCGACGGCCGGCATGCCACGGTCGTCTTCGACGCCGATTGGGTGGTGGACGCGCGGCGCCGCGACTTCACCATGAACGCGCTGTCGCTCGATGCGGGCGGCGCGCTCTACGATTATGTCGGCGGTCTCGCCGATCTCGCGGCGCACCGCGTCCGCTTCGTCGGCGATCCATCGACGCGCATTCGCGAGGACGTGCTGCGCCTGCTGCGCTATTACCGGTTCTTCGCACATTACGGCCAAGGTGCCGGCGACCGGGCGGCGCGCGCCGCTTGCCACGCGGCGGCACATCTCCTGCCGACGCTGTCGGCCGAGCGCGTCGCCGCCGAGACCTTGAAGCTGCTGGCGGCGCCCGATCCGCTGCCGGCGTTGCGGATGATGCAGGCCGATGGCGTGCTCAAGCGGCTGCTGCCCGAAGCCGGCGGGCTGGTGCGGCTTCGCCGTCTGGTCGCGCTCGAGCCACAGCCCGATCCGCTGCGGCGCCTTGCGGCGCTGATCACACGCGACGCCGGTGCGGTCGCCGAACGGTTGAAACTGTCGGGCGCCCAACGCGACCGCCTGATGGCATTGTTCGCCAAGCCGGCGATCGCGCTCGACGGCGATCGCGCGTCGCAGCGTCGCGCGCTTTATCGCTGGGGGTCCGCGCTCTACGCCGATCGTGTACTCCTGGCCTCTGCAGTTCGAAACCGGTCGCAGCGCGTGGCCCCGCTGCTGCGACTGGCAAGGACATGGAAGAGTCCGCGCTTTCCGTTGCGCGGGCGGGATCTACTCGCGGCCGGTGTCGCGCCGGGGCCAAAAGTCGGCGCTCTGCTCGCCGCGCTCGAAGCCTGGTGGATCAAAGGCGATTTCCGCGCCACGACGACGCAATGTCGCGCCGAGCTGCTGCGGCGGCTGGCGCCGCATGCCTGACGCGCCAGATCGCAGCAGTCTGCTCGAGATCTTCGCCGTATTCCTGCGGCTGGGGCTGACCTCGTTCGGTGGTCCGGTCGCGCATCTCGCCTATTTCCGTAGCGAATTCATCGACAAGCGGCGGTGGCTCGACGAGGCTGGTTTCGCCGACCTGCTGGCCTTGTCGCAGTTCCTGCCGGGTCCGTCGTCGAGCGAATTCGGCTTTGCCGTCGGCCTGCTGCGCGCCGGACTGCCTGGCGCGTTGTGCGCCTGGCTTGGCTTCACGTTGCCGTCGGCGTTGATCATGGGCGGATTCGCCTATGGCGTCGCGCGCGTCGGCAATCTCACGGGCGCGACGTGGTTACACGGTTTGATGCTGGTTGCCTGCGCCGTGGTTGCGTTGGCGGTATGGCAGATGGCACGCCGCCTCGCCAACGACGTGCCGCGCGGCGCATTGGCACTCGCCGCTGCCGCGCTGACGCTGGTATTGCCGGCGACCTGGGGACAGCTCGCTGCCATCGCGTTCGGCGCCGTCGCCGGCCGACTGTTCCTGCCAGGCGATACGCGGCAGGCGGCATTGTCCTTCGCGCCACGGATGCCGCGCGTGCTGGCGGTTGCGGCGCTGATCGCCTTCGCGATGCTGTTGACGCTGCCGTCGATCGTTGCGGCGGCGAGCGGCTCGAGCGCGCTGCAACTGTTCGACGGATTCTACCGTTGCGGCGCGTTGGTGTTCGGCGGCGGTCACGTGCTGCTACCGCTGCTCGACGCTGTGGTCGTGCCGAAGGGCTGGGTGAGCCAGGATACGTTTCTCGCTGGCTACGGCGCGGCGCAGGCGCTGCCCGGGCCGCTTTTCACCTTCGCCGCCTTTCTCGGCGTCAGCATGCAGGCGCCAGCGGGTGGATTGCTCGGCGGCGCGATCGCGCCGATCGCCATCTTCCTGCCGGGCTCGCTGCTGATCGTCGGCACGCTGCCGTTCTGGAGCGCGCTGCGCGCCAACCGGGCGATGCAGGCGACGCTCAAGGGCGTCAACGCCGCGGTCGTCGGGTTGCTGCTGGCCGCGCTTTATCGTCCGGTCTTGGTCAGCGCGGTGTTCGGATGGCGCGATCTCGCGTTCGCGGCTGCCGCGCTCGTCCCGCTACGTTTGCGCGTGCCGCCCTGGGCGGTCGTGATCGTCGGCGCGCTCGGCGGCGAAGCGCTGGCGTGGGTGGCATGATGTCGGCGCTGCGGCGACTGTTGCCTGCCGGCGTTCCGCCGGCCGCTGCGCCGCTTTACTGGGCGCGCGGTCTGCGCGCTTTCGCCGACGGCTTCGTCAGCCTGTTGCTGCCGGTCTATCTCAAGGCGCTCGGTTTCGATGCCTTCCAGATCGGGCTAATCACCGCGACAACGCTGATCGGCTCGGCGACGGCCACCATCGTCGTCGGCTTCACCGCGCATCGCTACGGCCGGCGCTGGCTATTGGTGATCGCGACGCTGCTGATGGTCGGCACCGGCATCGGCTTCGTCGCCGCCAGCCGATTCTGGCCGCTCATGGTCATCGCCTTCGTCGGCACGCTCAACCCGTCGCCGAGCGACGTCAGCCTGTTCCTGCCGCTGGAGCAGGCGCTCCTGGCCGAGGCGGCGCCGGCCAAGGCGCGCACCAATGCCTTCGTGCTCTACAGCCTGGTCGGCTCGCTGGTCGGCGCCCTCGGCTCGCTCGCCGCCGGCCTGCCCGAGCTGGCGCAGGGCTGGCTCGGCCTCGACGCGGTCGATTCGCTGCGCTGGATGTTCGGCCTCTACGCGCTGCTCGGTCTGGCGACCTATCACCTCTATCGCCGCCTGCCGGCGACGCTCGACACCAAGCCCGACAAGCCGGCACCGCCGCTCGGCCCGTCGCGCAACATCGTGCTCGGCCTCGCCGCGCTGTTCAGCCTCGACGCTTTCGGCGGCGGATTGATCGTCCAGTCGCTGCTGGCGCTCTGGCTGTTCGAGCGTTTCGGCCTGTCGCTCGCGGTTGCCGGCACGATCTTCTTCTGGAGCGGCCTGGCCTCGGCCGCGTCCTATGTCGCGGCCGGCCGCATCGCCGCGCGTATCGGCCTCGTCAACACCATGGTGTTCACGCATCTGCCGTCGAATCTCTGCCTGATCGCGATGGCCTTCGCTTCCAAGCTGTGGATCGCCGTGGCGCTGTGGCTGGTGCGCTGCTCGCTGTCGCAGATGGACGTGCCGACGCGCAGTTCCTACGTCATGGCGGTGGTGACGCCGCCCGAGCGCGCGGCCGCGGCCAGCGTCACGGCGGTGCCGCGCAGCCTGGCCGCGGCGCTGGCGCCGGCGCTGGCCGGCTGGCTTTTGGTGCTGTCGCCCTTCGGCTGGCCAGTGTTGATCGCCGGCGGGCTCAAGGCGGTCTACGATCTGCTGTTGCTCGCCTGTTTCGGCCGCCGCAAGCCGCCGGAGGAAACGTCTTGAGGCTCAGGGCCACTTCACCGCCGGCGGCAGCGACATCAGGATCGCCTCGACGTTGCCGCCGGTCTTGAGGCCGAAGAGCGTGCCGCGGTCGTAGAGCAGATTGAACTCGACGTAACGGCCGCGCTTGACCAACTGCGCCTGGCGCTGCTCGCCGGTCCACGGCCGCAGCATCTGCCGCCGCACCAGCCGCGGATAGATGCGCAGGAAGGCTTCGCCGACCGCACGGGTGAAGGCGAAGTCGCGCGCCCATTCGCCGGTCGCCAGGTCGTCGTAGAAGATGCCGCCGACGCCGCGCGGCTCGTTGCGGTGCTTCAGGAAGAAATACTCGTCGCACCACGCCTTGAAGTGCGGGTAATAGGCTGCGTCGTGCGCGGCGCAGGCGGCTTCGAGCGCCCCGTGGAAATCGCGCGTGTCGGCCTCGTCGGGAAACACCGGCGTCAGGTCGGCGCCGCCGCCGAACCACGCTTTGGTCGTGCGGATGTGCCGCGTGTTGAGATGCGCCGCCGGCACCAGCGGCGAGCGCGGATGCGCGACCAGCGAGATGCCGGTTGCCCAGAAACGCGGATCGTTCGCCGCGCCCGGGATCTGGGCGCGGAACTCGGACGAGAATTCGCCCCACACCGTCGAGACGTTGACGCCGATCTTCTCGAACACGCCGCCATGCATCAGCGCCATCGCGCCGCCGCCACCGCCCTCGCGCCGCCACGGTGTGCGCGCGAAGCGCCCGGCGGCGCCTTCGTCGGGCCGTGCCGAGACGTATTCGTCCTCGATCGCCTCGCACACCGCGCACAGCCGGTCGCGCAATTCCTCGAACCAGCGGGCGGCGCCGTCCTGTTGCTGCGCCGCGTCGCTCACGGCGCCGGCTCCGGCAGCAACGCCGTCTGCCGCAGCGCCTCGCCGAGCACCAACGCTGCGGCAAGCGCGACGTTGAGCGAGCGCAGCCCGGGCCGCATCGGTATCAGCACGCTGGCGTCCACGGCTTCGGCGACCTCCGGCGGCACGCCCGCGGTCTCGCGTCCGAGCAGGAGCACGTCGTCGCGGGCGAAGGCGAAGCGATGATAGGGGAGGCGAGCCTTGCTCGAAAGCAGCACCAGCCGGCCGAGTCGCGCATGCCAGAACGAGTCCCACGACGCATGCCGCGCGATCTCGACGCGGGCAAGGTAATCCATCGCCGCGCGCTTCAGCCGGCGGTCGTCGAGCACGAAGCCGCACGGTTCGATGATGTCGACGGCGACGCCGAGGCACGCGCCCAGCCGCAGGATCGCGCCCGCGTTCTGCGGAATGTCGGGCTCGTAGAGGGCCAGCCGCATGGCCGCACCTTGGGGATGAATTCGCCGCCTTGGCAAGGCCCGTGCGGGGCGCGCCGGCTCGGGTTTCGGCCATTCATGCGGCAGGATGTCGCATAGAAGCTTTCGTTCAAGCCTGTAGCTTGCGCCCGGGCTTCGAGCGCGGCGAAAGAGGGGATCGATGGCGGATTCGGCGCATTCGCAGACGGCTGATGCACACGCGTCGGGCGGTTCGCGGCGCGACTTCCTGGTGATCGCCGGCAACGCGCTGCTCGGCGTCGGCGCCGCCTGCACGATCTGGCCGCTAGTCTCGAGCATGAATCCGGCGCGCGACGTGCTCGCCGCCGGCGCGCCGATCGACGTCGATCTGTCGAGTCTGAAGCCGGGTCAGCAGATTCTCGTGGTGTGGCGGTCGCGGCCGATCTTCGTCGTCAACCGCACGCCGGCCGAGCTCAAGAAGCTCCAGGAGCCGAGCGATACGGGGCTGCTGCGCGATCCGAAGTCCGAGGTGGAACAGCAACCGCCCTATGCCGCCAATTGGCATCGCTCGATCAAGCCCGAGTACCTGATCCTCGTCGGCATCTGCACCCATCTCGGCTGCATTCCGACATTCACGCCGGAGCCTGGTGGCTTTCTCGGCTCGGCGTGGCCCGGCGGGTATTTCTGCCACTGCCACGGCTCCAAGTACGATCTGTCGGGCCGTGTCTTAACCGGCGTTCCTGCGCCCTACAACCTGCCGGTGCCGCCGCACCATTTTACCAACGACACCACCGTCCGGATCGGCGAGAACCCGCCGAACGTGGCATGGGAATTCAGCTCGATCGTGCAGATTTGATTTAAGGCGGGGCCATGGCGGTATCGCACAATAAGCTCGTCCAATGGATCGATCACCGCCTGCCGGTGTTCGCCTTCCTCGATCACGAGCTCAACGAATATCCGACGCCGAAGAACCTGAATTATTGGTGGAACTTCGGCTCGCTCGCCGGGATCATGCTCACGATCATGATCGTCACCGGCATCTTCCTGGCGATGAATTACGATCCCAATGTCGGCGATGCCTTCCAGTCGGTCGAGCGCATCATGCGCGAGGTGAATTACGGCTGGCTGATCCGCTATATCCACATGAACGGCGCGTCGTTCTTCTTCATCGTCGTCTACATCCACCTGTTCCGCGGCCTGTATTACGGCTCCTACAAGTCGCCGCGCGAGCTGCTGTGGATGCTGGGCGTGGTTATCGTCCTGCTGATGATGGCGACGGCCTTCATGGGTTACGTGCTGCCCTGGGGCCAGATGAGCTTTTGGGGCGCGACCGTCATCACCAACTTGTTCGGCGCCATTCCCGGTATCGGCCACGACATCGTGACCTGGCTGTGGGGCGGCTTCGCCGTCGGCAATCCAACGCTCAACCGGTTCTACGCGCTCCACTACCTGCTGCCGTTCGTGATCCTCGGCGTCGTCGGGTTGCATCTGATGGCGCTGCACCGGCACGGCTCCAATAATCCGCTCGGCATCGACTGCAAGGGTCCGCAGGACAGCGTGCCGTTCCATCCGTATTATACCTACAAGGACATGTTCGGCCTGAGCGTGTTCCTGATCATCTTTGCGGTCTTCGTGTTCTACTTTCCGAATGCGCTGGGCGATCCGCAGAACTACATCCCGGCCAATCCGCTGCAGACGCCGCCGGAGATCGTGCCCGAATGGTACCTGCTGCCGTTCTACGCCATCCTGCGCTCGATCCCGAACAAGCTGCTCGGCGTCTGCGCGCTGTTCGCCTCGATCCTCATCCTCTTCGTCGTGCCGTGGCTCGACACCTCGAAAGTGCGCAGCGCCTATTTCCGCCCGATCTATAAATGGGTGTTCTGGCTGCTCGTGATCGATGTCTTCGCGCTCGGCTCCGTCGGCGCGCATCCGCCTGAGGGCTTCTGGATCTACATCGGCCGCATCGGCACGTTCTATTACTTCTTCCACTTCGTCGTGTTGATGCCCTTGATCGGCTGGTTCGAGCGGCCGCTGCCGTTGCCGCCGAGCATCGCCGAGGCGGTCTTGAAGAAACGCGGCGGCGGCGCATTGGCCGGCGCGGCCGCGACGCGAGCCAAGCCATGAGGCCGCGCTTTGTGATTCCGGCGCTGCTCGCCGGCGCGGCGATCGCCGCGGCGACGCTGATGCAACCCTCCGGACCGGCCCGGGCGCAGGCCGACGAGGCGACACCGGCGTTGCCCAACGTGTCGTGGTCGTTCGAGGGCCCGTTCGGCACTTTCGACCGCGCCGCCTTGCAGCGTGGCTTCCAGATCTACAGCCAGGTCTGCTCGACCTGCCATTCGATGAACCTGCTGACCTACGACGATCTCGCCGGACCCGACGGCCTCGGCTACACCGAGGCAGAGGTCAAGGCGATCGCCGCGCAGAAGCAGGTCGCCGACATTGACAAGAGCGGCAAGCCGATCCAGCGGCCGGCGCGGCCCTCGGATCACTTCGCCGCGCCCTTCCCGAACGAGCAGGCCGCCGCCGCTTCCCTCGGCAAGGCGCCGCCCGACCTGTCGGACATCATCAAGGCGCGCGCCGGCGGCCCGCGTTACGTCTATGGCATCCTGACCGGCTTCCGCGAGCCGCCGAAGGGCTTCCAGATGCCGCTGACCGGCGGCAACTACAACCTCTATTTTCCTGGTCACGTGATCGCCATGCCGCAGCCGTTGCAGGATAATTCGGTGCAATACGCCGACGGCACCAAGGCGACGCTGCAGCAGGAGGCGCACGACGTCGTGACCTTCCTGACATGGGCCTCTGACCCGATGATGGAACAGCGCAAGCGCACCGGCGCCAAGGTCGTCCTGTTCCTGCTGGCGATGACCGGTGTGCTTTACGGCGCCAAGCGCCGCGTCTGGTCCGACGTCGAGCACTGACGGCTTGCGCCACGCGCGCGGCAGGCGATAGGCTTCTCCCGTCGGCGATGCTGAAACGCCTTTCTATGATCTTGGCAACCGTCGCTCTGATTTTGGGCGCGGTGGCGTTTGCTCCGGTGGCTTCGACGCCTCCGCTGGCCATGACGATGGTGAACCAGACGCCTATGGCGCCCGACATGTCATGCAAGGATCTGCCGCCGTGCTGCATGGACGGTCTCGGCTGCACCGGTTCGGCATTATTGCCGCTGCCGCAGACGCTTCCTGTCGTTGTGCGCCACTTTTATTCGTTCTCTCCGCGGTTCGTCGCGGCGCTAAACGGAATCACGATCGAGCCCGAGCTGTCGCCGCCGATCCACGCTCTCTGACCCGATTGGCTTGCCGCCCCGTCAGGCGGCGACCCCCCATGGAAAAAGGAGAGAGCATGGTTCGGCATCGCATCATCGCATGTCTGTTTTCGTTGCTGTTGATTCCGGCGGCGCACGCGGCCGGCAATACGGCGCGCGGCGCGCAGGTCTTCCGCGTCTGCGCAGCGTGCCATTCGGCCGAGCCCGGGCGCAACCTCACCGGCCCCAGCCTTGCCGGCGTATGGGGGCGCAAGGCAGGCAGTCTCAAGAGCTTCGACCGCTATTCGCCGGCGCTCAAGCAATCCGGCGTGGTCTGGGGCGCGGCATCGCTCGACGCTTGGCTCGAGAACCCGGCGGCGTTCATCCCGCACAACGCCATGACATTTCCCGGGCTCAAAGACCAAACTGCGCGCGCCAATGTCATCGCCTACCTCAAGGCGCTCAGCGAAGGCAAAGCGCCGGCGCAGACCGCCCAACACGGCATGGGCGGCATGATGGGCGGCGCCGGGGAGCGGCCCAACCTGAAAAACGTTACGCCCGAAAACACCGTCACGGCGATCCGCTATTGCCGCGATACCTATCGCGTGGCCATGGCTGACGGCAAAACTAAGGCGTTCTGGGAATCGAACCTGCGCTTCAAGACCGATTCGAGCGATCGCGGTCCGCGTGAGGGTGTGCCTGTGCTCCTTGGTGCCGGGATGATGGGTGACCGTGCGTTCATCGTCTTTGCCAACCCCGAGGAATTCGCAAGGTTCATCCGACCTGGCTGCTGACAGCGCGATTCCCGTTGCGTGTCGCCGATGAAGCGGCTTGACTGCGCCCCGGGCTTCGGGGGACTTGCCATGACCGGGCGCGTCATCGGCATCATCGGCGGCAGCGGCCTTTATCAGATCGAGGGTATGACCGGCGTCGCCTGGCGCCGGATCGAGTCGCCGTTCGGCCAGCCTTCCGACGCGCTGTGCTTCGGCCGGCTCGACGGTGTCGAGCTGGTCTTCCTGCCGCGTCACGGCCGCGGCCATCCGCTGCCGCCGGGCGAGATCAACTACCGCGCCAATATCGACGTCCTGAAGCGCGCCGGCGTGACCGATCTGATCGCGCTGTCGGCGGTCGGCTCGTTCCGCGAGAATCTGCCGCCCGGCACCTTCGTCCTGGCCGATCAATTCATCGACCGCACCTACGGACGCAACAGCAGTTTTTTCGGAACTGGTTGCGTTGCGCATGTCTCGCTGGCGCATCCGGTATGTCGCCGGCTCGGCGGGCATCTCGCGGCGGCGGGCCGGACGGTCGCAATTGCGCCGGTCCGCGGCGGCACCTATCTGGCGATGGAAGGCCCGCAATTCTCGACTTTGGCCGAAAGCCGGCTCTATCGCCAATGGGGCTGCGACGTCATCGGCATGACCAACATGCCCGAGGCCAAGCTCGCCCGCGAAGCCGAGATTTGCTACGCCACGGTGGCGATGGTGACCGATTTCGACTGCTGGCATCCGGATCACGATCACGTCACGGTTGACATGATCGTCGCCACGCTGCTCGCCAATGCCGACAAGGCCAAGGCGCTGGTGAAGGCGGTGGTGCCGCTGATCGCGCGCGACGGCGTGTGTTGCCCGCAGAGTTGCGACCGGGCGCTTGATCACGCGTTGATCACCGCGCCGGACAAGCGCGATCCCAAGCTGCTGAAGAAGCTCGATGCCGTCGCCGGCCGCGTCCTGCGCCCGGCGGGCAAGGGCAAGACGCGCCGGGGCTGAACCGATGAAGGTCGCGGGCCAGGCCATGCGCAGCATCTGGCTTGAAGCTGACGGCGCCGGCGTCGGCATCATCGACCAGACTCGCCTGCCGTTCGAGATCAAGACGCTGCGGCTCATCACCGTCGATGAGGCGGCGCACGCGATCCGCGCCATGCTGGTACGCGGCGCGCCGCTCATCGGCGCGACGGTGGCTTACGGCATGGCGCTCGCCATGCGCGCCGACCCCGGCGACGCGGCGCTCGCGCAGGCAGCCGAAATTCTGCTGGCGACGAGGCCGACGGCGGTCAATCTGCGTTGGGCGGTTGAGGATTTGCACACCCTATTGCGGCAGCTGCCAGCCGAACGCCGCGCCGAGGCCGCCTATCGCCGCGCCGGCGAGATCGCCGAAGCCGACGTCACCACGAACCGTGCCATCGCCGGTCACGGCCTGCCGCTCATCCGCCAGGCGCTGGCGCGCAAGGGGGGCAAGACGCCGGTCGAGATCCTGACCCATTGCAACGCCGGCTGGCTCGCCACGGTCGACTGGGGCACCGCGCTGGCGCCGATCTATCTCGCCCACGACGAGGGCGTGCAGTTGCACGTCTGGGTCGACGAGACCCGGCCGCGCAACCAGGGTGCCAGCCTCACTGCCTGGGAATTGGGCCAGCACGGCGTGCCGCACACCGTGATCGCCGACAACGCCGGCGGCCATTTGATGCAGCGCGGCCGGGTCGATCTCTGCATCGTCGGCACCGATCGCACCACCGCGACCGGCGACGTCGCCAACAAGATCGGCACCTATCTCAAGGCGCTGGCGGCGCACGACAATGGCGTGCCGTTCTACGTCGCGCTGCCGTCGCCGACCGTCGACTGGACGCTGACCGACGGACGCGCGATTCCGATCGAGGAGCGCGATCCCGACGAGCTCGCCGAGATTTCCGGCCGGCTCGATTCAGGCGCGGTGGCGCGGGTGCGCGTCGTTCCCGATGGCAGCCCGGCCGCCAACTACGCCTTCGACGTCACGCCGGCGAAATACGTCACCGCGCTCATCACCGAACGCGGCGTCTGCCCGGCCTCGCGCGACGGGCTGCTGACGCTCTTCCCCGAGCGCCGCGCGCGCGCTTAGCGGAAGCGCGGGCCGGGATGAGGCCCGCGCCCGCCGTGCGCAGCGAATCGATCAGCCGATATGCTGCTGGAGGAAGGCGGTGGTGCGCTCGAGCGCGAGCTTGGCCGAGGGCGCGTCATAGGCTGGGCGCGCGTCGCAGTTGAAGCCGTGGCCGGCGCTATAGACGTAGATCGGCACGTCTGCGTGCGCCTGCTTCACCTTCTCGACGTCGCTCATCGGGATCGACTGATCCTTGTCGCCGAAATGCAGGATGATCGGAATCCTTGGCTTTTCGTTGGCGTGGCCGGCGATCATGCCGCCGTAATAGCCGACCGCGGCGGTGGCGCCGCTGAGCCGCGTCGCCGCCAGGAAGGCGAGCGAGCCGCCCCAGCAATAACCGACAACGCCGACCTTGCCGAACTGCTTGGCGTAATCGATAGCCGCCTGAACGTCGGCGAGCGAGCCGTCGAGTGCAACCTTCTCGCGCAGCGCGCGGCCCTTGGCGACGCTTTCCAGGTCGTAGCCGAGATCGACGCCTCGTTGCACACGGTCGAACAGCGCTGGCGCCACGGCGGCGTAACCCATCGCGGCGAAGCGGTCGGCGACGCTGCGGATATGATGGTTGGCGCCGAAGATTTCCTGGATCACCACCAGGCCGCCCTTCGGCTTGCCGGCGGGTGTCGCCACATAGGCGTCGAGCTTGTGTCCGTCCTTAGCGGTGAGAGAAACCGTCTGACCCATGATGCGTGCCTCCTGGTTTTTATCGGCCCGGGACTATAAGGGGCCGGAACCGGAGTCGCTAGAGGTTGAACCGGATGTGCAGGATGTCGCCGTCGGCGAGGACATAGTCGGCGCCTTCGATCCGCAGCTTGCCGGCGTCCTTGGCGCCCTGCTCGCCGCCGCAGGCGACGTAGTCGTCGTAGCCGATGACTTCCGCCCGGATGAAGCCCTTTTCGAAATCGGAGTGGATCGCGCCGGCCGCTTCGGGCGCCTTGGCGCCCTGGCGCACGGTCCAGGCATGCGCCTCCTTGGGGCCGACGGTGAAAAAGGTGACGAGATCGAGCAGGGCATAGCCGGCGCGAATGACGCGGGCGAGGCCGGTCTCCTCGAGGCCGAGGCTTTCAAGAAAAGCGCGGCGCTCCTCCGCCTCGGCGAGCTGGGCCACCTCGGCTTCGATCGCCGCCGAGATCACGACGCTCTGCGCGCCCTGGCGCTTGGCATAGTCGGCGACTCGTTGCGACTGGGCGTTGCCCTTGGCCGCGGCCGCTTCCTCGACGTTGGCGATGTAGAGCACCGGCTTGGCGGTCAGCAGCTGAAGCGACTTGAGCACGGGCTTGAGCTCGTCCGAAACGCGTACGCCGCGCGCCGGCTTGCCGTCCTTCAGCGCCGTCAGCGCCGTCTCGATGACGCTCAATTCGGCCTTGGCCTCCTTGTCAGCGCCGCGCGCGCGTTTCTCGGCGGCGAGGCGGCGCTTCTCCAAGCTTTCGAGGTCGGCGAGCATCAGCTCGGTCTCGATCGTCTCGACGTCGCGGATCGGGTCGATCGAGCCTTCGACATGGGTGACGTTGGCATCTTCGAAGCAGCGCAGTACCTGGGCCACGGCGTCGACGGCGCGGATATGCGATAGGAACTGGTTGCCGAGGCCTTCGCCCTTGCTGGCGCCGCGCACCAGGCCGGCGATGTCGACGAACTCGAGCTGGGTCGGCACGAGCTTGGCCGATTGGGCGATCGCCGACAGCGTGTTGAGGCGCGGATCGGGCACCGCGACGCGGCCGATATTGGGCTCGATGGTGCAGAACGGATAATTCGCCGCCTCGGCCGCCTGCGTCGCGGTCAGCGCGTTGAACAGGGTCGACTTACCGACATTGGGCAGGCCGACGATGCCGCAGTTGAATCCCATGCTTTAGCTCTTATCCGGCGGCTCTTTACGATTGGGCTTGAGGATGAGCGCGACTTTGGTGGTGAAGGCCGCCGCGCCTTCGGCGACCAATGCCGGCAACGCCGTGGCGACGGCGTCGATCAGCGGCGGCAGCCACGCCTGATCCTCGGTGGAAAAGTTCCGCAGCACGTAAGGCTCGACCAGCTCCTTGACGCCGGGATGGCCGACGCCGATCCGCACCCGCCAATAATCCTCGCCGAGCAACGCATCGATCGAGCGCAGGCCGTTATGCCCGGCCGCGCCGCCGCCCTGCTTGACGCGCAGCTTGCCGGGCTCGAGGTCGATCTCGTCGTGAATGACGGCGATCTCGGCGACCGCAATCTTGTGGAACCGCGCGGCCTCGGCGACGCTGTCGCCCGAGGCGTTCATGAAGGTCTGCGGCTTGAGCAGATGGACGCGGTCGCCGTTCAGTGTGCCTTCGGCAAGCAGCCCCTGGAACTTGGCGCGCCACGGCCCGAAGCCGTGCCGGCGATGGATCACATCGGTCGCCACGAAGCCGACGTTGTGGCGCGTGCGCTCGTAACGGGCTCCGGGATTGCCGAGCCCGACGATGAGTCGCATCGCCGCGTCCGGTTACTTCTTGGGCGGCTGGCCCGCCGGCGCCTTGGGCGCTGTGCCCGCGCCTGCCGCCGGCTTGGCACCGGCCGCCGGCGCGGCACCGGCCGCTGCCGGCG
>JBOHLS010000031.1:0-27373 GCA_050729835.1 Allostellaceae bacterium | reverse complement strand
CCTAAACGAGGCCAGCCGCGGCCGCGCCCACCCGGGCGACATCAAATCGGAACGGTGGGCGACTTCAGATCGGAATGGTGGGCGACATCAAATCGGAATGACGGGCGACTTCCGTCGGAATCCGCATCCGGACGCAAAGTGATTTGCCAATGTCGCCACGAGGACACCGGCAATAATCGGCCAGGGCTTTCGGTAATGCGCCGCCAGGCACAGCGATAAAAACTGCGTGCGGTCGCCAATCTCGGCAATCCCTACAGTGCTGAGCGAAACGAAGAAGGCTTCCAACGGGGCACTCCAGGCCGAGCGGTGAAGACCACGGTTGGCCCCTCCGGCTCGGTTGCGGAGTGGTCAATCCGTTGGTCTCACCATGCCCGAAGGCCCCATGCGCCATGGCCGAAGCCAAGTATGTTGACGCATGGCCCGGTCAAGCCGGGCGGCTACTCCCCAATGGGTAACTGCCTTTTACGGTCACGTCGGCCAGCCGTCAACCGTCCGCGCCGTCGCCATCAATCGCCGCCGCTAGTCCTTTTCTCCCTTGTCGTCCGGTAGGGGCTTCGGTGTTCTCCCTTCACCTTGCCACGGTTGCGGCGCATCGCTTTTGTCCTTTAGCCGATGCAGTGCGGCGCTATAAACCGCTCTTACCGCTTCGGGCGGATCGCTGTTAATGCGACGTTTCAGATGATCCATAAGCTCGGCTTTATTTTTGTCACGCTCCGGTTTTGGCTGACTGAATAGATCGTTCCAGCATCGGTCATGGCATCGATGAACTTCATCATTCCCAGTCACACTGCCAACGCTTCCACCCGCTTGCGGCAGATTTCAAGGACGTCCTGTACGATCTTTTGCGCATCTACAGAGGGCTCGATGCCCTTGGGCAAGGCGATCGCATCTATGACGCTGTCTAGGCGCTTTAGCATGTCGTCAATCGCGGCGTCGGCGTCTGCCACTTTCAGTCCGGCATTGGTCGCAAGCGCACGGAAGTCAGCACGGCGCAAACTATCGTCCTTTCCGTTTAGCTTGAGCGCCATGCGATCGTGCTTGAGATTTGGAAAGACTCGCGTCGTCACCGCGTCATACAGCGGTGCTATGCGGATACTCTGAAACTGTTTCTCACCGGGCTCAGCAATCTTTAGGAGCGCCATGTTCTTGAGGTGCATGTCGCCATCGGCGATTAGCCACGCGAATAGCGCGCGCTTAATAATGATAAGAATGTCCTCTTCGGGTGCCGTTGAGAGCGGGCGAACCGCGCGCGCGACCCGTTCCACCGTGCTCTTGTACTTGTCATCTGTTGGCAGTTCGAGAACGGAGCAGAGGTCTTCAAGCGCAAGCAGCCTCGTGTCGTTATTACCCTCTCGAATATCGAATCTTTCGACAACCAGTGCCGGAGGCATACCGTCCGGCATGACAATCAGTGCTGTGGCCGGGGCTGCAAAGCCGGCAGCCCGGCCCAGCGCAATAGCGATCCATTCAACCACCGGCAGAGCATCGTAACCGCTGGTTCCTGCTGGTTTGAGAACATGGGTGA
The DNA here is from genome assembly GCA_050729835.1 of Allostellaceae bacterium. Classification (GTDB taxonomy): domain Bacteria; phylum Pseudomonadota; class Alphaproteobacteria; order ATCC43930; family CGMCC-115725; genus REEB95. Next base: position 25,848 of record JBOHLS010000031.1, on the reverse strand, counting down.
ATGGTGTGCCCGTGGCAGGCGACAGGACACCTTCAGGATTGAGATACATCGGCGCCTTGATCTGAATGCCCGACAGGCGGGGCGTGTCGGCGCGTTCATAAATCTGTGCAAGGCTGCGCTCGAAGTTTTGTTCGATTTCACTGCGGCCCGGGCCGGCATACTTACCAGTGAAGGCGCCGACCTTGGTGTATTTATCCAAGCGCGTGAGCAGAATGTCCTGTGGCAGCGTGGCCAGTTCGGCTTCGCGCTCGACGATGGTGATATTGGACATATAGCGCTTGCCTGAGCGCAGCAGCGTGCGTTCGTCCTTGTCCTTAAGGACTTTTTCCAGCCAGCCTTCCGGAAGCAATGAGACAATGAAAGGCGGAAGCTTGCCGGGTGTGGTCTGCCGAATGAGTGGTGGCCCCGCGCCGTCGGTTTGCCTCCATCGCCATTCGAAGCCATCGTGTGTCAAATGGCCCAAGGGCACTCCGTGCCAGGCTACGACGAGGTCTAGCGCCGCCTCATTCTTGACAGGCGTAGTGCTTCGCCGATGCAGGAGGTAGCGTTCCGCTGCCTCTCCTTCCCGATACCACTCGTTCTCGCGCGCGTACTTCCAGACGGCGTCCGCTGCGCCCTGCGCGCTGCCAAATTCTTCGACCAAACGGGCAGCGATGGTGGCCCGCATCTCTTCATCGAGCGACGCCGCATGTTCGCTGCGAAGGCGGAACGCTTCAAGAAAGCGCTGACGAATCGAAGAGACGCTGACGCGGAACTCTCCCATCCCGTCATCAACGACGGCGTCACCGACGGACGGGTGCTTGGGGGCCTTGTTCTGGATGATTTCAAGGGTACGGATACGTGTGCGCTGAATCCGCCTGCCGCTCAAGAACAGCCGGCCGTCTCGTGTGGGCGCCAGAAGGACGGCGCTCGCCGCAGACAGGTACGCTTGGGGATAAAGGTATTTGGCGATGCGGACGGCGTGTTTGAGGACGGTCGCATCGATGTCGTCGGCGGCGTCCACATAGATGCCGCGCATAAGCTGAACAAGCTTGCCCGATTCAGCCGCATAGTGGCTGCGGGTCTTGTCTATGGTCTCGCCAACGAGATGAAGGGCCATTTCTAACTTTCACGTATCTAAGATACGTGAAAGTTATGATATCCAGTTCAGAAAGTCAATGATTTCTAACTTTCTCGTATTTTACATACGTGAAAGTAATAATCTACCATCGGCCGGCGTCGGGGTACTCCCGGTGGTGGCGCAATTTCCACTACGCGAGTTACTTGGACGGCATCGTCGAGCGCGACGTCTCCCCCGTCGCTCAGGTCCAGAAGACGGACACGCTCCGCCGGATGATCGACCAGATGGCGTACCGTACGGGGCAGGAACTCAACGTTGCATCGCTGTGCTCAGAGGCCGCTGAAACAGTTCATCGATCACTCGGCCGGCGTAGTTGTTGTCGTGCTGGATCGCAATCTGATCCGCGATGAGTTGGCGAATGGCGCGCATCAAATATTCGCGCAGCAGCTTGCCGCGTCGTGGAGACGCGCAGGTAGAGGGCGGCGCGCAGCGGCACGGTCATGGCAGAGGTCTCCTTGTCAGGTCATCGGCACGGCCCGAAGAATTCGTCGAACAGGTCGCCAAACCATGCCTCGAACACGTCCACCTCGGCGTCGATGACGGGAATGTGCTCGGGCCAGTCGTCGGTGACGATCCAGGCCGAGAGGTCATGCCTGGGTGGACGATCCGGAAACGGCCAAGGCTCGCCAAGCAACTGGTGGAACTGTTCGGATGCCGAGGGCTAAGGCTTGCGGGACGCGTGGGGCATTCCGCCAGAATCGCCGCCGCCATTTGCGGAAACAACTGACCACCTTTACGCCACAGCCTGAAGCATAGCCTGGGAATAAAAATATAGGGACGCGGCGGCTCCCGGCGGCGCTGGCGTGGCGGCGGCAAGTATTACGCGTCCTTGAGCGGACGCGCGCGTTCAATCCGCTCTCGGGGAACGGCATCGCATGCGCGCAAAAAGCGTGCGTCGGGTGCGATCGACGGCTGCATGTCCGGCGCCGCGGCCCGGCTCCCCGCGCCGTGACAGGCCACGGATTGATCACCACCGGCGTCTTCGTCCGTTTGTATCGTCGATCCGGCGCATGCCAGCGCTTGGTTCGGAGTGGCTTGTCCCGCGATCTGCGATGCGCGGTCGCGGGCAAATGGAAGGTCACGCAGCGTGACGCCGGAAACTTCCGGGCAGGACCGGATCGCCTCGCCGATGAGCGGAGACATCATCGGGCGATTGCGCGGCAGGCTGGCTGCGTTGCCCGAGCCTTGGGTCGTTCTCGCCAACCGTCGTGCGTCCGGCGCCGATGGGCCGCCCTGGGTCCGCTACGTCGTGCTGCATCCGGGCAAGGGCATCGTGCTGGTCGATACCGACCGCGCCGAGCCGGCGGTCGCGCCGCTCGAGGATTTCCTCTGGCACACGGGGTTCGCGGCGCTTCAGGGTGGCGCCTTGCCGATCGTCGCGGTGACGGTCGCGGCGGATGCATCCGACGTCGTCACCGAACGGATCGAAGCCGCCTTCGCGGGCTCGCAATGCGGCCTTGCCAATGCCGGTTGGTGCGAAGCGGTCGTGGATTTGCTGCTGGCGATGCCGGACCTGATGCTGGCGCGGTTGCGGCGTGCCGTACCGGCGGCGACGTCGCCGGCATTATGGGGCGACGGCCCGGTTCAGGCGCGACACGCCGCGTCACCGCCGGCGACTCGCTTGTCCGCTTCGGCGCAGGGGCGTTGGCTGGAAATCCCGGAATTGGCGAGGCCAAAATCGACGTGGCGCAGCTGGCCAACATCGCCGGTGACGGTCGCGATGGTGCTGCTCGCGCTCGGTGCGGTTGCGTTGGTTTCCCGCCAGACGTCGTCGCCCGTTCGCGAGCCGGTGAAACCGCCGCTGGCCGCGGCGTTGGCTGCGACCATGCTATCGGACAACGATGCTCCGGCTGCGGCCGCGCAGGCCCAACCGTCGTCGAGCGACATCGCCGCCGTTCCGCCGCCGCCCGTTGCCAAGCCCGCCAGCATCGCGTCGGCGCCGCCTGCCGCCGCCAAGCGCACGGCGCCGCCGCGCCAAACCACGGAGCATCACGTCCGCCGCCCGGTCGTGCCGTCGCAATCCGTTGCGCGCGCACCGCAGATGGCGGCAATCGGTCGGGTGCCGGTCTGTGCCGATGTTCTCCACCCCGAGCTTCCGGGCGGCTGGGAATATCACGGCCCGCCGGTCTCCGGCTGCCTGCCGATCCGCTTCTTCGGCATGATCGGCATGCGATAGCGCCGCGCGTCGGGCGGCGACGCTTGGGCGGAGTGGCTTCGGGTTTTACGCGGGTAGTTTGCCGCCGATGCGGGCGGTGATGTCGGCTGCGGTTCGCCTGACCATCGGCCCGAGCTCGCCGATGCGCTCTTCCGTCATCCGCACGACCGGCCCGGAAACCGAAATTGCGCCGAGGACCTCGGCGTGCTCGTTGTAGACCGCCGCGCCGACGCAGCGCAGGCCCTCGGCCCGCTCTTCGTTGTCGATGGCCCATCCCCGTTTCCGCACCAGCGCCAAGTCGGCGAGCAGGACCTCGGGATCGACGATCGTGTGCTCGGTGAATTTCGGCATGCCGCTGCGGTGCAGCCGCTCGATCGCGGCTTCGTCGGTCAGCGCCGCCATGATCGCCTTGCCGATGCTCGAGGCGTGCAGCAGGCTGCGCGAGCCCGGACGATGGAACGCGCGCACCGATTGATGGCTTTCGGCTTGCGAGATGAAGACGACGTAGCCGTCATCCTCGATGCCCATGTTCACGGTTTCGCCGCTCTCTTCCATCAATCGGCGCATGGCGCCGCGGCCGGCGTCGGTCAGCTTGCGGTTGCGCAGGAACGCGCTGCCGATGCGGAAGGCCTGCACGCCGATCAGATAGACGCCATGCACGTCGTCGCAATGGACGAAGCCGCTGGCTTTGAGCGTGGCGAGAATCCGGTGCGCGGTCGACGGTGCGATGCCGGCGCGCTGCGTCAGGCTGGTCAGCGACAGTCCGTCGGCCTCGGCGATGATGGCCAGCAGCTTCAGTCCGCGCTCCAGCGCCTGGACCGAGCCGCCGAGATGCGGCGCGAGCGATTGCAATTCGGCCGGCGGGGTTATGGTCGCGTGTTGCCGCCCAGCCATTAGCCGATTCCTGCGGCCGGTTGCCGCATTGTCTGTGACGGAATCATGTCTCATTATCGCCGCATAATGGTATTTTCGCAAGGGTAACAGCGGATAATAAAATATCACAGGGAATGGAAAACATTTCCATTGTGACCCATCCATGGACAGTGGTATCCGGTACACCAGGGCTTGATTGCGGGGTAGGGCGATGCCGCTGACGGCGGAAAATATGGCGAGTCGCGACTGGGGCACATTCTTCTCGGCGGGTGTCGGCGAGGCTGATCCCGACGTTGCCGCCGCGATCAATCGCGAGATCGGGCGTCAGCGGTTCGAGATCGAGCTCATCGCTTCCGAAAATATCGTCAGCCGCGCCGTGCTCGAGGCCGCCGGCTCGCCGCTCACCAACAAATACGCCGAAGGCTATCCCGGCCGGCGCTATTACGGCGGCTGTCAGTATGTCGACGAGGTGGAGACCCTGGCGATCGAACGCGCCAAGCGGCTTTTCGATTGCCGTTTCGCTAACGTCCAGCCGAGTTCCGGCAGCCAGGCCAACCAGGCGGTGCTGCTCGCGCTCGCCAAGCCGGGCGACACCATTCTCGGTCTGTCGCTCGCGGCCGGCGGTCACCTGACGCACGGCGCGCCGCCCAACCTGTCCGGCAAATGGTTCCACGCCGTGCATTACGGCGTCCGCCGTGAGGATCAACGCATCGACATGGACGAGGTCGCGCGGCTGGCGCGCGAGCACAAGCCGAAGATCATCATCGCCGGCGGTTCGGCCTATCCGCGCGTCATCGATTTCGCCGCGTTCCGCAAGGTGGCCGACGAAGTCGGCGCCTTCCTCATGGTCGACATGGCGCATTTCGCGGGGCTGGTCGCCGGCGGCACGCACCCCAATCCGCTGGCGCACGCTCATGTCGTCACCACGACGACGCATAAGACGCTGCGCGGCCCGCGCGGCGGCATGGTGCTGACCAACGACGAGGCCATCGCCAAGAAGATCGATTCGGCGGTGTTCCCCGGGCTGCAAGGCGGCCCGCTGATGCACATCGTCGCCGCCAAGGCGGTTGCCTTCGGCGAGGCGTTGCGGCCGGCGTTCAAGGATTACGCCCGTGCCGTCATCGAGAATTGCCGCGCCATGGGCGAGGTGTTGCGCAGCGCCGGCTACGATCTCGTCGCCGGTGGCACCGACACGCATCTGATCCTGGTCGATCTGCGGCCGAAGAAGCTCACCGGCAACGTCGCCGAGAAGAGCCTCGGGCGCGCGCATATCACCTGCAACAAGAACGGCGTGCCGTTCGATCCCGAGAAGCCGACGGTCACCTCGGGCATCCGGCTCGGTGCCGCCGCGGGCACGACGCGCGGCTTCGGCATCGCCGAGTTCCGCGACGTCGGCCGGATGATCGCCGAGGTGCTCGACGGTCTCGCCGCCAACGGCGAAGCCGGCAACGCGGCCGTCGAGGCGCGCGCCAAGGAGCAGGCGATCAAGCTGTGCGAGCGGTTCCCGATCTACTGATGTGGCGACGAGTGCCTTTTCATCGACTGCGGGTGTGCGAGCGAAATTAAGGAGGAAGTGATGTCAGGTTTCCACGGTCTTTTCATTCCGGGTCCGACGAACCTGCCGTTTGGCATTCGCCAGGCGATGGACGTGCCACTCGAGGATCATCGCGCGCCCGATTTTCCGGCCTTCACGCTGCCGCTGTTCCAGGACCTGAAGAAGGTCTTCAAGACCGAGAAGGGTCAGGTCTTCGTCTTCCCGAGCTCGGGCACCGGCGGCTGGGAATCGGCGATTTCCAACACCCTGGCGCCGGGCGACGGCGTGCTGGTCGCGGTCTTCGGACAGTTTTCCCACCTTTGGGCGGATATGTGCCGGCGTCACGGCCTGGCGGTCGACGTCATCGACACCGAATGGGGCGAAGGCGCGCCGGTCGAGGAATATCAGCAGCGGCTCGAGGCGGACAAGGCGCACAAGATCAAGGCGGTGCTGGTCTGCCACAATGAGACCGCGACCGGCGTCACCAGCGACGTCGCCGGCATCCGCAAGGCGCTCGACGCCGCCAAACACCCGGCGCTGCTCTTCGTCGACGGCGTGAGCTCGATCGCCAGCATCGATTTCCGCATGGACGAGTGGGGCGCCGACATCGTCGTATCAGGCTCGCAAAAGGGCTTCATGCTGCCGCCCGGCCTCGCCATCGTCGCGGTCAGCCCGAAGGCGCTCGAGACCCACAAGAAGGCACAGTTGCCGCGCTGCTTCTTCGATTACTCCGACATGATCAAGACCAACAAGGACGGCTATTTTCCCTACACGCCGGCGACCACCCTGCTGCGCGGCTTGCGCGCGTCGCTCGACATGCTCTTCGCCGAAGGCCTGGACAACGTCTTCGCCCGGCACCATCGGCTGGCGGAAAGCGTCCGGCGCGGCGTCACGGCCTGGGGCCTGACGCTCTGTGCCAAGGAGCCGAAGTGGTACTCCGACACGGTGTCGGCGGTATGCGTGCCCAAGACCTTCAACAGCGACGACGTGGTCAAGACCGCGTATCACCGCTATCACATGTCGCTCGGCACCGGCCTGTCGAAGGTCGCCGGCCGCGTCTTCCGTATCGGCCATCTCGGCCACGTCAACGAGATCATGGTGCTGCAGGCGCTCGCCGGGACCGAGATGGCGCTGCGCGATGTCGGCATCCAGGTCGAAGCTGGCTCCGGCGTCGCCGCGGCCGAGGAATACATCCGCGCGACGGCGCCGAAGCTCAAGCTAGGCAAAGTCGCCTGAGATCCGAAGCCGGAGGGGCAATGCGGATCTGCATCTATGGCGCGGGCGCCATCGGCGGGTATCTCGCCGCCGGATTGAGCACGGTCGACGAGGTCGAGCTGTCGCTGGTCGCGCGCGGCCCGCATCTCGCCAAGATTCAGCAGCACGGGTTGAAGCTGCTGATCAAGGGCGAAGAGAAAGTCTGCCACCCGATCGCCACCAACGATCCTGCGACGCTCGGGCCGCAGGATTACGTCATCGTTTGCCTCAAGGCGCATCAAGCCTGGGAGACCGCCGAGCAGACGCGGGTGCTCTTCAACAAGCACACGGCGGTGGTCACCTGCCAGAACGGCGTGCCCTGGTGGTACGGCTACGGCCTCGACGGCTTCGGCGGCGTGCGCCTGCAGAGCGTCGATCCCGGCAACCGGCAATGGAACGCGATCGGGCCGGAGCGCGCGATCGGTTGCGTGGTCTATCCGGCCACCGACATCGTCAGCCCCGGAATCGTGCGTCACACCTACGGCAACAAGTTCTCGCTCGGCGAGCCGGACGGGACTGTCTCCGAGCGCTGCCGCACGCTTTCTCGCGTGTTCGTCGCCGGCGGCTTCGACGCGCCGGTGCTCGAGGACATCCGCAGCGAGCTTTGGCTCAAACTGTGGGGCAATCTGTGCTTCAACCCGATCAGCGCGCTGACCCGGTCGACGCTCGATATCGTCGCGACGCAGCCGGATCTGCGCGCCCTGTCGGTGCGGATGATGTCCGAGGCGGAGGACATCGCGACGCGGTTTGGCGCGTCGTTCCGCGTCGACATCGAACGGCGCATCAACGGCGCCGCGCGTGTCGGCGCCCATCGCACCTCGATGCTGCAGGATCTCGAAGGCGGGCGGCCGCTCGAAATCGACGCCTTGCTGACTGCGGTCCAGGAGATGGGCCGCCTGGTCGATGTGCAGACGCCCTATATCGACGTCGTGCTGGGGTTGGTGCAGCAGCTCGGCCGCTCGCTGGCGATTTACCCGGCGTTCCGGCCGCCCGCCGCGGAGGTTGCGCAACCACCCCGAATGGTCGGAACATAGGGGGCATGTCGCCCGATACCGCGCTCAATCCGCCGCTGAGCATCGTCTTTCTCGACCGCAACACGATGGGTCCGGCCGTCCGCGTGACCCGCCCGCGCTTCGATCACGAATGGGTCGAATATGGCGCCAGCGTGCCGGATCAGGTCGCCGAGCGGCTAGCGCGCGCCACGATCGCCGTCACCAACAAGGCGCCGATCCGCGCGCACGACCTCGCCAAGCTGCCGAAGCTGAAGATGATCGCCATCGCGGCAACCGGCTATGACGTTGTCGACGTCGCGGCCTGCCGCGAGCGCGGCATCGTCGTCTCCAACGTCCGCGGTTATGCGATCAATACGGTCGCCGAGCACGCCTTCGCGCTGATCCTTGCGCTGCGTCGGGGGATCGTCGGGTTCCGCCAGGACGTCATCAACGGCGAGTGGCAGAAAGCCGGGCAGTTCTGCTTCTTCAATCATCCGATCCACGAGCTGGCCGGCAGCACGCTCGGCATTATGGGCGAAGGCATCATCGGCCAATCGGTCGCGCGCCTCGGTCAGGTGTTCGGCATGAAGACCCTTTTCGCCGCCCACAAGGGCGTGCAGGGCCTCGGGCCGCTTTACACTCCCTTCGAAGAGGTGCTCGCGACCAGCGACATCATCACCCTGCACTGCCCGCTGACGCCGAACACGCGCAACATGCTCGGCATGCCGGAGTTCCGCAAAATGAAGAAACGGCCGCTGCTGATCAACACGGCGCGCGGCGGTCTCGTGGTCGAAGCCGACGTCGTCCAGGCGCTGGACGAGGGACTGCTTTCCGGCATCGGCTTCGATTGCCTGACGTCGGAGCCGCCGCGCCCGGATCACCCGTTCATGTCGATCCTCGGCCGGCCGAACGTCATCGTGACCCCGCACGTCAGCTGGGCCAGCGACGAGGCGATGCAGGTGCTGTGGAATCAGGTCGTGAGCCACATCGAGAATTTCCACGCCGGCCAGCCGACCAACGTCGTGGGTAGCTGAACGGTCGGCGAAGGAGCGCCGAAAGCCGAAGACGCTGCCGGGAAGGAGCACACATGCAGCTGCACGAATTCCAAGCCAAGGATCTCCTCCGTCGGTATGGGGTCGATGCTCCTCCGGGCCAAATCGCGCTGACACCCGACGAAGCGGCGGCGGCGGCGCGCCAGATCGGCTCCGAATCCCTGTTCGTCAAGGCGCAGATCCTCGCCGGCAATCGTGCCGCCGCGGGCGGCGTGCGCGCCGTGCGGTCGCCGTCGGGCGCGCGAACGGCAGCTAGCGAGTTGCTCGGCCGCAAGCTGGTGACGTCGCAGACCGGCCCGAACGGTTACGTGGTCAAGCGCGTCCTGGTCGAGGCGGGCGTGGTCGCCGCGCAGGAATTCTACGTCGCGCTCCGGGTCGATCCGGCCTTGGGAACGATCGCCGCGATCGCCGGCGCCCATCGGCCCGACATCGAGCAGCATCTCGCCGCCGGCGCGCCGGGGTATCAAACCCTGCCGCTGGGCATCGCGGGCGAGCGCCGTCCGGGCGACGTCGCCGATTTCTGCCGCCGGCTCGATCTTGCTGGCGATGCGGCGGACAAATTCGGCGCGTTGATCGGCCGGCTGCACCGCGCCTTCGTCGAGCTCGACGCCACGCTGATTGAGATCAATCCTCTCATCCGGACGGCAGCCGGCGATTTGGTGGTGGCCGACGCCAAGGTCGCCATCGACGACAACGCGATCTTCCGCCATCCGGAAACCGCCCAGTTGCGCAACGAGGACGAGGTCGACCTGATCCAGCTTCAGGCGCAACGCCACCAGATCAACTATGTGCAGATGGACGGCAATATCGGCATCGTCGTGAACGGCGCCGGACTGGGCTTGGCCACGCTCGACATGGTCCAAGCGGCCGGCGGCGCGCCGGCGAATTTCATGGACATCCGCACCACAGCGAAAAGCCTCGACATCGCGCACGGCGTCGGCATGATCCTCGACAACCCGCGCGCCAAGGTCCTGTTGGTCAACGTCTATGGCGGCGGCATGCAGGCCTGCGACACGGTCGTCGACGGCCTGGCGATCGCCTTTCGCCGCAGCGGGCGGATCGTGCCGCTGGTGCTGCGCATCACCGGCAACAACGAGAACTTCGCCCGCATGCGGCTCGCCAATTTCAATCTGCCGAAGACCGAATGCACCGACATGTGGCAGGCGGCGACGCGCGCGACGGCGATCGCCCAGGGGAAAGCGTGATGACGGCCCTGATCGATCACGAAACCCGGCTCTTGTGCCAGGGCATGACCGGCTGGGCCGGCACCTATCATACCGACCGCATGATCCAGTATGGCACCCGCGTCGTCGCCGGCGTCACGCCGGGCAAGGGCGGCCTCACGCATCTGGGCGCGCCGGTCTTCGTCACCGTCGCCGAGGCGAAAAAGGCGACCGGCGCCAACGCCAGCATCGTCTTCGTCCCGCCGGCCAACGCCGGCGCCGCGATGCTCGAGGCCATCGAAGCGGAAATGCCGCTGGTCGTCGTCGTCACCGAGCGGGTTCCGGTGCTCGACATGGTGCGCGTGCGCGAGGCGCTGGTCGGCTCCCGCACGCGGCTCATCGGCCCGAATTCGCAAGGCGTGCTGGCGCCCGAAATCTGCAAGATCGGCGTCATGGCGACGGATCGCGCCCGTCGCGGTCCGATCGGGGTGGCGTCGCGCTCGGCGTCGTTGACCAGCGAAGTCGTCAGCCAACTCACCGGCGCCGGCCTCGGGCAGTCGACGACGATTGGCATCGGCGGCGACCCGGTCCATGGCATCGGCTTCACCGAGTGCCTCGACCTGTTCTTCAAAGACCCGCAGACCGAGGGCGTCGTGCTAGTCGGCGAAATCGGCGGCACCGAGGAGCAGGAGGCGGCGCGCTATATCCGCGAAAACGGCCTGAAGAAGCCGGTGGTGGCCCTGGTCATCGGCCGCGCCGCGCCGCCGCAATGCCGCATGGGTCACGCCGGTGCCTTGACGGCCCAGGCATCCGACGACGTCGACAGCAAGGTCAAGGCGCTGCAAGACGTCGGCGTCGTCATCGCGCCCAGCGCCCATCTGGTCGGCGCGACCATGTCCGAAGCCTTCGCCCAGCGCGCGGCGTGACTCCGACGGGACCAAGCGCGATCTTCGCCCGGCGATGAGCTTCGATCCGGAACGTTTCTGCCACGATCTGGTGCGCGATGCCGGCGACGCCATCGTCTATGCCGACGCCGACGGCGTCATCCGCTTCTGGAACGCGGCGGCGACGCGCATTTTTGGCTTCGCCGCGGCCGAGGCGATCGGGCAATCGCTCGACATCATCATTCCCGCGAACCTGCGGCAGCGGCATTGGGACGGCTACAACGCGACGATGCAAACCGGCCGCACGCGCTATGGGGCGGGCGATCTGCTGGCGGTGCCGGCGTTGCGCAAGGACGGTGCCCGTATCTCGGTCGAATTCACGGTCCTGCCGTTCCACGACGACGCTGGCCGCATGGTCGGCATTGCCGCGATCCTGCGCGACGTCACCAAGCGTTTCGAGGAAATGAAGGCGTTGCGCGCCCAGCTCGGGCATCGCCGGTCCGGCGCTTGAGCACACGAAAAAACCCGGAATCGCGGCCTAAAACGCGGCCACTCCTCGCGGGATGCGCGCCGTGCCGGCGTCGGCGTGGCGAAAGCGTTGCTTTCGGCCGTGGCCTGCGGGTAAATACGCGGTCGACACGCACCAACCGGCCGGCGCAAGCTCGGTCGTCAATATAAACGAAAACTCATGGAGGGAGAGCGCATCGTGGCCCAACGCAAGAAGAATTCTGTTTCACGCCGCCGCGTCCTGCAAGGCGCGGCCGCCGCAGCTGGCACCCTGCCGCTGATTCATGTGCCGGGCGCCTTCGCGGCCGAAGAGGCGGTCGGCAACTGGCCCGATGGCGCCAAGGGGCCGACCGTCTTTGTCGGCGTTACGGTGCCGCTGACCGGCGCCTATTCGGCCGACGGCCACGACCTCCAGAAGGGATATGAGATCGCCATCGATCACCTCAACGAGGGCAAGGGCCTCGTCGAGCATGTCCCGAGCCTCCACGGCAAGAAGGGCGTCCTTGGCAAGAAGGTCGTCTACAAGATCGCCGATACCCAGACCCAGCCGAATCCGGCAGTCCAGGCGCAGACCGGCTTCATCACGCAGGACAAGGCGATCATGATCACGGGTTGCTTGGCAAGCAACACGGCGATCGCCCTCGAAAAGCTGGCCCAGCGCTACCGGGTGCTGAACATGGTCGGGTGCAGCGGCGCCAACGAGACCACCGGCGTCGATTGCCAGAAATATGCATTCCGCTCGCAGCCCTCGGCCTATATGTCGGCTAAGGCGCTGGTGCCGGCGCTCGCCAAGGCTATTGGCAAGAACAAGAAGTCGATCTACTTGGTGCCCGATTACGCCTATGGCCATTCGGTCGAGCATTCGACCGGCGAGTTCACCGAGAAGGAGCTCGGCTGGAAGTCATTGGGCTCACAGGTCTGCCCGCTCGGCACCACCGACTACAGTTCGTACTTGCTCAACATCGCCAACAGCGGCGCCGACGTTTTCGTCAACGTCGCCTTCGGCAACGATGCGGTTGCCTCGTGCAAGCAGGCCAAGCAGTTCGGCATTCTCGACAAGATGAAGATGATCGTGCCGAACATATCGGCGTTCCAAGGCAAGGAGCTTGGCCCGGACATCATGGGCGGCGTCTACGGCACCATGGATTTCTGGTGGACCCTCGCCGAAACCAATGCGATAGCCAAGATCTTCGTCGATACCTTCTACGCCAAGTACAAGTACCGGCCGCGCTGGCCGGCGCACATCGCCTACACTCAGATGATGGTGTGGGCCGATGCCGTGACCCGCGCCAAGACGTTCGATCCGCGCAAGGTGATCGCGGAGCTTGAGGCCGGCCACAAGCTCCAGATGCCGCTGGGCGAGGTCTGGTACCGCAAAGAGGATCACCAGGAGGTGCGCGCGGTGCCGGTCCTCGTCGGCAAGACCAGAGCACAGATGCGCAACGACGAGGATCTCTTCGAGGTCGTCAACCTGACGCCGGGTCCGGAAGTCATGCCGCCGGATTTCCTCGGCTGCAAGATGCCGACCAGCGCCTGACGCGCCTATCACTTGATTGGTGAGGGTGCGGGAGGGGTGCGACCCTGATCAGTTGGGCGCTGTTCTTCTCGCAGGTGTTCAACGGGCTGACGCTCGGCGCGCTGCTGGTGCTCGTCGCCATGGGGCTGACGATCATCTTCGGCGCGCTGGGCGTGGTTAATTTCGCCCACGGCGCGCTCTACGCCGTCGGCGCCTATGCCGGCTATGTCGCTTACCTCCAGACCGACTCGTTCGTTGCAGCGATGGCGGCCGGGGCGATCTGTCTTCTGGTCGTCGGCGTCATCATCGAGCGCGGACTCATACGCCTCTATTATCAACGACCACCGGAAGACCAGATTCTCGTCACCTTCGGCGTCACGATCATTCTGGTCGAAGGCCTTCGCGCGATCTTCGGCGGTCTCGCCCGGAATATCCCGGCGCCGTCCTGGGCGGCGGGTATCGTCAACCTGCACGTCACGCTTTACCCCACCTATCGCATCGACGTCCTGGCGATCGTGGCGGCGTCGCTGGTCCTGCTCTATTTCGTCCTTTACCGCACGCGGCTCGGCCTGATCGTGCGCGCCGGGATCGAGGACCAGCTCATGGTCAATATCCTCGGCATCAATGTCACGCGCACCTTCCTGACGGTATTCGGCTTGGGCGCGATGGCGGCCGGGTTCGCCGGCGTCATCAACGCGCCGATCGTCACCGTGACGCCGGACATGGGCGCCGACATCCTGATTCAGTCCTTTGTCGTCGTCGTCATCGGCGGCGTCGGATCGTTCTGGGGCGCAGTAGTGGGTGGGCTCATCGCCGGTGAAATTCTGGCCCTCACGGCGATGATCCAGCCCGCCTATTCCCAGGTCATGCTATTCGCCGCGATGGCACTGGTCCTGATCCTCCGGCCGCAGGGTCTGTTCGGGGTCGAGGGTCGGCAATGAATGCGGCCGCCGCGCGTCCGGCCGCGCTGGCTAGGCACTTCGCGCCCGAGATCGCCCTCGTCGCGGTCCTGCTCGTACTGCCGTCGGTCCTGCCCTATATCGACGGCACCTACGACATCGCCAACCGCATCCTCGACTGGGGCCTGTTCGGTCTCGGTTTCGATCTGCTTTTCGGCTTCACCGGCCTGCTGTCGTTCGGCCAGGCGGCGTTCTTCGGCGCCGGCGGATTCGTCGCCTCGTATCTTCTCATCGCGCCGCTGACCGGCAACGCCGTCGTGGCGCTGATCGTCGGCACGATCGCGGCCGCGCTCTTCGGCGTCGTCATCGGCTATCTGTCGCTGCGTCGCACCGGCATCTATTTCGCGATGCTGACCCTCGCCTTCGGCGAGATGTTCTTCTTTCTCGACATCTCCCCGCTCGCACGTTGGACCGGCGGCGAGAACGGCGTCGCCGGCGTGCCGGAACCGCACCTCGGGTTCGGGCTTTTCAGCATCGACATCAACGATCCCAGCGGCCTTTACTGGCTGCTCGTCGTGGTCTTCGTCGTCGGCTTTTGGCTCGCGCGCCGCATCGTCGGTTCGCCTTTCGGCGCCATCCTGCGCGCCATTCGCGAGAACGGCACCCGCGTCGCCGCGGTCGGCCACGACGTGCCGAAATACAAGCTCACCGTCTTCGTCATCGCCGCCGCCTATGCCGGCCTTGCCGGCGGCTTGCTCGGCCTGTTGCAGGGCTACATGCCGCCCGACGCCTTCTATCTCGACACCTCGGGGCAGTTGGTCGTGCAGACCATCATCGGCGGCGCCGGCACGCTGATCGGGCCGCTGCTCGGCGCGACGGTCTGGCTCTATCTCTACACGCTGCTGCAGAACATCGCCGGCATCGGCGCGCTATGGAAGATGATCCTCGGCATCATCTTCGTGCTGTTGGTGACGATTTTCCGGCGTGGCCTGTGCGGTGGCGCGGTGCTGCTGTGGCGGCGGCTGGTGGCGCGGCCCGCGCCGGCACCCGCTCCCGTTGCCGCCGACGGCGAGACGAAGCGGACGGCCGCCGAACCGCGCCGCTCGACGCAGCGCCCGCCGCCGAGCGGGCCGGTGGTGCTGGCGACGCGCCATCTCACCAAGCGCTATGGCGGCCTGACCGCGGTCGACGACGTTTCGTTCGAGCTGCGCGAAGGCGAGATCCGCGCCGTGATTGGCCCCAACGGCGCCGGCAAGTCGACGTTTTTCAACATGCTGGCGAACGTCATCCCGCCGAGTTCCGGCACGATCGAATTCAAGGGCGACAACATCACCGGCTTGGGTGCGACGCTGGTCTGCCAGCGCGGCATCTCGAAGAGTTTCCAGATCAACCAGATCTTCCCGAGCCTGACGGTGCGCGACAATCTACGGATTCCAGTGCTGGCGCGCGCCTACGGCAAGTTCCATCCGTCCATGCTCCGTGCGGTAACGCGCTATGCGACGGTGAACGCCGGAATTGACGAGGCCGCTTTGTCGGTGCAGCTCGCCGACCGGCTCGATACGCCGGCTGCCGAACTTGCTTATGGCGAGAAGCGGCGGCTTGAGATCGGTTTGGCGCTGGCGACCCGGCCGCAGATCCTGCTGCTCGACGAACCGACCGCGGGCATGAGCCCCGTCGAACGGGTGGATACCGTCCGCCTGCTGCGACGCATCGCAACGGGCGTCACCATCGTCATCGTCGAGCACGACATGGACGTGGTCTTCGGCCTCGCCGATCGCATCACCGTCTTGTTCAACGGCCGCAAGATCGCCGAGGACGTGCCCGACGCCATTCAGGCCAATCCCGACGTGCGCGCGGCCTATCTCGGAAGCCAGGCGACCCATGAGCCTGCTTGAGGTCGACGCCATCAACACCTATTACGGCGAGGCGCATGCGCTCTTCGACGTGTCGATGCACGTCGAGCCGCACGAAGTGGTCGCGCTTCTGGGCCGCAACGGCGCCGGCAAGACCACCACGTTTAAGACCGTGATGGGCGTGATGGCGCCTAAATCCGGTACCATCCGATTCAGCGGCACGCCGATCCACGGCCTGCCACCCTATAAGATCGCGCGGCTGGGCTTGCAGCTGGTGCCCGAGGAGCGGCGCATCATCGGCGGGCTGACCGTTGAGGAGAATCTGGTCCTCGCCGGCCTGAGCGAGCCGAAGCCGTGGGCGCCGCAGCGCGTCTACGACATGTTCCCGCGGCTCGGTGAGCGCCGCCGCAGCCGCGGCCGCGAGCTGTCGGGCGGCGAGCAGCAGATGCTGACGATTGCCCGCGCGCTGGTGCGCGAGCCGCAGCTGATTCTCCTCGACGAGCCGTTCGAGGGCCTGGCGCCGCTGATCGTCCAGGACCTGTTGGGAATTTGCCGCCGGCTGGCCGAGGAGGGTCGCACCATCGTGATCGTCGAGCAGAACGTCGAGGCGGCGCTGTCGCTGGCCCGGCGGTGTTACATCCTCAACAACGGCCACATGGTCTACGAAGGGACGCCGGCCCAGCTGCGCGGCGATCCCGACTTCATGCACCGCCATCTCGGGATCTAGCCGCATGCGTCGGCTGGTCGCCGAGGCGGTGGTGGTCGGCGGCGGCGCGGCCGGCACCTTCGCCGCGCTCGAATTGCACCGCCGCGGCGTCAAGCCGCTGATCCTGTGCAAGGGACTCGTCGGCAAGAGCGGCGCGTCGATCTTCGCCGGCAACCTCGTGGTGCCGGGCCGGCTGCTGGGCAACACCGAGCAGCAGGCGCGCGATACCGCCGAGTTCCTGATCCGGATGCACAATCATTTCCTGATCGATCAGCACTATGCGCGCGCCGCCGGCGAATGGATCGAGCGCGAATATTATCCCGAGCTCGAGCGCGCTGGGCTCTATCTGCGGCGCGACGATCGCGGCGTCATTGTCACCAACGACGGCCCGGTGCGCTGCATGGCCGCGCATTCGCAGGGCGAATCCGGTGTGCTGTTCATGGATTTGCGCCGCAAGCAGGTGCTGCAGGCTGGTATCCCGTGGCTCGAGGAAACTGCCGTCACGGCGCTGTTGACCGACGCGGCCGGCGCGATCGCCGGCGTCGTCGCGCTTGATCTCGCCCGGGGCGAGGCGGTGGCGATCGCTGCGCCGGCGGTGATTCTCGCCACCGGCTACGCCGATCGCCTCTATCCGCGCTCGACCGCAACGCGCGAAATGTCGGCCGATGGCATCGCCATGGCGTGGCGTGCGGGCGCCGAGCTGATGAATCTCGAAATCCAGTGGTGGCATACGAGCGACGTGCGCTTTCCGCTGTGCTGGCAGCGGACGCAGGTCTATCCCAATCCGATCATCGGCTCGTCGCATTCGGCGCGGCTCTACAACGGCGACGGCGAGGTGTTCTTCGATCAGGAGGCCGACGCGCCGGCGGCGATGGGCCCCTACACGCTGCAGCTGAAGTGCCTGGCGAAGCAGGTCCTCGCCGGCAAGGCACGTTTCGACGGTGGCTATTACAGCGGCTTCACTCATGTCGCCCCCGCCGCGGTCGCGGCCTATACCGATTACGCCAAGGCGTTCGCCGCGCTCGGCAAATCGACCGCCGCGGACACGCTGGAGACTGCCTGCTCGGCGCATTATCGCCAGGGTGGCATCGTGGTCGATCCGGCGACCATGGCGACGCGCGTTCCCGGCCTCTATGTCGCCGGCGGCGTCGGCGGCCACAGCAACGGGTTGATCGCGCCGGTCACCTATGACGGCATGCTCGCGGCCGAAACGGTGGCGAACGGCCTGCCGCGTCTTAAGCCGGCCGCCTTTCCCGAAGACAAGGCGGTGGCCGAGGCAGCCCGGCTGCACGCGCTGCGCCGGCCGCTGCCGGTCAACGGCGTGACGCCGGCACGCGTCAAGCAGACGCTGCGCGCGCTGATGGGCGAGAAAATGGGCTTCTTCAAGGACGTCGCCGGCATGGAGGCGGCGCTGGTGGAGGTTATGCGGTTGCGCGACGAACTGTTGCCAGCGATGGGTCTTACGAACGTGACGCCGCGACTCAATTACGCTTGGCTTGACGCGATCGACGTCGCCAATTTGCTCGAGGTTGCGGCGCTCACCATCCGCGGCGCGTTGCATCGCACCGAGAGCCGCGGACCGTTCTATCGCACGGATTTTCCGCAGACCGACAACGCACGCTGGCTGGCCAAGAACATCCTGACGCCGACGGCCGACGGAGATGTGCGTTTCCGCACCGAGCCGTACGAACTTCCGTTCTTCAAGCCGGATTTCGTCCGGCGCGAGAGCCTCGAGGTGGCTTGGTAATGGCCGAGCGCCCCCATGTCGCGGCCGGCGCGCGCAATCTCGGGCGCGACGCGGCGGGTGACAGCCCGGCGGCCCGGCTCGCGCGGCTGAAGGATGGCGATACCGTTACGGCACGGATTTCTCGTTTCGACCCGACCACCGATGCGGCGCCGCGTTTCGAGACGTATCGCGTGCCTTACACCCGATGGATGCGCGTGATCGAAGTGCTGACGCATGTCAGCGAGGAGCTCGGCGGCGACCTGGCGCATCGCTGGTTCTGCGCCAACCGGATGTGCGGCACCTGCGCCGTGCGGGTCAACGGGCGCGAGGTGCTGGCGTGCTGGGAGCCGGTCGAGCCCGACATGACGATCGAGCCGTTGCTCAATGCGCCGGTCGTGCGCGATTTGGTCGTCGATCGCACGGCCTATGAGCGGCGCGTTGTCGCGCTGACGCCATGGCTCGAACGCCGGGAACCCTATCGCGGCTTTCCCGAACCCCTGACTCATCCGGCGATGGCAGCGGCCGACAAATCGCTCGATTGCATTTCCTGCATGTGCTGCTTCTCTGCTTGTCCCGTCGTCGGCCTCGGCGACGAGACGAATTTCGCCGGGCCGGCGCCATTGGTGCAGCTGGCGCGCGTCGCGCTCGATCCGCGCGACGGCATCGACCGCGGCCGCATCGCGCTCGAACGCGGCGCCGTCTTCGACTGCGTCTCCTGTTACAAATGCGAGGAGGTCTGTCCCGTCTCGATTCCGATCGTCACCGGCGCGATCGAGCCGTTGAAGGCGCTCGCCTTCAAGAGCATGGCGCGTCGGAGTCGGCATGCCCAGGTTTTCCTCGCCATCGTCCGGGCGCGCGGCCGGATCGATCCTTCGGCGCTGGTCTTGGGCGTGCAACGTCTGGCGGCGCTGCGGCATCCGCTGCGCATCCTCAAGCTCTGGCGCCGCGGCAAGATCGATCCGCTCAAGGCCCTGTTCGGCTTCCGTCTGCCGGACATCGAGCAGATCCGTCAGGTTTTCCTGGCGGTGCGCGGAGAGCGGCAATGAGATTCGCCTACTATCCCGGCTGCTCGGCGCAAAGCACCTGCAAGGAGCTGAACGCGGCCACGCATGTCGTCGCGGCCAGGCTGGGGCTGGAGCTCATCGAGCTGCCGTCGGCGGGCTGCACCGGCAGCCGCGAGCTGCGCGCCATCGATCCCGACCTGTTCCTGGCGCTGAACGCGCGGCTGCTGGCCTTGGCCGAGGCCAACGACCTGCCGTTGATGACGGTGTGCAATACCTGCACGCTCAACTTTCTCGACGTGAACAAGATCCTGGGCGAGGCGCCCGAGCGGCTGGCGGCGGTCAATGCGATTCTCGCCAAGCAGGGTCTGCACTACCGCGGCACGACCCGGATCAGCCACTTCCTCTGGGTCCTGCTCGAGGACATCGGCGAGGCGCGGTTGCGCCGGATGGTGGTGCGTCGGCTCGCCGGTTTGCGCATCGCGGCGTTCTACGGCTGCCACATCACGCGACCGCCGGCGCATTTCGGCTTCGTCGATTCGCGCAACGCGCGCGCCATCGAGACCATCAACACCGTTCTTGGCTGCGAATCGATCGACTATAGCGGCCGCACCGAATGCTGTGGGTTCCACACCGCGGCGCACGCAGAGAAGATCGCCATCAAGCTCACCGGCCGGCACATCAAGTCGGCCAAGGACAATGGCGCGGCCGCCATCGTCACGCCGTGCCCGCTGTGCCACACGGTGCTCGACACCTTCCAGGACCAGATGGAGCGCGATCTCGGAAGCCCGCTCGCCATGCCGATCCTGCACCTGCCGCAACTCGTCGGGCTCGCCATCGGTCTTGCGCCGGCGCAGCTCGGCGTTGACCGTCATATGGTGCCGGTCGAGCTGGATTTCGGTTGAGCCGGACTGCGCTAGGGCTGCGGCGTCAATCGCCAGCCGTGCGCGATCATGCATTTGACCTGTGGCCGCAAAGCCTCGGTGACGGTATCGCGCGCGGCATCGCGCGCGGCATATTGTTCCGTGTCGGTGGTTGCCGGCGCACTGGCGCCGCCGAAATAATTCGACGACTCGGGACGGACGGACGGTGTGCTCATCGCCGCGGCTGCGCCGCGATTGTCGGAGACATCGGGTAACGCGACGCGCGCCTGATCGGCGCAGGCCTGAAGGTCGCCCTGCAAGGCCGCCTGATCGGCGCCGGGCTTGCTCCAGACGACGCGCGTCGTATGGCAGGCCGCGAGCGTCGCTGCGAGCGCGCCAAGCAGCACCGCTCGGGCCGTCCGCCGTGTTGCGCGCATCAACGTATTGGCGTCCATATAATCACTCTGACGCCTCGCGTCGGCGGCGTCCAGACTGACCGATCTCCGGCTCGGATTCGGCGAGAAAGCGTCTGTCAAGTACGGGATAATCGCCGTAATTTGATAAGTGGAGTCTTAGAACGATGTTCCAAATTTATTACACGAGGAGTGAATGGTGCGGGAAGGAACAAAAAAGGAAGGTTGGGGCTAAACGCATGTGGATCCGGCGCTGGCATCAGGCCGGCCGGATTTCAGCGAGCGAGGCGAAGACTTTCGAAAAGCATCTCGAGCAGACGGGCAAGCTCCTCAAACCCAAGACGCCGGTATCGAGTACCGTCAGCACGCGAAAGGCCTCGTCCGTGCCGGTGGGTCTCACCGGCAAGGTCCCGACGCTGATCGTCCCAACCGGGCCGGTCGTGACCATCCAGTACGATCCTTCGAAGTTCCACCTCGAATTTACTGCCATACGGCGCGGCCGGCCGCCCAAGGTCAAGGCCGCGCATGGATGAACCAGACGCTGGTCAGCGCCCGGGTTAACCGCTACGCTTTCCTGAACTGCGGTATCTGTTCGTCAAACGCCTTTAAGGGGGAATGCCCATGGCCGATGCCAAAGCAAAAACCGTCACCTTGAGACAGATGTCGGCGCAGCTTGCCGGACGTCATAAGCTGACCAAGAAGCAGACCAAGGAAGTCCTGGAAGGGCTCATCGGTCTAATCAAGGCCAACCTGAAAAAGGGTGCCCGTATCCGCATCGGTGGCTTGGGCATCCTGCGTGTGCGCAATCGTGCGGCCCGGATGGGACGCAATCCGAAGACCGGCGAACCGATCCAGATCAAGGCGAGCAAGAAGGTCGCCTTCCGCGTCGCGAAAGATCTCAAGGAAGCGATCTAGGACTCTGCGCGGGGCCGCTGTCGGTCCCGCGTCGATCTCTCGCGTCACGCGGTGAGCCGTGGCCGAATGGCTCGCGCTTGCGGCTTCGCGCGCGATCACATCGGCGGCGTCAGGCCGTTCTCGCCCACAGCGACAAAGTTGGCGCTTAGCTCTGTCGCGCCACCGGCCTCGGTGGCGATGGCGAACGTCTTGGCTTGTGGCGCCAAAACCGAGCGATCGGCCGGAATTAGGCGGACCACCGGCGCAGTCGGTTCGACCGCGATTTGCACCCGCTTTCCGCCGCTATACGAGATGGTGAGTTTCCGGCTGGCACTGCCAGCGACAGTGCCGTTGGTCATGGTGCCTCGAATCGGCGGTGCCGTATCGATCGCAGCTGTCTTGGCAACGGTTCCGTTTGTCATCGTACCGTGAACCTCGGTCGAGCCCGGCGTCGTGCCGGCGCCCTGATAATGATCGGCTTGCGCGACCGCCTCCGGCAGGCTCCAGGAATAGTGACCCTCGCCAGTGCCCCGCATCGATCTCGGGAAAATCACCACTTCGATCGCCGACAAGTGACTTTCGGAACCGGTGGCGCCGACGCCGACGAAGTCGCCGGGCTTGATGCTCGATAAGCTCGCCGGCACGACCGCCGCGAACTTTGTCCACGGCGTGATCGCCAAGTCCACAGTCTTGCCACTATAGGACTCGATGGCGATCGCGTTCCCGGTGACCGATTGAATATCGCCCTGAACGCGGACCTTGGGACCAGCTGCCGAAGCGCCGACGGCTAAACCGAATATCGCCAGACCGGCAACGGCAACACGGGGCCATATATGCACGGAGCAACTCCTCCATCCTGCCGCCATACAGCGAATGAGGCAGGCGCGGTTTGGGACGGCTGCCGAAACGGTTACACCGGTCGGGCAAACCCGTGGAAACGACCTTGTTGTGACCGGATGGTGACGGGATGTAGCGTGCTTTCGCTTGGGGCGCCTTTCAGGAAATTCACCGGCGCGACATGCCACCGGGCGCGCCGAAGTGGTAAAGCGACCCTCGACCTGAGCGGGTCCACGTTGCGCAATCTCCTCAAATACAAATGCGATCACACTGGGATTACGTTCTTGGAAGTCGATGAAAGCTACACAACCCAAGCTTGTTCCGTATGCGGAAGCATTGGCGGCTCAAAAGGTCGAGAGGAGCTTGGGATTAGGCAATGGGTTTGCGACGACTGCGGTGCGGTCCATGACCGCGATAGCAACGCCACAATGAATATTGCCCGTCTCGGATGCGAGACGCTTGGCTTGAAGTGGCCAGGAAGCCCCCGCCTTTAGGCGGGAGAGGCATCACCTGACTGGAGTGCCCGATCCCGACTTGATCATCCGGACGAGCGGCGAGGTGCGGCTGTCCGGCCTCTTGTTATGGCAGAGTGCGTACAGCGAATTTTACTTCTCGGATGTCTTTTGGCCAGCGTTCAGCAAGATCGATTTTCTGCGCGCCATCCGGGCATATCAGCAACGACGCTGGCGGTTCGGCGCTTAACCCCGACGCTGCAGCGATTAGCGTATCGCCGCGACCTGAGTTCCGACAAAGCGTCGGCTCGGATCGAAATAGGCCCACCAGCCGGTATCATTGATCGCGTAATAGGCGCTATAGCGCGTGACATCCTGGAGCGGATCGACTGTGGTGGTTTGATTGTCCAAGACGAAGTCCTGGCCATTGATCGTCACGATCAGAATGGCGTGGTCCTCGTTGCTTTGCAGGTCGTGGACGACGGCCACGCGCAGATCTTGGTCGGGCACGCCTGAGGCCTTGAGCGCCAGATATTTGCTGATGGCGTAGTCCTGGCATTGGCCACCGCGCGCCAGGAATTCGAACGGGGTCTCCCAGTAGGCGGGCGAGCCCCAATTCTCCGTCGCCGGCACGTAGTGAATCGCATTCAAGTATTCGTTGGCATGTTCGACGCGATCGACGAGGGGCCGCGATTTGAGATCGTCGATAAACGCGTCCCATTGCACTTCGGCGCACGTGCCATCGGCCGCCGTGACACACGCGCCAGATTGCTGCTGCATGGCGAAGCGCGATTCGACGCCGGTCCAGCGGCTAAAGAACGAGAGGTTCGAGGAGTAGATGATTTGCGGCGGAAAGAGGGTTTGCTGCGCTTCCGGCGTGGCCTGGATCAACGGGACGACGGGTTGCGGGGCAGACAATTGCGGACTGCTGGCGCAAGCCGAGAGCAGAATGGCGAGGACGGCAGGAGCGACAAGGTGGGACCAGCAACGGGGCGCCATGATCGAGCCTCATTCAGAAACCCCGCTATCCCCGGGAACACGCCCATGGACCGGAGGCTTTGCGTCCCCGGGTCGCCCCGGGTTTGCCGTTTCGTGAGGCGCGGGGTCTTCCGCGCCCGTTCACGGTTCAGAGAACCACAGGCAGATTGAGAAGCTCTGAATCGGTGGAGCCAGCGCAGCGTGGGCACGCCGGTCGCGTGGCGCGCGTTAACCACGATTTAACCCTGACCGCGATTTTCTGGGGGCGGAGGATCCTATGACATTCCGTACCGTCGCCAGCATCGCCCAGAGCCGCGTCCGTCAACGCGCGACCTCGTTCGACTTCGTCAAGCTGCTGATCTGGGTGGCGGCCGCGTCGGTGCCGTGGATTGGCATCGCCTTAATCGCATCCAGCCTGAGCCGCTAGACTAAATCTCGGCCGATCGATGCGCCTTTTGCGGTCTGCTGGCCGCAACATCATTACACCACTGCCGCGTTCGCCGGAGGGCGTCATCGGGCGACAACTGTCGGCGAGTGGCCGCGTTTTGATCGCACATCGACGGAGTTTCATTCGCTGGAGGCCTGCCATGCGCTGGCTTTCCGCGTTCGTCTGCTTGGGGCTGGTTGCCTGCACAACGACGCCGGGGAGCGCCACCGGGCGGGCCCGCTGCCCTTGGCATTAAGCGCGCGTTGCAGACAGGCAATCGCCGGACGCGGACCGAGATCGACCGCGGCGTCGAGCATCTTGGTCGCGAGCGGCGCCGGCAGCCGCGCGAGGCCGAGATGATCCCACCAATCGCACCGATAGATGGCGCGCGCGTCGGCTTCGCTCAGTGCGGCGATATCAAGATCCGGATAGGATTTGGCGCTGATGCCGTATTGGGTGCCGCGGCAAACGCCGGCGCCGGCAGCGCCGCTGTTGTCGGCGAAACTCAAGAATTTAACGTCGACCTGGATGTGGTGGCCGGGGACCTTCTTCTCGTACCGCGTCGTGTGCACCGCCCTACGACCGGCTTTGCCTTGAAGGCGGTCGATGCCGTTGCGTTTGAGGACGCGATAGACGCCGGCATCGGAGGTCTTGATGTCGTGGTAGCGGGCCAAGTACCAGACGATCCGCATGGGTCCGAGATGATAGGTACGTCGCAAGGGAAGCACCTGCTCCACCACGGTCGCAGGCGTTCGATTAGGGTGTGATTTCGGCCCGCTCTCCTTAGGAACAAGCCCTGATTCCCCGTGCTTCAGAAACTCTTGCCGCCAGCGGTAGAAACTGGCTCGGCCAATGCCGAAGTGGCGGCAGATCCTGGCTACATTCCCGGTCTGCTTGGCGTGATCGAGGACGCGCCGCCGACGGTCTGCCTCTTTGACTGCTCTTTCCATTTCGACACCTCCGGGTCATCCGACCAAGCCTAGAAGTGTCTCGCCAACTCGCACATTTCCACACTCAGCAGAAGTACAATAATTTGACTAAAATTATATTTATTGGGATACTCATTTCCCGCGATCTGGACGGCCATGAGCGCAGGGGCGGAATCCGTTGCCGTTGGTCGTCAGCCCTAAGGGAACGATATGCGGTGCTATTTCATGCGGCGTGACGAAATCTGGGCAGTCGAATGCTTGAAGTCGACTGATGATCGCCCTGCGGTCAAACGCGCATTGACAATTTTTGTCGACCGTTACAGCGAAAAGTCTGATGGGTTTGAGGTCTGGGATGGCGATCGCCTTGTCTTTCGCTACCCGTCAATCGAATCCCACGCCAGCCAATTAATTAGCGCGTAATTTTCGACGATCTGCCGACGAACCGCTTCAGTTGATTTGGAAGATTGATGTCCGGTCGGACCAATTTGCGGTCTCGTTACGCCCGTGTGCGCCAATCCGTGCAATTCCAGTCACACGGTTCACGATGAAGGAGGCTTAGGCACATCCCAGTGACAATGTCGACGACTTATCCCGCTGTCCCAGTTACCTACAAAATATAGGCCCGGGCGACGGATTGAGCGCCATCGGCTTCTTGCGCAGCGCATGGATCACGTGCCGATAATCAATGACGTAACCGCCCTTGCCCTCCGATACCGGCCGTCCACGCCGAAGCGTCATCATCAGTGTTGCACCGAGGAAGCACTCGAGCCGGTCATCGTAGAGATGCACGCGCAGGCGATGGCCAATGAGCCGCGATGGC
>JBOHLS010000030.1:0-28398 GCA_050729835.1 Allostellaceae bacterium | reverse complement strand
GGGGGACAACATCCGGATGGATGTCGAGCTCATCGCCCCCATCGCCATGGACGAGGGCCTGCGCTTCGCCATCCGCGAGGGCGGCCATACCGTCGGCGCCGGCGTCGTCGCCAAGATTATTAAGTAACGTTCGATGGCCAACGAGAATCAAAATATTCGCATCCGGCTGCGAGCCTACGATCACCGTATCCTCGACCAGTCGACGAGTGAGATCGTGAACACGGCGAAGCGCACCGGCGCGCGCGTGCGCGGTCCGATTCCGCTGCCGACCAAGATCGAGAAGTTCACGGTCAACCGCTCGCCGCACATCGACAAGAAGTCGCGCGAGCAGTTCGAGATCCGCACCCACAAGCGAATTCTCGACATCGTCGATCCGACGCCGCAGACGGTGGACGCGCTGATGAAGCTCGACCTCGCCGCCGGCGTCGACGTCGAGATCAAGCTTTAGGGCATTGGACCATGCGTAGCGGCCTTATCGCCAAGAAAATGGGCATGACCCGGCTCTTCACCGAGGACGGCAACCATCTGCCGGTCACGGTGCTGAAGGTCGACGATTGCCGCGTGATCGCCGTGCGCACGGCCGAGAAGGACGGCTATACCGCGGTCCAGCTCGGCACCGGCAACGCCAAGGTCAAGAACGTGTCCCAGGCGATGCGTGGCCACTATGCCAAGGCGAAGATCGAGCCCAAGCACAAGCTGATCGAGTTCCGCGTCAGCGCCGATGCGATGCTCGAGCCCGGCGCCGAGCTCAAGGCCACGCATTTCACCGCCGGGCAATACATCGACGTCACCGGCACGACGATCGGCCGTGGTTTTTCCGGCGTCATCCGCCGGCACAATTTCGGCGGCCTGCGCGCCACGCACGGTGTGTCGGTCTCGCATAGAAGCCACGGCTCGACCGGCCAGCGCCAGGACCCCGGCAAGGTGTTCAAGAACAAGAAGATGGCCGGGCACTTTGGCGACGTGCGCGCGACGACTCAGAATCTCCAGGTGGTCGCGGCCGACGAGGCGCGCGGCCTGCTGATGGTGACCGGCGCGGTGCCGGGCGCGCCCGGCGGCTACGTCCTGGTGCGCGACGCGGCCAAGCACTCGAAGCCCGGCCGCCCGCCGCTCAAGGCGGCCGAGCGCCCGGTCGAGAAAACCCCGAAAACCGCCAAGGAAAAGCCGGCCGCCAAGCCGGCGGCGGGAGGCGAGAAGAAATGAAGCTCGCGGTGAAGAGCCTCGACAACAAGGCGGCCGGCGACATCGAGGTCGCCGACGACATCTTCGGCTTGCCGGTGCGCAAGGACATCCTCGCGCGCATGGTGCAATGGCAGCTCGCCAAGCGCCGCGCCGGTACGCACAAGACCAAGGGCATCAGCGACATCTCGGGCACCACCAAGAAGCCGTGGAAGCAGAAAGGCACCGGCCGCGCCCGTCAGGGCTCGATGCGCTCGCCGCAGTTCCGCGGCGGCGCGGTGATCTTCGGCCCGGTGGTGCGCAGCCACGAATACGGACTGCAAAAGAAGGTCCGACGCCTAGCACTCAAGACCGCGCTGTCGGCCAAGCAGGCCGAGGGCAAGCTGGTCGTGCTCGACAGCGCCAAGCTCAAGGGCGCCAAGACCGGCGTGCTCGCCAAGAGCTTCGCCAAGCTCGGCTTCGCGTCGGCCTTGATCATCGACGGCGCGACGCTCGACGAGAGCTTCGCCCGCGCCGCGCGCAACCTGCCGGGCATCGACGTGCTGCCGCAGCAGGGCGCCAACGTCTACGACATCATGCGCCGCGACACGCTCGTGCTGACGCGTGACGCCGTGCAGGCGCTGGAGGCGCGTCTCAAATGAGCCGCTTTCGCTACATCAAGCGGGAAACCCCCGTACTCACCCGCGACCAGATGTACGACATCGTGCGCCACCCGGTGATCACCGAAAAGGCGACCATGATCTCGGAGTACAACGCGGTCACGTTCCGCGTGCCCTTGGATGCGGACAAGCGGTCGGTCAAGGCCGCGGTCGAGGGCCTATTCAAGGTCAAGGTCGAGGCGGTCAATACCGTGCGCGTCAAGGGCAAGCGCAAGATGGTGCGCGGCCGCCGCGGCGAGCGTTCCGATTACAAGAAGGCGATCGTCACTTTGGCCGCCGGGTCGAAGATTGACGTGACGACGGGAGTCTAGACCATGGCGCTCAAGACATTCCGGCCGGTCACGCCGAGCCTGCGCCACACCGTGCTGATCGACCGCAGCGAGTTGTGGAAGGGCGGTCCGGTCAAGGCGCTTTCCGTCGGCAAGCGCGAGCAGGGCGGCCGCAACAATCTCGGCCGCATCACCCAGCGCTGGCGCGGCGGTGGCCACAAGAAGCGCTATCGTTTGGTCGACTTCAAGCGCGGCAAGATGGACGTGCCGGCCGAGGTTGTGCGGCTCGAATACGATCCGAACCGCTCCGGCTTCATCGCGCTGATCAAGTACGCCGACGGCGAGCTGAGCTACATCCTGGCGCCGCAGCGGCTCAAGGCCGGCGACAAGGTCGTCTCGGGCGACCGCGTCGACGTCAAGCCGGGCAACGCCATGCCGATGCGCAACATCCCGGTCGGCACCATCATCCACAACGTCGAGATGAAACCGGGCAAGGGCGGCCAGCTGGCGCGCGCCGCCGGCACCTTCGTCCAGCTCGTCGGCCGCGACGCCGGCTATGCTCTGCTGCGCCTCGCCTCGGGCGAGGTGCGCATGGTGCGCGCCGACTGCATGGCGACGATCGGCGCGGTGTCGAATCCCGACGAGCAGAACGTCGTCATCGGCAAGGCCGGACGCTCGCGCTGGCTCGGTCGGCGCGGCAACGTGCGCGGCGAGGCGATGAACCCGGTGGACCATCCGCTTGGCGGTCGCACCCGCGGCAACCGGCATCCGGTGTCGCCCTGGGGCAAGGGCGCTAAGGGCAACAAGACGCGTCACAACAAGGCAACCGACCGCTACATCCTGCGGCGGAAGCGCGACAAGTAGGAGACCAGAGCGTGGCACGTTCCGTGTGGAAAGGACCGTTCGTCGACGGCTATCTGATGAAGAAAGCCGAAAAGTCGCGCGCCTCCGGACGCAACGAAATCATCAAGACGTGGTCGCGGCGCTCGACGATCTTTCCGCAATTCGTCGGGCTGACCTTCGGCGTCTACAACGGCCATAAATTCATGCCGGTGCTGGTGACCGAACACATGATCGGCCACAAATTCGGCGAGTTCGCGCCGACCCGCGTGTTCCACGGCCACACCGCCGGGGACAAGAAAGTCAAACGCGTCGGGGAAGGTCCGTAAGATGGGCAAGCAATCCACGCCGCGCCGCCTGGAAGAGACCGAGGCCTCGGCCTATGCGCGCGCCCTCAAGACCAGCCCGCGCAAGCTCAACCTCGTGGCCCAGGCGATCCGCGGCAAGACCGCGTCGGCGGCGTTGAACGAGCTCGCCTTCAATCGCCGGCGCATCGCGCGCGATGTGCGCAAGGTGCTGCAGGCGGCGATCGCCAACGCCGAGAACAACCATCAGCTCGACGTCGATCGGCTTTACGTGAAAGAGGCGACGGTCGGCCGCGCCTTCTCGCTCGGCCGCTTCCACGTCCGCGGCCGCGGCCGCATCTCGCCGATCGAGAAATATTTTTCCAATCTGCTGGTCGTGGTGCGCGAGCGCGCGGCTGAAGAGCCCGCCAAGGAAGCGGGCGAGGACAAAGGCGCGGCGGATGCCAAGGCCGCCGGCGCCGGCAAGAAGCCCAAGGCCAAGAGCAAGGCCGGCGGCAAGGAGAAGGCGTAATGGGCCAGAAGGTCAATCCGGTCGGCTTGCGGCTCGGCATCAACCGGACCTGGGATTCGCGCTGGTTCGCGCGCAAGGACTATTCCAACCTGCTGCACGAGGACCTGAAGCTGCGCAAATTCCTGGTCGAGCGGCTGCTCCAGGCCGGCGTGTCGCGCATCGTCATCGAGCGCGCAGCCAAGAAGACCCGCATCACCATCCATTCGGCCCGCCCGGGTGTCGTCATCGGCAAGAAGGGCGCCGACATCGAGAAGCTGCGCGCCGACATCGCCAGGATGACCGACAGCGAGGTCAGCCTGAACATCGTCGAGATCCGCAAGCCCGAGATCGACGCCAAGCTGATCGCCGACGGCATCGCCCAGCAGCTCGAGCGCCGCGTCGCCTTCCGCCGCGCCATGAAGCGCGCCGTGCAGTCGGCGATGCGCCTGGGCGCGCTCGGTATCCGCATCAACTGCTCGGGCCGTCTCGGCGGCTCCGAGATCGCGCGCATGGAGTGGTATCGCGAGGGCCGCGTGCCGCTGCACACGCTGCGCGCCGACGTCGATTTCGGCTACGGCACCGCCAAGACGACCTACGGCACCTGCGGCGTCAAGGTCTGGGTGTTCAAGGGCGAGGTGCTCCAGCACGACCCGATGGCGCAGGACAAGCGCGCCGCCGAAGCCCAGCCCGCGCGCGGCTGAGGAGAGAGAATTAGGGTTCGATCATGTTGCAACCGGCATTCTTCAAATACCGCAAGGCGCACAAGGGCCGCATCCACGGCCTCGCCACCAGCGGCAATACGCTGGCCTTCGGCACTTACGGTCTCAAGGCAACCGAGCCCGGTCGCGTCACCGCGCGCCAGATCGAGGCGGCGCGGCGCGCCATCACGCGCCACATCCGGCGCGTCGGCCGCGTCTGGATCAACATTTTCCCCGACGTGCCGGTGTCGCGGAAGCCGGCCGAGGTCCGCATGGGCAGCGGCAAGGGCAGCCCGGAATTTTACGTCTGCCGGGTCAAGCCGGGCCGCATCCTGTTCGAGCTCGACGGCGTGCCGCATCAGCTCGCGGTCGAGGCCTTTGGCCTCGCCGCCGCCAAGCTGCCGATCGGCACCCGCTTCGTCACTCGCCTGGGTCACGTGGAGGAGCCGACCGTATGAAGGCCGCCGACACCCGCCACAAGACCGACGACGAACTCCGCGGCGAACTCGAGCAGCTGGCGAAGGAGGCCTTCAACCTGCGCTTCCAGCGCGCCAGCGGGCAGCTCGAGAACAACGCGCGCGTGCGCCAGGTGCGCCGCGACATCGCGCGCATCAAGACGATCATGGGCGAACGCGCCCGCAAAGCCTCCTAGGGACAGAAACCATGCCGAAACGCATCCTGCAGGGGGTTGTCACCAGCGACGTCATGGACAAGACCGTGACGGTGCGCGTCGACCGCCGCTTCCAGCACCCCGTCTACAAGAAGTTCATCACGCGCTCGAAGAAATACGCCGCGCACGACGAGGAGAACGCCTACAAGGTTGGCGACGTCGTCCGCATCGAGGAAACCCGTCCGATCTCGAAGCGCAAACGTTGGCGGGTGATCGAGGCCGTCACGCGCGCTCCGGCGCCGTCGGCGCCGCGGGCCGCCGATCCGGTCTCGGCCGAGGCGGCGGGCGGCCGCAAGCGCGCCCGCCGCGGCAAGCCCGGCGCGGCCGAGGCGGCGCCGCAGAAGGCTGAAACGCCATGATCCAGATGCAGACCAATCTCGAAGTGGCGGACAATTCCGGCGCCCGCCGCGTCCAATGCATCAAGGTCCTCGGCGGCTCGATGCGCCGCTGGGCGACGGTCGGCGACGTGATCGTGGTTTCGGTGAAGGAAGCCATCCCGCGCGGCCGCGTGAAGAAGGGCGAGGTGCACAAGGCAGTCATCGTGCGCACGGCGCAGGCGATCCGCCGCGCCGACGGCAGCGCGATCCGCTTCGACCGCAACGCCGCGGTGCTGATCGACAACCAGAACGAGCCGATCGGCACCCGTATCTTCGGGCCGGTGACGCGCGAGCTGCGCGCCAAAAAGTTCATGAAGATCATGTCGTTGGCGCCCGAGGTGCTGTGATGCTGAAGATCCGCAGGGGCGACAAGGTTGTGGTCCTCACCGGCCGCGACAAAGGCAAGGAAGGCGAGGTGCTGCGCGTGCTCGCCGAGGTGAATCGCGTCGTCGTGCAAGGCGTCAACATGGTCAAGCGCCACACGCGGCAGCGGCCGGGCGAGCCCGGCGGCATCGTCGAAAAGGAAGGCGCGATCCACATGTCGAACGTCGCGCATAAGGACCCGAAATCCGGCAAGCCGACTCGCGTCGGCTTCAAGGTCCTGGCCGACGGCAAGAAGGTGCGCGTCGCGCGCGCCTCCGGAGAGGTGCTCGATGGCTGAGGCTCGCGCAATCACCCGGCTCAAGGAGCACTACGACAAGGTGGTGCGGCCCGAGATGATGAAGGAGTTCGGCTACAAAAACGCCTTCGAGGTCCCGCGCCTCGAGAAAATCGTCGTCAACATGGGCGTCGGCAAGACGGCCGTGGTCGATGCCAAGAAGACCGACGCCGCCGCCAAGGAGCTCACCGCGATCACCGGCCAGAAGCCGGTGATCACCCTGTCGAAAAAGTCGATCGCCACCTGGAAGCTACGGCAAAACCTGCCGATCGGCTGCAAGGTGACGCTGCGGCGCGAGCGCATGTACGAGTTCCTCGACCGGCTGGTGAACATCGCGCTGCCGCGCGTGCGCGACTTCCGCGGCCTTTCGGGCAAGAGCTTCGACGGCCGCGGCAATTACGCGCTCGGCCTCAAGGAGCAGCTCGTGTTCCCCGAGATCAACTATGACCAGGTCGACGCGGTGCGTGGCATGGATGTCATCATCGTCACCACCGCGAAGACCGACAAGGAAGCCAAGGCGCTACTGCGCGGCTTCCAACTGCCTTTCGTCAACTGAGGACAGCGATATGGCGAAGACCAGTTCCATATGGCGCAATCGCAAACGCGAGCGGATGGTGAAGCGGTTCGCCGCCAAGCGCGCGAAGCTCAAGGCGATCGCGAACGACAAGTCGTTCACGCCGGAAGAGCGTTTCGCCGCGCGGCTCAAGCTCGCCGAGCTGCCGCGCAATTCCTCGGCGGTGCGCATCCACAATCGCTGCGAGCTGACCGGCCGTCCGCGGGGCTATTACCGCAAGTTCAAGCTGTCGCGTATCGCGTTGCGCCAGTTGGCCTCCGCCGGGCAAGTGCCCGGCATGGTCAAGTCGAGCTGGTAAGGGAGAAGACGGTATGATGACCGATCCTCTCGGCGATTTGCTCACGCGCATCCGCAATGCGCAGCAGGCGCGCAAAGCCACGGTGCAATCGCCGGCGTCGAAGATTCGTGCCAACGTGCTCGAGGTGCTGCAGCGCGAGGGCTACATCCGCGGCTATTCGCGCGAGGAGGTCCGCCCTGGCGTGGCCGAGCTCACAATCGAGCTCAAATACGTCGACGGCGAGCCGGTGATCCGCGAGATCACCCGCATCTCCAAGCCCGGCCGCCGGGTCTACTCGCGGATTTCCGACCTGCCGCGGGTCTATAACGGGCTCGGCATTTCGATTTTGTCGACGCCCAAGGGCGTCATGTCGGACAACGAGGCCCGCGCCGCCAATCTCGGCGGCGAGGTCCTCTGCCGCGTGTTCTAGGGAGTACCGCGTCGATGTCGCGCATTGGCCGCTATCCGGTGGCGATCCCGCAAGGGGTGACGGTCGAGGTGTCGGGCGGCAAGTTCACCGCCAAGGGCAAGCTCGGCAACCTCAGCATGCCGCTCTCCGCTGAGGTCAACGCCACGGTGAAGGACGGCAAGGTGTCGTTCGAGCCCAAGACCGAATCGAAGCGGGCCCGCATGCATTGGGGCACGATGCGGGCGCTTGCCAACAACATGGTCGTCGGCGTGTCGCGCGGCTTCACCAAGAATCTCGAGATCGAAGGCGTCGGCTATCGCGCCGCGGTGCAAGGCAAGAACCTGGTCCTGCAGCTCGGGTTCAGCCACGAGGTCACGTTCCCGATCCCGTCTGACGTTAAGATCACGGCCGAAAAGCCGACCAGCATCACCATCACCGGCGCCGATCGCCAGCGGGTCGGCCAAGTCGCCGCGGTGATCCGGGCGTATCGCATGCCCGAGCCTTACAAGGGCAAGGGCATCCGCTATGGCACGGAGATCGTCCGGCGCAAGGAAGGCAAGAAGAAATAGGTACGCCGATGAGCAGCCGCAAAACCGTGGATCTCTTTACCCGCCGCCAAGGCCGCGTCCGCTATCGCATCGGCCGCACGGTCCGACGTCAGCCGCGGCTGACCGTGTTCCGGTCGTCGAAGCACATTTATGCCCAAGTCGTCGACGACGCGAGCGGCCGCACACTGGCTGCGGCATCGAGCCTCGACAAGACGCTGAAGGAAGGCGTCAAGACCGGCGCCAACAAGGACGCCGCCGCGGCGGTCGGCAAGCTGTTGGCCGAGCGCGCCAAGGCGGCGGGCGTCACGGCCGTCGTATTCGATCGCGGTGGCTACCTGTTCCATGGCCGGGTTAAGGCCCTAGCCGACGCCGCCCGCGAGGGCGGATTGCAATTCTAGAAAGAAGGCATTCATGGCACGCACACCCGGATCACGCACCGCCGGCGGGCCGCCTCGACAAGGCGACGGCGAACGGCCGCCGCGCGAACGCCGTCCGCGCTCGCGCGACCGCGACAGCGATGGCGCGGGGGAAGGCGAATTCGTCGAGAAACTGGTCGGCATCAACCGCGTCGCCAAGGTGGTGAAGGGCGGCCGGCGCTTCGGCTTTGCGGCACTCGTCATCGTCGGCGATCGCAAGGGCCGGGTCGGCTATGGCGCGGGCAAGGCGCGCGAGGTGCCGGAGGCGATCCGCAAGGCGACCGAGCAGGCGCGCCGTGCACTGGTGCGCATTCCGTTGCGCGAGGGCCGTACGCTTCATCACGACATCATCGGTCACTTCGGCGCTGGCCGGGTGGTGTTGCGCGCTGCGCGGCCGGGCACCGGCATTATCGCCGGCGGCCCGATGCGGGCGATCTTCGAAGCGCTCGGCGTGCAGGACGTGGTGGCGAAGTCGGTCGGCACCTCCAACCCGCACAATATGATCAAGGCGACCTTCCAGGCGTTGACGCATTCGGTTAGTCCTCGGGCGGTGGCGCAGCGTCGCGGCAAGAAGGTGAGCGAGATCCTCGGCCGGGGCGCCGTCACGGCGGCCGAGGCGCGGGAGTAGCGCATGGCCGAGCAAGCCAAGGCGAAGCGGCCGGCGAAAAATGCCGCAGCGGCGGGCGGCAAGGCCATACGCATCACCCAGATCGGCAGCCCGATCGGCCGGCCGGATTGGGCGCTGGCGACGCTCAAGGGTCTCGGTCTCAACAAGCGCCATCGTTCGTGCGTGGTGGTGGATACGCCCGCCGTGCGCGGCATGATCGAGCGCGTGAAGCATCTGTTGCGGGTCGAAGCTGCGTCGTGATGCCGCGATTGCGGGATCGGCTCGCGTTTTGCATAATTGGGTGAGCGAACAATGAAACTCAACGAGATCAAGGATAACCGCGGCGCCCATTATCGCGCCAAGCGGCGCGGTCGCGGCATCGGCTCGGGCAAGGGCAAGACCAGCGGCCGCGGCGGCAAGGGCCAAACGGCGCGCACTGGCGTCGCGCTCAACGGCTTCGAGGGCGGCCAGACACCGCTCCATCGCCGGCTGCCCAAGCGCGGCTTCAACCGCGAGGATTTCCGCAAGCGCTATGCGGTGGTCAATCTCGGCGTGCTGCAGCGCGCGCTCGATCAGGGCGTGCTTCAGACCGGTGCGACCGTGAAGGGCGAGGATCTCGTCAAGGCCGGCGTGCTGCGCCGCACCTGGGACGGCGTGAAATTGCTCGCCAAGGGCGAATTGAAGGCACCGCTAACCCTCGAGGTCGCGGGCGCATCGAAGGCCGCGGTTGCCGCGGTCGAAAAATTGGGGGGCAAGGTCGTACTACCCGCCGCGAAGGCTAAGGCGCCGGCGGCGACACAACCCCAGCAAGGCTAAGGACCGATGGCCTCCGCCGCCGAGCAGCTTGCCGCCAGTCTCAATCTCGGCGCTTTTGCCAAGGCGACCGACCTTAAGAGCCGCATCTGGTTCACGCTCGGCGCGCTGATCATCTATCGCCTCGGCACCTATATCCCGCTGCCGGGTATCGATCCGCAGGTCCTGGCGGACGTGTTCCAGCGCAATTCCGGCGGCCTTCTCGGCATGGTCGACATGTTCTCGGGCGGCGCGCTCGGGCGCATGACGGTTTTCGCACTCAACATCATGCCGTACATTTCCGCCTCGATCATCATCCAGCTGATGCAGGCTGTCTCGCCGCAGCTCGAGGCCTTGAAGAAGGAAGGCGAACTCGGCCGCAAGAAGATCAACCAGTACACGCGCATCGGCACTGTGTTCCTGGCGGCGATCCAGGCCTATGGCATTGCCGTCGGCATCGAGAACCTCCACAGCAGCGCGGGCGCTGCCGTGACTAATCCCGGCATGTTCTTCCGCCTGACCGCGGTGGTGACGATGACCGGCGGCACCGTGTTCCTGATGTGGCTCGGCGAGCAGATCACCGCACGCGGCGTCGGCAACGGCATCTCGCTCATCATCATGGCGGGCATCATCGCGCGCATGCCTTCCGCGCTCGCGGCACTTTTGGAACTCGGCCGCACCGGCGCGCTGTCGACCTTCTTCATCATCGTGTTGCTG
This sequence comes from Allostellaceae bacterium, assembly GCA_050729835.1. Taxonomy (GTDB): domain Bacteria; phylum Pseudomonadota; class Alphaproteobacteria; order ATCC43930; family CGMCC-115725; genus REEB95. Next base: position 17,913 of record JBOHLS010000030.1, on the reverse strand, counting down.
GTGGGCGCGGTTGCCGTCATCACCTTCATCGTCTTCATGGAGCGCGCGCATCGCCGGATTTTGGTGCAATACCCAAAACGTCAGGTCGGCAACAAGATGTTCGGCGGCGAGGCGTCGCATCTGCCGCTGAAGCTCAATACTTCGGGCGTGATCCCCCCGATCTTCGCGTCGTCGCTCCTGTTGCTGCCGGTGACGATCGTAAGCTTCGGCACAAACCAGACCGGCCTCCTCGGCGAGGTAGCAGCTTATCTTGGCCCTGGCCATCCGCTCTATATCCTGCTCTATGCCGCGCTGATCCTGTTCTTCACGTTCTTCTACACCGCGATCGTCTTCAACCCGACGGAGACGGCGGATAATCTGCGCAAATACGGCGGCTTTATTCCAGGCATCCGGCCGGGCGCCAACACCGCCGAGTATCTCGATCACGTCCTGACCCGGCTGACCGTGGTCGGCGCGCTCTATCTCGCCGGCGTCTGCGTGCTGCCGGAATTCCTACGCTCGCAGTACGCGGTGCCATTCTATTTCGGTGGCACCAGCCTGATGATCGTCGTCAGCGTCACTATGGACACGGTCGCCCAGATCCATTCGCACCTGCTCGCCCATCAGTACGAAGGCCTGATCAAGAAGGCGAAGCTGCGCGGGAGAAGCGATTGAACCTGATCCTGCTGGGGCCGCCCGGCGCCGGCAAAGGAACCCAGGCCAAGCGTCTCGAGGAGCGGCACGGCTTGGTCCAGCTGTCGACCGGCGACATGTTGCGGGCCGAGCGCGCCTCGGGCACGCCGCTCGGCAAGAAGGTCCAGGCGATCATGGATGCGGGCCAGCTGGTCTCGGATGACATCATCGTCGACCTCATTGCCGCGCGCATCGACCGCCTGCCGCAGGGCCAGGGCTTCGTCCTCGACGGCTTCCCCCGCACCCAGCCGCAGGCCGAGGCGCTCGACGCCATGCTGGCGCGCAAGGGCCTGAAGCTCGACCGGGTGATCGAGATGAAGGTCGACGAGGCGGCCCTGATCGACCGGATCGCTGGCCGCTTTACCTGTGCCAAATGCGGGGCGTCCTATCATGACCGCCACCACCGGCCGCGCGAGGAAGGGGTCTGCGACGTCTGCGGCACGCGGGAGTTCGTCCGCCGGGCCGACGACCGGCCGGAGACGGTCAAGGCCCGGCTCGACACCTACCGCGCGCTGACCACGCCGATTCTGCCCTATTACTGGGCCAAAGGGGCGCTGCGGACCGTCGACGGCATGGCGCCGATCGAGCGGGTCGCCACCCAGATTGAAGCGATTTTAGAAAACCCGGGAGCCGCCCCGAATGGTTGACTTTGAGGCTTGGATTTCTATAATCCGCGCCCTCGGCCTGGAGCGGGGCTGGGTCGTGTCCAACATCGCGAGCTGAACGGAGAAGCGCAGTGGCGCGCATTGCCGGCGTCAATATTCCGAGTCAAAAACGCGTCCCCATTGGATTGATGTACATCCATGGCATCGGCCGCACGACCGCCGAGAAGATATGCAAGGAGCTGGCGATTCCGCCGGCGCGCCGCGTGCACGAGCTGACCGACGGCGAGATTCTCCGCATCCGCGAGTTGATCGACAAGAACCATACCGTCGAGGGCGATCTGCGCCGCACCGTGGCGCAGAACATCAAGCGGCTGATGGATCTCGGCTGCTATCGCGGCTTGCGCCACCGCAAGGGCCTGCCGGTACGCGGCCAGCGCACCCATACCAACGCCCGTACCCGCAAAGGCCCGGCCAAGGCGATCGCCGGCAAGAAGATCGCGCCGGCCAAGGGTTAAAGGACGGAAGGAACGGAATTGAATATGGCGAAGCCTGCTGCATCCCCCGCCGCGTCCGCGCCGCAAGCCGAGAAATCTCCCGCCGCTGGCACGGCGGGTGCGTCGCGCATCCGTCGACGCGAGCGCAAGAACATCACCGCGGGCGTGGCGCACGTCAACGCCACCTTCAACAACACGATGATCACCATCACCGACGCCCAGGGCAACACGATCGCCTGGTCGTCGTCCGGCACCATGGGCTTCAAGGGCTCGCGCAAGTCGACGCCCTATGCCGCGCAGGTCGCGGCCGAAGACGCGGGCCGCAAGGCGATGGATCACGGCATGCGCACGCTCGAGATCGAGGTCAAGGGCCCGGGTTCGGGGCGCGAATCCGCGCTGCGCGCGCTGCAGACCGTTGGCTTCACCGTCACTTCGATCCGCGACGTCACGACGATACCGCATAACGGTTGCCGTCCGCCCAAGCGGCGGCGCGTTTAACAGGGGGTTCTAAGGGAACGGCGCTGCCCCGGCCCGTGGTGGACCGTCGGCGCGCTCGCAGGAAATGGCCCAAGGCGGCTCGTCCGCAACGGCAAAGGAAAGACTCGTGATCCAAAAGAACTGGCAAGCTCTCATCAAACCGAAACAGCTCGCGGTCGAAGCGGGCGACGATCCCGCGCGGATGGCGACCGTCGTCGCCGAGCCTCTCGAGCGCGGCTTCGGACTCACCCTCGGCAACGCGCTACGGCGCGTGCTGCTGTCGTCCCTCCAGGGCGCGGCCATCACCTCGATCCAGATCGAAGGCGTGCTGCACGAGTTCTCGTCGCTGCCCGGCGTGCTCGAGGACGTGACCGACGTCGTGCTCAACATCAAGGGCATCGCGCTCCGGATGCACGGCGAAGGGCCGAAGCGCATACGGCTGCGCGCCGGCGGTCCCGGCGAGGTACGCGCTGGCATGATTGAGCTCGGCCACGACATCGAGATCATGAACCCCGATCATCTCATCTGCACCCTCGACAGCGGTGCCAAGATCTCGATGGAACTCACCGTCGAGACCGGCAAGGGCTACGTCCCGGCCAGCCAGAACCGTCCCGAGGACGCGCCGATCGGCCTCATCCCGGTCGACGCGCTGTTCAGCCCGGTGAAGAAGATCAGTTACAAGGTCGAGAATACCCGCGTTGGCCAAGTGACCGACTACGACAAGCTGTCGATGCGGATTGAGACCAACGGTGTCGTGACGCCGGAGGATGCGGTGGCGCTCGCCGCGCGCGTCCTGCAGGACCAGCTCCAGCTGTTCATCAATTTCGAGGAGCCGCGCGCGGCCAGCGAGGAGGAGCGTCCGTCCGAGCTGCCGTTCAACAAGAACCTGCTGCGCAAGGTCGACGAGCTCGAGCTTTCGGTGCGCTCGGCCAACTGCCTCAAGAATGACAACATCGTCTATATCGGCGACCTGGTGCAGAAGACCGAGGCCGACATGCTGCGGACGCCGAATTTCGGCCGCAAGTCGCTGAACGAAATCAAGGAGGTGCTGGCGCAGATGGGGCTCCATCTCGGCATGGAGATCCCGAACTGGCCGCCCGAGAACATCGAAGAGCTGGCGAAGCGCCTCGAGGAGCCGTACTGACCATGCGCCATCGTCTCCGCGGCCGCAGCTTCAGCCGCAAATCCGCCCACCGCAAGGCCATGTTCGACAACCTGGCCCATGCGCTCTTGAAGCACGAGCAGATCACCACCACGCTGCCCAAGGCGAAGGACCTTCGCCCGGTGGTCGAGAAGCTGATCACTCTCGGCAAGCGCGGTGGCCTGCATGCGCGGCGCCAGGTTCTGGCCGCTTTGCAGGACGCCAAGATCGCCGACAAGGTGATGACAACCCTGGCCGAGCGCTACAAGGAACGCGCCGGCGGCTATTGCCGCATCCTCAAGGCTGGCTTCCGCTACGGCGACGCCGCGGCGATGGCGGTGATCGAGCTGGTCGATCGCGACGTCGCCGCCAAGGGCCAGGATTCCGGACCGGTCGTCACCGAGGCCGAGGCCGAGGCCGAGGCGGAAAAAGCCCCGGCCGCCTGAGGATCAGCGCGGCCGCCAGCGCCACGTTCGCCACGCCGAGCACCAGGAAGATCGCCGGGACGCCGCTCCCGAGCTTGAGCATGGCCGCCGAGCCGCCGCCGGCGGCGACGATGAACAGTGCATTGAGGATGTTGTTGGCGGCGACAACGCGCGCGCGTTCTGCCTCGTCGCTGCGCGCCTGCATGATGGCGTAAAGCGGCACCACGAAGATTCCCGCCGCCAGCGCCACGCCCACCAGATCGCCGACGATCCGCCAGTGCCGGGCAACCGCCAGGAACGCTGCGATGCCCGTCAGCGCGTCTCCGCTTTGGGATGCGGGGCTGGCCAGCCACAGGTCGCAGGCGAAAGCGCCCATGGCCAGCGCGCTCCACGGCACCAGCCGCGCGCTGATTGCGCCGCGCAGGATGCGGTTGGCCGTCAGCGAGCCGACGCCGATGCCGATCGAGTTGAGCGCCAGGAACAGCGTCACCACGTGGTTATTGGCGGCGAGGTATCCCTTGCCGTAGTTGGGGAACTGCGAGATCAGCGCCGCGCCGACCAGCCAGAACCAGGAAATGCCGAATACCGCACGCCACACGGCAGGCCGCTCGCGCGCCTGGCGGACGATCTCCCAGGTCGAGGCCAGGATGTTGGCGCGCAGCCGCAGCCCGGGTTGCGTCCGGCCGGTCGCCGGAATGAACCGACTCATGCCGTAGCCGAACAGCGCCAGCGCCAGCAGCGCGGCGCCGGTCGCGATCCGGCCGCCGGGCGCCAGGATCAACAAGCCGCCGACGATGGTGCCGATCAGGATGGCGAGAAACGTGCCGGCATCGACCAGGGCGTTGCCGGCCAGCAACTCGGCTTCCGGCAGCAACTCGGGCAGTACGGCATATTTCACCGGTCCGAAGATCGTCGCCTGCACACCCAGCAGAAACAAGACGCCGAGCTGGAATACGATATTGTCGCCGAGCAGCGACAGCGCGCCGAGGCTGACGACGCCGATCTCAGCCAGCTTGGTCTGCCGCAGCAGCCACGATTTCTCGTATTTGTCGGCGATCTCGCCGGCGAGCGCCGAGAACAGGAAATACGGCAGGATGAAAACCGCCGTGGCGACGGTGACGATCAGCTCGGTCGCCTGTCCCGATTGTGCCTCGCGATAGGCGACCAGGATGACATAGGCGTTCTTGAGCATGTTGTCGTTCATCGCGCCGGCGAACAGCGCCCAGAACAGCGGCCCGAGCCGCCGCGTCGGCAGCAGGCGAAGCGCCGCGCCCCCCGTCGCCATGTCTCAATCCGTCGGCAATTCGATGAAATCGGCCGAGCCGTCGTCCGTGGCTGGGCTCTGGCGTACGTCGGTGACCCGCGCCAGCGGCGGGCCGGAACGGCAGGCGACGGCCATCGCCGCGACCGCCTCGGGCGCGCCGAGGATCAGCGCCTCGACGCTGCCGTCGAGCCGGTTGCGCACCCAACCGCGCAAATTGCGCCGCATCGCCTCGTGCGCGGCCCAGGCACGATAGCCCACGCCCTGGACGCGTCCGACGATCGACAGATGCAACGCGGTCACGGCATGGCACATGGCCGGAAATCTAGGCAGACACGCGGCTGCTGTCCACGCCGGCGGCCGCCACAATTCACTCGAATTCGAGGATGACCTGATCGACCGCGAGGCTGTCGCCCGGCTTGGCGACGACGCGGCCGACGCGGCCGTCGCGCTCGGCGCGCAGCACGTTCTCCATCTTCATCGCCTCGACGACGGCCAGTGCCTCGCCGGTCTTGACGTCCTGTCCAGATCGGACGGCAACCGAGACCAAAAGCCCCGGCATCGGCGAGAGCAGGTGGCGCGAGCGCGCCGCCGGCGGCTTCGACTTCATGCGGCGGAGCAGCGCCGCAGCGTGGCACGGCACCACCATCGCGTCGAATGCCGCGCCGCCCCGAGTCAGGCGCCAGGACAGCCCACTTCGCTCGACCCGGAACGTCGCCACTGCCTTGCCGATTTGCACCGGCATCGCCGCCTGTCCCGGTTGCCATGCGGTGCGCAGGAGTTGTCGGCGCCGGTTGCGCGTGATTGCGACGCCGTCCGCCATGCGCCGAACGACGAGCGGAAAGTCGGCGCGGCCGATCATCACGCACCAAGGCTGATCGCCGGAATGCGGCGTCGCGATGGCCTGCGCCGCCGCGGCCGCCAGCGCCGCCAGTTCGGTCTCGTCGCGCGTCGGCTTGGCGCCGTCGAAGCCCGCCGGGAACTCGCGGGTGATGAAATCGGTCGACAGCTTGCCGGCGCGGAAGCGGGGCTTGCGCAGGATCGCGGCCAGGAAATCGACGTTATGCGATACGCCGGCAACGACGAAGCCGTCGAGCGCTTGGGCAAGCCGCGCGATCGCCGTGGCGCGGTTGTTCCCGTGCGCCGCGAGCTTGGCGATCATCGGATCGTAGAAAATCGGGATTTGGGCGCCTTCGTAGACGCCGCCGTCGACGCGCACGCCGTCGCCCGCGGGCTCGGCATAGCGCACCAGGCGGCCGGCGGAGGGCAGAAAGCCGCGGCGCGGGTCTTCGGCATAGACGCGCGCCTCGATCGCCCACCCTGCAAGCTTCAAATCCTTTTGCGCGAACGGCAGCTTTTCGCCCGCGGCGATGCGGATCATCAGCTCAACCAGGTCGAGCCCGGTCACCAGCTCGGTCACCGGATGCTCGACCTGGAGCCGCGTGTTCATCTCGAGGAAATAAAAATTACGCCTGCGGTCGATGATGAATTCGACCGTGCCGGCCGAATGGTATTTCGCCGCCTTGGCGAGCGCGACCGCCGCCGCGCCCATGCGCGCGCGCGTCTTGGCGTCGAGAAACGGGCTCGGCGCTTCCTCGATCACCTTCTGGTGGCGGCGCTGGATCGAGCATTCGCGCTCGAATAGATGGACGACGTTGTCGCGGCGGTCGCCGAGCACCTGGATTTCGATATGCCGGGGCTCTTCGATGTACTTCTCGATGAACAGGCGGGCGTCGCCGAACGCCGTCTTGGCTTCGCCGGCGGCCAGGCGGAACGCCTCGGTCAGCTCGGCGTCCGAGGCGGCGATGCGCATGCCCTTGCCGCCGCCACCGGCCGCGGCCTTGAGCATCACCGGATACTTGATGCGGCGGGCGACGGCGATCGCTGCCTTGGCGTTTGTGATCACGCCGAGATGGCCCGGCACGGTGGGCACGCCAGCCTTCACCGCGATCTTCTTGGCCGCGATCTTGTCGCCCATCGCCGCGATCGCCGCGGGCGGCGGCCCGATGAAGGCGATGCCGGCCTTGGCCAGGGCGCGGGGCAGGGCGGCGTTCTCGGACAGGAAGCCATAGCCAGGATGCACCGCGTCGGCGCCAACCGAACGGCAGGCGGCGACGATCTTGCGCACGTCAAGATAGCTCTGCGCCGACGGCGCCGGGCCGATGGCGACGGCTTCGTCGGCCTCGCGGACGTGCCGCGCGTCGGCGTCGGCCTCGCTGTAGACCGCGACCGTGGCGATCCCCAGGCGCTTCGCCGTGCGCATGATGCGGCAGGCGATCTCGCCGCGATTGGCGATCAGGATTTTGCGGAACAGGGGCACGTCAGAGCGGAATGTTGCTGTGCTTCTTCGGCGGATTCTCCAGCCGCTTGCCGCGCAGCATCGCCAGCGAGCGGCACAGCCGCCGCCGCGTCGAATGCGGCATGATCACGTCGTCGATGAAGCCGCGCGATCCGGCGACGAAGGGGTTGGCGAATTTCTCACGATATTCCTCGGCCCGCCGCTCGATCTTCTTCGCGTCCTTGAGGTCGCTGCGGAAGATGATCTCGACCGCGCCTTTGGGACCCATCACCGCGATCTCGGCCGACGGCCAGGCATAATTGACGTCGCCGCGCAGATGCTTCGAGCTCATCACGTCGTAGGCGCCGCCATAGGCCTTGCGCGTGATCAGCGTCACCTTGGGTACGGTCGCCTCGGCGAAGGCGAACAGCAGCTTGGCGCCGTGCTTAATGATGCCGCCGTATTCCTGCGCGGTGCCCGGCAGGAAGCCAGGCACGTCGACGAAGGTGACGATCGGCAGGTTGAAGCAGTCGCAGAAGCGCACGAAGCGCGCCGCCTTGCGCGATGAATCGATGTCGAGGCAGCCCGCCAGCACCATCGGCTGGTTGGCGACGATGCCGACCGGGTGGCCCTCGAACCGGGCGAAGCCAATGACGATGTTCTTGGCAAAGTCGGGCTGAATCTCGAAGAACTCGCCCTCGTCGGCAACCTTCTCGATCAACTCCTTCATGTCATAGGGCTTGTTGGGATTGGCCGGCACCAGCGTGTCGAGGGAATTCTCCACGCGGTCGGCCGGGTCCTCGGTCGGCCGGACCGGTGGCGTCTCGCGGCTGGAGGCCGGCAGGAAATCGAGGAACCGGCGCAGTTGCAGGATCGCCTCGGCGTCGTTGGCGAACGCCAGGTCGGCGACGCCCGATTTCGTCGTGTGCGTGCGCGCGCCGCCGAGCTCCTCATGCGTCACGGTCTCGTGCGTCACCGTCTTCACCACGTCGGGGCCGGTGACGAACATGTAGGAGCTGTCTTGCACCATGAAGATGAAGTCGGTCATCGCCGGGGAATAGACCGCGCCGCCGGCGCACGGCCCCATCACCACCGAGACTTGCGGCACCAGGCCCGAGGCCAGCACGTTGCGCTGAAACACCTCGGCATAGCCGGCGAGCGATTCGACGCCTTCCTGGATGCGCGCGCCGCCGGAATCGTTGAGCCCGACGATCGGCGCGCCGACCCGAAGCGCCTGGTCCATGACCTTGCATATCTTCTCGGCATGCGCCTCGGAGAGCGAGCCGCCGAAGACGGTGAAATCCTGGCTGAAGGCGAAGACGCGGCGGCCGTTGACCAGGCCGTGGCCGGTGACGACGCCGTCACCCGGAATCCTCTGCCGCTCCATGCCGAAATCGGTCGAGCGATGCTCGACGAACATGTCCCATTCCTCGAACGAGCCGCGATCGAACAGCAGATCGAGGCGCTCGCGCGCGGTCAACTTGCCCTTTTCGTGCTGTTGCGCGATGCGCTTATCGCCACCGCCCTTGCGCGCGGCTTCGCGCTTTTCCTCCAATCGCCGCAATATGTCCCGCATCGGTTCCCCCTGGGCGTCCGGCGGATAGTTTGGCCTGTTTAGGCGGCGCGGTGAAGCGCGGCGAAGCGAGCGGCCAGCGCGACGTCGTCGCGCACGGTGGCGCGGCGTGCTATCGCCTCGGCATCCTCGCCCCAGCGTTCAACCTGGAAGCTCTCGTCGAGCTCGGCGGCGGCGAAGGCTTCGTCGGCGCCGATCCGACCCTCGATCAGGGCCAGCGCCAGCACCAGCGAGCCAAGCGTCGCGGTCGCGAGATGAAGCGCCGCCAGCGTCATGTCGTCGTAGGCGGCGACGGCGCGGCGATAGGCTTCGAGGGCGTCCGGCGCCTGGGTTACGGGCGCGATGCCGGCGGTCACCGCCAGTGGCGCATAACGCGCTCCCGCCCAGTCGAGATGCGGTTGCCATCTGCGCTGCTGACGCGCTGCGAGTTCGGACGGCCCCTCCGCGCGATAGCAGACGAGGTCGGTGGCGGCGTATTTGGCGATCTCGGCGACGATCGGCTCATGCCGCTGCGCGACCAGGTCGATGGCGGTGCCGGCCAGCCGGGTCAGCGACAACGCCGCCGGCTTGATCGTCTCGCCTTGCGCCTGCCATTCGGCGGCGATCGCCTCGGCCAGCTGGCGGCTGCAGACGACCAGCGGCGCCTTGGCTGGCGTGCGGATCGGCTTGCCGTCGAGCAGCACCGTATAGCCGCCGGTCGTTTCGCCTGCCGCCGCCGTCTTGAAAAACCGCTTCATCGCTCGCTGCGGACCTTCTCGGGCGCGAGATCGGCGAAGACGTCGCGTTCCTGGCCGTCCTCGAAGCCGAAGAAGTCCCAGGTCTCGCGCATGTGCGGCGGCAGCGGCGCCATGACGATGAGCGTGCCGCCGGCAGGATGCGGAATGGCCAGCGCGCGGGCGTGCAGATGCACGCGCCGGTTGCCCGGAACGCCCGGGACGCGCGTCGCCGCGCCGCCGTACTTGCCGTCGCCGAGGATCGGCGTGCCGAGCGCGGCGCTATGGGCGCGGAGCTGATGGGTGCGGCCGGTGACGGGCTCAAGCGCCAGCCAGGCGACGCGGTCGGCGGCATGCGCGACGGTGCGATAATACGTGACGGCGCGTTTGCCCTCGTCGTCTGGCACGACGCGTTCGCCGAGGCGGCCGGGCAGTTTCGCCAGGCGTTGATCGACGCGGCCCTGGCGCGGTTCCGGCACGCCGACGACCACGGCCCAGTAGATCTTGCGTGCCGCCTTGCCGCGAAACGCCTCGGCTAGCTTGGCAGCGGCGCGGGCATGGCGCGCCAGAACCAGCACGCCGCTGGTGTCCTTGTCGAGCCGATGGACCAGGCGCGGCCGCTCCTGGGCGCCGAAGCGGAGCGCGTCGAGCAGGCCGTCAAGATGGCGGTCGGTCTTGGTGCCGCCCTGCACGGCGAGGCCTTGCGGCTTGTCGATGACGATGACGTCCTCGTCGCGGTGTAGGACGCGTGCCTGGATCATCTTGGCGTCGCGCGCGCTGGGCGCGGAGGACGGTCGCGGCGCTGGCGGGTGCTCCGCCGTCGGCAGCGGCGGCACGCGCACGATCTGGCCGGCGGCGATGCGGTCGCTTGAAGCGGTGCGCTTGCCGTCGAGCCGGATCTGTCCGGTGCGCAGCAGTTGCTCGAGCTTACCGTGCGACAAGGCGGGGAAATGCCGCTTGAACCAGCGGTCGAGACGGATCTCGGCGTCGGCGGCGGCGACCGCGATCGATTGCACCGGTCCCATGCGCCGCAATCTAGCGGCGAGTGCCGGGTGACGCCACCCCGGGAGCTATATCTCCCGGAGCGGTCGGGTCGTCAGGAAATCAGGCGCGGCGCCAATGGCCGGGGACCCAAACCCAGCCGCGCGGTCGGGCGTCCCAATGGCCCGGCACCCACACCGCGCCGGCATAGGGGCCATGGACATAGCGGCCGCGGACCCAGACATAGTGCATGCCGTTCCAGCGCCAGAAGCCCGGGCGCCAGACCCAATAGCCCGGTGCGACCGGCGGCGGCGGCGCGGGTTCCACGACGGGCGCTGGCGGGGCTGCTCCGATGATGACCTCGGCGGCGCTGGCCAGGGGCGCGATCGCCAGCAACAGCGCCACCACCATAACGCTCCGAAAAAACCGGGATTTCGACATGCCGAGGCTCCAGATCGGTTGGATTGTCGCCTTTATTTATCTAGGCGCCCGGCCGGTCTGGCGTCCCCGCGGCGTCAGTGTTCCTGGAGCCATTTTTGGGCAGACACGTCGCCGTTGGCGGCGGATTTCTGCATCCAGTATCGGGCTTGCGTCATGTCCTGGGTGACGCCTTGGCCATTCGCGTATTTGAGCCCGAGATTGAAATGCGCCTCGCGCTGTCCCTTTTCCGCGGCAAAAGATACCAGCGCACCGCTTCCTTGTAGTCCTGCGGGACACCAAGCCCCTTGGAATAGAGGAAACCGACATTGGCCTCTCCGAGGGCATAACCCGGAGCGGCCGACTGGCGATACCAGCGCATCGACTCGGCATAGTCCTTGCGGTCGTAGGCTTCGTCGCCTCGCCGATTGGCCTTATCGGCCGATACGGCCTGAGCCAGTTGGATCGGGGCATGGGTTGGCGCGGTGGCGGATGCGCCGGCGCCGAGCACGAGCATAAGCGCGACGACCGGCGCCGCGGCAAAAGAGCAATGCATAGAGACCCCCCTCCAGAGTCGATCGATCATAGCCCGGATTTCTGACGCAGGCATGCGTTGCGTTGCCGACCGTTGGCGGGCCGTCGTGCCGTGCCTAAGGGTGGCTATTCTTTCTGCTTCTGCCGGAATTGCTCCCAATAGTCGAGCCGCTTCCTGATCTCGCGCTCGAAGCCGGTTTCGATCGGACGGTAGAAGCTGCGCCGGCCCATCGCCTCGGGAAAATAATCGAGGCCGGAAAAGCCCTCCGGCGTGTCGGGATCATAGACATAGCCGCTGCTGTAGCCGAGCTCGCGCATCAGACGCGTCGGCGCGTTAACCGCGTGCATCGGCGGCATGAGCGAGCCGGTCTCCGCGGCGGCACGCCGGGCATCACCGAAGGCGACGTAGCCGGCGATCGACTTAGGCGCGGTGGCGAGGAAGATCACCGCCTGCGCCAGCGCCAGCTCACCCTCGGGCGAGCCGAGTCGGTCATAGGCCTCCCAGGCGGCGATCGTCTGCGGCAGCGCGTTGGGCTCGGCCAGGCCGATGTCCTCGACCGCCATGCGCACCAGGCGGCGGGCGATGTAGATCGGATGCTCGCCGCCGACCAGCATGCGCGCCAGCCAATAGAGCGCTGCGTCGACGTCAGAGCCGCGCACCGATTTGTGCAGGGCGCTGATCAGGTTGTAATGGCCTTCATGCGCCTTGTCGTAGAGCGGCGCGCGCCGCTGCACCGCCGCCATCAGGCCTTCGGTGTCGAGCGTCGTCTCCGCCGGCAAGGCGGCAAGCTCCTCGGCGATGTTGAGCACGTAGCGGCCGTCGCCGTCGGCCATCGCCTTGAGCGCCTGGAGCGCCGCTTGATCGAGGGGCAGCTTGCGGGCGAGCGCCGCCTCGGCGCGGCCGAGCAGGGTTTCCAGCGCGGCATCGTCGAGGCGGCGCAGCACGAAGACCTGGCAGCGCGACAGCAGCGCGCCGTTGAGCTCGAAGGACGGGTTTTCCGTCGTCGCGCCGATCAGCGTCACGGTTCCGGTCTCGACATAAGGCAGGAAGCCGTCCTGCTGGGCGCGATTGAAGCGATGGATTTCGTCGACGAAGAGCAGCGTGCCCTGGCCGGCGACGCGGCGCTGCTTCGCCGCCTCGAACACCTTGCGCAGATCGGCGACGCCCGAGAACACCGCCGACAGCGGCTCGAAATGCATGGCAGTCGCCTCGGCGAGGATGCGCGCGATCGTGGTCTTGCCGCAGCCCGGCGGTCCCCACAGGATTATCGACGCCAGCCGCCGCGCCACCACCATGCGGCCGATCGGAGCGTCGGCGGCGAGCAGGTGGTCCTGGCCGACCACCTCGGCAAGGGTTCGCGGCCGGAGTCGATCGGCAAGCGGGCGTGGCGCCTGCTGCTCGAAAAGGCTCATCGCACGAAGAACGAGAACTTCTTGTCGCCGCGGGCGATGACCAAAGCCCAGGGCGGGCTGCTGCCGGCGAGCAGGTCGCGCAGCTGCGCGACGCTGGTGATCTCGCGGTGGTCGATACCGGCCACGATGTCGCCTCGGCGCAGCCTGAGCTGCGCCGCCGCCGGAAGCGCGGCCCCCAGGCCGATCAGCAGAATTATCCAAGGCCCGATCTTCATTTTGTCTTCGGCCTGACCTCGATGTAGTCGACCACTTGGCGCACGCCGGCGATCGGCCTCAGGTTAGCCAAGACCAGGCCGCGCTCCGTCGCCGATAGCGCCCGGCCCAGGACGTAAAGCGTGGCGAAGGCGTCGGTCGCCAGCTGGTAATTGAGGTGATGGACGCCCTTGGCCCTCGCAAGGGCGATCTCGGCCTTGGAATTGATCTTCAGAACCTGCGTCCAGGAGATGATCCCCTTCTTGCTTGTCCACGTTCTGGTCGGCGTCGCTCATGTAGACAACGTGCCAATAGAGCTGCTTGACCCTGGCGACGCCGCGCACGCCGGCTTCGAACTTGTCGTAGGTCGGCCGATCGTCGAACGGCCCGGTCACCAGCAGGCGCTGCTCGTAGATCTCGGTCGACGCCTTGATGGTCTTGTCCTCGGCCATCAAGGCGTTGACCTTGAGGACGATCTCGTTGTCCTTGGCGATGTCGGCGGCGCTGCGGTCCTCGAGCGCGCGATTGACCAGCGTCACCGGCGCGCCGAGCACGCCGAGCACGCCGAGTTGCGCGAATGCCGGCTGCGCCGACAATGCCACGCTCAGGCCGCGCCCGGCGGTCACGCTGCGACGCGTGTAAATCATGGATTTCGGTTCTCCCCTACGATGCGCGATCATAGCTCAGGAAAAGACCGTGGCGAAGCTGGCCTTGAGGGCGTCGTCGACCGCGTCCATGGCCGGATGAAGGCCGAGCGATGCCATCGACGTAACGCCGTGCTCGCGCACGCCGCAGGGCACGATGCCGCGGTAGTGGGTGAGGTCGGGCGCGACGTTGAGCGAAACGCCGTGATAGCTTACGCCCCGGCGCACGCGCACGCCGATGGCGGCGATCTTGCTCTCGCCGCCGGCCTGGTCCGCGACCCAGATGCCGACCCGTCCGGCGCGCCGCTCGCCGGTCACCCCGAAGCCAGCAAGCGTCCGGACCAGCCACTCCTCGAGGTCGCGGACGAAGGCGCGCAAATCGCCGCCGCGGCGGTTGAGGTCGAGCATGACATAGGCGACGCGCTGGCCCGGCCCATGATAGGTCCACTGCCCACCGCGGCCGGTGTGGTGCATCGGCAGCAAGGGAGCGACGAGATCGCTATCGCGGGCGCTGGTGCCGGCGGTATAGAGCGCCGGATGCTCGAGCAGCCAGACCAGCTCGGGCGCCGTGCTGGCGCGGATTTCGCGCACCCGCGCCTCCATGACGCTCACGGCCTCTTCGTAAGGCACCGGCCGCGTGTTCCGACGCCATTCGACGGCTTCCGTCCGGGGGGGCGCGCTTGCTATGCTCATGGGGATTTGGTAATCAGCCGCGCCATCGGTGGCCCTTGCCGAATCCTATCGCGGTCGTGGCGGAATTGGTAGACGCGCTAGCTTGAGGTGCTAGTGGGGGAAACCCCTTGGAAGTTCGAGTCTTCTCGACCGCACCATTGCCTTCCCGCCGACGGACTGGCGCCCGGCCCGGGCGACGAGACGAAGTCCGCGTGGCATCCTGAGGAGTGACGATGGCCGACGACATGCGCGACGGGGCGCTTGAGTATCACCGCCACCCGACGCCCGGCAAGATCGCCATCGTTGCGACCAAGCCGCTGTCGACACAGCACGATCTTGCGCTGGCGTATTCGCCCGGCGTCGCCGCCGCCTCGCTCGCCATCGCCGCCGATCCGCAAGAGGCGTCGCGCCTGACCGCGCGCGCCAATCTAGTCGCCGTCATCACCAACGGCACGGCGGTTCTCGGCCTCGGCACGGTCGGCCCGCTCGCCGCCAAGCCAGTGATGGAAGGCAAGGCGGTGCTGTTCAAGAAATTCGCCGGCATCGACGTGTTCGACATCGAGATCGACGAGCGCGATCCCGACAAGCTGGTCGACATCATCGCCGCGCTCGAGCCGACCTTCGGCGGCATCAACCTCGAGGACATCAAGGCGCCGGAATGCTTCACCATCGAGGAGAAGCTCCGCCAGCGACTCAAGATCCCGGTCTTCCACGACGACCAGCACGGCACCGCGATCATCGTCGGCGCCGCGGTACGCAACGGTCTCAAGCTCGTCGGCAAATCCCTGGAACAGGTGCGGCTCGTCGCCTCGGGCGCCGGCGCTGCGGCGCTCGCCTGCCTCGACCTATTGGTCGGCATGGGCCTCAAGGTCGAAAACGTGATCGTCACCGACGTCCACGGCGTCGTCTATCGCGGCCGCAAGGAGGAGATGGATCCGCGCAAGGCGCGTTACGCCCGGGAAACCAAGGCGCGCAAGCTCGGCGAGGTGATCGGCGGCGCCGACATTTTCCTCGGGCTGTCGGGGCCGAACGTGCTGACGG
Source organism: Allostellaceae bacterium (assembly GCA_050729835.1). Lineage (GTDB taxonomy): Bacteria > Pseudomonadota > Alphaproteobacteria > ATCC43930 > CGMCC-115725 > REEB95. The sequence continues at coordinate 2,380 of JBOHLS010000030.1, read as the reverse complement.
CGGAGATGGTCAAGGCCATGGCACCCAATCCGCTGATCCTGGCGCTCGCCAATCCGGCGCCCGAGATCCTGCCCGAGACCGCGCTGGCGGTGCGGCCGGACGCGGTGCTGGCCACCGGCCGCACCGACTACCCGAACCAGGTCAACAACGTCCTGTGCTTTCCGTTCATCTTCCGCGGCGCGCTCGACGTCGGCGCGACCGCGATCAACGAGGCGATGAAGCTCGCGGCGGTCAATGCGCTCGCCGATCTGGCGCTGGCGGAGCCCTCGGACATCGTCACCGCCGCCTATGGCGAGACGATCCTGACCTTCGGGCGCGACTACATCATCCCCAAGCCCTTCGATCCGCGGCTCATCGTCGAAATCGCGCCCGCCGTCGCCAAGGCGGCGATGGAGTCCGGCGTCGCGACGCGGCCGATCGTCGATTTTCCGGCCTATCGCGACCGCCTCAACGAATTCGTCTTCCGCTCCGGCCTGCTGATGCGGCCGATCTTCGAGCATGCGCGCAAGGATCCGAAGCGCGTCGTCTATGGCGAGGGCGAGGACGAGCGCGTGCTGCGCGCCGTGCAACAGGCGGTTGACAACGGCCTCGCCCGGCCGATCATCATCGCCCGGCGCGAAGTGGCGCTGAAGCGGATCGAGCGCCTCAACCTGCGGATCAAGCTCGGCACCGACGTCGAGCTGGTGGACCCGGAATGCGACCCGCGCTTCAACGAATACTGGTCGCTCTATCACCGCCTGATGGAGCGCAAGGGCATTTCGCCGGATTTTGCCCGCTATCTGGTGCGCACGCGCACGTCGGTGATCGCCGCGCTCATGGTCCGCCGCGGCGAGGCCGACGCCATGATTTGCGGCGCCGTCGGCCAATACCACCGCCACCTGCACCACGTGCTCGACATTCTCGGATTGGTGCCGGGGGCGTCGGCGCCGGCGGCGCTGACCGGGCTGATCATGCCCAAGGGCACCTTCTTCCTGTGCGACACCTATGTCGTCGACGATCCCTCGGCCGAGCAGATCGCCGAAATGACCCTGCGCGCCACGCACGCCGTGCGCTACTTCGGCGTCGAGCCCAAGGTCGCGCTGCTGTCGCACTCGAATTTCGGCGGCTCGGACACGCCGGGGGCGCGCAAGATGCGCCAGGCGATGGAGCTGTTGCTCAAGCGTGCGCCCGATCTCGAGGTCGAGGGCGAGATGAACGGCGACGCGGCCGTACTGGAAGAGATCCGCAGCCGCATCTTTCCGAACTCGCGCCTCAAGGGCGCCGCCAATCTGCTGATCATGCCCAATCTCGATGCCGCCAACATCGCCTTTAACCTGCTCAAGGTGCTGGGTGATGGCCTCAATATCGGGCCGATCCTGCTCGGCATCCGTAGGCCGGCCCATATCGTGACGCCGTCGGTCACCGTGCGCGGGCTGGTAAACATGACGGCGGTTGCGGTCTATGACGCGCAGGTCTCGGCGGGGGATCAGCATGAGCTCTGGTTCCATGCCCCGCGATCGGTTCAACCGAACCCGGGAGCAGATCGATAAGCTTCGCCTTCGCGGTTTCCGACGTCATTCCGGCGACACCGCAGGCGATCTACGACGCCTGGTTCGACAGCCAAGGCCATGCCGGAATGACTGGCGGCCAGCCGGCCAGTTGCTCGGCGGCACTCGGAGGCGCCTTCACAGTCTGGAACGGCTACATCACCGGCCGGAACCTGGCGCTCGAACCGGGCAAGCGCACCGTGCAATCCTGGCGCACGACGAAATTCACCGCCCCCAATCCAGACTCCGAGATCGAGGTCCTGCTCGAGCCGGTCTCCAAGGGCACGCGTGTCACGGTCAACCACCGCAACGTGCCCGACGGACACAACAGCTATCGCGACGGCGGCTGGCAGCGCAGCTATTTCGATCCGATGAAGGCGTATTTCACGACCAAGGCGTAGCGCCGCGGAAGCGGCCGACCGCCGGAGAACAGCGGCCGACCGGGATGTCGCGTTCAGATCATGTGATGATGGTGGTGGTGGTGGTGCGGCACCAGCAACTGATCCGCCGCCTGCTTCTGCTCGGGCGATAGGCTGCGATAGAGCGGCTCGAAAGCGGCGAGCAAGCGGTCGTTCTGCTTCGCCTTGAGGGCAACGAAGCGTCCGCGCGCCTGAAGAGCCTCAACCGCGCTCTGCGGCTGGCCGCGCTGAGCGCGGAAGCTCGCCCTGGCCGCGTCGGCCTCGTGGGCGTTCTCGCGCAGCGCCTGCGCGACTTTGTTCCACCGCGGCTCCTGTTGCGGCGTGATCCTGAGCGCCGCTTTCATGTAAGCGATGCGGCCGTCGGTGCGGCGGCTGAGGCTCAGGCCATGGTCCTGGGCGCCGGGCGCCGGCGATTGGGCGGGGGCGGCCGCCGGC
>JBOHLS010000029.1:0-30146 GCA_050729835.1 Allostellaceae bacterium | reverse complement strand
GCGGCGCCTGCCAAGGGCGCCGCGCCCGGCCCTGGATCGCTCGACTCGCTGCTGGCGGCCGCCAACGTCGACGCCGGCAAGGCGCACACCGCGGTCTGCCAGACCTGTCACACCTTCAACAAAGGCGGTCCCAACAAGATCGGGCCGAATCTCTACGGCATCGTCGGCTCGCCGATCGCCGAAGGCCGCAACGGTTATGCCTTCTCCGACGCACTTAAGACCAAAGGCAAGGGCCAGAAGTGGACGTTCGAGAATCTCAACGAATGGCTGACCAGTCCGCAGCACTTCGCGTCGGGCACCAAGATGACCTTCGCCGGCGACTCGAAGGCCAAGGAGCGCGCCGACATCATCGCCTATCTCAATTCGCTGAGCGATCATCCCCAGTCCTTGTCGAAGGCGCCGGCAAAGTCATCTGGCAATCAGCCCTCCGCCGCCTCGCAGCCCGCTGGCAAGCAGCCGCCGACGCCCTAGAATAGGGGTGCCATGACGGAACGGGTCACGGCCGCACATCTGGCACTTGCGGGCGCGCTCGCCGACAAGGCGGCCGCCATCGTCCGCCGCTATTTCCGCAGCGGCGTCGCCGTCGAAAGCAAGGCGGACAACACGCCGGTCACAGTCGCCGACCGCGAGGCCGAAGCCGAGATGCGGGCGCTGATCGAGGCGCGCTTTCCCGATCATGGCGTGCTCGGCGAGGAGCACGGCCGCACCCGGCCCGAGGCGGAATACGTCTGGGTGATCGATCCGATTGACGGCACCAAGGCCTTCATCTCGGGCGTGCCGCTGTTCGGCACGCTGATCGCGCTGACGTTCAAGGGCATGCCGGTGCTCGGCGTCATCGACCAGCCGATCCTGCGCGAACGCTGGTTCGGCGTCGACGGCCGCAAGACCACCCTCAACGGCAAGCCGATCGCGACGCGCGCGTGCTCGGCGCTCGGCGGCGCGACGCTCTTCGCCACGTCGCCCGACATGTTCGCCGGTGCCGATGCCCAGGCCTTCGCGCGGGTGCGCGGCGCGGTCAAGCTCGCACGCTATGGCGCCGATTGCTACGCCTACGGGCTGCTCGCCGCCGGCTTCGTCGATCTGGTGATCGAAGCCGGATTGAAGCCCTACGACTACTGCGCGCTCGTGCCGGTGATCGAGGGCGCCGGCGGCGAGATGAGCGATTGGGCCGGCGAGGCGCTGTCGTTGCGCTCGGACGGGCGGGTGATCGCCGCCGGCGATCCGGCGCTGGCCGCCGCGGCACGGGCCACGCTGGCGGGCAAATAACGATTCCGGCGGCGCGAGTCGCCGACTAAAGTAGCGCCGGGATGAAACGCCTCTTCGCGCTCGTCATCGCACTCGCCGTCGCGCTCCCCGGGATCGCGGCACCCGCGCTCGGTCAACCGCGCCACGGCTTGTCGCTGTTCGGCGACCTCAAATATCCGCCCGGTTTCAAGCATTTCGACTACGTCAATCCGGACGCGCCCAAGGGCGGCACGATCAAATACGCGGCGACCGGCACCTTCGATTCTTTCAATCCGTTCATCCTCAAGGGCGTGCCGGCCGCCGGCATCGACCTGATGTTCGATACCCTGATGGCGTCGTCCGACGACGAGCCCGCTTCGTCCTATGGCCTCGTCGCCGCCAGCGTCGAGGTCGCGCCCAACAAGAAATCGGTGATCTACAATTTGCGGCCGCAGGCGCGTTTCTGGGACGGCACGCCGATCACGGCTGACGACGTGGTCTGGACGTTCGATACCCTCAAGACCAAAGGCCACCCGCGCTACCGGTTGTATTACGCCGACGTGCTCAAGGCCGAGGCGCTGGGGGCGCACCGCGTCCGATTTACCTTTCGCACCGGGACGAACCGCGAGCTGCCGTCGATCGTCGGCGAGATGCCGGTTTTGTCCAAGGCCTATTGGTCGACGCACGATTTCAGCAAAACGACCCTGACGCCGCCGCTCGGCAGTGGCTCCTACAAGCTCGTCGCCTTCGAGCCGGGCCGCTACGTCGTGTATCGGCGCGTCGCCGATTATTGGGGCAAGAATCTGCCGGTCAATGTCGGGCGCTACAATTTCGACGAAATCCGCTACGACTACTACCGCGATCAGTCGGTGGCGCTCGAGGCGTTCAAAGCCGGCGCCTACGACATCCGGCTGGAGAACGTCGCCAAGAACTGGGCCATCGGCTACGACAGCCCGGCGTTGAGCAAGGGATGGATCAAGAAGGCAGAGATTCCGAACAAGGTGCCGCAAGGCATGCAGGCCTTCGGCTTCAACCTACGGCGCCCGTTGTTCCAGGACCGCCGGGTGCGTCAGGCGCTGGGCTATCTGTTCGATTTTGAATGGAGCAACAAGACGCTGTTCTACGGCGCCTATACCCGTACCGAGAGCTACTTCGCCAATTCCGAGCTCGCTTCGTCCGGCTTGCCTGGGTCCGACGAGCTCGCGATCCTCGACAAGTATCGCGGCCAGATTCCCGACGACGTCTTCACTAAGGCGTTCAAGGCGCCGACAACGAACGGCAGCGGCGATATTCGCAACAATTTGCGCGCGGCGCTCAAGCTCCTCGCGGAGGCCGGTTGGACGGTCAAGAACGGCAAGCTGGTCAACGCGCAAGGCCAGCCGTTCGAATTCGAATTCCTGCTCGCCCAGCCGGAGTTCGAGCGCGTGGTGTTGCCGTTTGCCCAGAACCTGGCGCGCATCGGCATCGTCTGCAACGTCCGCACCGTCGATCCGGCGCAGTACGAGAACCGGATGCGCAACTTCGATTTCGACATGACCGTTGTGCTCTTCCCCGAATCGCTGTCGCCCGGCAATGAGCAGCGCGAATATTGGTCGTCGCAGTCGGCCGCCGAGCCCGGCAACGGCAATTATCTGGGCATCAAATCGAAAGTCGTCGACGATCTCATCGACCTGATCATCGCCGCGCCGGATCGGCAGAGTCTCGTCACCCGCACCCGTGCCCTCGATCGCGTTCTGCTCGCGGGTTATTACGTCATTCCCAACTGGTATCTGGGCCATTTCCGCGTCGCCTATTGGAACAAATTCGGGCGGCCGCAGACCAATCCGCCCTACGCGCTGGCGCTCAACACCTGGTGGTACGACAAGACGCGCGCCGACGCGCTCGCGGCCGCGCGGAAATAGCCGTCGTGCTCGCCTATGCGCTGCGCCGCGTCCTGCTTATCGTTCCGACGCTGTTCGCGATCATTCTGGTCAACTTCCTCATCGTCCAGGCGGCGCCCGGCGGCCCGGTCGATCAGCTCATCGCGCAGCTCAAGGGCACTGGAGGCGGCGCGCTATCGCGCGTCACCGGCGGCAGCGGCGAGCTCGGCCTGAGCTCGACCTCGGCGGCGCAGGCCGCGAACCAGAGCCGCGGCGCGCGCGGCCTCGATCCCCAATTCATCGCCGAGCTCAACAAGCTCTATGGCTTCGACAAGCCGCCGGCGCAACGCTTTCTGCTGCTGGTGAAGAACTATCTCACCTTCAATTTCGGCGAGAGCTTCTATCAGGACCAGCCGGTGATCAAACTGATCGCCCAGAAGCTGCCGGTGTCGATCTCGCTCGGCTTGTGGACGACGCTGATCGTCTATCTGGTGTCGATCCCGCTCGGCATCCGCAAGGCGGTGCGCGACGGCAGCCGCTTCGACGTTTGGTCTAGCGGCGTCATCATCGTCGGCTACGCCATTCCGTCGTTTCTCTTCGCCGTGCTCTTGATCGTGCTGTTCGCCGGCGGCAGCTACCTTTCGATCTTCCCGCTGCGCGGCCTGGTCTCGGACAACTGGGCGAGCTTCGATTGGCCACACCGCATCCTCGACTATTTCTGGCACATCGTCCTGCCGGTGGGCGCGCTAGTGATCAGCGGCTTCGCCAGCCTGACGATGCTGACCAAGAATTCGTTCCTCGAGGAGATCAACAAGCAATACGTGATGACCGCGCGCGCCAAGGGTCTGACCGAGCGCCGCGTGCTCTATGGCCACGTCTTCCGCAACGCCATGCTGCTGGTGATCGCCGGCTTTCCGGCCGCGTTCGTCGGCATCCTGTTTACCGGCGCGCTCCTCGTCGAGGTGATCTTCTCGCTCGACGGGCTCGGCTATCTCGGCTACCAGGCGGCGCTCGGGCGCGACTATCCGGTGATGTTCGCGACGCTCTACATCTACACGCTGGTCGGGCTGGTGATGAAGCTGATCAGCGACCTGACCTACATGGTGATCGATCCGCGCATCGATTTCGGGACGCGCGGCCGATGACCGCGCCCGCCGTCATTCCGCAGCCGCTCGGCCGCCGCCGTCTGCTCGGCCTGCCGATCGGCGTCGTCACCCACCATCGTCTGTTGCGCTTCGCCGCCAACCGGCGCGGCTTCTGGGCGCTGTGGATCTTCCTGGCGCTGTTCGGCCTCAGCTTGTTCGCCGAGTTCATCGCCAACGACCGGCCGCTGATCGTGTCGTATCAGGGCCACTGGTTCTTTCCCGTCCTGACCGACTATACCGAGCAGATCTTTGGCGGCGACCTGCCGATCCTGGCGGATTATCGCGACAAGACGGTGGCGGCGCGGATCGACGCGTATGGCTGGATGCTGTGGCCGCCGATCCCGTTCGGCGACGACACGATCAACTTCAATCTCAGCCGGCCGGCGCCGTCGCCGCCCTCTTCTGTCGACTGGCTCGGCACCGACGACCAGGGTCGCGATGTGCTGGCGCGGCTGATCTACGGCTTCCGCATCTCCGTCCTGTTCGGCCTCGCCCTGACGGTCTCGAGCTCGATAATCGGCGTCGCCGCCGGCGCCATCCAGGGCTATTATGGCGGCCTGATCGACATCTCGGCCCAGCGCTTTCTCGAGATCTGGTCGGGCCTGCCGGTTCTCTATCTGCTCATCATCCTGTCGAGCATCGTCCAGCCGAATTTCTGGTGGCTACTCGGCATCATGCTGCTGTTCTCGTGGATGTCGCTGGTCGATCTGGTGCGCGCCGAGTTCCTGCGCGCGCGCAATTTCGACTACGTCCGGGCGGCGCGGGCGCTCGGCGTCACTGACCCAGTGATCATCTGGCGGCACATGCTGCCCAATGCCATGGTGGCGACGCTGACATTCCTGCCGTTCATCCTCAACGGCTCGATCACCACCTTGACATCACTCGACTTTTTGGGGTTCGGCTTGCCGCCCGGCTCGCCCTCGCTGGGCGAATTGCTGGCCGAGGGCAAGGCCAATCTCCAGGCGCCGTGGCTCGGCCTGACCGCGTTCTTCGTCCTTGCCTTGATGCTCAGCCTCTTGATTTTCATCGGCGAAGCGGTGCGCGACGCCTTCGATCCGAGAAAGGGAGGCTGATGGCGCTGCTCGAAGTCAAAAATCTCGGCGTGAATTTCGTGCTGCACGACCGCACCCTCGCGGCGGCGAAGGGCGTGTCGTTCGCGCTCGACAAGGGCGAGACGCTGGCGCTGGTTGGCGAATCGGGCTCGGGCAAGACCGTCACCGCGCTGTCGATCCTCCAACTTCTGCCGATACCGCCGGCGCAACATCCGGCGGGCAGCAGCATCCGCTTTGCCGGCGCCGAGATCGTCGGCGCGCCGGAATCCGAGCTGCGCCACATCCGCGGCGGCCGCATCGCCATGATCTTCCAGGAGCCGATGACCTCGCTCAATCCGCTGCACACGGTCGCAAAGCAGATCGGCGAGGCGCTGTGGCTGCACAAGCGCATGAACGGCGCGGCGGCGCGTGCCCGCACGGTCGAGCTTTTGCGCCTGGTCGGCCTGACGGACGCCGAAAGCCGTCTCGCATCCTATCCGCACCAGCTTTCGGGCGGTCAACGCCAGCGCGTGATGATCGCCATGGCGCTCGCCAACGAGCCCGATCTGTTGATCGCCGACGAGCCGACGACGGCGCTCGACGTCACCGTGCAGGCGCAGATCCTGAAGCTGCTCAAGGATTTGCAGGCGCGCTTCGGCATGGCGCTGCTGCTCATCACCCACGATCTCGGCGTGGTGCGCAAGACGGCGGACCGCGTCTGCGTGATGACCCAGGGCGAGATCGTCGAGACCGGTGCCGCGCGCGAGGTCTTCGACCGGCCACGCCATCCCTATACCCGTCATCTGCTCGAGGCCCAGCCCAAGGGCGCGCCAGTGGCGCCGCCGGCGGATGCGCCGGTCCTGTTGGACGGCAAGGACGTCAAGGTCTGGTTCCCGATCAAGACCGGGCTCATCCGTCGCGTCACCGGCTTCATCAAGGCGGTCGACGGCATCGACCTGGCGGTGCGCGCCGGCGAGACGTTGGGCGTGGTCGGCGAATCGGGCTCGGGCAAGACGACGCTTGGTCTCGCCTTGCTGCGGCTGGTCGAAAGTCAGGGCGCCATCGTCTATGATGGCCGGCGCCTCGATCGGCTTTCGGGCCGGGCGATGCGGCCGTTGCGGCGCGAGCTGCAAATCGTCTTCCAGGACCCTTATTCGAGCCTGTCGCCGCGTCTCACCATCGGCCAGATCGTCGAGGAAGGACTCAAGGTGCACGGTCTCGGTGGCGACGCAGCCGGGCGCCGCCGTTTGGTCGAGGAGGCGCTCGACGCCGTCGTCTTGCCGCGCGACGCGGTCGATCGCTATCCGCACGAATTCTCCGGCGGCATGCGCCAGCGTCTCGCTTTCGCGCGCATCCTGGCGCTGCGGCCGCGCCTGATCGTGCTCGACGAGCCGACCTCGGCGCTCGACATGTCGCTGCAGGCGCAGATGGTTGATCTGCTGCGCGATCTGCAGCGGCGCTATGGCATCGCCTATCTCTTCATCAGTCACGATCTGCGCGTGGTCAAGGCGCTGGCGCACGCGGTCCTGGTGATGAAGGACGGCAAGGCGGTGGAGCAGGGCCCGGCGCGCCAGATTTTCGCCGCGCCGCGCGAAGTCTACACGCGGGCCTTGATGACAGCCGCCTTCGATCTCGAGACCGTCGAGGGTGCCGCGGGCACCTAGCTAATCGTCGAGTTTCCAGCGCGCCATCAGCTTTCGCGTCGCGGCATAGTCGGGATGGTCGACGGTCCAGCCGTGTCGCAGATAGGCGCGCGCCGTCAGCCGGTTGCCGCGCCATCCCAGGAACAGGTCGAGCAGGAAGAAGACTCCAGCGAAGCCGATGCCGGCGATCATCTCGATGCGGCCGGCGAGAAAGCGGTCGGCGACGAACCAGGCGAGTAGGATCGCCAGCACCACGGCGCCCCAGGCGTGCAGCTTGCGCCAGAACAGCGGCAAACCCAGCAGCGGCGACAGCACGAAGAGATCCCAGGCGAAGCCGGCCTTGATCCACTTGATCCGGCCGCCGCCGGGCGGCTTGAGGCCGAGCCGGACCGCCGGCGGCTCGACCGGGCGCTTCTTCGCGGTCTCGCGCTTGAGCCTCATCGCCGGCCGCCGTAACGCTCGACGGCGAAGGCATAGAGCGCGCGCAGGGCCAAAGCCTCGCCGCCTTCCGGCCGCCCGGGCCGCGTCTTGCCGTTCCAGGCATAGCTGTCGAGATGCATCCAGGGGATTTCGTCGGGCACGAAATCGGCAAGGAACAGCGCCGCGGTGATGGCGCCGGCAAACGGGCCCTCGCTGATGTTGTTGATATCCGCTATGGGCGTCTTGAGCATCTCGCGATAGGGCTGCCACAGGGGCAGCCGCCATACGGGATCGCTTTCGCGCGTGCCCGCCGCCTGCAACGCCGCCGTCAGCCCATCGTCGCGCCCGAACAGCGCCGGCAGATCGGGGCCGAGCGCGACCCGTGCCGCGCCCGTCAGCGTGGCGATGTCGACGATCAGGTCGGGGCGCTCGCCGGTCGCTTCGGCCAATGCGTCGCAAAGAATGAGACGCCCCTCGGCGTCGGTGTTGCCGATCTCGACCGTCATGCCGTGGCGCGTGCGGACGATGTCGCCCGGCCGCAGCGCGCCGCCGCTGACGGCGTTGTCAACCGTTGGCACTAGAATGCGGAGCCGGACGTCGAGGCCGGTATCCATGATCGCGTCGCCAAGCGCCAGCAAGGTTGCCGCGCCGCCCATGTCCTTCTTCATCCAGCGCATGCCCGACGCGGTCTTGAGGTCGAGCCCGCCGCTGTCGAAGCACACGCCCTTGCCGACCAGCGTCAGCTTGGGTGCGCGTGCGTCGCCCCAAACTAGGTCGACGAGCCGCGGCGGCCGGGTGCTGGCGCGGCCGACGGCGTGGATCGTGGGATAATTCGCCGCCAGCAGCTCGTCGCCGACGATGGCGGTGCAGCACGCGCCGTGCCGGGCCGCGAGGTCTTCCGCGGCGGCTTGCAGCTCGGCCGGGCCCATCGCCTCGGCGGGCGTGTTGATCAGGTCGCGCGCCCAGCATTGCGCCCGCGCCTGCCGCGCCACGAGCTTGCGGTCGGCCCGGCGCGGCCAGACGAGTCGCGCCGGCGGGTGCGGGCGCGCGCGATAGCGGGTGAAGGCATAGGCGCCGAGCGCCCAGCCGAGCGCATGGCGCGTGGCACGGCCGTCGTCGCTGGCGGGATCGAGGGCATAGCTGCCTTCGGGCAACGCCTCGGGCAGCCCGGCCAGATCCCAAATCGGGTCCTGCCCGCCAACCGCGACCAGCACGCGCGGCGGTTTACCGTCGCCGTCGGGCACCAGCAGATGGGTTCCGGCCTCGGCGGTGAAGCGCGCCGCCTCGATCCAGCGCGCCGCGGCGGGGCCGAGCGTGGCGAGCGTCGCCGCCAGCGAGTCGCGCGTCACCACCGTCAGACTCTGCGCATCCGCTTCGCTCTCAACCAGCGCCGCGAGCGCCGTCTCGTCGATCACGCTTTTTCCCCGCCTCCCCTGCTTGGCCGGGGGTTGCGTTGCCCGCCGCCGCCCGGCACGATGCCGGCGCGAGGATACCCGATGGCGGACATCACCATCTATATCGGCAACCGGAATTATTCGTCGTGGTCGTTGCGCGCCTGGCTGATGCTCATGCAGACCGGTGCCGCCTTCGAGTCGGTGGTTATTCCGCTCTACGCGCCGGGCAGCAAGGACAAAATCTTGCAGCATTCCCCGTCGGGCAAGGTGCCGGCACTGCGGCGCGGCGACGTCACGGTCTGGGACTCGCTGGCAATCGGCGAATATCTGGCCGAAGCCTTTCCCAAGGGGCAGCTGTGGCCGGCGGCGCCCGCCGCCCGCGCCTACGCCCGCTCGATCAGCGCCGAGATGCATGCCGGCTTCGCGAACCTGCGCCGCCATCTGCCGATGAATTTGCGCCGCGTGCGCACGCCGCGGCCGCTGACCGACGAGGTGCAGGCCGACATCGCCCGCGTCGTGGCGCTGTGGCGCGATTGCCGCAAGCGTTTCGGTGCCGGCGGCGCGTTCCTGTTCGGCGGCTTCGGCATCGCCGATGCGATATACGCGCCGGTGGTCAGTCGGCTGCGCAGCTATGCCGTGCCGACCGACCCGGACACCGCTTCATATTGCGACGCGATCGAGCGCCATCCGCCTTATCAGGAATGGTTCGCCGCGGCCAAGGACGAGCCGATGATGCTGGCCGAGTTCGAAGTTTAGCTCCGGCATCGGCTTGCGGTCTCGGTCGGAGGTTCGGCGCGATGTTCACCAACCTTCTCAAAAGCATCGGTCACAATGTCGGCGTCGTGTTTGTCGGGCTTGGCCTCGTTTGGGTTGGCATCCGAATCGATGCGCTACTCGGCATCGGTGAGTTTCATCATTGGGCCACGGCGGTTGTCGCGTGGTTTCTTTTGGCGACGGGCCTTCTGCTGCGCGTTTGGGCGACGTTCGATTTCTACGAACGTCGGATGAAGGTCATCTCGCTCGTGCCACAGACGGCACTCGTCATGTCGGGTCCGTATCGATTTTCCAGAAACCCGCCCTATCTCGGCGGCAACGTGTTTATTTTCTTCGGAGCGGCGTTGTTGTTCGGTTCGCCGGCCGCGCTCGTTTTGACGGCGCTTTATCTTCCCTTGATGGATTGTTTCATCCGGCGCGAGGAAGCGCAGCTCGATCGGGCGTTCGGCGCCGACTGGCGGCACTATAAAGCGCATGTGTGCCGGTGGCTCTAACCTCGCATTAGCGCGTGGTTTCGAGCGCCTTGATGCCCGGCAGCGTCTTGCCTTCGAGCCATTCGAGAAACGCGCCGCCCGCGGCCGACACGTAACTCAGCTGATCGACGACGCCGGCCTGCAGCAGCGCCGCGACGGTGTCGCCGCCGCCGGCGACGCTCACCAGGCGTCGCGCGCGTGTCAGCTTCGCCACTTGCTGCGCGATGGCGGCGGTGGCCTGGTCGAAAGGCTTGGTCTCGAAGGCGCCGACCGGGCCGTTCCACACCAGCGTGCGGCAGGCCGCGAGCTTCTCGCAGATGAGCGCGACGCTGCGCGGCCCGAGGTCGAGGATCATCTGATCCGCCGGAACATGATCGACGGCAACGGTTTGGGTCGCGACGCCGGCCTTGAGCGCCGGGGCCACGACCACATCGACCGGCAGGATCAACTCGCAACCCGCGGCCTTCGTCTTGGCGTCGAGGCTGCGCGCGGTCGCGATCATGTCGCGCTCGACCAGCGACTTGCCGACCGGCTTGCCCGCGGCCAGCAGCAGCATGTTGGCCATGGCGCCGCCGATGATGAGCAGTTGCACCTTGGTCACGAGGTTGTCGAGCAGGTCGAGCTTGGTCGAAACCTTGGCGCCGCCAACGATCGCGGCCATCGGCCGCGCCGGGTTGTCGAGCGCCTGGTCGAGCGCGACGAGCTCAGCCTGCATCAGCCGGCCGGCATAGGCGGGCAGCAGACGCGCCACCGCCTCGGTCGAGGCGTGCGCCCGATGCGCCACCGAGAAGGCGTCGTCGACATAAACGTCGGCCAGCGCCGCCAGCTCCTTGGCGAAGGCCGGATCGTTCTTCTCCTCGCCCTTGTGAAAGCGCAGGTTCTCCAGCAGCGCGATCTCGCCGTCGCGCAGCTTTTCGACGATGCGCTGGGCCGGCGGGCCGATGCAGTCCTCGGCGAAAACGACCTGACGGCCGACGATCGCGGTTTTCAGCGCCGGCGCGATGGGGCGCAGCGACAGTTCGGGCTCGCGGCCCTTCGGTCGGCCGAAATGCGAGACGACGATGACGTGCGCCCCCTTGTCGGTCAGTTCGCGAATGGTCGGCGCCAGACGCGCAATGCGCGTCGTGTCGGTCACTTTACCGTCGGCCACCGGCACGTTGAGGTCGGCGCGCACCAGCACGCGCTTGCCATGGGGGTCGAGATCGTCGAGCGTCCGAAACTTGGCCATGTTCGATTCACGCGCGCCGGGCGCGTTCAGGCGTCGCTGGGCGGAACCCAGGGAATGGTCTGGGCATCGATGCCGTCGTCGGCGAGCGCCCGCGATTCTTCCGCCGTCGCGTCGCCATAGATGCCGCGCGCCTTGCCCGTGCCGTTGTGGATGGCGCGGGCTTCGGCGGCGAACCGCGGCCCAACGTTTTCGCAGTGCGTTTCGACATGCCGGCGCAGCACCTGGAGCGCCCGCCGCACGTCTTCGGCGCGCGGCGGCGTCCGGTCGGTGCTCGGCGTGGCGGCGGTGCGCAACGGTCGCGGCGCCATCGGCGCCTTGTCGATCTCGCTGCTGCCGCATGCCGGGCAGGCGATCTGGCCGCGGGCGTTCTGCCGGTCGAAGGTGGCGCCGTCACGGAACCAGCCCTCGAACTCGTGGCCGGTTTCGCATTTGAGCTTGAACAGGATCATTCCCGGGTCTTAACCCTTTGATCGGCAGGACGTTCCGCCAAGATGGTTTTGGCCACCGCCGGGGTCAAGTGCTAATGCGCCCGCAAACCGCCTTCGACCCGCCGCCATCGGCCTGGATCGCGCGCCACGCGGCCTTGATCCGTGCCGGCGGCCGCGTCCTCGACTTGGCCGCTGGCGGTGGCCGGCATACGCGGCTGCTGCTCGAGCGGGGCTACGACGTGGTGGCGGCGGATCGCGATACCGCGGCGCTCATTGCCGCCTTCGCCGGCCATCCCGCCTGCCGGATCGTCAGGCTCGATCTGGAAAACGGCGAAGCCTGGCGGCTCGGCGACGGCTATGACGGCATCGTGGTGACGAATTACCTCTACCGCCCGGCTTTCGCCGATCTCGTGGCGGCGCTGGCGCCGGGCGGGGTGCTGCTCTACGAAACCTTCATGCTCGGCAATGAGCGTTTCGGCAAGCCGAGCAATCCCGACTTCCTGCTGCGGCCCAACGAGCTGATCGAGGCCTTCGCGCCGCGCCTGACGGTGCTGGCCTTCGAGCAGGGCATCGTGCGCCGGCCGCGGCCAGCGGCAATCCAGCGCCTTGCGGTTCTAAAAGGCGGTATAATCGCGCTCGACTGAGGCGCTGAAGGAGGCTTGCCGTGGCGCGCAAGTTCAAGCTCAACGTCGGCTGGCACGACCGGTTGATCCGCGTGCTCATCGGTCTGGCGATCATCGCCGGAATCTGGATCTGGCTCGTCAACGAACGCTGGCTCGTGCTGATCGGCGTCATACCGATCCTGACCGCGATCGGCGGCTGGTGTCCGGTCTACGAGACCATGGGCATGACCACCGACACCACGCTGACGCCGGAAGAGTGACGGCCTAGTCGGCCGCGGCGATGGCGTTGGGCCGCTTGGGCGCGGCGAACAGGCGGTCGTGCGCCAGCGACGGCACGGCGCGGCGCGCCTCGGCGACCTTGGCCGGGTCGATCTCGGCGCCGATGAAGCCGACGCCGTCCTCGGCTTCGGCCAGAATCTCGCCCCAGGGCGCGACGATCAGCGCATGACCGAAGGTGCGCCGGCCGCCACCGTGCTCGCCCCATTGCGCCGGCGCGAAGACAAAGCATCCAGTCTCGATGGCGCGCGCCCGTAACAGCACGTGCCAATGCGCGCGGCCGGTCGGCACCGTGAAGGCCGACGGGACGGCGAGGAAATCGGCGCCCGCCTTGGCCAGAGCGCGATAAAGATGGGGAAAGCGCAGATCGTAGCACACCGTCATGCCGAGCCGGCCCCACGGCAACTCGGCAACCACGGCCTTGTCGCCGGGCTTGTAGGTCTGCGATTCGCGATGCCGCTCGCCGGTCGGCAGGTCGACATCGAACATGTGGACCTTGTCGTAGTGCGCCGCGATCTCGCCCTGCGGCGAGATCAGGAACGAGCGGTTGGAGAGCCGCTCGGCGTCCTTGTCGCGAATTACGGCCGAGCCGAGCAGCAGCCACGCGCCGGTCTCGCGCGCCAGATCGCGGAAGGCCGCGACCATGGCGTGTTCGCGCTCGGGCCGCGCCTTGTCGAGCGCCAGAGCCCGCTTGGGCTCGATCATGTCGCTGACCTCGGGCGCCATGATCAGCTCCGCGCCCTGGTCGCGCGCGCGTCGCACGAGATCGCTTGCCGTCGCCACGTTCGCTTCGATTGCCGGACCCGACGTCATCTGGATGCAGGCGGCCTTGAAACGCGCACTCATCGCGCGATACCTAGCAGCGGATCGAGCTTGCCGTCTCGGTCGAGCGCCACCAGCTCGTCGGAACCGCCGATATGCCGGTCGTCGATGAAGATTTGCGGCACCGTCCGCCGTCCGCCGGCGCGCGCGATCATCTCGGCGCGCTTGTCGCCGTCGCCCATCACGTCGATGTCGGCAAAGCTCACGCCCTTTTTGTGCAGCAAGTTGCGCGCCCGCGTGCAATACGGGCAAAACATCGTGGTGTAGAGCTCGACCTTGGCCATGGCCGATTATCTGGTCGGGCTCATGGTTAAATCAACTCACGGATCGGCCCGCACCGTCCGCGCCCAGGTCAGGACATCGACCGCCGAAGCGCCCGAATCGAGCAGAACACGGGCACATTCCGTGACCGTAGCGCCGGTGGTGAGGACATCGTCGACCAGCAGGACGCGGCGGCCGGCGACGCGGCGGCCGGATTTCAGGGCGAAGGCGCCGCGGATGTTGCGCCGGCGCTCGGCGCGGCCGCTGCGGCCCTGCGAAGGGGTCGCGCGGTGTCGTTGAAGCAGGTCGGCAATGACGGGGGACCCCCGCCGCGGGCCAGGACGGCGGCCTGGTTGTAGCGGCGCGCGAACAGCCGCGTCCAATGCAATGGCACCGGCACGATCACGTCGCAAGCCGCCAGCAGCTCGGCGTCCGCCCGGCGCATGAACCGGCCGAGCGCGGGCGCGAACTGCAGCTTGTCGCCGTGCTTGAACGCCAGCACCAGGGTTCGGCTCGCGTCGTCATAGCGCATCGCCGCCCGGGCGCGGGCGTAAAGCGGCGTCTCGCGGGCGCAGGCGCCGCAGATTACGTCGGCGCCCAGATCGACCTCGAACGGCAGGCCGCGGCGCGCGCGCAGCATGGTGGCTGGAGGAACGCGATGCTGCGCCAGCATTCGGCGCACAGGGCGCCGTCGCCGCCGGTCTCGGCGCCGCATTTGAGGCAACGCGGCGGCAGCAGCAGATCGAGCGCGGTTGCGCCGACGCGGCGCGGGTCGAGAGCGCGGATCAGTCCCCCCATGACGCGATCTCAAGCGAGGGCGGCTGCCTTGTCAATCCGTGCCGGCGGAGGCGATGATGCGCGCCATGAAGCCGGCCGATCCGCTGCGCATTTTCGATCCGCTTGCCGTGCGCCGTCACCGCGCGCGCGCCGTCCGGCTCGGGCTCGGCGCCGAATTCCTGTTCGAGCGGGCGGCCGCCGATCTCGCCGAGCGCCTCGGCGAGATCAAAAGGCACTTCCCGGCGGCGCTCGATCTCGGCTGTCGCGGCGGCGTCATGGCTCGCGCGCTCGCCAGCCGTGCCGATTTGGGCCGCCTGGTTTCGGCCGATCCAAGCGAGGCCTTGGCGCGCCGGGCGCCGCGCCCGGTCGTGGTGCTCGATCTCGAGGCGCTGCCCTTCGCGCCGCGGAGCTTCGATCTCGTGCTGAGCCCGCTGCTGCTGCACTGGGTCAACGATCTGCCAGGCACGCTGTTGCAGGTCCGTCGGATGCTCAAGCCCGGCGGGCTGCTGCTGGCGATGCTGTTCGGTGGCGAGACCCTGGGCGCGTTGCACGCGGCGCTGATCGAGGCCGAGCTCGAAAGCGCCGGTGGCGCCAGCCCGCGGGTCTCGCCCTTCGCGGATTTGCGCGATCTCGGCGGCTTGCTGCAGCGCGCAGGCTTCGTCGAGCCGGTGGTCGACGGCGATCGCACCGACGTCGATTATGCCGATGCCTTCGCCCTGATGCGCGACCTGCGCGCCATGGGCGAAACCAACGCCCAGCGCGAGCGCCGCCAGTCGCTGACCCGGCGTGGCACGCTGGCGCGCGCCGCCGCGCTCTATCGCGACCGCGCGACGGCACCGGATGGGCGCGTCGTCGCGACCTTTCAGACGATCAACCTGACCGCGTGGGCACCGCCGGGCTGACGCCGCTCATTGGCAGACGTAGAACCACGTCAATACGTATTGGCCCGAGGCTTGGGTGCCGTGCGGCACCGACAGCTTGCCGTAACGCTGACAGTGCAGCGCTGCCATGTTGTAGGGGTTGACGCCCCGGCCGGCGCGGATGGCGATGCCATTGGCATCGGCGTGCACGATTTCCGGTCGCAGGACGTAATCGGGGTAGTAGCAGCCGGCGAGCGGCAGAACGGCCAGGAGGCAGAGCAGGCGGGCGACGCGGTTCATGGTCGCGAGCCTAAGGTCGCGGGCGCGGGCCGGCAAGCCGCTAGAGCAGGTCGCGCAAGGCGGCGACCAGCCCCTTGTCGGCCGGCGGCATCGGATAATCGTCGAAACGCTGGGGCCTGACCCAGCTCAGCTTCTGCCTCTCGCGCGCCGTCACCAGCCCTTTCCAACGCCGGCAGACATAGAGCAGCAGGACGACGTGCAGCGCCGGATAGCGGTGCGAGGAGAAGGTGAGCGGCGACAGGCAGGCTTCGGCGACGTCGATGCCGAGTTCCTCGTGCAGTTCGCGGATGAGGCCCGCTTCGGGCGTCTCGCCGGGTTGGAGCTTCCCGCCGGGAAACTCCCAAAGGCCGGCCAGCGGCTTGCCCGCCGGTCGTTCGGCCAGGAGAACGCGGCCGTCGGCGTCGATCAGCGCGACACAGACCACCGTGACGCTGGCCGCCTCAGCTCCGGTAGCTGCCATTGATGTCGATGTA
The DNA here is from genome assembly GCA_050729835.1 of Allostellaceae bacterium. GTDB lineage: Bacteria > Pseudomonadota > Alphaproteobacteria > ATCC43930 > CGMCC-115725 > REEB95. The sequence goes on along the minus strand of JBOHLS010000029.1, from coordinate 14,135 downwards.
GCGGTGCGTCAGGTCGCAGGTCCAAACCGTCCAGCGGCCGCGGCCGATGCCGAGGTCGACGGCCAGCCGGATGTCGCGGCCGGCCATGTGGCGCGCCACCGGCCCTTCGTCGTAATCCGGAACGGGTCCGCCCTTCACGGCGATGGGCACGCCGCCGACGGCGATCGACAGGTGGTCGCGGTCGGCCTTTTCGCCGGCCTTGCCGACGGCCATGACGATGCGGCCCCAGTTGGCGTCGCCCGCGGCGATGGCGGTCTTGACCAGGGGCGAATTGCCGATGGCAAGCCCGACGCGCCGCGCCGCGCCCGCGGAGGTGGCGCCCGAGACCGCGATAGTCACGAATTTTTCCGCGCCTTCGCCGTCGCGCACGATCTGCTGCGCGAGATCGACCAGCACTTCGTCGAGCGCGCGACGGAACGGCTTGAGCGCCGGGTCAGCGGCGCGCGTGATGCGCCGGTTTTCCGCCTTGCCGGTCGCCACCAGCAGCAGCGTATCGCTCGTCGAGGTGTCGCCGTCGACGGTGATCGAATTGAACGACCGGGCGTTGCCGGCCGCCAGCATCGGCTGGAGCGCCGACGCGGCGATGTTCGCGTCGGTGAAGACATAGGCCAGCATGGTGCCCATGTCGGGCGCGATCATGCCCGAGCCCTTGGCGACGCCGTTGATGGTGACGCGCGCGCCGTGAATCGCGACGCTGCGGGTTGCTCCCTTGGGAAAGGTGTCGGTGGTCATGATCGCCCGCGCCGCCTCGGCCCAGGCGTCGGCGCGCGCCGAAGCGGCCGCCGCCGGCAACGCGACGACGATCTTCTCCGCCGCCAATGGCTCGCCGATCACGCCGGTCGAGGAAACGAACACCTCGCGCGGGTCGCAATTCAAGGTCTTGGCCGCCGCCGCGACCGTCTGCGCGACCGCGTCGCGTCCCTGCCGGCCGGTGAAGACGTTGGCATTGCCCGAATTGACCACGATCGCCCGCGCCTTGCCGCGTTTCAGCGCCTTGCGGCACCAGTCGATCGGCGCTCCGGGCGTCAGCGAGCGCGTGAAAACGCCCGCGACCGCGCTACCGGGCGCGACGACCGCGAGCATCAGGTCGGTCCGCTCTTTATAGCGGATGCCGCAATGCGCACTCGCCAGACTGACGCCGGCGACCGGCGGCAGGTCGGGGAAGCGCGCGGGCGCCAGCGGCGAGACCTCGGCCATGTCCGGCTCGTCGATTGCGCCCGGCTTCCGCCGCTTATTGCGGGTTGAGGTTAAGCTTGTCGGGCGCGGTCCCCGGCGCCAGCGTCGGCGCGTTGGAGGCAGGCGCGGCGACACCGCTCGGCGGCTTCAGCATGGGCGCCGCGCCGGCGTTACCGCCGGCCGCGGGTAGCTTGCTGCCGTCGAGCGCGAAGATCTCGACCTTGGCCGATTGGTCGAGGCTTTTCATGCGTTCGCTGATGAGCTTCGTCGCCATATCCTGCGCCAGGCGTGGCGCCTCCTGCTCGTAGGGCAGGGCCTTGCCCGGCCGACGGTCCTCAACCTGGATGACGTGCCAGCCGAACTGGGTATGGACCGGCGTCTGGCTGATCTGGCCTTTCTTGAGCTTGAAGGCGGCATCGGCGAACTCGGGCACCATCTCGCCCTTGGTGAACCAGCCCAGGTCTCCGCCTGACGTCTTGCCCGAGGGATCAATGGTCTTTTCCTTGGCGAGGGCGGCGAAATCGGCGCCCTTGTTGAGCTGCGCGATGATGTTTTCCGCCTCTTTCTGGCTCGATACCAGGATATGCCGTGCCTTGATCTCTTCCTGCTTGGGGGCGTCCTTGGCGTATTGCGCGTAAGCCGCTTGCAGTTTCTCCTTGGTGATCTCCTTGCGCGCGATCGAATTGAAATACGCGTCCTGCAGGATTTGGTCGCGGGCGAGCGACAGCCGCTTCTTGGTCACGGGGTCGGACTCGATCCTGGCCTTTTCGGCGGTTTGCGCCGCGATCGTCATCGTCACCAACCGGTCGATGATCTGCGGGAAAGCCTTTTCGAGCGTGACGCGCTGGCGCACGTCGGGCGCGAGCGCGCTATAGGCGATCTCCACATCCAGGCGCGTCAAGGCTTGGCCGTTGACGCGGGCCACGACGGGATCGCCCGCCGGCTTGGTTTTCTGCGCCAGCGCCGGGGTGGCGGCCAAGGCAAGGATCAGGCAGGCGAACATCGCGTTCCGCGCCGTCATAGCAGGTGTTTCCTTTCGAATCAGATCGTCGCGGCGGGGCAGGCCGCGTACGCGCCGCTGATAAAGCACATCACCCGGTCGAGGACAAGCTCCGGCGAGAGTTAATATGCCGTTCCAGAACGACTTTTCGGGACTGGGCCGAATTGACACTCGCATTATATGCCCCTATCTCTCATAACGTCGCCGCGGCGATATCCGACTTTTCCGCCATCCCATCGAGGTCTTGATGATCGGCGCCCTTGCCCGGCGATTCTTCGGTTCGGCTAACGACCGTTACGTCAAAAGTCTGCAGCCGCTGGTCGATGACATCAACGTGCTCGAGCCCGAGCTGGCGGGGCTTTCCGACGGCGACCTGCGCGCGCGCACCGACGTCTTCCGGAAGCGGCTGAACGATGGCGAAGAAACCGACGATTTGCTGGTGGACGCTTTCGCTACCGTGCGCGAGGCCGCTAAGCGCGTTCTCGGCCAGCGCCACTTCGACGTCCAGCTCATGGGCGGTATGGTGTTGCATCGCGGCATGATCGCCGAGATGCGGACCGGCGAGGGCAAGACGCTGGTCGCGACCCTGCCGGTCTATCTCAACGCGCTCGCGGGCAAGGGCGTGCACGTCGTGACCGTCAACGACTACCTGGCCAAGCGCGACAGCGAATGGATGGGCCAAGTCTACAAATTCCTCGGGCTGTCGGTCAGCTGCATCGTTCACGGCCTCGATGACGAGCAGCGGCGCGCCGCCTATGAGGCCGACGTCACCTATGGCACCAACAACGAGTTCGGCTTCGACTACCTGCGCGACAACATGAAATTCTCGCTGGTCCAGATGGTCCAGCGGCCGTTCAACTATGCGATCGTCGACGAGGTCGACTCGATCCTGATCGACGAGGCGCGCACGCCGCTCATCATCTCCGGCCCGACCGAGGATTCGTCCGAACTCTACCACGCAGTCGACAAGCTCATCCCCAAGCTCGCACCCGAGGACTACGAGAAAGACGAAAAGCAGCGTGCGGTCACGCTCACGGAATCGGGCGTCGAGAAGATCGAGGCGATGCTGCGCGAAACCGGCCTGATGACGACCGGCACGCTCTACGACATCAACAACCTGTCGCTCGTCCACCACGCCAATCAGGCGCTCCGGGCGCACAAGCTGTTCGCGCGCGACACCGATTACATCGTGCGCGACGGCAAGATAGTTATCATCGACGAGTTCACCGGCCGCATGATGGAAGGGCGTCGGTATTCCGAAGGGCTGCACCAGGCGCTCGAGGCCAAGGAAGGCGTCGAGGTGCAGAATGAGAACCAGACGCTGGCGACCATCACTTTCCAGAATTATTTCCGCCTGTTCCCCAAGCTCGCCGGCATGACCGGCACGGCGATGACCGAGGCGACCGAGCTCAACGAGATCTACAAGCTCGACGTCATCGAGGTGCCGACCAACAAGCCCTGCGTCCGCCTCGACGCCGACGACGAGGTCTATCGCTCGGCGCGCGAGAAATACGACGCCATCATCCAACAGGTGCTCGAGTGCCACGAGCGTCAACAGCCGGTTCTGGTCGGCACCGTCAGCATCGAGAAGTCGGAAACCCTGTCCGATCTCTTCAAGAAAAAGAAGATTCCACACAACGTGCTGAACGCGCGCTATCACGAGCAGGAAGCGCAGTTCATCGCCCAGGCCGGCCGGCCGGGCGCCGTTACCATCGCCACCAACATGGCCGGTCGCGGCACCGACATTCAACTCGGCGGCAACCTCGATATGCGCTTGAGCAACGAGCTCGTGGGCATCAACGACCCATCGGTGCGCGATCGCCGCACCGCGGAAATTCGCGCCGAAGTCCAGGCCGCGCACGAAGAGGCGGTCAAGGCCGGCGGCCTGTACGTCATCGGCAGCGAGCGGCACGAAAGCCGCCGCATCGACAATCAGCTGCGCGGCCGCTCCGGGCGTCAGGGCGACCCCGGCGCGTCGAAGTTCTTCGTTTCGCTCGACGATGACCTGATGCGCATCTTCGGCTCGGACCGGATGGACGGGATGCTGCAGAAGCTCGGCCTCAAGGAAGGCGAGGCGATCATCCATCCATGGATCAACAAGGCGCTGGAGAAGGCGCAGGAAAAGGTCGAGGGGCGCAACTACGAGATCCGCAAGCATCTCCTGCGCTTCGACGACGTGATGAACGACCAGCGCAAGGTCGTCTACCAGCAGCGCCGAGAGATCATGGCCACGACCGACGTCAGCGCGATGATGGCGGACATGCGCGACGAGGTGATCGCCAACCTGGTGGCACGCTGCATTCCCTCGAATGCGTTGCCCGATCAATGGGACACCGCTGCGTTGCACGAAGAGGTGCGGCGCGTCTTCAACCTCGATCTGCCGGTTGCCGACTGGGCGAAAGAGGAAGGCATCGCCGACGCCGAACTGCGCGAGCGCATCGGCCGCGCCGTCGTCGAGAAGACCAGTCAAAAGGAAGCGCTCTACGGCGCCGACATCATGCGCATGGCCGAGCGCAGCCTGCTGCTGCAGATCCTCGATCAGCAGTGGAAGGACCACCTGCTGGTGCTCGATCACTTGCGACAGGGGATCAATCTGCGCGCCTATGCGCAACGCGACCCGCTCAACGAATACAAGCGCGAGGCCTTCGAGATGTTCCAGGGCCTGCTCGTCGCGCTGCGCGAGCAGGTGGTGAGCGTGCTGGCCCATGTCGAGCTGCGGGTCGAGCGGGGCGACGGCGCGCCGCCGTCCGGGATAGCTCCGGCCCCGGCGCGCGGCGTCGAGACGCGCGAGGATCCGGCACTGGCACCCGCAAGGCCCGCTTCCCGTGTTGCGCCGGCCCCGGCGCCGTGGGCGCGCACGCCACGCAACGCGCCGTGTCCGTGCGGCTCGGGCAAGAAGTACAAGCATTGTCACGGACGGGTTTGATCCGGCGCGTCCGGCATTCGTCGGAACCCGCCTCATTAAACCGATTTAATCGGAGCGAAGGGGCGGCGTAATCTGCCCGCGGCCATGATGTTGCAGGATTCGGGTGTGGCCCGGTCGGAGGGAGCCGCCACGCCCATGACGCCGTTCTTATGGCAACGGCACTCTTTTTTTGAGGCGAGGTTGATCCATGATGCTTTCGACGATGTCCGCCGGCCGGTTGCGCAAGTTCGCTTTCGCGGGTGCGCTGTCTGTTGCCTTGGCCGGGGCGCCCTTCGCGTTCGCGCAGGCGGCGGAGCCCGCCATTGTGCAGATGCCCAGCTTCGCGCCGATGGTGAAAAAGGTGCTGCCGGCGGTGGTGAACATCTCGGTCATCGAAAAGTCGGACATCGCCAGTTCGGACGACGGCACGCAGGATCAACAGCTGGGACAGAACGACAATCCGTTCCAGGGATTCCCGCCGTCGCCGTTCGACGAATTCCTGCGCCGCTTCTTCCAGCAGCAGCGGCAGCAGTTTGGGCAATCGCCGATGCCGGAAGGCCAGCGCATCGCGCTGGGCTCGGGCTTCATCGTCGATCCGACCGGCTACGTCGTGACCAACAATCACGTAGTCCAGGACGCGAGCAAGGTGACTGTGATCCTCCAGGACAACAGCCGCCATCCCGCCAAGATCATCGGCCGCGATCCCAAGACTGATATCGCGCTCCTCAAGATCGAGAGCAAGGAGCCGCTGCCTTACGTTACCTGGGGCGACAGCGACGCGGCGCAGATCGGCGACTGGGTGCTGGCAGTCGGCAATCCGTTCGGCCTCGGCGGCACCGTCAGCCCCGGCGTGCTTTCGGCGCGCGGCCGCGACATCCATTCCGGTCCCTACGACGATTTTCTCCAGATCGATGCCTCGATCAATCGCGGCAATTCGGGCGGTCCCGACTTCAACCTCGAAGGTCAGGTCATCGGCATCAACACGGCGATCTATTCGCCCAACGGCGGCTCGGTCGGTATCGGCTTCGCGATTCCGTCGAGCCTGGCCAAGCCGATCGTCGAGCAGCTGCGCACGCACGGCAAAGTCGAACGCGGCTGGCTCGGCGTGCAGATCCAAAGCGTCACGCCCGACATCGCTAAGAGCCTGGGTCTGGCGAAGGCCGAGGGCGCGCTGGTTGCCGACGTGACCAAGGGCAGCCCGGCCGCGGCGGGCGGCATGAAGCAGGGCGACGTGATCCTGAACTATGACGGTCACGACATCAGCCAGGTCCGCGACCTGCCGATCGCCGTCGCCGAAACGCCGGTCGGTCAGACCGCCGCGATCAAGATCTGGCGCAACGACAAGCCGACCACGCTGCAGGTAAGGGTCGGCGAGATGCCGGAAAATCAGCAGCAGGTCGCAACTGCGGAGCAGCCGCAGCACGGCCATTCGGCGGCGATGGGCCTCAAGCTATCGAGCTTGACGCCGGAACTGCGCCGCCAGGCGCACGTGCCGAAGGACGTCCACGGCGTCATCGTCACCGACGTGGCGTCCAATTCGCCGCTCGGAGCGATCGGCGTGCGGCCCGGCGACGTCATCGTGACGATCAACCGCAAGCCGGTGACAACGCCGCACGAGGCCGTGCACGAGTTCGATCTGGCACAGAAGGCCAAAGGCCCCAACCAGACCCTGCTGCTGCTGATCAACCGGCACGGCATCAACGAGTACGTCGCGTTCTCGGTTCAGAACGGCGCCGAAAAGGGCTGATGCAGTTGAAGGAACGCGCGTGCGTATCCTGGTCATCGAAGACGATCGCGAGGCGGCGGCCTATCTCGTCAAGGGCCTGGCCGAGAGCGGCCACCGCGTCGATCTCGCGTCGGAGGGTCGGCAGGGGCTCGAGCGCGCCCGCAGCGGCGCCTTCGACGCCATGATCATCGATCGCATGCTGCCCGGCCTCGACGGGCTTTCGATCATCGCCGCGCTTCGGGCAGCCAACGACCAGACGCCGGTTCTGGTGCTGAGCGCGCTCGGCGACGTCGATGACCGGGTGCAGGGGCTCAACTCCGGCTGCGATGACTACCTGCCCAAGCCGTTCGCCTTCTCCGAGCTGCTGGCCCGTCTCGAGGCGCTGACGCGCCGCGGCGGCGCCGAGACCAAGCTCAAGGTCGCCGATCTCGAAATGGACCTGATCGCGCGCGAGGTCGTCCGCGCCGGCCGCACCATCGAGCTGCTGCCGCGCGAATTCCGGCTGCTCGAATATCTGATGCGCAACGCCGACCACATCGTTACCCGCACGATGCTGCTGGAGAAGGTCTGGGACCATCACTTCGATCCCCAGACCAACGTCATTGACGTCCATATCAGCCGGCTGCGCCAGAAGATCGATCGCGGATTCGAGCAGCCGCTGCTGCACACGGTGCGCGGCACCGGCTATGTCCTGCGCCCGCCGCGGAATTAGATTCCGCGCGTTCCCATCTGCAGGAACTTGGTGCGGCGGGCCGCGCGCAGGCCCGGCCCATCGAACTTCAAGAGCGGCAGCAGCGCCTTCTCGATCGCGTCGCCGGTCGCGGCGACCGCGGCTTCGTGCGCCCGGTGCGCGCCGCCGAGCGGTTCGGCCACGATCGCGTCGACGACGTTGAGCCGCAACAGGTCCTGCGCGGTCAGGCGCAGCGCTTCGGCCGCGTCCTGCGCATTCTCGGCGCTGCGCCACAGGATCGAAGCGCAACCCTCGGGCGAGATGACCGAATAAACCGCGTGTTCGAGCATCAGAACCACGTTGCCGGCGGCGAGCGCGATCGCGCCGCCCGAGCCGCCTTCGCCGATGATGGTCGCGATCAGCGGCACTTCGAGCTCGAGACAAGCCTCGACCGCGCGCGCGATCGCCTCGGCCTGGCCGCGCGCCTCGGCATCGACGCCCGGATAGGCGCCGGCCGTGTCGACGAAGGTCAGCACCGGCAGCTTGAAGCGGTTGGCGAGCTCCATCAACCGACGCGCCTTGCGATAGCCCTCCGGCCGCGCCATGCCGAAATTGTGCCGGACGCGCGCCTCGGTGTCGGCGCCCTTCTCGTGGGCGATGGCGACGACCGAACGGCCGCGAAAGCGTCCGAGCCCGCCGACGATGGCGCGATCCTCGGCGAAGGCCCGGTCGCCGGCGAGCGGCGTGAAGTCGGCGACCAGTCGCTTGAGATAATCGCTGCCGTGCGGCCGGTCGGGATGGCGGGCGATCTGGACTTTTTGCCACGGCGTCAGCTTGGCATAGGTCTGACGCAGGAATTTCTCGACTTTGGCCTCGAGCCGCCCGACCTCCTCGGCGATGTTGAGGTCTCCGCCGTTCGAGATGTGACGCAGCTCTTCGATCTTGCCTTCCAGCTCGGCGAGCGGCTGCTCGAAATCCAGAAAATGACGCATGGCGGCTTGACCTAGCATGCGGCGCGCGGCAATGCCACCTCGCGCAGCGGGCTATTTCTTGCGCGCGAGCGGGTGCGCCTCGCTCACCAGACGCCGCAGGCGTTCGATTTGCACATGCGTGTAGATCTGGGTGGTGGCGATGTCGGCGTGGCCGAGCATTTCCTGCACGCTGCGCAGATCGGCGCCGCGGTCGACCAGATGGCTGGCGAAGGCGTGACGCAGCACATGCGGCGAGACCTTGAGTCCGATCTCGCGCGCCAGGCTTTCGACGAGCTGGCCGCAGCGCCGCCGCGTCAGGTGGCCCTCGGCACCGCGCGACGGAAACAGCCAGCGCGATTCCGCGTCGTTCTTGAGAAAGCGGTTGCGGACGGCGAGATAGGCGTCAAGCGCGCGCCGCGCCGGCCGGCCCAGCGGCACCAGCCGCTCCTTGCCGCCTTTGCCGCGCACCACCAGGAAGCGCGGATCGCGGCGCGCGGTGGCGACGGTCAAGCCCATCAGCTCCGACACGCGCAAGCCCCCGCCATAGAGCAGCTCGACCAGGCACGTCAGCCGCACGCCTTCGGCGCCGTCCTTGGCGTGTGCGGCGGCGATGAGCTTCTCGGCATCATCGGCCAGCAGAACCTTGGGCAGCGGCCGTTTCAGCCGCGGACCGTCGAGCGCTGCCGTAGGATCGTCGCGGCGCACTTTTTCCAGCACCAGGAAGCGGTAGAACTGGCGCAGCGCGGACAATCGGCGCGCCGAGGTTCCCGGTGCGCGCCGGGCGCTGGCCAGGGTCGCGAGATAGTGGCGCAGATCGTCGCTCGACGCGGCGACCAGGGTCGTGCCGCGGTTTTGCAGGAACACCTCGACCTGGCGCAGATCGTTGCGATAGGCCGCCAAGGTCAGCTTGGCGGCGCCGCGTTCGGCCGCGAGCATCTCGAGGAACGCCTCACCATACCGGTCCATGTCAGATGCCGGCGTCGAGCGCCGCCTCGAGCGCCAGCGCATGCGCGTCGCCGTCGAGCCCGACCGCGCGCAAGCCGGCAACCGCGCGCCCGAGCAGCAGCGATTCCGACGTCAAGCGGCCGTCGCTTTCGGCGATCAGCAGCGTGGCTAGCACCGTCGAGCCAAGCTGGCCGCTCTGCGCCGCCCGCTGCTGTTCGTCCCAGAGCGTCGCATTCGGCAGCGCTCCCGGCGTCGCGGACGCGGTCAGCGCCGCCGGCGTGAGATCGCCGAGCGTCGCCGGATCGTCGCCGAGGGCGGTCAGCAGGACATAGAGCAGGCCGGCGCGCGCCCCGGCCGTCGCGTCGCCACCCGCGGCCGCCGCGTCGCGTGCGACGCCGGCCTCGAGCCGCGGCACACCCCCCGGCTGGGCGATCAGACTCAACAGCAACGTCGCCTTGTCGCCCGCGGCGCTCACCCACGGCTTGGCGGCGTCGGCGGTGCCGGCGCCGAGCAGGATGCGCGCCGCGACGCCGGCGAATTTCGGATCGGCAGTGGCGCTCGGAATGTCGGTCAGCGTCGGCGCCAGAACCCGGGCCTGCGATACGAACACGCCGCGTTTTGCGGCATCGGCCGCCAAGGCTTCGATCGCCGCCGAGCGCACCGCGAAATCGGTGCCGGATTTCGCCAAGGCATAGAGCAAGGCGCGGTCGCGCGCGTCGGCCGGCGGCCGGATCGTCCGGCGTGCGCGCGTCAGCTCTTCGGGCTTGAAGCTGACGGCGCCGTAGAGCGCGGCGAGCGCCTGAGGCGGCAAGGCCCCGAGCGCCTCGGCGCGCTCGGCCGCGGCCAGACGCTTCTCCGGCGGCACGGCGTCGTTGCCAGCATAGCCGGCGAGCGCTGCGGGGTCGGCGCCGGCGATCACCTCGGCCGGCAGCGGATGTTTGGCTGCCGCCAGCAGGGTCAGGCGCAATGGCGTGGGATCGCCGAGCCGCGCGACCCGCGCCGATCTGTGTTGCAACAGCAACCGGATCAGTGCGTCGAACTCGGGGTCGGGCGGCGCCTTCTGGTCGACCAGCAGGCTCTGGCCGAGCGCGGCCTCGGCAAAATCGCCGGCCAGCGCCTGGCAGGCGATCAACGCTCGCGCCCACCATGCTCCGGGATAACGCTCGATGCGCGCCTTGACGTCGTTGCAGGTGCCGGTTGGATCATCGGCGGCAAAGCGCAGCTCGACGCGATCGCGATCGATGGCGTCGGTCGTCGCGGTATCCGGCAGGGATTGGATCAGAGCGAGTCCATCGCGCACGAAGCCGAGCGCGTAGATCCGGTCGATGCGCGCCGTCAACAAAGCCGAACCGACGGCCGCATTGCTCGCATTGCCGGCCGGCGCGGGAGCGATCGCATCGCTCAACAACAGGCGCCGCGCCAGGCTGACGAGTTCCGGAGACGTCACCGGCTGGAGTTGCGGCAAGACGGCGGCGACGAAGCTGCGGCTGGCACCGTTCCACATATCGCGCGGGAAACCGCCCTGCGCCGGGCCGAGCAGGCCGGTCCACGACGCATCCACCGGCTGCAGCGGCACGACCTGGATCTGGCCGCTGCCGTTCAGGCTTCGCGGTGCCGCGACCGACGACGGCGCGGGTGTCGGCGACGGACCCGGCGTCAGCTGGATCGGCTGTGCCGCCGCCGGCGCAATGCCCAGCAGCAGCGCGGCGACCAGCCCGACCGCGACCCGCTGCCGGGGCACCCCGTCAACGCGGCAGCTGCGCATCGGGGATGGGGTGCTCGACGCGCGCCGTCGGAGCCGGGATGTGCCACAACATCAGGACTCCGCCGGTGCCGATGATCAGCACGACCAGTATCGCGAGCGCGATCAAAATGAATTTTCCCATGGACCCCAATTCCCTCGACGCGGCCGGTCCGCGCCGGCCGATTGGCGGCGAATCCCGGCGATATGCTAGGCTCCGGCGATGATCAGACACCGGCAGTTTATCGGCGCCGCATGAGCGTTTCAACGCCGCACCGCGCGCTGCGCGTACCCAGGACGATCGCGCTCGTCGGCCTCATGGGCGTGGGCAAAACCGCCGTCGGTCGCCGTCTTGCGCAACGACTCGGCGTCGAGTTCGCCGATGCGGATGCCGAGATCGAGAAGGCGGCCAACGCCACGATCGCGGAAATCTTCGACGAAAGCGGCGAACCGTTCTTCCGCGACCGCGAGCGCGAAGTGATCAGGCGGCTGCTCGCGAATCCGCTGCACGTTCTCGCCACCGGCGGCGGCGCCTTCATGGATCTGTCGACGCGGGCGCTGCTACGCGAACGCGCCATCACCGTGTGGCTGCGCGCCGATCTCAACCTGATGCTGGCGCGGGTGATGCGCCGCAATAACCGGCCGTTGCTCAAGGACGGTGACCCGCGCACCGTGCTCGAACGCCTGATGGCAGAGCGCTATCCGGTCTATGCCGAGGCCGACGTCACCGTCGACAGCGTCGACGGTCCGGCCGAGGTGACGCTCGAACGCGTGCTGGCGGCGTTGGCGTCGCATCTCGGCGTGCCGGCCGGCGTTGCGCCATGAGTGAAGCGCAACGGCTGCGCGTCGAGCTCGGCGCCCGCAGCTACGACATCGTCGTCGGCGCGCGCCTGCTGGCCCAGGTGGGCACGCTGATCGCCGGAGTCGCTCATCAGAAACGCGCGCTCGTCGTCACCGACGCGAACGTCGCGCGGCTGTACCTCGACGCGCTACGCCGCGGCCTCGACGCGGCCGGGTTCGCGCACGCCGCCATCGTCCTACCGCCCGGCGAGGAAACCAAGGACTTCACCCATTTTCAAAAGCTGTGCGAGGACATCCTGGCGGCGGGCGTCGAGCGCGCGACGCCGATCGTCGCTCTCGGCGGCGGCGTCATCGGCGATCTCGCCGGATTCGCTGCGGCGACGCTGTTGCGCGGCCTCGACTACGTGCAGGTGCCGACGACGCTGCTCGCCCAGGTCGACAGCTCGGTCGGCGGCAAGACCGCCATCGACACGCGCCAGGGCAAGAATCTAGTCGGCGCCTTCCACCAACCGGCGCTGGTCATCGCCGATACCGACACGCTCGGTACCTTGCCGCAACGCGAGCTGCTCGCCGGCTATGCCGAGGTCGTGAAATACGGGCTGATCCGTGACCGCGCTTTCTACGAACGGCTCGAAAGCATGGCCGGCGCGCTGCTCAAGGGCGATCCGGACTTGTGCCGCGAGGCGGTGCTGCGCAGTTGCGCCGCCAAGGCGGCAGTTGTCGCCGCCGACGAGCGCGAGATCGGCGAACGTGCCTTGCTGAATTTTGGCCATACCTTCGGCCATGCGCTCGAGGCTGCGACCGGATTCGGCGATGCGCTGCTGCACGGCGAGGCGGTCGCCCTCGGCATGCGCATGGCGTTCGATCTTTCGGCCCGGTTGCGGCTTTGCCCGGCGGAGGCCGCCAGCCGCGTGCGGCGCCATTTCGCCAGCGTCGGCTTACGCACGGAAATCGGCGATGTCGACGCCGACGCCTTGCTCGAACTCATGCGCAAGGACAAGAAGGTCAAGGATGGCCGCATCAGCTTGATTCTCGTCCGCGACATCGGCCAGGCCTTCGTCAGCCGCGACGTCGCGCCCGACGCGTTGCGCGAATTCCTGCGCGACGAGGTCAAGACGCTGGCGCGGCCGGTGCGCGCCCTCTAAATAGAGGCGCGTCTTCCGGAGGATTCGGTCGTGCCGTTGTTGCCCGCGTCGCCGCGCCAGCACATCCATACGCGCCACGTCGATTGCCGCGGCTATCGCCGCGACGACGGCCTGTGGGACATCGAAGGCCATCTCGTCGACACCAAGACCTATGCCTTCGACAGCGATTACCGCGGCCGGGTGGAGGCCGGCATTCCGGTGCACGACATGTGGGTGCGTCTCACCGTTGACGACGAGCTGATCGTGCGCCGCGTCGAGGCCGTCACCGACCAAAGCCCGTTTCCGGTCTGCCCGGCGATCGCGCCGAACTTTGCGCGCCTCGAGGGCTTGAGCATCCGGCCCGGGTTTCTCTCGAAAGTACGCGAGCGGCTGGGCGGGATTGAAGGCTGCACGCATCTGGTCGAGTTGATGGGGCCGATCGCGACCACCGCCTATCAGACGATCTATCCCTATCGTCGCCGTCTCGCGCGCGGACGCGACGATGCGCCGCCGGAGCCGCCGAAGGAACGGCCGCGGCTCATCGGCACTTGTCATGCGTTCCGCAGCGACGGCGAGATCGTCAAGCGGCTGTGGCCGGACTATTACACGGGCGCGCGCGGCTGACCGCGCGCGTCAGACGCGAACGCGCGGATGGGCGATGCCGTGACCGGCCCGCAGGTGGCCCTCGTCGGTCGCCGCCGCCTGGAAATAGGTCAGCAGGAATACGCGGATCGCGGCGGTGAGCGTCGATTGATGGCGGGTGCGGGCGATGGCCGTAACCAGCTCGTTCAGGCTCTTGTTTTCGCGCTTGCAGACTATGATGAGGGCCTGCCACATCGCCGGCTCGAGGCGGATGCTGGTGCGGTGGCCTTCGACGGTGACGTTGCGGTTGACCAGCGTGGAGGTCGTAGAATTGGCGCGCACGCGTTAACCACTTCTGGCCGGGTCGAGCCTAGAGCGTCGGACAGTCAGCTTGAATCGGCGGGGATTCCTAAGAAGGTGGGTTTGTGATTCACTTCCAGGAGGAGGTGATTTGCGATGCCAAAAGCCTATTCGCTTGATTTGCGCGAGCGGGT
>JBOHLS010000028.1:0-30231 GCA_050729835.1 Allostellaceae bacterium | reverse complement strand
CCGCGTAGGAGGAGTCCGTCCGCAATGCGCCCTTTACATCGCAAAATCAGCCAGAAACGCTCACCTACCGTGCAGCAGTTCGGGCTGACTCGCGAAAATCCGAATTTTTCAGCAAACTGCTAGAGCGCGATCTAAGACGCCGCGGCGCAAAGCCGCACCCGTGGAACGGCCGCGCGGCGCGCGCGTTGGGCGTTTAATCGTCTTTTAAGCATGCTTCAATCGAGGGTTAACCGGCGCCGGTTATTCCTGGGCGGCAGGATGCGTCGGCCGGCAGAACGCCGGCCGGGATTCGATGGGAACCGAACGTGCCGAACGAGTTGTGGAACGTCGTTTGTGCCTTGCTGATCGCGACTGCGATGCTGGCGAGTCATCCGATCAAGCCGGCGGTCGCGCAACGCATCGAGACCCAGATCGCGATGAACTGGGGCGAAACCGCGCAAGCCGTCTGCACGGGCAACGTTCCCTGCCTGGTGCCGTTCCCGATCCAATAAGCGCGCCGGATTCACGACCAAGGCCCCGCCCCGCCCGGACGCGGCTTTTTTGCGCTTGCCGGCGTGGCTCAGCCGTTGCCGCGCTGCTCGCGGAAGAAGCCGAGCTTTTCCTGGCAGACGCGGTCGGAGAAGCCGAACAGCACCGCGTCCTCCACGGCCCCGTGCTCCTGGAAGTGCCAGCTCGGCGCAACGAAGATGTCGTGCGGCTGCCAATCGATGCGCTGGCCGCCGATGGTGCTGGTGCCGCTGCCTTCGACCACAGTGAACACCGTGCTGTCGGTCGAGCGATAAGGCTGGGTCTTGAAGCCCTTGGGAACGAGCTGCATCCAGGTCGAGATCGTCGGCATCGCCCAGCCGCCGGTCACCGGATTGATGAACTTCATCTTGAACCCGGCATAGGGGTCGGGCTTGCGGAAGCGGCGCAGCTTGTCGAGGCCTACGCGCGTCCGCGCATAAGGGTAGTTGAAGATCGGCGAGGTTTGAGCGCCGCCCGGCTCGTGATCGATCGGCAGCATGTTGTAGCCGTACTCAACCTCGGCGGCGCCTTCAGGCCGGGTCACCGGATGGTTAGCGTCGGGATAGCCGTCGCGGAAGCTCGCATCCATCAGGTTGACGATCGGCACGTCGAGCCCGTCGAGCCAGACCATCGGCCCATTGCCCTCGTTGCCGTGGTCGTGCCAGGTCATCGACGGCGTGATCACGAAATCGCCCGGCAGCATGTAGGTCTTCTCGCCGGCGACCGCGGTATAGGCGTCCTTGCCTTCGATGATGAAGCGCAGCGCCGAAGCGACGTGACGGTGGGCGGGCGCGACCTCGCCGGGCAGGATGATCTGCAGGCCGGCGAACAGGCTGTGCGTGATCCGCGACTGGCCGGTGAGGCCGGGGTTCTCGAGCATCATCACGCGGCGTTCCGCCTCGGCGGCGGTGATGAGCTTGCAGGCCTCCATCAGATAGGGGCACACATCGGCGTACCGCCAGATCGTCGCCTTGACCGGCGACACCGGCTCGTCGGTGACGAGCGCGCCGAGCACGCGCCACAGCGGCGCCAGATTCTGGCCGCTCGCGCGCTGATAGAAGCCCTCGCGGCCGCGCTCGTTCGCCGGATTGACCGTGTGCGCCAAGGCGCTCGTGCTATCCATGCCCCGCGTCCCTTGCCGTCCGTCCGCACCGCGACGAGAGCCATATTGGACCGCTTCGCGAGGCTGTCAAGCGACCGCCAGTTTCGGTTAACCGCTCGGCGCCGCCTTCACCATCCTGCTGACCGAGGGGCTGCGCGTCCTCTTCGGCACGCATTTCGTCGGCGCCGCCAACACGATCTACGGCGCGCTCCTGGTGGCCTTCATCATTTTCATGCCGCGCGGCATCGTCGGCGCCGCCGAGCAATTCCTGACCCGGTCGCAGCCACCGGCGGCGCCGCAAGCCGCGGAATGAGCCGCTAGCGCACCGCCTTCTTCGCCTCGTCCAGGCGATAGAATAGGACGCTGCAGTTATCCGACTGGTCCCAGCCGGCGCGCGACGCCGCCTGGTACGAGGCGCGCACGCGCTCGAGCGCCGGCAGCTCGAAGCCAAGGTGCCGGGCCCAGCCGGTCATGATGTTCATGTCCTTGATCACGCCGTCGATGGTGAAGCCGACCGGCGGCCGCGCGCCGGTCTCGAGCGCCTTGACAACCGCCGGCCCACGCACCTTGAGGCCGTTGATGCCGCCCGAGCTCTCGCCGAAGATTTCCATCATCTTGGCCGGCGGAATCTTGAAGCCGCTGGTCAGTGAAATCGCCTCGCCGAGCGCCTCCCAATAGATGCACAGCGGCAGGTTGATCGCGAGCTTCATCGCCGCGCCGGCGCCGTTGGGGCCGAGGCGGTCGACCCGGCGGCAAAGCAGGTCGAGCACCGGCTTGGCGCGCGCGAAATCCGCTTCTTCGCCGCCGACCATGCCGATCAGCCGGCCCTCGCGCGCCGGCCCGACGGTGCCGCCAACCGGGCATTCGAGGAACCCGGCGCCCTTGGCGCGAGCGCGTTGCGCCAGCTCCTGCGGCAGGGTCGGTGCGACCGTGCTCATGTCGACGAAGAGCTTGCTCTTGACGGCGCCCGAGAAGAGGCCGTCCGTGCCGTCATAGACCGCGCGCACCGCCGATTCGTCGAGCAGGATCGACAACACGATGTCGGATTGCGCCGCGACTTCGACGGGCGTCGCCGCTGGGCGTGCGCCCTTGGCCGCCAGCGGCTTGGTCTTGTCGGGATTGCGATTCCAGACGACGGGTTTCTGTCCCTGATCGAGCAGGCGCGCGACCATCGCCGTACCCATGCGCCCAAGGCCACAAAATCCGATCTGCATGAAGCCGCTCCCGTCGGTTTGGTGCCTTGCCTAATGGCATCGCGCGCGACGGTCAAGCGCGGGCGATTCGCTCGCCGCGCTAGCAGGCTGTTGAAAAAGTCAGGGTTAAACGATGTGCGCGAAACAAAAGAATCGATACGGCCGACGGTGCGAATCAATCGTGCGCGTGGGGGCAGAACCGCGAATCAAAGTTGCTTCGGCGCGTGTCCAAAAACGTTTTT
The DNA here is from genome assembly GCA_050729835.1 of Allostellaceae bacterium. GTDB lineage: Bacteria > Pseudomonadota > Alphaproteobacteria > ATCC43930 > CGMCC-115725 > REEB95. Next base: position 27,187 of record JBOHLS010000028.1, on the reverse strand, counting down.
CAACAGCCTGCTAGGCGGCGGAGACCTGCCGGGCCATGCGCAGGTTGCGTGCCAGCCGCGCGCCCTGGGCGTCCTTGAACATGATCTCGGTGACGCGCAGCAGCCCGTAGAGGCGCGCCTGGGCGGCGAAGTTCGGCGCGGTCTGCGGTGCGGCGGTGATCGCCTTGGTCTTGGCCTCGATTGCACGCTCGAGCCGCTCGCGGCACTCGCGCGCTTCGCCGGCGAAGCCATAGCGCGGGCCGTTTTCGATGACGACGGCGAGGAACTCCGCCGCCGGAATCGCCGGCTCGGCGTCGGCTTCGTCGGCGCGCAAGACCAGGGCCGCGACCCGCTCATTGAAGCCGCGGTCGAAGGCCGCTGCAAGGACCGTGCGAGCCTCGCCCAGGGCGTTCCACGCCGCATCGCCCTCGCCGGCGAGCGCCGGGCCAACGATACCGGTCAATCCGTCGACGCCGTCGAAATAACGCGCGGTCAGGGTCTTGATGTCCGGCATGGCGCTGGCGACGTCGTCCTGCCGCGCCAGAGCGACGATCGCGCCGGCCATGCGCTTCAGTTCGAGCACCAGACGCCGCGCCACGAGTTCGAATTCGGCGTGGCGCGAGCGGGGATCGCGCGGCCGCCAGGCCAGCGCCCGCGCCACCAGCAGGATCTGCCACGGGCGCGCCATGCGGTTGGCCAGCGCGAGCGCGAAATAAATCGCATCGGGGCCAATCATCTCGGCGAAAGTCTGGTATTGCTGGCGCAGCATGCTGACCGTGTCGTGCGACAGGTCGAAGACGCGGAGGCCTTCCATCTGGCCGTCCTCGGCCAGCAGCGAGAAGGTGAGTGCCAGCTGCGAGCGGAGCGGCGCGGCGATCGGCAGGATGTGGGCGACTTCGCGCAAATCGGCGACGAGCAGGGGATCGGCGGCGACGGCGGCAATCGCGGGATCGGCCGAGGGCTGTCCGATTGCCGCCAGCACGCTCTGGTTCCAGCCGATGGCGGCCTGTTGCAGCTCGACGGCGAGCTGGTCGGCTTCCTCGAATTCGCCGGTGCCGATGATGGTCTTGAGCCTCTGCTCGAAGCGCGCGAACTCGTCGGCGCACAGCGCGGTGACCGCATTCCACCACGGCCCAATCATGGCGCGCGGGATCAATCCCGGCAGGCGCGGGTCGTCGGCGCCGTTGGTTAGGAACGCCTCGAAGGCGTGACAGGTCAGCCGGCACAGCGTCGGAACACGTGGCCCGTTCGGCCGCGGCGCGGCGGTCGCGGGGCCGGCGTTCGAAAGCGCGGAATCGGTGTCGTCGGCGGGCACGGCGCTCCCCGGTTGGGCGGCAGATCGCCCTGGGACAATCAGTTTCATCCTCGCCGAAAATGGTAAATGGCGGGTTTACCGGTGTGGCCGAAGGATTAAGCGATCCTTACCCGCCTTGCCGGTCCGGGGATCGCGAGCAATAATCGCCCGCATGCGCGAGCCGATTCGCGGCCATCACGACATGGGCGGGCTGCCGGCCGGACCGGTCGAAAAGACCGAGCACGACTATGCCTTCTGGGAAAAACGCGTCGACGCGCTCAACGTGCTGCTGGCGTCCAAGGGCCATTTGCGGGTTGACGAGATGCGCAAGAACATCGAAGCGCTGCCACCCGACGCCTACGAGCGCATGACCTATTACGAGCGTTGGATCTCGGCCATCGCCAATACGTTGCTGCAGCACGGGGTTCTGACCGCCGACGAACTCGGCCGCAAGATGGCGGAAATCGCGCGGCGCGAGGGCGTCCGCAAATGAGCGGCCGCGCCGCCGCCAACGCCGCCGTTTCCGCCCGCTTCAAACCCGGCGACGCGGTCGCCGTGCGCCAGGCCTATCCGCCCGGCCACATCCGCACGCCATGGTACATCCGCGGCCATCGCGGCACGGTGGTGCACGCGCTCGGGCCGTTCCCCAATCCCGAGGAGCTGGCCTACAACCGCTCCGGCCTGCCGGCGCAGCCGCTCTACCGCGTGCGCTTCCGCCAGCGCGAAATCTGGCCGGATTACGTCGGCAACGAGGCCGACACGCTCGACGTCGAAATCTTCCAGCACTGGCTCGAACCCTTGGGCGACGGCCGATGAGTGATCCGCAAGGCCCCGCGCACGACCACCACGACCGCGCGCACTCCCACCGCCATCCACCGCGGCCGGATACCGACGACACGCTCGGCCACTATCAGATCATGGAGATCGCGGTGCGCGAGCTGCTGATCGACAAGGGCATCGTGTCGCCGGCCGAGATTCAGCGCGCCATCGAGGCAATGGATGCGCGCGGCGAGGCGCTGGGCGCCCGGATCGTCGCCCGCGCCTGGATCGATCCCGCCTTCAAGGCGCGGCTGGTGGCCGACGGCACTGAAGCGGTGCGCGATTTCGGCGTCGACATGGGCACGACGCGCTTGTTCGTAGTGGAGAACACGGTGTCAGTCCATAACCTGGTCGTCTGCACCTTGTGCTCGTGCTATCCGCGCATGGTGCTGGGTCTGCCGCCCGATTGGTACAAGAGCCGCAACTACCGCAGCCGCGCGGTGCGCGAGCCGCGCGCCGTGCTGCGGGAATTTGGCACGACGGTGGCGGATGGGGTCAAACTCCGCATCCACGATTCGACCGCCGACATGCGCTATCTGGTGCTGCCGCAGCGGCCCGCCGGCACCGACGGCTGGGGCGAGGAGAAGCTCGCGGCGCTGGTCAGCCGCGACGCCATGATCGGCGTCGCTTTCGCGCGGCAGCCTTAGCGCCTCAGCCGCGATTGAGCCGGTTGCCGACCAGGTCCTTGACCACGCCGGGATCGGCCAGGGTCGAGACGTCGCCCAGATGCTCGTGTTCGTTGGCCGCGATCTTGCGCAAGATGCGGCGCATGATCTTGCCCGAGCGCGTCTTGGGCAGGCTCGGCGCCCATTGGATGAGATCGGGCGCGGCGATCGCGCCGATCTGCTTGCGCACCCATTGCCCCAACTCCTTGCGCAGCTCCTCGCTCGGCTCGTTGCCGATCTTCAAGGTGACGTAGGCATAGATGCCCTGGCCCTTGATATCGTGCGGGAAGCCGACGACCGCGGCCTCCGCGACCTTGGCGTGCGCCACCAGCGCGCTTTCGACCTCGGCGGTGCCGATGCGGTGGCCGGCGACGTTGATCACGTCGTCGACCCGGCCGGTAATCCAGTAATAGCCGTCGGCGTCACGGCGTGCGCCGTCGCCGGTGAAGTACTTGCCCTTGAAAGTCGAGAAATAGGTCTCGACGAAGCGCTTGTGGTCGCCGAACACGGTGCGCATCTGCCCCGGCCAGGAATCGAGCAGGCAGAGATTGCCCTCGGCGACGCCCTCGAGGACCTTGCCCCCGCCGTCGACGATCGCCGGCTTGACGCCGAAGAACGGCCGCGTCGCCGAGCCCGGCTTGGTCGGCGTCGCCCCCGGCAGCGGCGTGATCAGGATCCCGCCGGTCTCGGTCTGCCACCAAGTATCGACGATGGGTACTTTGCCGTCGCCGACGACGCGGTGATACCACAGCCAGGCCTCGGGATTGATCGGCTCGCCCACCGTGCCCAAAAGCTTCAGCGACTTGCGCGAGGTCTTGGCGACGAAGCCGTCGCCTTCGCGCATCAGGGCGCGGATCGCGGTCGGCGCGGTGTAGAAGATGTTGACCTTGTGCTTGTCGATCACCCGCCAGAAGCGCGAGGCGTCGGGATAGTTGGGCACGCCCTCGAACATCAGCGTCGTCGCGCCGTTGGCCAAGGGCCCGTAGACGATGTAGCTGTGGCCGGTGACCCAGCCGACATCGGCGGTGCACCAATAAATTTCGCCGTCGTGATAATCGAAGACGTATTGGTGGGTCATCGCTACGAAGACAAGATAGCCACCGGTGGTGTGCAGAACGCCCTTGGGTTTGCCGGTCGAACCCGAGGTATAAAGAATAAACAGCGGGTCTTCCGCGCTCATCTCCACCGGCGGGCAATCTTTCGATGCCTTCGCCATCTCCTCGTGGTACCAGCGGTCGCGCTTGGCATCCCAGCCGACCTGGCCGCCGGTGCGCCGCACCACCAGCACGCGCTCGACCTCGGGGCACTGCTTCACCGCCTCGTCCGTGTTGGCCTTGAGCGGAATCTTGCGGCTGCCGCGCAGGCCCTCGTCGGCGGTGATGAGGATGGTCGAGCGGCAATCCTTGATGCGGCCGATCAGGCTCTCGGGCGAAAAACCGCCGAACACCACGGAGTGAACCGCGCCGATGCGCGCGCAGGCGAGCATGGCGAACGCCGCCTCGGGAATCATCGGCATGTAGATGGTGACGCGGTCGCCTTTCTTGACGCCGAGGTTCTTTAGCACGTTGCCGAGCCTGCACACGCTTTCGTGCAGTTCGCCGAAGCTGACGTGGCGACTTTCCTGGGGGTCGTCGCCTTCCCACAGGATCGCGGTCTGGTCGGCGCGCAGCTTCAGGTGGCGGTCGATGCAGTTATAGGCGGCGTTGAGCGTGCCGTCCTCGAACCACTTGATGCTGACGCTGCCGTCGAAGCTCGTATTCTTGACCTTGGTGAAGGGCTTGATCCAGTCGAGGCGCTTGCCGTGCTCGGTCCAGAACCTATCCGGGCTCTTGATCGAATCCTCGTACATCTCGAAGTACTTCTTCTCGCTGACCCAGGCGCTTTGGGCCACGTTGCGCGGCACGGGAAACATGTTGACGGTGGTGTCCGGCATGGCGCTCTCCCGAAGGGTTCGTTTTGCGTTGAGTTTATGAACCCCGGCAGGCGGGAACAAGCGCGCCGGAATCGGGCGAAGCGCGCACCCCGAGCCCATGCCTTTCTCGTGAACGGCGATGCCCGGTCGAATCAATGCCGGAAATGCCGCATGCCGGTGAAGACCATGGCGATTCCGGCCTTGTCGGCCACCGCGATGACTTCGTTATCGCGCACCGAGCCGCCGGGCTGGATCGCCGCGGTGGCGCCGGCTGCTATCGCGGTTTCGAGGCCGTCGGCGAACGGGAAGAACGCGTCGCTCGCCACCACCGCCCCCTTGGTCGCGGCGCCGCCCTTCTGCGCCGCGACGCGCGCCGCGTCGACCCGGCTCATCTGTCCGGCGCCGATGCCGACCGTGGCGCCGTCTTTGACGAAGACGATGGCGTTCGACTTGACGTATTTGCAGACGCGGAAGGCGAAGACGAGGTCGGCGATCTCCTGGCGGCCCGGCGCCCGCTTGGTCACGGTCTTGAGCTGGTTCTCGGAGACGCGGCCGGCGTCGCGCGACTGCAGCAGATAGCCGCCGGCCAGCGACTTGAGCGTGACGCCTGCCTCGGCCGGATCGGACATGCCACCGGTGGTCAGCACGCGCAGCGCGACCTTCTTCTTGAGCACGGCGAGCGCCGCGTCCTCGACCGCCGGCGCGATCACCACTTCCATGAACAGCGTGCCAATCGCCTCGGCGGTCGCCGCGTCGAGCGGCCGGTTGACGGCGACGATGCCGCCGAAGGCGCTCGTCGGGTCGGTGGCCAGCGCCTTGTCCCAGGCGGCGCGGAGACTGTCGCCGACGGCGGCGCCGCACGGATTGGCGTGCTTGACGATGACTACCGCCGGCTCGGCGAATTCGGCCGCCAGTTCGAAGGCGGCGTCGGTGTCGTTGAGGTTGTTGTAACTGAGCTCCTTGCCCTGGAGCTGATGCGCCGTGGCAACGCTCTTGCGCGCCGCGCCGCCGACGTAGAACGCCGCGTGCTGGTGCGGATTCTCGCCATAGCGCAACAGCTGCTTGCGCGCCGCCGCCAGGATCAGCGCCTCGGGGAATTCATCGCCCGCCTGGCGCGCCAGCCACCAGGCGATCTCGGCGTCATAGGCCGCGGTGCGGGCGAAGGCGCGCTGTGCCAGCGCGCCGCGCAGCTCCAGCGTCGTCGCACCCTTGTGCGCATCGAGCTCGCGGACGATGGCGTCGTAATCGGCCGGGTCGGTTGCCACCGCGACGTCGGCGTGGTTCTTGGCGGCGGCGCGGATCAGCGACGGCCCGCCGATGTCGATGTTCTCGACACAATCGTCGGACGCCGCACCGCGCGCGACGGTCGCGGCGAAGGGATAGAGATTGACCACGACCAGGTCGATCGGCGCGATGCCGTGCCGGGCGATCGCGTCCATGTGCGCGCGTTCGCCGCGCTTGGCCAGGATGCCGCCGTGGATCGCCGGATGCAGGGTCTTGAGCCGGCCGTCGAGCAGCTCGGGAAACCGGGTGACTGCGGCGACCTCTTCGACCTTGAGGCCGGCATCGGCCAGGGCCTTGGCGGTGCCGCCCGTCGAGACGAGGGCGACCTTGTGCCGCGCGAGCGCCTGGGCGAAGGGTATGAGGCCGGCCTTGTCGGAAACCGAAAGCAGCGCCCGCTGGACCGGGCGAAGGCGAGGTTCAGACATGGGATTTCCGCGCGAAAAGGCAACGCGACCATAAGGCCGCGCCCGGCGCCGCGCAAGGTCAGCGGACGAAGATCGCGCCGTAATGGTAAGGCGGCAGTTCCACGATGCGGGAAAGCTTCAGCCCCGCCGGCGTCACGCGCGCGGCGGTTTCCTCGGGCGACAGCCGCAGCTCGCTGCGCGGCCCGCGCGGCTCGCCCGACACCGGCGTTTTCTCGCGTGGCCGCTTATGCCAATTAATGACGCCAAAGCTGCCGTCGGGCTTGAGCACGTCGCGGACGGCGGCCGCCAGCCGTGCCGGCTCAGGCACGCCGTGAAAGGCGTTGCCCATCAGCACGTAATCGACCGCCCGCGGCACCAAGGCGGCGATGTCGCAGGCGTCGCCTTCGACGAAGGCGCAGTTGGTCGCGCCCGCCGCCGAGACCCGCACCTGCGCCATATCGAGAAACTTGGGATCGAGGTCGATGGCGACGACATGCCCGGCGACCGTCGCCAGCTTCGCGGTGAACCAGCCGTCGCCGCAGCACAGGTCGATCACGTCCATGTCGCGCCCGATGCCCATGGCGGCGAGCACGGCGGCCGGATTGGGCCACAGCACCGGCCACCAGCCGGCGGTCGGCATCTCGGTGCCCTGGAAGAAGGCCGCACGCTCGTTCACGCCGCTACTCCTCGCTCGGTTTCTCGTCCTTCTTGGCCTCGCGCTTCAAGGCCCATTTGACTGCGACGCCGGTCGAGCCGGCGTGGCCGTCGAGCACCACCTGCTGCGTCTTACGTGCGGCGCCGTCGCCGAGATAGACGCTTTCGGCGAGATTCATCACCGCCCCCGCCGCCTTCAGCCGCCAGAATACGCCGCTCGGCGATTTCAGCAGCACGGCGTTGCCGTTCTGCGTGGTCGAGGCCTGCACGTCGGGATGCAGGTGGAAGCGGATGGCGAAGCCGTGGCCGCGCGGCGGGCCGTTGCCGACTACCACCAGCCGGTCCTCGCCGCGCAGGTCGTCGCCATCGGCGGCGAGATAAAGCTCGCGCTCGTGCCGCAAGCCGAAATTCGGCACATAGCCGGTATGGCTGGCGCCGACCCAGACATTGCCATCCTGCTCGTTGCGCTGCGCCTTGACCTCGGGCCGCGTGGCGAAAGGGCCGTCGCGGCCGACGGTCGCCGAAGCCGTGTCGGCGACGATCAGCGTCGAATGCGCCGCGGTCGCGCGCATGGCGGCGCGCCAGTGCGCGTCGTTGCCGAGATAGGCGCCGCAGTTGACGACGAGCCGCTCGCGGCCCTGGCCGAACTCGAAGGCGAGCGCGCCGGCATGGGCGTCGCCGTCGAACGGCGCCGGCGGCATCGCGCCGCAATCGAACAGCGCCAAGCTGCGCCCGGCCTGCAGTCGCTCGTAGCCGGTCTGCGGTGCGCACGCCGGCGCCCGGCCCTTGGCCGCCGAACGCTGCAATGCTAAGTCGATCAACTCGACGTCCCCGGCCGTTGCGCCGTTGAACAGCGCCAACCCGCCGTCGCCGTGACGAAAAAAGCGCAGCATCGGCGCGGCGCGGTCGATCGCGTCCATCACGCCCTTGGGAATCTCGACGCTGGCCGCGCTCAGCGCGTCGCGCGCGTCGATCATCGCCATCAGCGCCGCGAGTTGCTGGTTGGGGCTACGTGAAATATGCCCGCCATCGGGCAGGATCTGCACCTTCGCCTCGGCGGCTAGGCGCGCGCAAGCCGAACCGAGCCGGCGCTCGTCCCTGAGCGCGGCCAAGGCGGCGATCAGGCCGCGCAGCGCCAGCAGCCGGCCAATGCCGGTCGCCCGGCGCCAGATGCGATGGAGATAGCGCGCTTGGCGCGCCAAGCTCATCAGCAGCGCGCGGCGGAATTCTGCGTCCTGCGGCGGCGCGGCCAGCAGATCGTGTTGCGCCACCCAGGCGAACAGGCGCTCGCCCAGAATCTCGGCGCCCCACGACACCGGCTCGACGGCGTCGCAACGCCGGAGCCAGTCGGCTGCGGCAGCACGCGCCGCGCGTATCGCCGGCTCGGTGCCGAGCGCAGCGAGATCGGCCAGAAAGCCGAAGCGGTGATTGGCCGCCGTCCATTGCGGCGCCTGGCCGAGCAGCGCCTCGCCGCGCTGCGGATCGCCCGGCCAGGTCTCGGTCAGTCGCAGGCGCAGCTCGCTCGGCGCCGGACCCCAGAGGGCGAGATTGTAGAGCGCCGAGCGGGAGACCCAGTCGCGCAGCGCCATCACCGCTCTCCGCCGCGCAACCTCGCGATGTTGCGGGCATAGGCGCCGTTGCCGCCGGCGAAGGTCGCGGTGCCGGCGACCAGAACGTCGGCGCCGGCGGCGACCGCCTCGTGCGCCGTCTCGAAATTGATGCCGCCGTCGACTTCGAGGTCGATGGCGCGCCGGGTCTGGTCGATGCGCTGGCGCACCGCGCGGATCTTGTCGAGCGCGGCGGGAATGAAGCTCTGGCCACCGAAGCCCGGATCTACGCTCATCACCAGCACTAGGTCGAGGTCGCCGAGGACGTAGTCGATCGCGTCGACGGGCGTCGCCGGGTTGAGCGCGGCGCCGGCCTTCTTGCCGAGCGACTTGATCAGCTGGATCGTGCGATGGAGATGCGGCCCGGCCTCGGGATGGACGGTGATGATGTCGGCGCCGGCCTTGGCGAAGTCCTCGATATAGGGATCGACCGGCGCGATCATCAGGTGGACGTCGAAGGTTAGCTTGGTGTGCGGCCGCAGCGACTTCACCACCACCGGCCCGATCGTCAGATTGGGCACAAAGTGGCCATCCATCACGTCGACGTGGATGTAATCGGCCCCGGCGGCGGTAATGGCCTCGATCTCGGCGCCGAGGCGCGCGAAATCCGCCGACAAGATCGAAGGCGCAACCCGGGTCGTCTGCTGCATGCGGCCTGACTAACAGGGATGCCGTGCGGCTTCAAGGCTTGCGCGCAAGCCGGCAGGCATAGAAGCCATCAAGCCCGCCTTCCTCCGCGCAATGGCTGGGCAAGGTGCGCAGATCGCCGTCGGGCGTGATGCATTCGGCGAGCCCGCCGATCTCCGCTGGCGAGATCGGGCGGCGTTCGACCGGCGCGCCTTCGTCCAGCAGCCGCGCGATGCGCGTCGGGCCCTCCTCGGCTTCAAGCGAGCAGACGCAATAGACCAGCCGTCCGTTGGGTGCCAGCGCCTGGATCGCGTTGGCGAGCAGGCGGTCCTGCTGCGCCGCCAGGCGCGTGACGTCGGCGAGCGATTTGAGGTGCGGCACGTCGGGATGGCGTCGCGCCGCGCCGGTGGCTGTGCAAGGCGCATCAAGCAGGATGAAGCGCAGCTTCTCGGTCGGCTGCCAGGACGCGGCGTCGGCGGTGACGCATTCGGCCGTCAGCTTGAGCCGCGCGAGATTGTCGCGCAGGCGCTGCAGGCGCGGCGCGGATGAATCGAGCGCGATAACGTGCGCGCCGGCGGCGGCGAGCTGCGCGGTCTTGCCGCCGGGTGCGGCGCAGAGATCGGCGATCGTCGCACCGTCGAGCTTGCCGAAAAGCCGGGCCGGCAGCGCCGCCGCGGCGTCCTGCACCCACCAAGTGCCCTCGGCGTAGCCTGGTAGGTTCTCGACCGTGCCGCCCGGCGCGCGGCGCAACGTGTCGGTGGGCAGAATCTTGGCTTCGAGCTTCGCCGCCCAGGCGTCGCGGTCGGCCTTGACTGTCAGGTCGAGCGGCGCCTCGCGCCAATGCGCGGCGGCGATGGCGCGGGCGGTCGTCTCGCCGTAGGTGGCACACCAGCTCTCCCAGAGCCAGTCCGGCGTATCGAGCCGCGCCGCGTCCTGCTGCTTGACGATGTCGACGCCTTCGCGCGCCACGCGTCGTAGGATGGCGTTGATCAGGCCCTTCATCGCCGGGCTGTGGATGGCGGCGAGATCGACCGAGGTGGAGACCGCGGCATGCGGCGGCGTGTCGAGGAACAACAGCTGCGCCGCGCCCAGCCGCAGGATGTCGCGCACCGTGCCGGGATTCAGCAGCCGGGCGAGGCAGCGCTCCAGCGTATCGTCGATCTGGCCGAGGCGGCGCAGCACCGTGGCGATCAACAGCCGGGCGAAGGCGCGGTCGCGCACGCTCAATTCGGGCAGAATACCGTTCTCGGCAAGCGCCTGGTCGAGCGGGATGCGGCGCGCCAGGACGGTGTCGAGCAGGGCAAGCGCGGCGGCGCGGGCATCGGCGGGTTTCGCACTCATGGCAGGGCTGGATTTGATCCACTACACTGGCGTTTGATGACCGATTATAGCGGTCGCACCGTCGTCGTCACCGGCGGCACCGGCGCGCTCGGCCGGGCCGTGGTCGAGGCGCTGCTTGCACGCGGCGCGGCCTGCGTCGTGCCCTATATCCACGCGGCCGAAGCGGCGCAGTTTCCGTTCAAGGACCGGGTGACGCTGATCGGGCCGGCCGATCTCGCCAGCGAAAGCGACGTGGCGCGCGTCTACGACGGCGCCGGCGCGCTGTGGGCGTCGATCCATCTCGCCGGCGGCTTCGCCATGACCGCGATCGCCGACACCAAGAAGCCCGATCTGCTCAAGATGATCGAAATGAACCTCGTCACCTGCCATCTCTGCTGCGCCGCCGCGGTGCGCGCGTTGCGCCGGAACGGCCAGGGCGGCCGCATCGTCAACGTCGCGGCGCGACCGGCGCTTGAGCCGCGCCTGGCGGCGGGCATGGCGGCCTACGGCGCGAGCAAGGCGGCGGTCGCGGCGCTGACCCAGGCGCTGGCTGAGGAGGTCGCCGGCGACGGCATCCTGGTCAACGCCGTTTCGCCCTCGGTCATCGACACGCCGGCCAATCGCGCCGCGATGCCCAAAGCCAAGCACGATGCCTGGCCCAAGGTCGACGAGATCGCGTCGACCATCCTATTCCTGGCCTCGCCCGCGAACCACGTCACCCGCGGCGCGATCGTGCCGGTTTACGGCAGGAGCTGAGGCGCAACGTTGCAGGATCACCTTGCGTGCTTCGAGACGCGATGCTTTGCATCGCTCCTCAGCATGAGGACGTTTCTTTGTGGCGCTGAGAAAAGTTGCTCAGCCTGAGGAGCTCGCGTAGCGGGCATCTCGAAGGCCGGACGGTATCAATCCAGCGTTCGACAGCTAGGCCTTCACCAGGCCTTCCTGCTTCAAGGTCTCCTGCACCTTGGGCCGGGCATTCATGCGGTCCATGAACGCCCGGATGTTGGCGTAGGGCGACAGATCGATGCCGGTGTATTGCGACCAGCGTAGCACGGTGAAGGCATAAGCGTCGGGCGCGCTGAACTTGTCGCCCAGGATGTACTGCTTGCCGGCGAGATGCTTATCGAGAACGGCGAGGCGCCTAGCGAGGTATTCGCGCGACAGCTTTTTGTATTCGTCGGGCGTGGTTGGCCGGAACAGCGGCCCATAGGTCTTGTGCAGCTCGCTTGTGATGAAGTTGAGCCACTCCTGCGCGCGCACGCGCTCCATCGTGCCGGCCTTGGGGACGATGCCGCTCGCCGGCTTCTGGTCGCCGAGGTACTGCAGGATTGCCGGTCCCTCGGTCAGCACCGCGCCGTCGTCGAGCGCGAGCGCCGGCACGTAGCCCTTGGGATTGACGGCGAAGAAATCGGCGCCCTTTTCGGTCTTCTTGGTCGCGAGGTCCACCTTCTCGGTCTCGTAGGTGAAGCCGGCCTCATTCAAGGCGATGTGCGGCGAGAGCGAGCAGGCACCCGGCGAATAATAGAGTTTCATGGAACCCCTCCGTGGATCTGTGGTCGGCACGCTAGCGTGGCCCCCGGCTTCTGGCTATCCCGCTGCAAGCAAACCGGCTTTGCGCCGGGCGCGCAGGCTGCCGGCGTCGGGGTGTTCACGCTTCCTCAATCAAGAAACCCTATACCGGGGCGGGGTTTCCGCCATGGTTTCCGCAGAACAAGCCCAATTCGCCGGTCGCCGCGCTGGCGCGCTGGCGCGACTCTTGTGGGAGCCGGCTCTGGCCGCCGTGGCCGCGGCCGCCTTCTATGTCTCGCTTTACGGCCAGCTACCCTATCACGACGTGCTGCGCTTCGTCGCCCAGATCGACAGCGGCAAGTTCGTCTGGGACATGGGCCATGTCTGGCTCCAGCCGGTGACGCTGCTCTGGCATTGGTATCTGGGCTTCGGCGAAAGCGCCGAGCATAGCCAGAAGCACATCAACACCGTCTTCGCCGCCGCCGGCATCGGCGTCTTCTATTTCGCGTTGCTGCGCTTCGAGGTGGGATTGTGGCAGCGCGTCGTGGCCTCGGCGCTGGTCACTGCCAGCTGCAACATTTTGACGCTGGCCCCAACGGGCCACATGAAGCTGCTGGCGCTGCCGTTCCTGACAGCAACCTTCTATTTCGCGGCGGTATGGGAGCGCGATCTGTCCGCCGGCAGCGCGCGCAACCGCACGCTGGTCTGGTCGGGCATCTTCCTGGCGCTCGCCGCCGCGTTCCATTCGAGCTGTCTCGCCGCGCCGCCTTTCGTCGCGCTGGTGATTCTGCTGGCGACCCTGCGCCACGGCGACGGCTGGGCCAAAGGCATCGGCCGCGCCGCGCTCTACGGCGCCACCGCGGGGCTTCTGTTCTTGGCGCTGCTCGAACTCGCGCGCCTTGTCTTCTTCGGCCAGTGGCTGACGCCCGACACGTTCGGCGCCAGCGTCGGCGCCAAGGATGCGCTCAGGACCGGCTGGTTCTCGTGGAGCGACCTCGCCGGCCGCATGGTTTTCGGCACGGTCAACAATTTCATCGCCGCGCCGGCGCTCGGCCCGGTGATGCGCGCCTGGCTGCTACATCAGATTCCGTCGCTGGCGCCTTATGCCGGCCGTCTCGTTCTCCAGGCGGCGCCGTGGCTGGCGACGCTGATCCTGCTCGCCGCGGTCTATCTGCGCACCGCGTGGCTGTCGTTGAAAGGCGCGCCGCTGCTGATGCCGCTCGCCTTCATCGTCAGCGCCTTGTCCTGGAACCTGTTCTTCAACATCAACGAGCCCGAGCACTGGTTCCACCTGACCGTGCCGACGGTGTTCCTGTTCCTGATGGTGACGCCGCCGCGCCTGATGCGCGCCGCGCTGCCGGTTTGGGCGGCGGGCACCATCGCGCTCAACTTGGCACTCTGGGCCATACCCGAGGCGCGTTATCCGCTCGACCGCTACCAGGCACAGCTGGCGCGCGACTACGGCGCCAGCGACCTCTTCCTTTATTTCGTCACCTATGGCGGCGGGCCGAACATGAGCTTCTTCACCCTGCCGACGCCACATCTGGTGCTCGACCAGCTCTACGAGCAATCGAAGGATGCACCGGTGTTCTTTGCCGCGGTCCAGGCCAAGGTCGATCCGGTGCTGGCGCGCGGCGGCCGCGTCGTCATCTTCGCGGCGCTCGATCCCAGGAACTGGAACGCGCCGTGGATGCTGTTGACCCGCGACGGCATGCCCAAGGCCAAGTTCACCAGCTTCTTCGCCAGCCGCTACAAGATCGAGCCGCTGGGCGAAATCGCCGGCATGCCAGCATGGCGGCTGCTGCCGCGCGCCGCGAACTGACGCCGGGGCAAAAAAGAAGGGGCCCGCGAATGGGCCCCTGCGGTCTTACACGTGGATCGCGCTCAGCTGCGGCGCTGACCCATGAGTTGCATCAACATGATGAACAGGTTGATGAAGTCGAGATAGAGCGCCAGCGCGCCCATGATCGCCTTCTTGCCGGCGACGACGTCGCCGTCGCCCTGCCAGTACATCTCCTTGATGCGCTGGGTGTCGTAGGCGGTGAGGCCGGTGAACACCAGCACGCCGATCACCGACACCGCCCAGTAAATTGCCTGGGAGTGGAGGAACAAATTCACCAGCATGGCGATGATGATGCCGATCAGGCCCATGAACAGGAAATGGCCGAACCCGGTCAGATCCTTCTTCGTGGTGTAGCCCCACAGGCTCATCGCCAGGAAGGTCGCGGCGGTGATGAAGAACACCTCGGCAATACTCGCCTGGGTATAGACCAGGAAGAGGCCGGCGAGCGACAGGCCGACCAGCGCGGCATAGCCCCAGAAGGTCGCCTGGGCGGCGTGCAGGCTCATGCTCTGGATGCGGAAGCTGAGCAGCAGCACCAGGCCGAGCGGCGCCAAGATGACGATCCAGAACAGGATCGGCGTATGCATCAGCGACACGTAAAGGCCGCTGGCCGCGGCGAAATAGGCCACCACGCCGGTGATGGCGAGGCCGCCGGCCATGTAGTTGTAAACCCGCAGCATGTAGCTGCGCAGGCCCTGGTCGATGCCGACCTGCGGGACTGCCGTCCGCGCGGTAAAGCGGTTGCCGGTATCGAATGACATGGTCTGGAACCTCTCTAAGCCAGGGTGGCTTCGGCCCAGATATTGGCACAGACCCCGGGCAATTCAATGACGGAGTAAGCCCCGGCCGCGACAGCTAAATTTCCTGTCATTGAGCGCGCAGATAAGGCGCGGCCGGCGCCGCCAAGGCGCGCCAGGTCCCGGCATAGCCGATCGCCAGCACCACCAGAACCGCGGCCGCGAGCGTCAGCGCGACTCGCCCGGGCAGGAAGACCCAGTCGGCGTGCATGAGTCGGGTGACGACCAGCCAGCCGGCAAGCGAGCCGACCACGGCGGCCAGCAGGGCGCTCGCCAGGCCGAGAAGCCCGTATTCCAGCGCGAAGGTGGCCAGCACCCGCCGCCGCTCGGCGCCCAGCGTCTTGAGCACCACCGATTCGTAAAGCCGCCGCCGGCGTCCGGCGGCGATCGCACCGGCCAGCACTAGCACACCGGCGGCCAGCGTCACGCCGGCGGTTGCCGCCAGCGCGGCGCCGATCGCGTCGACGACGCGGCCCACGGCGGCCAGCGCGTCGCGCACCGCAATCGCCGAGACGTTGGGAAACCGATCTGTGACCGCCGCCACCAGCGCCGCCTCGCCGGCGGGCGCGGCGCGGGCGGTGGCGATGAAGGTGCGCGGCGCGTCGGCGAGCGCGCCGGGCGACAGCACGATGACGAAATTGATGCCGAGCGACGTCCAGTCGATGTCGCGCAGATTGGCGATGGTGGCGGTGACGTCGCGGCCGAGGACGTTGACCGTGATGGTGTCGCCGAGCTTGAGGCCCATGCCGCGCGCCAAGTTCGCGTCGAGCGAGGCGAGCGGCGGTCCGGCATAATCTGCCGCCCACCATTTTCCGGCGACGACGCGCGAGCCGGCCGGCACGTCGCGCGCCGTGGTCAGGCCGCGCTCGCTACGCACCGCCCATTGGGCCTCGGGCGCGACCGTCGCGCGCTCGACCGGCACGCCGTTGAGCGCCGCGATGCGGCCGCGCAGCATCGGCACGCGCGCGATCTCGGTCACGCCGGGCATGCCGGCCATGAGGCGGTCGAAATCCGCCGCCTGGTCGGGCTGGATGTCGATGAAGAAGAACGACGGCGCGCGCGCTGGCAGGTCGCGGCCGATCTCGGTTGCAACGTCGCCATAGACCAGGATCACCGCGACGAGCACGGTAAGGCCGAGGCCGAGTGAGGCGACGATTCCGGCGGTGGCTGCTCCCGGCCGGTGCAGATTGGCGAGCGCCAGACGCAGGGCGGGCCGGCGCGGATGGGCAAGACGCGCGGCGTGCATCAGCGTCGTCGCAAGCAGCCGGAACGCGGCAAGCGCCGCCGCCGCGCCGAGCACGAACCACAACGCGCTCGCTCGCTCGCGCTCAGCACGGCCAGCGTTGTCAGCGCCAGCGCCGCCAGCACGACGGCGACGACGATGCCGGCGCGCGGCGCACCGCCCGGCGGCTCGATCAGGCTGCGAAACAGGCTCGCCGGCGCGATCTCGACCGCTTGGCCCAGCGGCCAGAGTGCGAAGGCCAGCGTGACCAGCGCACCGAAGGCCGCCGCCAGCGCCAGCGGGCCGGCATAAAGCGCCAGATGCGGCGTCACGGGAAGCGCCGCCGGTAGGAACGGCGCCGCGACGAAAGGCGCCGCCGCGCCAATGACGACGCCGATACCGATGCCGACCGCCGCCAACGCCAGGATCTGCAGTAGGTAGGTCGCGAACACGGTGCGCCGGCTGGCGCCCAACGCCTTGAGCGTCGCCAGCGCCGCTAATTTACCGTCGAGATAAGCCTTCACGGCGTTGCCGATGCCGACGCCGCCGATCAGCAGCGCGGTCAGTCCCACCAGCGACATGAACACGGCGACGCGGTCGAGCAGCCGCTGCAATCCCGGCGCTGCATCGTCGAAGGTGCGGATGCGCCAGCCTGCATCGGGCCAGGCGGCGCGGATCTGCGCCGCCACTTCCGCCGCATCGCGGCCCGGCGGCAAACGCAAACGGTAGGAATACCCAACCAGCGTTCCCGGCTGGATCAAGCCGGTCGCGGACAGGCCGGCGCGCGCGATCGTCACCTTGGGACCCAAGGCAACGAAGCTGTTGCCGAGCGCGTCGGGCGCGTGGGTTAGGATGGTGCGCAGTTGGAACGTGCCGTCGCCGATGCGAACGAGATCGCCGGGCTTGGCGCCGAGGCGGGCGAACAGGCCGGGCTCGGCGACCGCGCCCCAATGCCCGTCGCGGAAGGCCAGCGCGTCGGCCAGCGCGGCGCCGTCCGCGAGCGCGACCGCGCCGTAAAGCGGATAGGCCGGGTCAACCGCCTTGAGCTGGATCAGGCTGCGTTGGGCGCCCGATTCGCTGCGCGCCATGGCACGCAGGTCGGCCACCTCGCTCACCATGCCGAAGCGCGCGAGACCGGCGCGCTCGACGGCGCTGGCCTCGCGATGGAACAGGTGGACATCGAGATCGCCGCCGAGCAGGGTACGCGCGTCGCGCTCGAGCCCGGCATCGACCGCGGCGGCCAGCGAGCCGATGCCGGCGATCGTCGCCACGCCGAGGATCAGACATGCGAGAAAAACGCGGAAGCTGCCGAGGCTGCCGCGCAATTCGCGCCGCGCCAGGCGCCAGGCGAGGCTCATGCCGGGCCGCCGTCAAGCCGCTTGAGGCCTTGGGCCACGGCCTCGTCGGCGACGATGCGCCCGTCGGCGAGCGAAAGAATCCGCTGGCACCGTCGCGCCAGATCGGCGTCGTGGGTGATCAGCAGCAGCGTCGTGGCGCGCTCGGTCGCCAGCCGGAAGAGCAGGTCGATCACCCGCGCGCCGGTAGCGCCGTCGAGATTGCCGGTCGGCTCGTCGGCCAGGATCAACGCCGGTCCGGCGGCGAAGGCACGGGCAATGGCGACGCGCTGCTGCTCGCCGCCCGAGAGCTGCGCCGGATAGTGCCCGAGGCGGGCACCGAGGCCGACCGCCGCGAGCTGCGCGGCGGCGGCTGCGACGGCGTCGTCGCGCCCGGCCAGCTCCAACGGCAAAGCGACGTTCTCGAGCGCGGTCATCGCCGGCAGGAGATGGAACGACTGAAAGACGATGCCGATCTGCTGCCGGCGCAACGCCGCGCGCTCGTCTTCGTCGAGCGCGGCGAGATCGCGTCCGGCGATGGCGATGCGCCCGGCACTCGGCCACTCCAGCCCGCCGATCACCATCATCAGGGTCGACTTGCCCGAGCCCGACGGGCCGACCAGCGCCGCCCGCTCGCCCGCCGCGATCCGCAGCGACACGCCGCGCAGCACGTTGACCTCGCCCGCCGCGCTCGCCAGATTGAGGCGCACGTCGTCGAGCAAAATCATGGGCTGGCCAGCCGGATCGTCCTGCATGCGTCCCGTTCCGCGCGTCGCGCGGCGATATGGCGGCGGCCTGCGCCGCCTTGTCAATTCTGCCGCCGTCCTCGCGGCCCTGCTATGCACCGTCGGCTTCGCCGGTTCGCCGCGCGCCGCTCCGCCGATCCGCATCCTCGCCTTCGGCGACAGCCTGACCGCAGGTTACGGCCTCGCCCACGAGGACAGCTTCCCGGCCCGGCTCGAGGCGCGGCTCGCGACCGACGGCTTCGACGCCATCGTCGTCAACGGCGGGTTCTCCGGCGACACCACGGCTGGTGGGCTGTCGCGCATCAAGTGGTCGCTCAAGGACAAGCCGCAAGCCGCCATCGTCGAACTCGGCGCCAACGACGCCCTGCGCGGCATCGCGCCAGCGGTCGCCGAGGTCAATCTCGACAAGCTCCTGGCGCGGCTGCGCGACGCGCACGTCAAGGTGCTGCTCGCCGGCATGCGCGCGCCGGCCAACTGGGGCCGCCAGTACCAGACGCAGTTCGATGCGATCTATCCGCGTCTGGCGGCGAAATACGGCGTGCCGCTCTATCCCTTCTTTCTCGACGGCGTCGCGCTCGATCCGGCGCTCAACCAGGGCGACGGGCTGCATCCGAACGCGCGCGGCGTCGCGGTCATCGTCGGCCGCATCGCGCCGGCGGTCGAGCGCCTGATCGGACCGCGTCACCCCGGAGGCTGAGGATGCTGCGGCTGTTCGTCGGCATTGCGCTGCCGCCCGCGCTCAAGCTGGCGCTGTCGCAGCTTGCCAACGGCCTGCCGAACGCGCGCCAGGTCGATCCCGGCAACTATCACGTGACGCTGCGCTTCATCGGCGAAATCGACGAAGGCACGGCGAGCGACGTCGACGCCGCTTTGGCCGGAATCCGTGCTCGGCGCTTCGCCTTGACGCTCGCCGGCATCGGCTCGTTCAATGCGCGCAACCTGTTCGTCGGCGTCGAGCGCAACCCCGATCTCGCGCATCTCCAGGAAAAGGTCGAAAGCGCGGTCGCGCGCCGCGGCATCGAACGGGAGAGCCGCCGCTTCGCGCCGCATGTCACGCTGGCGCGGCTCACGGGCAAGCCGGATGCGCGGCTCGGTCGCTATCTCGCCGAACACGCGCTGTTCCGCGCCGCATCCTTCGAAGTCATGAAATTCCAACTCGTGGCGAGCTATCTCACCAAGAGTGGCTCGATCTACGAGGATCAGGCGGAATACATGCTGACGGGTTGAAAAATCGGTCGCGGCCGGGGCAACTGAGGGGGGAATCGCCACCGGCCGCGACCTTCGCGCGCGACAACCGGTAAAAACTGAAGGTCACGAGCGGACTCTGGAGCCGCCACAGGCGGACGCAGCCCGCACCCTGACTATGTTAGGCAACGGCGCTTAACCAACCGTGAAAGGAGCGCGTAATTGCCGTCAATTTTAGGCAATTCCCGCAGGCCTACTCCGCGGCGGTCGGCCACGCGCGCAGACGCTGTCGCAGGATCGGCTCCCGGCGGTCGGATGCCGGCTGGTAGAACAGATCGAACTCGCGAAAGGCGCGCGGCCAGTCCTCAGCGCGGGCGCGCTCGGCATCGACCTCGAAGCTGTCGAAGCCGCAGCGCGCCATGAACAAAAGCTGGTCGCGCAACACGTTGCCGCCGGCGCGCAGCTCGCCGGTGAAGCCGAACCGGCCGCGCAGCAGCCGCGCCTGCGAATAGGAGCGACCGTCGATGAAGCGCGGGAAGTTCAGAACGACGAGCGCGAAGCGCGGCGCCGCCGGACCGAACGCCGCCGGCGCCACGTCGTTGGGCAGCCGCAGGCCGAGCGGTCCCTGGCGATCCGACCAGCGCGCCTGTTCCGCCTGCCAGCGCGGCCACGAAATGGTGACGGCCTCGCCGTCGGTCGCCGCTTCGTCGTCGGCCAGGTGGCGCCACGGATCGGGCCGCAGGCCGCCGTTCCTATCGAGCAACATAAAGCGCCTCCTTGAACGGCGCCAAGCCGACGCGGCGATAGGTATCGGGAAACTGCTCGCCCGCCTGCCGCAGCCGGAGATAGACGTCGACCAGCCGGTCTACCGTCGCGGTGACGTCCTGCGCCGCGACCGCGGGCCCGACGATGCCGCCCAAAGCCGCCTGGGCGTTGTCGCTGCCGCCGACCGTGATCTGATAGGACTCGGCGCCGTTCTTCTCGAGGCCGAGGATGCCGATGTGGCCGACGTGGTGATGGCCGCAGGCGTTGACGCAGCCCGAGATCTTGATCTGCAACGGGCCGATCTCGGCCTCGCGCTTGGCGAGATGCAAGGCCAGCGCCTGGGCGATTGGGATCGAGCGCGCCGTGGCCAGACCGCAATAGTCGAGCCCCGGGCAGCAGATGATGTCACTGGCGAGGCCGACATTGGGTGTCGCCAAGCCGGCGGCGGCGAGCTGCAGCCACAAATCGTAGAGCGCGCCCTGGCGGACATACGGCAGGACCAGGTTCTGGTCATGGGTGACGCGGATTTCGCCGGCGCTCAACACATCGGCGAGATCGGCGATGGTCGTCATCTGGCTGGCGCTGCAATCGCCCGTCGGCCGGCCCGGCGGCTTGAGCGAGACGACGACGATGGCATAGCCCGGCCGCTTGTGCGGCCGCGTGTTGCGCTTGATCCAGCGGGCGAAGTCGCGCTCGGCGGCGAGCGCCTGGGTCAGCGTCGCTTCGTCGCCGGCTGCATCGGCATAGGGCGGCGGCGCGAATTGCGCCTGCATCGCGGCGACGGTCTCGTCGGGCAAGTCCAGGGCCGCGCGCTCGTCGCCCATGGCGGCGTACTCGGCCTCGACCTCCTGGCGGTATTTCTCGATACCGAGCGACTGGACCAGGATCTTGATCCGCGACTTGAACAAATTGTCGCGCCGTCCGTACTGGTTGTAGACGCGCAGGCAGGCGGTGATATAGGCGAGCAACGCGCGCCGCGGTACGAAATCGTGCACCATCTGGGCAAGAATCGGCGTGCGTCCGAGCCCGCCGCCGACCGCGACCGCGAAGCCGATCTCGCCCCTGTCGTTGCGACGCAGATAGAGGCCGAGGTCGTGGATCATCACCGCGGCGCGGTCCTCGCCGGCGGCGTTGATCGCAATCTTGAACTTGCGCGGCAGGAACGAAAATTCCGGATGCAACGCCGCCCACTGGCGCACGATCTCGCAATAAGGCCGCGGGTCCTCGATCTCGTCGGCGGCCACGCCGGCGAACGGATCGGTGGTGATGTTGCGGAAGGAATTGCCGCTGGTCTGAATGCCGTGCAGCTCGACCGTGGCGAGATGCGCCAGGATGTCGGGTGTATCCTCGAGCCGGATCCAGTTGAACTGGATGTTCTGCCGCGTGGTGAAATGGCCGTAGCCCTTGTCCCAGCGTCGCGCGACCTCGGCCAGGCCGCACAGCTTGGCGCTCGACAGCGTGCCGTAGGGGATCGAGATGCGCAGCATGTAGGCGTGCAGCTGAAGGTAAAGGCCGTTCATCAGCCGCAGGCTGCGGAACTCGTCCTCGCTCAGCTGACCGGCCAGGCGCCGGCGCACCTGGTCGCGATATTGCGCGACGCGCCCCTCGAGGAACTTCCGGTCGAATTCGTCGTAACGATACAAAGCTGATGCCCTTCCGCCGCTGGTGTCGCCGGTTGCGCCGTGCTCAACCGCCGTAATGGCGGATGGTCGGGCCGAAGGCGCGGATGCGCTCGCGCAACGTAACTGGCACGCCCAGCTCGCCGTCGCGCGTCGCCTCGATCAGCGTGGGTGCTACCGCCGGGTGGGGCGGCGATCCCGCTTGCGCTTCCGCCAGCAGGGTCGCGCCGTCCCGTTCCCCGACCAGCCGCGCCTCGGCGATCGCCGGCGTCCAGACGCCGGCGCCGGCGAAATACACCACCTTGCCGTCGCGCAGGCGGTTGCCGGTCACCAGCTTGAACACCGGGTCGCTCATCGCGCTCTCCTAGTTTCGCGGCTGCGTCGTCGTGCGCAGATAGGACTTTACCGTCTTGAAGCCCGGGAAGATCTTCGCCGCTTCGTCGTTCGAAACCGCGCCGCTGATGATGACGTCCTGGCCCGGCTTCCAATTCGCCGGCGTCGAGACGCGGTGCTTGATCGTGAGCTGAAGCGAATCGATTACCCGCAGCACTTCGTCGAAGTTGCGCCCCGTGGCCATCGGATAGACCAGGATCAGCTTGATCTTCTTGTCGGGTCCGACGACGAAGACGTTGCGCACCGTCTGGTTGTCGACGGCCGTGCGCTTGGCCACGTCGCCCGAGGCTTCCGCCGGCAGCATGCCGTAGAGCTTGGCGATCTTGAGATCGGTGTCGCCAATGATCGGATAATTGGGCGCGTGGCCCTGCGTCTCCTTGATGTCGCCGGCCCAGCGTTTGTGGTCGTCGACCGAATCGACCGACAGGCCGATGATCTTGACGCCGCGCTTGTCGAAATCGGATTTCATCCGCGCCATCGTGCCGAGCTCGGTGGTGCAGACCGGCGTGAAGTCCTTGGGATGCGAGAACAGCACAGCCCACGAATTGCCGATCCAGTCGTGGAATTTGATCTTGCCTTCGGTGGACTGGGCTTCGAAATCGGGTGCGGTATCGCCAATTCTCAACGACATGGGTGCCTCCTCGGGGATGGGTTCAACCTTGGCGGATGCGGCGTCCGGTCCGGTCGTTGGCGCCGCCGCCGATCCAGTGTGACTCCAAAGCGGTGCCAGTGGCGAGCCAGCCGTGCGCGGCGAGCCAGTTACCGGTCCGTTGGCGCACGGCGGCCGGCGCGAAGCCGGCTTTCCGCCAGCGCGCGCGCGCCACCTCCATTGCGTCCAGTCGCGCCGCCCATTCGGGGCCGATGATCCGGCCCAGCATCCGCTTGATCTCGACGGCCAGCCCGGGCGACCGGCCGCTGGTCGACACCGCGACGATCAGATCGCCGCGATGGAGCACCGCCGGCAGCTGGATGTCCGATGCTTCGGGTGTGTCTTCGACGTGGACGATGACGCCGGCCGCGCGGGCTTGCCGCGCGATCACCGCCGTATCGTCGGCGCCGAGGCCGGCGATGAAGACGAGGTGGTTGCCGGCAAGATCGTCGCCGCTGGGCGTCCGCGCGCTTAGCCGCCTGCCGGCCAGGGCGGCGAGAGCGACACTAGGGCTGGGCGCATATACCGCCACGGCGTTCGCGCCAGCGGCATCCAGCCGTTCGAGCCGCCGCAACGCGGCGGAGCCGGCGCCGACAAGCGCTAGACGAAGGCGGGAGAGATCGAGCGTCAGCGGCAGCATACGGCAAAAACCTCGTAGCGCGGCGCGCCCACATCAGCCGATCGGGTTAAGCCGCATATGGCAGTGTAGTTATACCTTATTTTACTGTTTGCAATAATAAAATATATATATAATAACATATTATATTGTGTTCTTTTTGCAAGGCCGGGGATGTCGGCCGTTGCTCTGTCAGTGCTCCGTCAGTGCGCGGGCGATGCTGGCCGGTTCACCGGATGAAGAGCGATGTGCTGCCGCGCCAGATCGTCGACGACCTGCTTGGCGGCGGCGTTCCCGGTCTGTGCTAGCTGCGCGGTATCGCTGGCAAGCGCATTGATCCGATCGCGCAGCTTGAGTGTGTTCTCCAACGGCGCCTGCTGGTTCAGCATGATGGTCGAATAGTTGATGCGCTCGCGCACCAGCTGCACCGTCTGGAAAATCACGGCGAGGAAGAAGCCGAGCGCCAGCAGCGCCAGGCCGATTTCGAGCGGCGGCCGACGGTTGGTCGGCGGTGCCTGATCGCTCATCGCGACCGCCTCGCCGGCGCGGCACTAGATGGATTCAAGCCGTGCCGCTGCATCATGGCGATCAAGGCCTGATCGTTGGTTGCGGCGACCGCGGCGTTCAAGCTGTGGAGCAGGGCCTCGCCGATCGCATTGTATTGCGGGGCGTCGGCGATGACTTGCTGGCGGACGGCGACTTCGGCCTGGGTATGCGCATTCACCAGCGCGAGCACGATGTTGACCACGACCAGAAGCACGCTGAGGCCAGCCAACGCAACCCCGCACCAGGCAATCCGTTGCGTCCATCCTTCGGTCATCGTGCGGCACCTTCGAACGGTGGGGAAAACCAATCGGCGAACACGGGCCAACTTAATGCAATGCCGCAGGTGGGACAAAGGGCCCGATTGCCGCTAGCCTCGGCGGCCATGAGCCATTGGCTGCTGAAATCCGAGCCGTCGGCCTATTCATGGGCCGATCTGGCACGCGACCGGCGCACGGCCTGGACCGGGGTGCGCAACCATCAGGCAGCGAACAATTTGCGGGCCATGCGGGTCGGCGACCGCGCCTTCTTCTATCATTCGAACGAAGGGCTCGCGATCGTCGGCACGGTCGCGATCGCGCGCGCCGCCTATCCGGATCCTGACGACAAGAGCGGCCGGTTCGTCGCGGTCGACGTAACGCTAGTTGCGGCGGCCAAGACGCCAGTGACGCTGGCGCAGATCAAGGCAGAGTCCGGGCTGAAATCGCTCGCCCTCGTGCGCCAGGGGCGGCTTTCGGTGTCGCCGGTATCCGCCGCGGAGTGGGCGCTGCTCTGCCGCATGGCCGGGCTCAAAGCCTGATGGGGTTGCCGCTGTGTCGCGCCGACGCGCTCGCCGAGGGCGCCGCGCGGGGTTTTGTCTTCGGTGCCGAATCGGCGCGGCAGGCGGTATTCGTGCTGCGCCACGCCGGTGAAATCCACGCCTATCGCAACGCCTGCCCGTACCAGGGGACGCCGCTCGAGATCGTCCCCAACGCATTCTTCGATCGCGACGCCGCTTTTTGGTCTGCCGCACCCACGGCGCGCAGTTCCATCCTGCGGACGGATTTTGCGTCGCCGGTCCGTGCGCCGGGCGCAGCCTGGCGCACGCGGCGGTGCGGGTCGAAAACGGCATGGTGGTGTTGGACGAGACGGGTTAGACGACCCGGAAATTCTTGAACTGCCAGGGGTCGCGCTTGTCGATGTCTTCCTGGAACAGGCGATTGCGATCGTGCAGCGGCGTCCAATTGCTGAACTCGCCGACCATGTCGCCGAGATAGGGCCGGCAGATCTCGAGAATGCGCTCGAAATCCATCTCGTCGGGCTCGACCACGAAGGATTCCGGGTTCTCCATCGCCCAGATCGCGCCGGCAAGGCACGCGGCCGTGACCTGGAGCGAAGTGGCGTTGTTATAAGGCACGACGCGACGCGCCTCGTCGATCGATAGACGCGAGCCGTACCAGTAAGAGCCCTTGTCGTGCCCCATCAGCAGCACGCCCAGCTCGTCGATGCCGCCCGGCATGATGTCGTCCATGATCAGGCGGTTCGTTTTCTGGACGTGCCAGTTCTTGCCCCACAGCTCGTGCAGCGACAGCACCGCGCCGTCGCATGGGTGATAGACGTAGTGCACAGTCGGGCGATAGGCCGGCTTGCCGTTGGCCGCCAGCGTCAGATAGTCGGCGATCGAGATCGATTCGCTGTGCGTCACCAGGAAGCCGTGATACGGGCCCTCGAGCGGCGTCCATGAACGCATGGCCGTCGCCGCGCCCGGCCGCGCCAGATAGATCGCCGCGCCGCAGCCGAAATCGTGCCGGCCGCCATCGGCCGGGAAATGCCGCTCGTGACTCCCCCAGCCGAGCTCGGCCGGCTGCATGCCCTCCGAGACGAAACCTTCAATCGACCAAGTGTTGACGAACTCGCCCACTTTCTTCGGCACGGTCGAGACCTGGGTGTCGCGTTCGGCGATGTGGATGACCTTGACGCCGAGGCCGCGCGCGAGCTCGGCCCAATCGGTGCGGCTCTTCGGCTTGTCGGCGTTGTGCTTGACCGCCTTGGCGATGTTGAGCAGCGCATCCTTGACGAAATGCGACACCAGGCCCGGATTGGCGCCGTGAGTGATGACAGCCGTCGGGCCGTCGCTGTATTTGTTGCGCAGCGCCAGCGCGTCTTCGCGCAGCTTGTAATTCGAGCGCGCCGACGGCGACAGCTTGGGATCGGTATAACCGCCGGGCCACGGTTCGATGCAGGTGTCGAGATAGAGCGCGCCCTTTTCCCGGCACAACTCGATCAGGTCGATGCTCGACACGTTGACCGAGACGTTCATCAGAAAGTCGCCCTTACCGAGCATCGGCTCGAGAATCTTACGGTAGTTCTCGCGCGTCAGCAGCTTCTTGACGAACTTCACGCCCAGGGATTCCGCTTCCTTGCGGCCCATGTCGTGCGCGGTGACGATGACGATCTGTTCGGGCTTCATCGCGATGTGACGAAGCACCAGCGGCAACACGCCTTGTCCGATACTGCCGAAACCGACAATCACCATGCGGCCGGGAAAGACAATGTGTTTTTGATCGCGCGCCATGACGAAAATCAATAAGCGGGCGATAACCATTTTTCAAGCAAATCAGCGGCGGCTCGCGCTGCCGTGCTTGACATTTTTTGGAATTCGCGAGTCAAAAAACGAGTCGCGACTCGAACGAGTCGCGACTCGCTACGAAGCGTGAAACGGCGAATTCAGATCGCGGCGAACAACTGGCGCCGCATGACGACGAGCGCGAGCGCCGCGATGCCGAACAGCGACAAAGTCGTCGGCTCGGAAACGCTGGTGTTCGAGATCGGCGAGTCCGACCACAGCGCCGCGAAGCTGAAGGTGCCGGGATCGGCCGCGCCGCCGAAGTTGATGTCGAGGGCGTATTGATCGCCGGCGTTGAGCTGCGTTCCGGCCGGCGCGTTCAGCGTCACGCGCTGTGCCGCCAGCGAGATGGCCGAGTTCCAGTTCTGGCTCGTCGTCAGATCCACCAACTGGGCCGAGCCGATGCCCGCCACGCCGGAATTGATGGTGAACTGGAACGCCGTGGCGAAGGTGCCGAAGCTGTTGTTGAACAAGGCCGAGTTGAAAGCCGAGGGCGAGGGCGTGATCGCCCAGGTCATATTGCCGTTGGTCAGCTGCCAGCTGTCGCCGAGGTTGGTGGTCGGCGCACCGTCGATGCCGCTCGATCCGGCGCCCGACCACGGCACGACAATGGCGTGGGCTGGGGTCGCCGCGCCGCCGACGACAAACGCCGCCACCACGGAATAAAGTTAGGGGCTGGCCTAGATAAACCTATAGTAAATCGCGTTTTGCCCAGGCCAGTAACATTCTGTGGAGGTTGCGTGTCGGGCGGTAGTTGAAGCGCCACTCGCACTCCTTGAGGAACAAAGGGAAGTGC